>JBPCJE010000032.1:0-53446 GCA_051005615.1 Aeromicrobium sp.
CCCCCCTTTTTTGTGTTGTACGGGGGGACGGAGGATCGCGCCTTTCCCTCCTCGATGGGTTGGACTGCCGCCGTGCGGAAGCTACTTCTTGCCGTAGCGCTTCTCGAACCGGGCCACGCGCCCGCCGGTGTCGAGGATCTTCTGCTTGCCCGTGTAGAACGGGTGGCAGGCCGAGCACACCTCGGAGCGGATGGTGCCCTCGGTGGCGGTGCTCCGGGTGGTGAACGAGTTGCCGCAGGTGCAGGTGACCTTGGTCTCGACGTACTCAGGGTGGATGTCGCGCTTCATGGAGTCCTCTCGTGGCCGCTGGGTCGTTCCGCGTCGCGGACCGTGAACCAGAAGCAAGGATCAATGGTGCCAGATGACACCGGGCATAGCGAAATCCGAAACTCGGATATTCCGTCGGACCGCGGCTACGCCGGCAGCAGACGCTCGATGTCGTCGGCGATGTTGTCCGGTGTGGTGGTGGTGCCGTAACGCTTGACGACGTTGCCCTCGGTGTCGATCAGGAACTTGGTGAAGTTCCAGCGGATCTTGTTGCCGACGACACCGCCCTTCTCCTTGCGCAGCCACCGGTAGAACGGGTGGGCCTCGCTGCCGTTGACGTCGATCTTGGCAAAGAGCGGGAACGTGACACCGAAGTTGCGCTCGCAGAAGGTGACGATCTCCTCCTCATCGCCCGGTTCCTGGTTGCCGAACTGGTCGCACGGGAAGCCGAGCACCACCAAGCCCTGTTCGGCGTAGGTCCGGTAGAGCTCCTCGAGTCCCTTGTACTGACCCGTGTAGCCGCACTGGGAGGCGGTGTTGACGACGAGGATCACCTGACCCTTGTAGTCGGTGAGCTGCCGCTCGACGCCGTCGATGGCGGTGGCCGAGAAGTCGTACGCAGTGGTCATGCCGAAACCCTACGGGTGGGCTCCACAGGTCGCAGACCAACCATCCCGTCACACATCTGGAGGAGGTTCAGTCGTCGCCGTTGGACGTGCTGTGCGGCATCGTCTTGTTGATCGACATGAGGAACTCGATGTTGCTGGCCGACTTCTTGAGCCGGTCGAGCATGAGCTCGAGGCCCTGCTGGCCCTCGAGGCCGGACAGCACCCGACGCAGCTTCCAGACGACCGCGAGCTCGTCCTTGGCCATCAGCAGCTCCTCGCGGCGGGTGCTCGACGCGTCGACGTCGATGGCCGGGAAGATGCGCTTGTCGGCGAAGTCGCGACGCAGCCGCAGCTCCATGTTTCCGGTGCCCTTGAACTCCTCGAAGATGACCTCGTCCATGCGCGAGCCGGTCTCGACCAGCGCGGTGGCGAGGATCGTCAGGGAGCCGCCGTCCTCGATGTTGCGTGCCGCGCCGAAGAACTTCTTGGGCGGGTACAGCGCCGAGGAGTCGACGCCACCGGACATGATGCGTCCGCTCGCCGGGGCCGCGAGGTTGTAGGCACGGCCGAGGCGGGTGATCGAGTCGAGCAGCACCACCACGTCGTGGCCCAGCTCGACGAGCCGCTTGGCCCGCTCGATCGCGAGCTCGGCGATGGTGGTGTGGTCGGAGGCCGGACGGTCGAACGTCGAGGCGATGACCTCGCCCTTGACCGTCCGCTGCATGTCCGTGACCTCTTCGGGACGCTCGTCGACGAGGACGACCATCAGGTGACACTCGGGGTTGTTCTCGGCGATCGCGTTGGCGACGGCCTGCATGATCATCGTCTTGCCGGCCTTGGGAGGCGACACGATGAGTCCGCGCTGACCCTTGCCGATCGGCGACATGATGTCGATGATCCGCGTGGTCATGATGTGCGGCTCGGTCTCGAGGCGCAGCCGCTCCGTGGGGAACAACGGCGTGAGCTTGGAGAAGTCGATGCGCTTCTGGGCCTCGTCGATCGTCATGCCGTTGACCGAGTCGACCCGCACCATCGGGTTGAACTTCTCCTTGCGCTCGCCCTCGCGCGGCTGCCGCACCTGTCCGACGACGGCGTCGCCCTTGCGAAGCCCCCACTTGCGGACCATCGAGAGGGAGAGATAGACGTCGTTCTCGCTCGGCAGGTAGCCGGTCGTCCGCACGAACGCGTAGTTGTCGAGGATGTCGAGGATGCCGGCCGCCGGGACGAGGACGTCGTCCTCGGTGTAGGTCGGCTCGCCCTCGGATCCGCGGTTGCCGCGGTTGCGACCCCGACGATTGCGCCGGCGACCGCCGCCGAGCTCGTCGTCGTCGTTGCGGTTACCACCGCTCTGGGCGTCTCCCTGGTTGCGGTTGCCACCGCCGCCTTGGTTGCCACCCTGGTTGCGGTTGCCACCCTGGGTCCGGTCGCCGCCCTGGTTGCGGTTGCCGCCCTGGTTGCGGTTGCCGCCCTGGTTGCCACCGTCGTTGGTCTGGTCGTTCTGCAGGCGATCGTCGTTCTTCTGGTCGTTCTGAGGGCTGGGGGTACCACCCTCTTGCGGGGGAGACTCCGACTGATCGGTGTCGGGCGTGGTGAACGTCTCGTCGGTGTCGCCCAGGGGCTGAGCCTTGGGCGCGGCCTTCGGGGCCGGCTCGGACGTCGAGCCGTTCGGGGTCTTGCCGGCTCCGCCTTGGGCGGCCTTGATGGCGTCGATCAGCTCGCCCTTGCGCATCTTGGACGCGCCGGAGATGTTGAGTCCGCCGGCGATCTCTTGGAGCTCGGCGAGCACCTTGCCGCCCAGTGCACCGCCGCTGCGACGGGGTGCGGGCTGCTCTGCAGCAGGCGGGACGGGCTGGGTCGTGGTGTCTGACACGTGGGTTCCTTTGCTGAAGCCACACCTTCCGGGGTACCCGGATCTCAGGGGTGCGCCTCGTCAACAGGCTGGAGCCCGTTGGACGGGCTGAGTGAATGAGACTTGTCGGGGAGATGGACTCGACTCCGACGTCATCAACTGTAACACCCCCGACGGGCCGCGCATTCCCCTATTCGGGAACGTCCACGTACGCGCCGCGCGGCTCGACATCGAGCTCGTGCGCGGCCCAGCCGGTCGGCACGACGCCCTCGAGTCCCCGACCGAACGCGAGCACGCTCGGGCCGGCTCCGGAGATGACGGCCGGTACTCCGGCCGACCGCAGACCCTGGACCAGCTCGTACGACTCCGGCATCGCTTCTGCCCGGTACGACTGGTGCAGGAAGTCCTCGGTGGCGGCGAGCAGGTGGGTGGGGTCGCCGGTGAGGGACGCGACGAGGAGTGCGGCTCGCGCCGAGTTGGCGGCTGCGTCACGGTGGGCGACCTGATCCGGCAGCAGGCCGCGTGCGGCTTCGGTCGGGACCGGGTCGGGCGGAACGAGGACCGTCACTCGCGCGGTGACGTCGAGCCGCTGCGCCGACGCGACCTCGCCCTGGAGCCAGGCGATGGTGAACCCCCCGAACATCGCGGCAGCCACGTTGTCGGGGTGGCCCTCGAGGTCGGCGGCCAGCTGGAACGCTGCTGTGTCGTCGAGTCGTTGCTGACCGCCGTCGACCAGGGCACGGGCCAGCACGACGCCGCCGACGATCGCTGCGGATGACGACCCGAGGCCGCGGGCATGGGGAATGGTGTTGTCGCAGGTCAGACGCAGACCAGCCGGGCGCTCGCCGATCAGGTCGAACGCGGCGTCCATGGCGCGGACGACCAGATGGTCGCGATCGCGCGGGACGTCGTCGGCGCCCTCGCCGTTCACGACGACCTCGAGCCCGTCAACGAGGATCTCGGCCTCGAGGCGGTCGTGCATCGCGAGCGCCAGACCGAGCGTGTCGTAGCCGGGCCCGAGGTTCGCGGCAGAGGCAGGCGTCCGGACCGCGACCGGCCCGGTGAAGAGATTCATGCAGTGCTCATGCCAGGCCGGCGATCACTGCGGCTTCGCGCACGTCGACGTCGATGACCGAGTCGACGATGGACTCGACACCCGTCAGCGCCGTCTCGATGTCCTTCAAGCCGTGCCCGGTGACGGTGACCGTGATCGTGAGCCCGGGCTCGACGTCACCGGCTGCTGCGGCTGCGATCAGCCCGGCCACACCAGCGGCCGACGCGGGTTCGACGAAGACACCCTCGCGCGAGCTCAGCTCGCGTTGCGCAGTCAGGATCTGCTCGTCGGAAACTGCGTCGATCCGACCGCCGGAGTCGTCGCGGGCTGTCTCGGCGAGCAACCAAGACGCCGGATTACCGATGCGGATGGCCGAGGCGACGGTCTCGGGGTCGGCGATGGGCTTGCCGAGCACGATCGGAGCGGCGCCGGCGGCCTGGAAGCCCCAGAGTCGAGGTGTGCGGTCGGCAAGACCGGCCTTCGCGTACTGCTTGAACCCGATCCAGTAGGCCGAGATGTTGCCGGCGTTGCCCACTGGCAGGACATGCATGTCGGGAGCGTGACCGAGTGCGTCGATGATCTCGAACGCCGCCGTCTTCTGACCTTGCAGTCGCACCGGGTTGACCGAGTTCACCAGCGCGACCGGGTACTGCTCGGCCAGCTCACGAGAAATCTGCAGGCACTCGTCGAACCCGCCGCGCACCTGGATGACCTCGGCTCCGTGCATGACGGTCTGCGCCATCTTGCCCGCGGCGATGCGGCCGTGCGGCACCAGGACGATCGGGGTGAGTCCGGCGCGGGCCGCGTAGGCGGTCATCGACGCCGACGTGTTGCCGGTGGAGGCGCAGACGACCGCCTTGGCGCCCTCACCGGCGGCCACCGAGATGGCCGCGGTCATGCCACGGTCCTTGAACGAGCCGGTGGGGTTGTCGCCCTCGACCTTGAGCCAGACGTCGCCACCGACGACCCCGGAGAGCCAGGCCGAGTGCACGAGCGGGGTGCCGCCCTCACCCAGCGTGATCACGGGAGTGTGCTCGTCGACGGGCAGCCACTCGCGGTACTCCTCGATGACGCCCCGCCACAGACGCGCCATCAGGACACCCCTTCGACCCGCATGACCGACGAGACGTCGCGCACCATGTCGAGTCCGCGCAGCGCGGCGACGGTGGCGGCCAAGGCCGCGTCGTCGGCCTCGTGCGTGACGATGACGAGCTGGGCGTCCGAGCCGTGGCCCTCCTGGCGGACGGTCTTGATCGAGACGTCGTACTCGGCGAACGCGTGGGCCACGGTGGCGAGGACGCCCGCGCGATCGTCGACGTCGATCGCGATGTGATACCTCGTGCGGGCCTGGCCCATGTCGAGGACCTCGAGCTCGGCGTGGGTCGACTCGCCGGGGCCGACGACACCGCGGACGCGGTTGCGAGCGACCGACACGACGTCGCCGAGCACGGCGCTCGCAGTGGGTGCACCACCGGCGCCGGGTCCGTAGAACATCAGCTGGCCGGCGGCCTCGCTCTCGACGAACACCGCGTTGTACGCGCCGCGGACGCTCGCGAGCGGGTGGGTGTCGGGGATCATCGCCGGGTGCACGCGGGCCGAGACGGCCGGACCGTTCGGGGTGTCGAGCTTCTCGCAGATGGCCAGCAGCTTGACGACGCAGCCCATCTCGCGCGCCGAGGCGACGTCGGCCGCTGTGACCTCGGTGATGCCCTCACGGTGGACGTCGCCGATCGAGACGCGGGTGTGGAAGGCGAGCCCGGCCAGGATGGCCGCCTTGGAGGCGGCGTCGAAGCCCTCGATGTCGGCAGTGGGGTCGGCCTCGGCATAGCCGAGCCGCTGGGCCTCGTCGAGCGCCTCCGAGAAACCCGCCCCGGTGGTGGTCATCGCGTCGAGCACGAAGTTGGTGGTGCCGTTGACGATCCCGAGCACACGCGTGACGGCGTCACCGGCGAGCGACTCACGCAACGGACGGACGATCGGGATGGCGCCGGCCACCGCGGCCTCGAACGCGAGGTCCCGCTCGGCCTTCTCGGCGGCTTCGTAGAGCGTGGCCGCGTCTTCGGCGAGCAGCGCCTTGTTGGCCGTGACGACCGAGGCACCGTGCTCGAGCGCGCTCAGGATGAGCTCACGGGCCGGCTCGATGCCGCCGATGACCTCGATAACGACGTCGATGTCGCCTCGGGAGACGAGCCCGGCGGCGTCGGTGGTGAAAAGAGCCATGGGCAGGTCGACCGCACGTTCGCGGTCTATCCTCCGGACTGCGATGCCGGCCAGCTCGATCGGGCACCCGACCCGGTGCGCGAGCTCGGCTGCGTCCCGCGTGAGCAGGCGAGCCACTTCCGTGCCCACCACGCCGCAGCCCAGCAGCGCGACCCTCAGTGGTCGGTCGATGCCGTGCTGTTCGGAATGGGGCAGGCTGCCGTGGGGCGAAAGGCTCACCGGTCAAGGGTATCGGCGCAGCACCCCGTCCATAGCCCGGCACCGCGTACCGTCGTGAACATCAGGATGGACGTCCTCCCCGGCCCGATCGGTATGGTTCCCGAATGCAGATGCGTGACCTGCGGATGCCGGTTCTGCCCCGATGGGCGGTCGTCGTCCTGGTAGTGGTGATTGCGCTGATCGTGACTTTCACCCTCAACGCGTTGAAGGAGTCGGGCTCGCTCGACGAAACCGCTGCCTCGTCCGACGGGACCACCGGCAGCCCGAGCCGCGACCAGGTCATCGACCCCCTCGCGCCGATCGACCCGGACGACAAGGGATCGGGAGAGCTCGGGAAGCTCAAGGACGGCCGCGAGAAGACCGTGGATCTGTCCGACCCGTTCGCCACCGGCTTCGGCACCAGTGGTCGGCGCAAGGTCACGGTCCGCGTCTCAGCCGACGGGGTGGCGAACGTGGGGGTTTCCTACCGCGACGGCAAGAGGACCCAGCGAGCGGTCATCAGGACGTACACGGCGACTCGCACCGTCAAGGGCAGGTTCCCGATGGCTGCCCTCGCGATTCAGCTCCCGGGCAACCTTCCGGGCAGTGCGAACCGCGCCACCTGCACGATCGTCGTCGACGGGGTGGAGGTCGCCAGGAAGTCCACGACCGAACCCGGGGCCGTCACGGTCTGCGTCGGCTGACCCACCTGTTGCAAGACCTCAGGTAAGCTTGAGGTCTGGAGGTGAAACCTCGTGTCAAACCTCACGATGCGACAACACGAGCTCTCGCCCGGCGACGTGGCGGAACGCGCCGGTGTCTCGGTGTCCGCCCTGCACTTCTACGAGCGCGAGGGCCTCATCACGAGCCGGCGCACGAGTGGCAACCAGCGCCGTTACCACCGCGACGTGCTGCGCCGGGTCGCGTTCGTGCGGTTCTCCCAGCGACTGGGCATCTCCTTGCACGACATCGGCGAGGCTCTCGGCTCCCTGCCCGAAGAACGGACACCGTCGTCCGCCGACTGGGCGCGACTGTCCGAGCGATGGCGCGCCGACCTCGACGGCCGCATCGCACGACTGCAAAACCTGCGCGACAACCTCGACGGCTGCATCGGCTGCGGCTGCCTGTCGCTGCGGACCTGCGCCGTGTACAACGGCGGAGACGCGCTCGCGCGATTCGGCCCAGGGCCGCGGCGCGGGTTGGAGCCGGCCTAACCCTGGTCGAGTGCGAGGAGGTCGTGCTCGGTCTCGCGGCGGAGCAGCAGCCTGGCCTCACCGACGCGGACGGCCACCACAGCCGGGCGCGGCACGTGGTTGTAGTTGCTGGCCAGCGACCTGCAGTACGCGCCGGTTCCCGGGACGGCGAGCAGGTCGCCCGCTCGCACGTCGCCCGGCAGGTACTCGTCCTTGACGACGATGTCGCCGGACTCGCAATGCTTGCCGACCACGCGGCTCAGCACGGCGGGTACGTCCGACGACCGAGACGCCACGGTGCACGAGTAGTCGGCGCTGTAGAGCGCCGGCCTGATGTTGTCGCTCATGCCACCGTCGACGGAGATGTAGCGGCGGGACGCGCCGCCGTCGAGCGCGACCTCCTTGGTGGTACCGACCTCGTACAGCGTGAACGTCGACGGGCCGGCGATGGCGCGACCCGGCTCGACCGAGAGCCGTGGCACGGCAACCTCCATGGCAGCGCACTCGTCGTCGACGATCTTGCGCAGTCCGCGGGCGAGGTCCTCGGGCGACGACGGATCGTCCTGGGTGGTGTACGCGATGCCGAAGCCCCCACCGAGGTCGAGCTCGGGGAGGTCGACGCCGAGCGTCGTCGCGATGTCGGCGTGCAGACGCAGGACCCGCCGCGCGGCCACCTCGAACCCGTCGGTGACGAAGATCTGTGAGCCGATGTGCGAGTGCAGCCCGAGCAACCGCAGGCCGGGCTCGCCCAGCACACGGCGAACCGCAGCCAGAGCGTCGCTTGGTCGATCGTGGTGGGCATTGATCGAGAACCCGAACTTCTGGTCCTCGTGCGACGTGGAGATGTACTCGTGCGTGTGCGCCTCGACGCCGGCGGTCACCCGCACCATGACCGGTGCCTCGACGCCGAGCTCTGCGGTGAGTGCTGCCAGACGGTCGATCTCCTCGGTGGAGTCGACGATGATGCGCCCGACGCCCGCCTCGAGCGCGCGCCGCAGCTCGTGGACCGACTTGTTGTTGCCGTGCAGCCCGATGCGGTTCGGCGGGAACTCAGCGCGCAGGGCGACGGCCAGCTCGCCGCCGGTGCACACGTCGAGACTCAGGCCCTCCTCGGCGATCCATCGCGCGGTGGCCACGCACAGGAAGGCCTTACCGGCGTAGTAGACGTCGGCGACCCCACCGGGACCAGCACTGAAGGCGTCGCGGAACGCGCGAGCACGCGCACGGAAGTCGTCCTCGTCGACGACGTACAGCGGTGTGCCGAATTCGGCGGCGAGATCGGCAGCGGACTCCCCCGCCACGGTGAGCACGCCGTCGACCTTGGAGACGCCGGACGCCCAGAGGTGCGACACCAGCTCGTCGGCATCCTCGGGCACCCGCAACCACGCCGGACCCCGGTCGCCGGCCTGACCGTGCAGGGCCCCTGCCTCGTGCGATCGCATGTCTTCTCCTTCACATCCGATCGGGTGCGCCGACGCCGAGCAGCGTGAGGCCGTTGGCGAGCACCTGACGGGTGGCCCCGACGAGGACGAGTCGGGCGCGGTGCAGGTCGGTGGTGTCCTCGTCACCCTGCGGCAGCACCCGACAGGTGTCGTAGAACTTGTGGAAGGTCGAGGCGGTGTCCTCGAGGTAGCGAGAGACGCGGTGCGGCTCGCGCAGCTCGGCGGCCCGCGCCACGACCCGCGGATACTCGGCGAGGGCACGCAGCAGATCGCCCTCCCGGTCGGTGGCGAGCTGGTTCGGGTCGAACCCGTCGAGGTCGACGAGCACGCCCAGGTCGGCCGCGTTGCGCATGATGCTGGCGAGCCGCGCGTGCGCGTACTGGACGTAGTAGACCGGGTTGTCGTTGTTCTTGGCGGTCATCTCGGCGACGTCGAGTGTCAGCGGGGAGTCGACCGGGTAACGGATGAGGGTGTAGCGCAGCGGGTCGACGCCGATGAGGTCGATCAGCTCGCGCAGCGTCACGACGGTGCCCGCGCGCTTGGAGAGCTTCAGCTCAGCACCGTCCTGGAGGATCTTGACGAGCTGGCCGATGAGCACCTCGAGCTGCTCGCCCGGGGTGTCGCCGACGCAGGCCGCCATCGCCGTGAGCCGGCCGACGTAGCCGTGGTGGTCGGCACCCAGGAGGTACATGCACGGGTCGAAGCCACGCTCGCGCTTGTTCACGTAGTACGCGGTGTCGGACGCGAAGTAGGTGAGGGCGCCGTCGCTGCGCACGAGCACGCGGTCCTTGTCGTCGCCGAAGTCGGTGGTGCGCATCCACGTGGCGCCGTCGGACTCGTAGAGATGACCTTGTTCCTCCAGCCTCGCGAAACCGTGCTCGACCGCATCCGATTCATGGAGGGAGTGCTCGGAGAACCAGACGTCGAAATGCGTGTGCATCTCGTCGAGCTCAGCCTTCTGCTCGGCGAGCTGGAACTGGTACCCGACGTCGCGGAACGTGGCGAGCTGCTTGTCGTCGTCCTGCTCGATCACGGCCGGTACGTGCGCGACGACACGCGCGGCGAGCTCGGCGATGTCCTTGCCGTGGTAGCCGTCCTCGGGTGGTTCCTGACCATGGGCGCGGGCCCTGAGCGACGCGCCGAACTTGTCCATCTGGGCGCCGCGGTCGTTGATGTAGAACTCGCGGGTGACCGCCGCGCCGGTGGCCTCGAGCACGCGGGCGATCGCGTCGCCGACGGCCGCCCACCGGGTGTGGCCGAGGTGCAGAGGACCGGTCGGGTTGGCGCTGATGAACTCGAGGTTGATGCTGCGACCGGCGTTCACATCGCTCGTGCCATAGGCGTCGCCGGCGCCGACGACATCGGCTGCCACAACTCCCTGGGCTCCGGCGGCGACCCGTACGTTGAGGAACCCGGGGCCGGCGACCTCGGCCGAGGCGACACCGTCGTGCTCGGTCAGCCGCTCGGCCAGCATCGTGGCGAGGTCGCGCGGATTCAGCCCTGCCCTCTTGGACAGCTGCAGCGCGACGTTCGTGGCGTAGTCGCCGTGCTCTCGGACCTTCGGACGTTCCACCAGCACGTGCGACGGCACCCCGTCGGGCAGCACGACGACACCCTCGGACACGAGGTCCGTGAGGGCAGCGACGAACACGTCGGAGAGCTGGTCGGGAGTCACCGGACCAGCCTATCGGCCGGTCTGGCCCCTCAGTCGCGTGCGCGGAGGTGGACGGTGTTGCGCACCGTGTCGACCAGGTCGTCGGGATCGAACGGCTTGGTGACGTACGCATCGACCCCGGCCCGCATGCCCCGCTGGACGTCGGCCGGATGGTTCTGGGTGGTGACCATGACGATGCCGATGTCGGCGGTGCGCGGGTCGGACCTGATCGCCGCAGCGGTGGCCACACCGTCCTGCCGAGGCATCATCACGTCGACGGTCACGACGTCCGGAAGGGTGTCGGTCTCGGCCAGGCGCTCGAGGCAGTCGACGCCGTCGACGGACTCCTCGACCTCGAATCCGGCGAGCTCCAGGTTCGTCCGGATGAGGAGGCGGATCGACGGCGCATCATCGACGACGAGCACTCTGGGCACGCCTCTCACCGTAGTGCTCGTGGGGTAGGCTCGCACCGCACTTGGCCGCATCTGGATGCCGACGTGTGGGCCACAGGCCCCCGTAGCTCAGGGGATAGAGCACCGCCCTCCGGAGGCGGGAGCGCAGGTTCGAATCCTGCCGGGGGCGCAGTTCGAGTGACGCGTGGTCGGCCATCGTCATCGCACCCGCATACGTCACCAGCGCGTCGCACAGGGTCGCGATAGCGTCGCCGCAGAAGTCACCACGAGAGGGGAACCGACATGCCCACACGCACCGCCCGCACCGCCTGGGACGGCGGACTGAAGGACGGCTCCGGCCAGGTCGAGCTGACCAGCTCCGGTCTCGCCACCTTCGACGTCTCGTTCCCCAAGCGAGCAGCCGACGACGCGGACGGCACGACCAGCCCCGAAGAGCTGGTCGGAGCAGCCCACTCGAGCTGCTACTCCATGTCTCTGGCGGGCCTGTTGGAGAAGGAGGGCACGACACCGCAGACGCTGGACGTCACGGCCGACGTCTCGGTCGGGTACGACGACAAGGGCGCCTTGGGGCTCACGGGAATCGTCCTCACCGTCCGGGCCGAGGTCGACGGCATCGACGAGGCCGGGTTCCAGAAGGTGGCCGAGGCAGCCAAGGAAGGCTGTCCGATCAGCAAGGCCCTGACCGGCGTCGACATCAGCCTCGACGCCTCGCTCGACTCCGCCTGACTCTTCAGCCGGTCAGCTTCGCCGCCATGAACTCCAGGAAGTCCGCCCGGACGCGGGGGGAGTTCTTGCCGACGAGAAGGTGGTCGACTCCGTCGTAGACCAGGAGGTATCGATCGCCGACGAAGGCGGGAACCGGCGTCGGAGGGCCTCTCCACGGCAGGTCTTCACAACCGGCAACAGGCTGACTCGCCACGGCTCCTGACCTGTCGAAGCGGTACGCCCGAACGTCGCCGATCCTCGTCGCGAGGTCGCACGACTGCTGAATCGGAACGACCACGTCCGCGCCTCCGTGAACGATGAGGAAAGCCTTGCTGTCCTGGGCGATACTTCCGGCCTTGTGGATCGGAGACCGTTCCGCGTATCGCTCCGGATGTTCTGCCGGCGTTCCCCCGATCGCCGTCTCCACGGTCTCGAGCAAGCTCGAGTAGACCGACTTCACGTTCGCGGGCGTCGAGGGCCGCGCCTTCGCCCGGTTCATGAACGTCCAGAGCTCCGCCCAGTCCGACGGCCCGGCGACGTCGACGGCGAGCTGGACGGGGGCTCCCTGCTGAACCGCACGTGTCGTGATGCAGCCGCCGTGCGAGACGCCCACCATGGCGACTCGGTCGGCATCGGCGTACGACTGGTCCAGCACGGTCTCCAGGAGTGACAGGGAGTCGTCGACCTCGCCGAGACAGATTTCGATCTCTCCGTCCGAGCCGTCCTCACCGCGATAGCTCGACTCCGCGAGGACCCACCCGGACCTGGCCGCGACGGCACAGAAGCCACCGGGGTTGTTCCAGTCGTCGAGGCCGGCAAATCCGCCGTGGTTCCAGATGAGGACCGGATGTGGTCCCCTCCCCGTCGGCCGGCACACCTGTCCGTCGATGGTCAGGTCTCCGGACCGATAGGTGACCTTCTGGATCAGGATCCCGGCGTCATCGCTGGTGGTCTTGACCGTGGCCCAGTCCTTGGGCGGCGCGGCCGACGGCTTGTCCTGGTCGCCCATCCACGAGCACCCGGACACGATCAGGACGAGAGCCAGCAGGCACGACAGCGCGGCGACGGGCTGACGGCAGGCCTTCATGGTGAGGCCAAGCGTAGGTCAGTGTCGAAGCCCCGCTCGGCACAAATCGGGCCTCCATGGCGCAGGATCGACCGCATGAAGGCCTCGCTCGTACCACTACGCCTGCGACCACAACGGTTGACGGGCGAGCCCATGGCCAGTCCGGCCGACGTCGTCAGGCATCTGGGGGCGGTCCAGTCCCAGGACCTCGGCATGTCCCTGTGGTCAGTCGGGCGCCGCTGCGGAGCATCTCTCCCGGCGGTGGAGCGGGCGTTCGCCACAGGGGACTTCGTGCGCACCCACGTGCTGCGCACCACGTGGCATCACGTGCTGTCGACCGACCTCACGGACCTGCTCGAGGTCACCGGGCCACGCATCGATCGACTGCTCTCCACCGGCAACCGCGCCATCGGCCTCACGGACGACCGGATGCGCGCCGGGGCGGACGTCGTGGCGGCCGCCGTCGCGTCCGACGGACCGCTCACGCGCTCCGAGGTCGCCCAACGCCTCGAGTCGGCGGGCTTCGAGCACACCGGCTCGGCCCTCGGGCACATCGTGATGTCTGCCGAGATCAGCGGCCGGACCGTCAGCGGACCGATGCGCGGAAAGCAGCACACCTACATCGCGGCCGACCTGCCCCCGTCTCGGCGCACTCCCGACGAGCGCCTCGCCTGGATCGCCCAGACCTACGCCCGTGGCCACGGCCCGTTCCAGGCTCGCGACCTCGCGTGGTGGACGAGTCTCACCCTCACCGATGCGCGACGGGCCATCGACCTGGCGGATCTGCGGCCGGTCGACATCGACGGCGCCGTCCACGTGGCCGACCACGACCCCGAACCCGTCGACGTTCCACCGGCTCTGCTGCTGTCCAACTACGACGAGCTGATCTCGTACGTCCGCGACCCGTCGGACCACAGCCATCTCGAGGACAAGTACGGAACGATCATGCGGGCCGGTGGGCTGCTGTTCGTCCGCGGTCGGCTCGCCGGATCGTGGACCCGCGCGATGCGCTCCTCGAGCGTGACCGTCACGGTTCGTCCGGGCGTCCCGCTGGACTCCCTGGTGCACCGGGCGATCGAGCAGGAGGCGGCGGCGTTCGGCCTGTTCTGCGCCCGAGAACCGGCTCTCGAGATCGTCACCTGATCACCGCAAACCGCCCCGAGATCCGAGCTGTCGTGGCACGGTGGAGAGTGCGTTCTCGGAGGCACGAACCTGGCTGCTGTCGGCTGGCGTGTCGCGCTACCCTGAGGGCGGAGATTTCACCAGCGCACAGGCACTGAACGGAAGAGGCGATCGAGGTCGTGGCCGAGTCCTCAGCAGAATCATCAACCCCCGACTTCGGCACGAACCAGTGGCTCGTCGAAGAGATGTACGACCGCTACCAAGAGGACCCGAAGTCGGTCGACGCCTCCTGGGCCACGTTCTTCGAGAACGGCAACGCACCGTCCGACAACGGTGCCGGCGGTGCCACGAGCGCCACGACGACCGCGGCCACGCCCACGACCGAGAAGACCGAGAAGCCCAAGCCGGAGCCGGATGTCGAACCGGCTCCGAAGAGCGAGCACGCCAAGGCCGAGGAACCGTCCACGAAAGACGAGAAGAAGACCGAGAAGACCGAGAAGACCGAGAAGACCGAGAAGTCCGAGCCCGAGGCGAAGAAGCAGCCGGACGATTCGGACGAGAAGGACGAGAAGAGAGAGCCCGCCAAGGAAAGATCCGGACCCGAGAAGTCCGAGCCGCCGCAGCCCGAGAAGAAGGCGTCCGACCCCGGCGAGGTCGAGAAGATCACCTTGCGCGGAGCCGCGGCCCGCACCGTCCAGAACATGGACACCAGCCTGACCGTCCCCACCGCGACCAGCGTGCGTGCGGTTCCGGTCAAGCTCCTCTTCGACAACCGGACCGTCATCAACAACCACCTCGCCAGGGCGCGTGGTGGCAAGGTGTCGTTCACCCACCTCATCGGCTACGCCGTCGTCAAGGCCCTCTCCGCCATGCCGGAGATGAACACCGGCTACGAAGTCGTCGACGGCAAGCCCACCCAGCTCAAGCCGGAGCACGTGAACTTCGGCCTCGCGATCGACCTGCAGAAGCCCAACGGCACGCGCCAGCTCCTGGTGCCCTCCATCAAGGGTGCCGAGAAGATGGGCTTCGCCGAGTTCTGGCAGGCCTACGAGATGATGGTGCGCAAGGCCCGCGACAACAAGCTCGAGGTCGCCGACTTCATGGGCACCACGGCCAGCCTCACCAACCCGGGCGGCATCGGCACCAACCACTCGGTGCCGCGGCTCATGTCCGGGCAGGGCGTCATCGTCGGCGTGGGTTCGATGGACTACCCGCCGGAGTTCCAAGGCGCGTCCGACTACACGATCGCCCAGATGGCCGTCTCGAAGATGATGACGCTCACCTCCACGTACGACCACCGCGTCATCCAGGGCGCCCAGTCGGGTGAGTTCCTGCGCCGCCTCCACGAGCTCATCCTTGGCGAGCAGGGCTTCTACGACGAGATCTTCCGCGCGCTCCGCATCCCGTACGAGCCCATTCGCTGGGCTCGGGACATCGCCGTCAGCCACGACGACGAGGTGCATCGTCAGGCTCGCGTGCTCGAGCTCATCCACGCGTTCCGGGTGCGCGGCCACCTGATGGCCGACACGAACCCGCTGGAGTACAAGCAGCGCAGCCACCCCGACCTCGACACCGCCTCGCACGGACTCACCCTGTGGGACCTCGACCGGGAGTTCGCCACGGGGTCGTTCTCGAGCCAGTCCGGCAAACGCTTCATGAAGTTGCGCGAGATCCTCGGGGTCCTGCGCGACTCCTACTGCCGCACCATCGGCCTGGAGTACATGCACATCCAGGACCCCGGCGAGCGTCAATGGCTCCAGGACCGCATCGAGATCGGCCACACCAAGCCACACCGTGAGGAGCAGCTGCGCATCCTGCTCAAGCTGAACCAGGCCGAGGCGTTCGAGACTTTCCTGCAGACGAAGTTCGTCGGTCAGAAGCGTTTCAGCCTTGAGGGCGGCGAGACCACCGTTCCGCTGCTCGACGAGATCTGCGAGGCCGCCGCGGGCGACGGTCTCGACGAGGTCTGCATCGGCATGGCGCACCGCGGCCGTCTCAACGTGCTGGTCAACATCGCCGGCAAGAAGCCCGGCCAGGTGTTCCGCGAGTTCGAGGGCAACATCGACCCGCGCACCGTGCAGGGCTCGGGCGACGTCAAGTACCACCTGGGCGTCGAGGGCGAGTTCACCTCCGACAACGGCGACATCATCAAGGTGTCGGTCGCGGCCAACCCGTCGCACCTCGAGGTCGTCGACCCGGTCCTCGAAGGCATCACCCGCGCGAAGCAGGACCGACTCAACCGGGGCGAGGAGTTCCCGGTGCTTCCCGTGCTGGTGCACGGCGACGCCGCGTTCGCGGGCCAGGGCGTGGTGGCCGAGACCCTCAACCTGTCGCAGCTCCGCGGCTACCGCACCGGCGGGACGATCCACGTCGTGGTCAACAACCAGGTCGGCTTCACCACGTCACCGTCGTCCTCGCGGTCCTCGGTCTACTGCACCGACGTCGCGAAGATGATCCAAGCACCGATCTTCCACGTCAACGGTGACGACCCGGAGGCCTGCATCCGTATCGCGCGGCTGGCCTACGAGTACCGCAAGGAATTCAACAAGGACATCGTCATCGACCTCGTCTGCTACCGCCGCCGCGGTCACAACGAGGGCGACGATCCCAGCTTCACCCAGCCGCTGATGTACGACACGATCGAGCAGAAGAAGTCGGTACGCAAGCTCTACACCGAGGCGCTGGTCGGTCGTGGCGACATCACGCTCGAGGAGGCCGAGGAGGTGCTGGCCGACTATCAGTCGCAGCTCGAGCGCAACTTCAAGGACGTCAAGGAGGCGTCGGCCGACCCCGCCTACTCGCGCACACCGGACTACCCCGAGAAGCCGGACCACGAGGGCGAACTGGCCACCGCGATCACCCCGGAGGCGCTGAAGGCAGTCGCCGACTCCTACACCAGCGTGCCGGACGGCTTCACCGTGCACCCGAAGGTCCTGCCACAGCTTCAGCGTCGTGCCGGGTCGATCACCGGCGGTCCGATCGACTGGGGCACCGGCGAGATCATCGCCATGGGCTCGCTGCTGATGGAGGGCCGGCCGATCCGCATCTCCGGCCAGGACACGCGTCGAGGCACGTTCGCCTCGCGCTTCGCGACGATCATCGACCGCAAGGACGGCAGCGAATGGACGCCGCTGTCGCACATCGACGAGGACCAGGCCACGTTCTACGTCTACGACTCGCTGCTCAGCGAGTACGCCGCGCTCGGCTTCGAGTACGGGTACTCGGTGGCCCGACCCGAGGCGCTCACGATCTGGGAGGCCCAGTTCGGCGACTTCATCAACGGCGCCCAGTCCGTCATCGACGAGTACATCTCGGCCGGCGAGCAGAAGTGGGGTCAGAAGTCGGGCGTCGTGCTGCTGCTCCCCCACGGCTACGAGGGCCAGGGACCCGACCACTCCTCGGCGCGCATCGAGCGATTCATGCTTTTGGGCGCGGACGACGCGATGACGATCGCCCAGCCGTCGACCCCGGCCTCGTACTTCCACCTGCTGCGCAAGCAGAGTCTCGAGGGCGAGCACCGTCCGCTCATCGTCTTCACTCCGAAGTCGATGCTGCGCAACAAGGCCGCGGCCTCGCAGCCTGACGACTTCATGTCCGGCTCGTGGCGGCCGATCATCGGCGACGACACGGTCGAGGCCGACCAGGTCGAACGGGTCCTGGTCTGCTCAGGCAAGATCACCTGGGAGCTCATGGCCGAACGCAAGAAGCGCGAGGAGGGCCAGAACCGCACCGCCATCGTGCGCATGGAGCAACTCTACCCGCGACCGCTCGACGAGCTCAACGCCGAGCTCGCCCGGTTCACGTCGGCCCAGGAGGTGCGCTGGGTGCAGGACGAGCCGGCAAACCAGGGGCCGTGGCCGCACGTCGCGCTGCACTACCCCGGCGCGCTCGACCGCGACCTCCCGCTGCTTCGCGTCTCGCGTCCCGAGTCATCCGCACCGTCGGTGGGTTCGCACAACCGCCACGTCGAGGAGAACTCGACGCTCATGGAGCAGGCGTTCAGCTGAGCGCCTGACGGATGTACTTCACCGACAGAGGGATCGAGGAGCTGGCCTCGCGGCGTGGCGACGAGGACGTCAGCCTCGCCTGGCTCGCCGAACGGCTCGTCGAGTTCGTCGACCTGAACCCGGAGTTCGAAGTCCCGGTCGAGCGACTCGCCACCTGGCTCGCCCGCCTCGACGACGACGGCGACTGAGTACCCCTGTCTGACGCGAGAGTCAGAGCGTGAGGACGATCTTGCCGAAGACGTCGCCGTCGGCGACGGCGCGGAGGCCGTCGGCCGCGTCGCCCATCGGGAGCTCCCGGTCGATCAGCGGTCGGACGCCGGTGACCTCCATGAACTGGGCGAGTCGGCGCAGCTCGTCGCTGGTACCCATCGTGGAGCCGTGCACCCGCATCTGCTGGAAGAAGATGCGCGTCAACTCGGCCGGTGACGCGTCGCCGGAGGTGGCGCCGCACACGACGAGCGTGCCGCCGGGACGCATGGACTTGATCGAGTGGGACCAGGTGGCCCCACCCACGGTCTCCATCACGGCATCGACCCTGGTGGGGAGGCGCTCACCGGTCTCGACGACCTCGTGGGCGCCGATCTCGAGCGCGCGCTTGCGCTTGTCCTCGTCGCGGCTGGTCGCGTAGACGCGGAATCCCGCTGCGCGGGCGAGGCTGATGAGCGCCGTGGCGACACCACCACCTGCGCCCTGCACGAGCACGGAGTCGCCCGGCTGCAGCCCCGACTGGGTGAAGAGCATGCGGTAGGCGGTGAGCCACGCAGTCGGCAGGCACGCGGCCTCGGCGAACGACAGTCCAGCCGGCTTCGGGATGACGTTGCGCCGCGGGACGGCGCACTTCTCCGCGAACGTGCCTTGGTGGCGTTCTGACAGCAGCGACCGCTTGGGGTCGAGGGTCTCGTCACCCGTCCACGTCGGACTGCTGATGACCGCGTGCACGAGCACCTCGTTGCCGTCCTCGTCGAGGCCGGCGGCGTCACAGCCGAGGATCATCGGCAGCGCTTCCTCGCGCAGACCGACGCCGCGAAGGCTCCACACGTCATGATGGTTGATGGAGGATGCCTTGACCGTCACCGTCGTCCATCCGTCCGGCACTTCCGGCTCAGGTCGCTCCCCGATGGCGAGACCCGACAGCGGATCGTCTTGGCTGAAACCCTGGGCATAGACGGCGAACATGCAGCTCCTGTCGAACACGAGATGGACGAACGGGTTGATCAGTACGGCCGACGCGCCAAGCCCTCCCGGCGAGCGGTGTCCGTGACCGCGCGGGCGACGGCGGTGGCCACGCGCGGGTCGAACGGCGACGGGATGATGTACGACTCGCTGAGGTCGTCATCGTCGACGAGCTCGGCGATCGCGGTCGCGGCGGCGAGCTTCATGCCCTCCGAGATGCCGGTGGCGCGAACGTCGAGGGCACCGCGGAAGATGCCGGGGAACACGAGCACGTTGTTGATCTGGTTCGGGAAGTCGGAGCGTCCGGTGGCGACGATGCGAGCGTGTCGACGCGCAACGTCCGGGTGCACCTCGGGATTCGGGTTCGCGAGCGCGAACACGACGGAGTCGGGCGCCATCGAGGCGACGGCCTCTTCGGGGATGGTGCCGCCGGACACCCCGATGAACACGTCGGCGCCGGCCAACGCGTCGGAGACGGAGCCGGGGTGAGCCCATTCGGACGTCTGCTCGGCCAGCCACTGCTTGACGTCGTTGAGGTCGTCACGGCCGAGATGGATGACCCCCTGACGGTCGACGATGGCGATCTTGCGGACACCGGCGGAGCGCAGCATACGGGTGATCGCGACGCCCGCGGCGCCGGCTCCGGAGATGACCACCTTGAGGCTGTCGAGGTCGCGGTCGGTGAGTCGGACGGCGTTCAGCAGCGCGGCGAGCACCACGACCGCGGTGCCGTGCTGGTCGTCGTGGAAGACCGGGATGTCGAGCAGCTCGATCAGCCGACGCTCGATCTCGAAGCACCGGGGGCTCGAGATGTCCTCGAGATTGATGCCGCCGAACGTCGGAGCGAGACGAACGATCGTCTCGACGATCTCGTCGGTGTCGGTGGTGTCGAGGGCGACCGGGATGGCGTCGACGCCGCCGAACTGCTTGAACAGCACGGCCTTGCCCTCCATCACCGGCATCGAGGCGGCCGGCCCGATGTTGCCGAGCCCCAGCACGGCCGTGCCGTCGGTGACGACAGCGACGGTGTTCGAGACCCAGGTGTACTCATGGGCGGTCTCGGGATCAGCGGCGATCGCCTCGCACACCCGCGCGACGCCGGGCGTGTACGACAGCGAGAGGTCATGCGCGTCGCGAAGTGGCACCGTGGCCGCGACCTCCATCTTGCCACCGCGATGCAGTGCGAAGACGGGGTCGTCCGGGTCCGGGTCCGGGGTGTCGGGTCGTGCGTCGATGTCTGTGGCAACCATCTCGTCGAAGGATCCTGGAAGTCTGCCGGTCGGTCCGCGAACCGATCGGGTCCGGGTGCGGCGCTTTTCGGCCGCGTGACGGGCCCGCCGGAGCGGGCCGATGGGTTGTTGTGCCCGTCCGTCAGTCTCTCACACGGACCCGTTCGCGCTCAGTGCACGGGTCACCGGTGGCGCGAGCAGGCACACCACCACGACCAGCGCCGACACCGCCATCACCGACGCCAACCAAGGCAGGCCTTCTGGCTGGACGTCCCCGGCCAGCAGCAACTGGATGAGCTGGGTGACGATCAACGGCGCACGTGCCCACGCCCTTCCCTGCCGCACCCGCCAGGCCGCGTAGAACTGCAGCAGTCCGTACAGGATGAACAGGATTCCGGCACCGATGCCCGCCCCGACCAGTCCGCCGGATGCATCGGAAAGCTCGAGCACGCCGGCGCTCACGTACACGACGCTCTCGATGGTGACCAGGATGGCGGCAATGCCGAGGAACGTTCTCGCCGATCCGCTCACGGGCGTCAGAGTACGGGCCCGTGTGATCCATTCGACAGCGCGTCCCCAGCGGTAACCCTTGTCTAACCGGGGAATTGTTGAAAGCATGATCAAGACGTCCTGCGATGGCCCTGGAAACTGGCTGTCGGACGTCATCCACCACGGGAAGGAGGAGTCGTCATGGATTGGCGCCATCACAGCGCATGCCTGGACGAAGACCCTGAACTCTTCTTCCCCATCGGCAACACCGGTCCGGCCATCCTCCAGATCGAGGAGGCCAAGGTCGTGTGCCGTCGTTGTGACGTCCGAGACCAGTGCCTGCAGTGGGCGCTGGAGTCCGGACAGGATCATGGCGTCTGGGGAGGCATGAGCGAGGACGAACGTCGCGCGCTCAAGCGCCGCAACGCGCGGGCCCGCATCCGTACCGCCTGACAGCACCGCCACTCACACCGTGAGGGTGATGGCGACGGTCGTCCCGCCGCGCGGGCCCTGCTCGAAAGTCAGCGAACCCCCGAGCTCGGACTCAACGAGCGTGCTCACGATCGACAGCCCGAGGCTCTGGGCGGTGCCGACCGCGGAGGGTTCGAAGCCGGACGGCATGCCGGCCCCGTTGTCGCTGACCCGAAGCCGGAGGCGGTCGCGGATCCGGTTGACCGCGATCGTCAGACGTCCGCCCCCACCATCGGCACCCCCACGATCGGCACCGCCGAACGCGTGCTCGGTGGCGTTCTGGATCAGCTCGGTCAGCACCATCGCCAGAGGTGTGGCGATGACGCCTGGGATCGATCCGAACGTGCCGATGCGCTCGCCGCGGACACCTTGGCCGGTCACGTCCAGCACGGTGCTCAGCAGCCGGTCGGCGATCTCGTCGAACTCGACGTTCTCGTCGAACGACTGGCTGAGCGTCTCGTGCACGAGGGCGATGGAACCGACGCGACGCACGGCCTCGTCGAGCGCCGCCCGCGCCTCTGGCGCGTCGAGCCGACGGCCTTGGAGGCGCAACAGCGCGGCGACGGTCTGCAGGTTGTTCTTGACGCGGTGGTGAATCTCCCGGATCGTCGCCTCCTTCGAGACCAGCTCGCGCTCTCGCAGCCGCAGCTCGGTGACGTCGCGCAGCAGCACGATCGAGCCGGCCGACGTACCGTTGCTGGTCAGCGGGATCACGCGCACGAGCAGCGACGCTCTGGTGTTCTCCACCTCCGACTCGCCGTGGGTGCCGCCGACGGCAAAGAGACCAGAGGCTCCACGGTCGGTCGGACGGTCGTCGACCAAGGCCGTCGTGATCGCGGCCATGTCGGAACCGACGAGGTCCTCGACCAGTCCGAGGCGCCGGTAGGCCGACTGTGCGTTCGGGCTCGCGTACATCACGAGCCCATCGGCGCCCACCCGCAGGAAACCATCACCCACCCGCATGGAGTCGGCCAGCTCGGACCGGGCGCCGCGCAGCGGGAAATCACCCCGGTGGATCATCTGGACGAGCTTCGCAGCGGACTCCCGGTACGTGCCCTCAAGGGCGCCGGACGACCGAGTGCCGATGGACACGCTGCGGAGGACGACCGCGCCGCAGACCTCACCGCCCCTGCGCACCGGCACCAGCTCCTCGTGCACCTCTGCTCCCTCATGGTCGTCGGCGGCGACGGACTCGCCCAGCTCACCGGTGCTGAGGGCGTGCTGCAGAGCCGGTGCCCGCTTGGTCGGCATGAAGGTGCCGACGACGTCCTCGAGCAAGGTGGTCGGCCCGGTGGTCGGGCGGATCTGCGCCGCCGCCCACATGCCCTTCGACTCGGCGTCGGGCACCCAGAGGACGAGGTCGGAAAAGGCGAGGTCGGCGATGATCTGCCAGTCCGTGACCAGGGCCTGCAGCCAGGCGACTTCATCGCGCGACAACGTCGTCTGGAACCGGGCGATGTCGTCCAGTGTGGGCACGAGGTCAGGGTAGTGCGGGGTGGCAGGCCACCTTGGTTCTGGCACGATGGATCAGGTGTCCGAGGCGTACTGGCAGGCCGTGATGGCGACCGGCCGTGAAGTGCCGGTGGACCGCTCGCTGGACGAGCTCACGGTCGAGCTGGTCGAGATGCTGGGTCACCCCAACCCGCGTCTGCGCGAGGACCTTGCCTATCCACTTCTGACCACTTGGGTCACCAAGGGTGTGTACGACGACCTGCTCTCCGGGCTCGGCGACGGCATCGTGCCCGGTCTCCGCTACGGACTTGGCCACGACGGTGACGTCTCGGTGATGCGCCGCAGCTACAGCGCCCTGATGCTGGCCGAGATCATCGGCCGCGACAACAACGCGCACCTGATGTCGGCGTCGTCCGTGCTCGACTGGGGCGACCGCGCCACCAGCTGGTACGTCCGTGAGCAGGACCACCGCGGTTGGCTGCCCGAGCAGGGCTGGGCCCACGCCATCGCGCACGGTGCGGACCTGCTTGCCGCGCTGGCACGCTCGCGACACTTCGGGCGGCTCGAGCTCACCGTGCTGCTCGACGTCATCGCGGACCGCGTGCTCACCCCGACGTCGTACATCTGGCGCCACGGCGAGGACGACCGTCTGGCCTATGCCGTCATGACACTGCTGCACCGCAACGCCCTCGACCCGGGCATCGTCGAGCCGTGGCTGGCTCGGCTCGGCGGTGGCATCCAGCCGCCGCGCACCCGCGGGCACGTCGAGGCCGAGTGGCCGTCGCCGGCCGCCGGCAACACGTCCGCCTTCCTCCGGGCGCTCCACCTCCAGCTCGCCCTCGGCGTGCAGGGGCGAGCAGACCTGCTCAGGGACGCCGAGCTGTTCGCCGAGCAGCCTGCGCACCGAGCAGACATGCTGCTCGCCGTGCTCGACCAGATCCGCGCCGAGAGCCCGTGGCTCTACCGACCGACCACCCGGGCAAAACCGGTCGAGTAGCGTGCTCGCATGACGCAGGCCGAACAGGACCAGACCACCACCCCCTCCACCGAGGACGCACCCACCGCGCATGGCGGCGTGCACGCCCTCGATGTCGCCCGCGCGCACGGCGTCTCGACGATGTTCACGCTTTCCGGCGCGCACGTCTTCCCCATGTACGACGCCGCCGTGACGACTGTTCCCGCGATGCCGATCGTCGACGTGCGGCACGAGCCCACGGCCGTGTTCGCCGCCGAGGCCATCGGCAAGCTGACACGGACGCCCGGTCTCGCCGTGCTGACCGCGGGTCCCGGAGTCACGAACGGCGTCAGCCCGGTGGCGCAGGCAAGATTCTCCGGCTCTCCGGTCGTGGTCGTCGGCGGGCGCGCGCCGGCCGCGCGCTGGGGCAGCGGCAGCCTCCAGGAGCTCGACCAGCCACCGATCTTCGAGACGATCACCAAGTCGGCCACCACGGCACATCTGGTCGAGGACATCGCCCCCACCATGGACGAGGCGTTCAACCTCGCCGGATCGTCGCACCGCGGACCCACGTTCGTCGACATCCCGATGGACCAGTTCTTCGACCAGGCCGCGTTCGCCACTCCGTCGACCGGCAGCACCACGCCGGCGATCGAACCGGACCCCGAAGGTCTCGGTCGCGTCGCCGAGCTGCTCGCGACATCGACCCGCCCGGTGCTGATCCTCGGCACCGACGCGTGGGCCGACGGGGCCGAGGAGGCCGCGCTCCGCTTCGTCCAGGAGTCCGGCGTCCCGGTGATCGCGAACGGCATGGGCCGCGGCATCGTGCCCGGCGGTCACCCGCAGCTGGTCACCAAGGCGCGCTCCCAGGCGCTCGGGCGCTGCGACCTCGCGATCGTGGTGGGTACGCCGCTCGACTTCCGCCTCGGCTACGGCGTCTTCGGCGGCAAGGACGGCGCCCCCACGGCCCAGACGGTGCACATCGCCGACTCCCCCGGTCAGGTCGCCACCCACGCCGCTCTCGGTGCGTCGGCAGCGGGCGACCTGAGCGCTTGCTTCGACGGCATCCTCGCCGACCTCCAGGGACGATTCGGCGAACGACCCGACTGGAGCGACTGGCTCACCGACCTGCAGGCCGGCGTCGGCGCCGCGGCCGAACGCGACGCCGAGCTGCTCTTGGCCGAGGCCGATCCCGTGCACCCGGCCCGCATCTACGGCGAGCTGCTGCCCCGCCTCGCCGACGACGCGATCGTCATCGGCGACGGCGGCGACTTCGTGTCGTTCGCCGGCAAGTTCGTCGAGCCGCAACGTCCTGGCGGGTGGCTCGACCCCGGGCCATACGGCTGCCTCGGCGCTGGTATGGGCGCGGCGATGGCGGCCCGCATCACGCGGCCCTCCAGCCAAGTCGTGCTGCTCTACGGTGACGGCGCCGCCGGCATGTCACTCATCGATGTCGACACGCTCGTCCGGCACAACCTGCCCGTGGTGATGGTCGTGGGCAACAACTCCGCGTGGGGTCTGGAGAAGGGCCCGATGAACTTCCTCTATGGCTACGACGTCGCCGCCGACCTCGCGCCGAACACCCGCTATGACCAGGTCGTCACCGCCCTCGGCGGAGGTGGCGAGATGGTCACCGACCCGCGACAGATCGGGCCCGCCCTCGATCGGGCCTTTGCGTCCGGAGTCCCGTACCTCGTCAACGTCATCACCGACGTCACCGCGATGTACCCGCGCGCCACCACCGGTGTCTGACTTCCTGCTGCGACGGGCGCGACCAGACGAGGCAGATGCTGTCGGTGCCCTGACGGTCGCCAGCTACGACGCCGACGGTCACCTCACCAATCCCGACGGATCGTTCGACCACGAGTACGCCGAGTGGCTGGCCGACGGCGGCACCCGTGCCCGCGACGGGATCCTCGTCGTCGCCGTGGATGTACCTCTCGCCGCCCCGGGCCCGGCACCCGCGCCGGGCGACGAGCTGCTCGGCACCGTCACCTGGTGCCCGCCCGGCTCGCCCTTCCGCGAGATCTCGACCCGCGACGACCAAGGTGAGTTCCGCACCCTCAGCGTCGCTCCCGAGGCACGGGGTCGCCGGGTCGGTTCGGCACTCGTCGACTGGTGCCTCGACGAGGCCCGGGGCACCGGCCTGGCGGAGGTCCTGCTGAGCTCGCTCCCGACCATGGCGGCGGCCCACCGCCTGTACGTCTCACGGGGGTTCGTGCGGCGTCCCGAGCTCGACTGGTCGCCATTCCCCGACGTCGTTCTCTGGGCGTTTGCCCTCCGGCTCGTGGGAGAGTGAGCCATGAGCTTTCAGCCCTCCACGCGCGCGGTGACGCACACCGTCGCCGACGAGGACACGGCCCTGGCCCTCGGCAGCGGCGACCTCGACGTGCTCGCCACCCCGCGCCTTCTCGCCTGGATGGAGGAAGCGACCTGCGCCGCACTGGACCTCGACGTGGCCAGCACGAGCCTCGGCACGCGCGTCGAGATCGAGCACCTCGCCGCGAGCTCGGTCGGTGCCGAAGTCACCGCCACGGCCACCGTCATGCACCGGGACGGTCGACTGGTCCGCTTCCAGGTGGTGGCCCATGACGACGACGGCACCGTGCTCGCCACGGGTGAGGTACGCCGGATCGTGGTCGACCGTGAGCGGTTCCTCTCGCGGATGGCCGGGTCGGGTGTGGGAGACTGATCGCTGAAGCATCCGTGTCATGGAAGGGAAAGACCATGGGCAAGACCGGCCGCAAGCGTCGCGCGCGTCGCAAGAAGAACGCGAACCACGGCAAGCGCCCCAACGCGTAGTTCAGAGAGCAGAAGACCCCCGTCCACCGGACGGGGGTCTTGTCATCGGGCGAAGGGTCTCAGGTGGCGCGCTTCTCGGTGACCTGGACCTGAACGGTGCGGATCGAGTACAACACCTTGGCGCGCAGTGGTTCCGGTGCCTTCTCGGTGCAGGAGCGTGAGACCAGGGCCTTGACGACACGTTCAAGGTCGTAGGCGGTCAGGCACGACGAGCAGTTGTCGATGTGGGCTTGGATCTCGTCGTAGCTGGCGGTGTCGATCTCCTCGTCGAGGAAGACGTAGAGGTTCTGCAGTGCCGTCTCGCAGTTGTCGCAGCTCACGTCTGCTCACCTGCTCCGGTGACGGCCATGCCGCGCTCGCGCGCGTAGTCGGAGAGCAGCTCGCGCAGCTGACGGCGGCCGCGGTGGAGGCGGGACATGACCGTGCCGATCGGCGTGTCCATGATCTCGGCGATCTCCTTGTACGGGAATCCCTCGACGTCAGCGAGGTACACGGCGTACATGAAGTCCTCGGGAAGCTGCTGCAGAGCCGCCTTGACGTCGCTGTCGGGAAGGTGCTCCAGCGCCTCCATCTCGGCGGACTTGAGGCCGGACGAGGAGTGTGACTCGGCGGCCGCGACCTGCCAGTCCTCGATCTCGTCGGTGATCTGCTGGGGCTGGCGCTGCTTCTTGCGGTACGTGTTGATGTACGTGTTGGTGAGGATGCGGTACAACCACGCCTTGAGGTTGGTGCCGGGCGTGAACTGGTGGAACGCGCTGAACGCCTTGGCGTACGTCTCCTGCACGAGATCCTCGGCGTCGTGGGGGCTGCGCGTCATGCGCAGACCGGCCGAGTAGAGCTGGTCGAGGAAGGGCAGCGCATCAGCCTCGAACCGCGCTTGCCGCTGTTCGGGCGTCTCGGTGTCGAGGTCGACGGGCTCGGGCTCGACCTCGGGGGTGTCGAGGTCTGCAGGGGTGTCGGTCATCGTCAGCCAGCCTACTCCCGGACCACGACGCTCACCGACTCGCAGCGGCGTGACGGACACCTCACGCGTGCGTTCAGCACATGTCTGCATGGCACCTCCTCTGGTGCCAAGAACAAGACCGCCGGGTGCGCTATTCCGGCGGGAGGGGCTCGATGAGCTCAGGTCCGTTGTGGCGATGGTTGTTGACGGCGGTCGACACCGGCCAGGCGTCGAGGCGACCGGGCGCTGCCGGCACCAGCAAGCTCAGAAGCTCGTCGGCGGGATGCGGCACGGGATCGAGCCACGACTCGAAGGCGTCGGGCTCGAGCATCAGCGGCATGCGGTCGTGCAGGTGGCCGAGGTCGTCGGCCGCAGTGGTGGTGAGGATCGTGTAGGTGATGAGCCACTCCTCGGCGGCCTCAGCGTCATGGTCTGGGCGCCAGAACTCGTAGAGACCGGCCATCGCCAGCACCGAGCGGTCCTTGGGCGTGATGTAGAAGGGCTGCTTGGGTGCCTTCTTCTCGGCCTGCTCCTGGGGTGCGTCAGGATCGCCTTCGGTCTCGTACCACTCGTAATAGCCGTCGGCCGGGACGATCGCGCGGCGCTTGCCGAACGCCTTCTTGAACGCGGGCTTCTCGGCGACCGTCTCGCTGCGGGCGTTGATCATGCGGTTGCCGATGGACGGGTCCTTGGCCCAGCTGGGCACCAAGCCCCACTTGGCGGTGAGCAGCTCGCGCGTCGGCGACCCGTCGTCGCCGTTCGAGGCTGCCCGCCGCCCGGCACCTCCGCCGGGCGGACGGGCGATGACGATGGGCGCGAGCTTGGTGGGGGCCATGTTGAAGTCGGCCTCGAGCTCGACGAACGAGTCGGCGAGCTCGGCGCCGAAGGCATCGTTGAGTGACGCGGACGTCCGGGTGGTGGCGTAGCGGCCGCACATGGAACCAGCCTTTCACAACGCACCGACACCGGAATCGGTGACGAGTCGCTCGTTTCGACAGGCTCAACGAGCCGGGTGAGAATGAGGACATGACCCTTCTGCGCACCGTCGCCCGTCCGATGCTCGCCTCGATGTTCGTGTATGGAGGGGTGAACGCGCTCCGGAACGCCCCGGCGATGGCTCCCAAGGCCGAGCCGGTCGCCGAGCTGCTGCACAAGCTGGCGCCCGACGTGAAGGTGTCCGACGCCAACCTGGTGCGCATCAACGGCGTCGTCCACGTCGCCGCGGGAACAGCGCTCGCCACGGGCCACGTGCCACGGCTGTCCGCGCTCGTCCTCGCCGGCACCCTGGTGCCCACCACCGCGGTCGGCCATCCGTTCTGGAACCACGGCGACGCAACCGCCCGCCAGAACCAGACCATCCACTTCCTCAAGAACGTGTCGATGATCGGCGGTCTGCTGATGGCGACCCTCGACCCGGACCCGCACAAGAAGTTCATCGGACGGCGGGCCAAGGACCGCGTCGTCGATGCCAAGGACAAGGTCCACGACGGCATCGACCACCTTCGCGGCTGACGTTCGCGCAGCGCTCGCGCCGATAGAGTGAGCGCGATGAACGAGACCCGGCTCTGGCCTGCGCCGCACCGCGCGACGCCTCTCCACGCGCAGGCGCTCGTGCCGGGCTCGAAGTCCCTCACCAACCGTCTGCTGGTGCTTGCCGCTCTCGGTGACGGGCCGTCGGTGCTGACCCGTCCGTTGGCCTCGCGTGACACCGACCTGATGGTCGACGCCCTCGCCTCCCTGGGTGTGCGTGTGGAGCGCCACGGCGACGTGTGGACCGTCTCGCCGGCTCAGCATCCGGCGATGGGTGACATCGCCGTCGACTGTGGCCTGGCCGGCACCGTGATGCGGTTCGTGCCGCCGATCGCAGCCCTGACCGGCGCCTCGGTCACGCTGGACGGCGACGAGCGTGCCCGCGTGCGCCCCATGTCGACCACGATCACGGCACTTCGCGCGCTGGGCGTCTCGGTCGACGACGGCGGACGCTCGGCGTTGCCGTTCACGATCCACGGGACGGGCCACGTCGAGGGTGGGCAGCTCGAGATCGACGCGTCGGCGTCCAGCCAGTTCGTGTCGGCCCTGCTGCTGACCGCTCCCCGGTTCGAGCATGGACTCGACCTGCGCCACACCGGCACCTCCCTCCCGTCGCAGCCACACGTGAAGATGACCGTCGCCGAGCTGCGGCACCGCGGCATCGATGTGGACGACTCTGAGCCGGACCGGTGGGTCGTGCGTCCTGGCGCGATCGCTGCACGCGACGCCGACGTCGAGCCCGACCTGTCGAACGCCGGTCCTTTCGTCGCGGCTGCGCTCGCCACCGGCGGGTCGGTGCGCGTCCTCGGCTGGCCGGGGGTCACGACGCAGGCCGGCGATGCCTGGCGCCGTATCGCCGCGGCGTTCGGCGGCCGAGCAGAGCGAGACGGCGGCGACATGGCGTTCACCGCGGGCGACGGACTGAACGGAGTCGAGCTCGACCTGCACGACGTCGGCGAGCTCACGCCTGTCGTCGCGGCCCTGGCCGCACTGGCCGAGAGCGAGTCACGGCTGACCGGCGTGGCCCACCTGCGCGGCCACGAGACCGACCGGCTGGCCGCCCTCGCGGCCGAACTCAACCGGCTCGGCGGCGATGTCGAGGAGCTCGCCGACGGCCTGCTCATCCGGCCGCGACCTCTGCACGGCGGGGTGTTCGGCACCTACGACGACCACCGCATGGCGCAGGCAGCCGTCGTGCTCGGTCTTCGCGTGCAGGGTCTGCTCATCGAGAACGTCGGCACGACGGCGAAGACGTACCCCGACTTCGCGACGGTGTGGGAGAGACTCCTCGCGTGAGAGAGGACGACGAGCACGCCGCCTTCGAGCGACCACGTCGCCGCTCGCGCCCACGCACCAAGGACCGTCCGAACTACGACGACGCTGAAGTGGCACGCGTCATCACGATCGACCGCGGTCGCTACACCGTGGTGGTCGGCGATGAGCAGCGCGTGGTCACCGCGATGAAGTCGCGCCCGCTCGGGCGGCAAGGCGTCGTGGTGGGCGACGAGGTCAAGGTCGTCGGCGACATCAGCGGCGATGACGGCAGCCTGGCTCGCATCGTGGAGGTGCTCCCCCGCCGCACGGTGCTGCGCCGTACGGCCGACGACGACGACCCGATCGAGCGCGTGGTCGTGGCCAACGCCGACCAGCTCGTCGTGGTCGCGGCCCTCGCCGACCCGCCGATGCGCCTCGCGCTCGTGGACCGCTGCCTGGTCGCGGCGTTCGACGCCGGCATGGAGCCACTGGTGTGCCTCACGAAGTCCGACCTCGCGCCGGCCGAGGAGGTCGTCCGGCTGTTGGAGCCACTCGACGTCCGAGTCGTGGTGACCCGCCGCGACGGCGACCTCGGCGACATCAGGGATGCACTCCGTGATCGCACCAGCGTGCTCGTCGGACACAGCGGCGTCGGCAAGTCCACGCTGGTCAACGCCTTGGTTCCCGACGCCTACCGCGCCACCAGCCACGTCAATGCGATCAGTGGTCGTGGACGCCAGACCTCGACGTCCACCATGGTGCTCGAGCTGCCCGAGGGTGGCTGGATCATCGACACCCCCGGCTTCCGGTCGTTCGGGCTCGCCCACGTGGAGGTGAAGGACGTCATCACGGCCTTCCCCGACCTCGACGACGTCAGTGCCGAATGTCCGCGCGGCTGCACCCATGCGGCGACCGAACCGGAGTGCGCCCTCGATGTCGGCGTGGCCGACGGCCGCCTCCGGGCCGACCGCGTCGAGTCGTTCCGCCGCATCCTCGCCAGCCGCGAGGCCGCGGACTGACCGGCTAGTCGCCCGAGTAGTCGAAGGACCCGTCGGCGTTCCAGACGGCCTTCGAGCCCTGGTGCCCAGTCAGACCGACCATGACCATGACCACGACGGCGAGCGCTGCAACGATGATCGACACCGCCCCACCCGCCAGCGGGTTGGTCAGCCGCGGCAGCACAAGCGCTGCGATGACGGTGACGGCGAGGAACACGAGCAGCCAGACCCAGAGTCGGTCGGCCAGCTCCTGGTGCCGATCGACGGCCTTGCCGGCGGCACTGCCCTTGAGCTGATCACCGAGTGCGACCTCGAGCACCTCGCCACTCTGGCGGGCGACGAAGACCGTGACGGTGGCCACCGCGGTGGCCATGGCGAGCGGCCAGCGCAACGTCAAGCGCCACGCAGGGCGGAGGAGGGCAATGCCGAGCAGGGCTGCGAGGGGCGTGAGGACGACCGCTCCGTGCACGACCAGCGCGTGGATCGGGAGTCCGTCGAACGAACCGAACAAGAGTCGCCTCCAGCAGGCTCATGACCGTGGTCGCGGTCGATTTCACCGTACCCTAAGCCGCATGGCCCACTCGTGGAACGACGACGTCCGCCTGTCTCACGTCCTGGCCGACAACGCCGACAACCTCTCGATGGACCGCTTCGGCGCGATCGATCTCCAGGTGTCGACGAAGCCGGACATGACGTACGTGACCGAGTCCGACGAGGCCGTCGAGGAAGCCATCCGCCGCCAGCTCCGCTCGGCTCGCACGCGCGACGTCGTCCTCGGTGAGGAGCACGGCGAGGTCGAGGGTTCCACCGGCTCGCACGAGCGACGCTGGATCATCGATCCGATCGACGGCACCGCCAACTTCATGCGAGGTGTGCCCGTCTGGGCGACGCTGATCGCCCTCGAGGAGGCCGGCGAGATCGTCGCCGGCTGCGTCTCGGCTCCTGCGCTCGGTCGACGCTGGTGGGCCTCGAAGAACGGCGGCGCGTTCACCGGCAAGTCGTTCATGCACGCCCGCGAGATCCGCGTGTCCCAGGTGTCCGACCTCGACGCCGCCTCGATGTCGTACAGCTCGGCCAGCAGCTGGGAGCACATCGACAAGGCGGAGGGCTTCGCCGCGCTGCTGCGTCGCTGCTGGCGCACTCGCGCCTACGGCGACTTCTGGTCGTACATGATGCTCGCCGAGGGAGCGGTCGACATCGCTGCCGAGCCCGAGCTGAAGCTGTGGGACATGGCCGCGCTCGACGTCGTCGTGCGTGAGGCGGGCGGCACGTTCACGAGCCTGGCCGGTCAGCCGGGACCATGGGGACCCAGCGCGCTCGCCACCAACGGACGACTGCACGACGCGGCCATGGCGTACCTCGGCCACTTCCCCGACGACGGCCCGCCCGACTCGTCCTGGACCGACGAGCCGGAGGACGCGCTCGACGACACGACGAAGAGCAGCGACGACAACGTGCGCACGCTCGACTTCTCCCGTTCGTGGGGCGACCCGGACACTCCCTGAATCGCCCGCCCTTCGCCATGACGTGGTCCACACGGGGATACAGTTCAAGAACCGAAAGAAGGGTGACTCATGCGCGTGGGTGATGTCCTGTCGTCCAAGGGATCCGGCTCCATCTACACGATCCGGCCCGAGGCCACCTTGGCCGAGCTCCTCGACGCCTTGGCCGAGCACAACGTCGGCGCCCTGGTGGTCAGCAACGACGGCAGCACGATGCTCGGGATCGTCTCCGAGCGCGACGTCGTACGCAAGCTCCGCGACTTCGACGACCAGAGCGCCATCACCGTGGAGCAGATCATGACGTCGGACGTCCGCGTGTGCGCCCCTGACGACTCCTTCGGCTCCCTCATGTCGATCATGACCGAGTACCGCGTGCGGCACGTGCCAGTGCTCGACGGCGAGTCGCTCGTCGGGGTGCTGAGCATCGGCGACGCCGTCAAGCACCGCATGGGCCAGCTCGAGTTCGAGCGCGACCAGCTCAACAACTACGTGTCGGGCGGCGGCTGACGCAGCACCGCTGAGGGTTTGCTTTCGATACATATCCGATATATCGTTTATGTATCGAAAGAAAGTGAGACCCTCATGCGCAACACCGATTCCCCCCAGCGCCGCCCCGACGACCGTCGACGGGGCCGCCGAGAAGACTCCCGAGACTTCGTCTGGGACATGGGCCCCGCGTTCGGGCACGGCTACGGCCACTCCGGTCGCCGACGTGGGCGCCGACGTGGCGGCCGAGGCGGCGATGTGCGAGCCGCCTCGCTGCTGCTGCTCTCCGAGCATCCAGCCCACGGCTACCAGCTGATCCAGGACATCGCCGAGCGCAGCGACGGCGCCTGGACTCCCAGCCCGGGCTCCATCTACCCAGTCCTGCAACAGCTCGAGGACGAAGGACTCATCGAGTTCGACCGCGTCGACGGCCGCAAGACCGCGACGCTGACCGAAGCCGGTCGAGAGTACGTCGAGGAGCACCGCGACGAGCTCGGCACCCCGTGGGAGGACTCCCGCGGCGGAGACGGATCCGTCGAACGCGAGGCCGCGCAGGCGCTCAAGGCCTTCGTCGCGGCCTGGCGCCAGGTCATGTGCTCCGGCACTCCTGCTCAGCAGGCGCAGTCCAGCGTCGTCCTCGATGACGCGCGCAAGGCGATGTACCGCATCCTCGCCGACGACGAGTCATAGGCGGTTGCTCAGCCTGCCGCCGCATAGCCGGCGAGAGCCGGCTCCGAGAAGACCGCGGTCGTCGGGACCTGCCGCGCAGCGCCGGTGACGGCGCCCACGCCCGCGCGCAGCGCATCCGGTGAGACACCCGGCGTGGTGACGGTCTGACAGGTGCCGGCCGGGACGCGACGCAGGTCAGCGGGCCCGGCGGGGTCGAGCGCATCGCGGACCAGGCGGTAGGTGAGGTTGTCCCCGAGGATCGTGAAGTGCTCCACCGGGCGCAGCGGACAGATGGACTGCAGAACGATGTTGGCCGCTCCGTCCAGCCGACTCGCCTTCGGCTGCGGGACGATGATGCATCCGACGCACGGCGCTCATGACGTACTCGGCGCCGATCTGCAGGTCGCCGTACCCGTGATCCGGAAGCGAGAGGCCGCAGGTCGGGATGCCGGCAGACGGCAGGGCGCGCAGGTAGTTCCAGCCGTACGACTCCTGGTCGGTGGAGAAGGCAGGCGTGAGCAGGACCGGATCCCGGGTGGTGTCGTGGAGGCCGTCGGAACAGGTCAGTGCCCCGTCGAGCTGCGCTTGGGGCGTCGAGACGGACGGGCCCGAGACGTCGTCGGCCATGGCGGACGACGGGGCGATGACGGCCAGCAGCGCCGCCGCGAGGGCACCGGCACATCGCCTCCCTGAGCGGCCTCGATGCGATCTTCTCGTTCATCGGCGAGGTCATCGCCTGTCCGCCGCTGGTCATCGCGGACATCACCCTCCAGTAGCCGGCGCCGACCGGGGAACCGGGTACGGCATCCTTGGGCTGGTGAGCCTCCATGGCCGAGTGCGTCTGCCCGACAGCGAGCTGTCGTGGAGGTTCTCGCGGTCGTCGGGCGCAGGCGGGCAGCACGTCAACACCACCGACACCCGTGTCGAGCTGAGCTGGTCGCTCGACGCCACCACGACTCTCACCGACACCCAGAAGGAGCTCGTCGCCCGACGACTGCGTTCTCGCCTGGCCGACGGCACCATCACCGTGGTGTCGTCGCGCTACCGCTCCCAGCACCGCAACCGGGAGGCTGCCCGCGTCCGCCTCGAAGAGCTCGTGACGCAGGCGATGGTGCCGCCCAAGCCTCGTCGGTCGACGCGACCGACCCGCGGGTCGGTCGAGCGGCGGCTCGACGCCAAGAAGCGTCGCGGCGACATCAAGAAGTCGCGTCGGGCGCGCTGGGACTGAGCGACTTCTCCCACACGTGCATCGTCGCCTGGCCGGTCATGCCCAGCCGCTCGCAGTAACCCAGCGCACCGGTGCGGGTGTCGGTCCCGAACGGGTGGACAGGACCAGCCCGGTCCACCTCGTCAACGCCGAGCCGATGACACGACCGGTGTGAGCCTGGTCGACCGTGACGTAGCCGCGATTGCGGGAGAGCCCGGCGCAGGCGACGAGCACGCCGTTGCCCGCGGAACGCCGGCGATGTACGTCAAGCCGGTTCGGCCGGCTTCGTCGGGGCGCCGATGTCGTCGGCAACGTCGGAGCCGTCGTCCGAGTCATGGTCCGAGTCGTCGGCCTCCGAGTCGTCTGTGTCGTCTCCGGAGTCGTCGTCACCAGTATCAGTGTCGGAGTCGTCGTCGGAGGCCTCGGACTCATCATCGGTCTCGGCCATCTCCTCGGTGCTCTCGTCGTCATCGTCGTCGGGATCGGCCCCCTCGACGCCTTCCGTGCCCTCCGGCTGGTCGGCCGTCGGGTTCTTCGGGGTGTCGGGTGACTCGGCGCTCTCGTCCGGGTTGGCCGGAACGTCTGGACCCTCCGAGTCGTCCGGCACGCCGGCATCGTCGGCGTCGACCTCTTCGCCGGGCTGAGCTTCGTTCTCCTGCGGTGTCTCGGTCATCCTGACCTCCGGTCCAGGGGCGCCGGGTTGCGCCGCCCACGAGCCATCGTCTGACGGAACCGCTGGGGTCGCGAGTCGAGCGCCGACCAGCCCAGGTCGATCAACCCAGATCGATCAACGCGGTGCCATGCGGATGGCGCCATCGAGACGGATGGTCTCGCCGTTGAGCATCGGGTTGGCGACGATGTGCGCGGCCAGAGCGGCGAACTCCGACGGGTCGCCCAGGCGGCTCGGGTGCGGCACCTGCTGGCCGAGCGACACGAGGGCTTCCTCGGGAAGGGACGCGAGCAGCGGGGTGTGGAACAGGCCCGGCGCGATGGTGACGACGCGGATGCCCAACGAGGCGAGGTCGCGGGCGATCGGCAACGTCATGCCGACGATGCCGCCCTTGGACGCGGAATAGGCGGCTTGGCCGATCTGGCCGTCGAACGCGGCGACCGACGCCGTGTTGACGATGACACCTCGTTCTTCGGCTCTGGTCTCCTCACCCACCAGGTCGAGCCGGCTCATGCGCTCGGCGGCGAGGCGGATGACGTTGAACGTACCGATGAGATTGATCTCGATGATGCGCTGGAAGGCCTCGAGCGGGTAGGCCCCCTGCTTGCCGACCGTCTTGATGGCGTCGCCGGTGCCGGCGCAGTTGACGGCGACGCGCAGGTCACCGAGCTCGGCGGCCACGTCGAGCGCCGCAGTGACGGCCTCGGCGTCACGGACATCTGCGGGCGCGAACCTCACGCTCTCGCCGAGGCTCGCTGCGACCTCCTCGCCGGGTGAGCCTGGAAGGTCGACGATGACGACCTGGGCCCCGGCATCGACGAACGACTCGGCGGTGGCACGACCGAGGCCGGAGGCCCCACCCGTGACGAGGGCGACGCGAGAGCTGATGTCCATGAAGAACTATCCTTCGAGAGCGAACGAACGGTTGAGACGAGCGAGAGTGGACAGTATGACAAGCACCACGGAGAGCACGACCGGTACCCGCAGCGGAGAACAGGTGCGCGTGACCCTCGACGACGGCGCCCTCCGCATCGAGATCAACCGGCCCGACTCCCTCAACGCCGTCACGGCCGACGTGCTCGAGGACATGGCCGACGCCGTGGAGAACGCTGGCTCCCAGCCCGGCGTCCACGTCATCGTCCTGTCGGGCGCCGGACGCGCGTTCTGCTCCGGGGCCGACATCGGTGGCGGCGGCGAGCTTGCCGACGATGAGGGGCCCGCAGCAACGCTCGACGGCGCCAGCCGCCTCGTTGCCGCGATCCGTGACGTGCCGCGACCCGTGGTCAGCATCGTCCAGGGTCCGTGTGCGGGTGTCGGCGTCTCCGTCGCCCTGTCCGCCGACCTCGTGCTCGCCAGCTCCAAGGCGTTCTTCATGCTGGCCTTCACCAAGATCGGGCTCATGCCCGACGGCGGCGCGACCGCGCTGGTCGCGGCGTCGGCCGGCCGCGCGAAGGCCATGCGCATGGCGCTGCTCGCCGAGCGACTCCACGCCGACGGGGCCGAGTTGCTCGGGCTCGTCACTCACCTGTTCGACGCCGAGACCTTCGACGACGACGTCGAAGACGTCATCTCCAAGCTCCGCGCCGGCCCGATGGTCGGCTACGCGCGGACGAAGCACGCCATCAACACGGCGACGCTCGGTGCCCTCGATGCGGCTTTCACACTCGAACGGGAGGGCCAGCTCGGCCTGCTCGCAGCGTCGGACTTCGCCGAGGGAACCGCCGCGTTCACCGAGAAGCGCCCACCCGACTTCTCCGACCAACCCTGAGGAGCAGCCGTGGCCACACATCCCGCACCCGACGTCTGGGAGGTCCAGGGGCGGCAGATCGACCTGCCGGTGCGGATCGAGGCAGCGTCGTTCGCCGGTGCCCTGTGGCGTCCGTCCCGGACGGTCGTCGACGCCCAGCTCGAGCCGTACGGCCTACGGTCGGCGGGCTTCCGCGACACCGGGCTCGCGTTGCTGATGCTGGTCGTCTACCGCGAGTTCGTGCTCGGCGACTACGACGAGGTCGGTCTCTCCGTGCTCGCCGACGGACCAGGCGGTCCGGGCTTGTTCACCCTCGATCTTCCGGTCACCCAAGGGTTCACCCGCGAGGCCGGCCGGGAGATCTGGGGCCTGCCCAAGTGGTTGATGACGTCGAGGGCCGACGTCGGCGGCTCCCGATCCACCCTGTCCATGCGCGACGGCGACACAGCGGTCATGGACGCGACGATTCGCACCGGAGGCCCCGCGCTTCCGCTCCCGGTCCCGCTCATCTCGCCGATGCTGGCCCGTGCCGAGGACGGTCCGCACGCCGGTCAGTTGTTGCGTGGCAAGGCCTCGTTGCGCGGTCGCGGGGTGCGCATGGGCCGTGGTCGCGGGACGACGTTCGGCTGGGGCGAGCACCCGATGGCCGACCGCGCCCGCGCACTCGGTCTGGACGGGCCGCCGTTCGTCACGATCTCCGCAGAGCGGCTGACGGGCTCACTCGGCGAGTTCCGGGTCGTCGAGGGCTGATCGCCCTAGGGTCGGCCCAGTGCGATGAGCTCCTTGCGGAGCTGCACGAACAGCCGGGGCTTGCCGAGCACGGCAGCGGCCACGAGGTCGTCACCCCGGTGCCAGGCATAGACCGACCTCGGCTCGGCATCGTCGATCTCCAGCCAGCCCTCGCGGTCTGCCAGCTCCGGCCAGCCGATGAGCTGGACCTTGACTCCCGGCTGGTCGGTCCAGAAGTAGGGCGGCGACTCCAGAAAGCGCTCGGCCTCGAGGCCGAGGATCGCGTGGGCGACGATGGCCGACTGGTCGCTGGCCGACGACCAGTGCTCGCGGCGCATGTGCGTCCCTGACCTCGGGTCGAACCACGCCGAGATGTCGCCGACCGCCCACAGCCCGGGATGGCCCACGACCCTTCCGTGGTCGTCGCAATGAACGCCATCCGGGGTGGCGAGCTCCCCGAGCGTCTCGGAGTTGAGCCGCGCCCCGAATCCGGCGACGACGAGGTCGGCGGTGAGCGCGCGCCCGTCCGCGAGCTCGACGGACGCACCGTCGTCGTGGGCGTCCACCGAGGTGACGGGGGTGCCGGTGAGCACCTTGACACCTGCGTCGTGGTGAAGCCGCTGCACCACGCCACCCACCTCGGCACCGAGCGGCGTGAGCAGGCCCGGCAGCGCCTCGACGATGATGGCCTCGGTGCCGTGCACGAGAGCCGCCGCGGCGACCTCGGCCCCGATGAACCCGCCCCCCAGCACCAGCACCGAACCCGCGCGTTCGAGATCGGCCGCCAGCGTCACGGAGTCACTCAAGGTGCGCAGCATCCGTACGGCCGGCTGGTCGACCAGTGCCGGCACCGAGGCACGGGCGCCGGTGGCGATGACCACGGCATCGGCCTCCAGTCGCTCACCGTCCGCCGTCTCGACGATGTCTGTGCCGATCGACACGGCGCGGACGCCCAGCCGCATGTCGATGTCGAGCGACGTGATCTCGTCGTCGTGGGTGAGGCGGACCGCCTCGGGCTCCCGCTCACCGGCCAGGACCTGCTTCGACAGCGGAGGCCGGTCGTACGGGAGCTCGTCCTCGTCGCCGAGAACGGTGATGGTGCCCTCGAACCCGGCCTTGCGGGTCTCCTTCGCGGTGCGCCAGCCGGCCAGGCCGGCGCCGACGACCAGTAACGATCGTGGGTCGGACCGGGTCATGCGCTCTCCTCCGGACGGGTTCGGCCAAGGCTAGCGCCGGTACCGATGTGACCTCGACGCGCGTCACCGCTACCGTGGATGGCGTTGTCGCGACCACAAGCCACGCCCAGGAGAACCCGTAGTGCCGCCCACCAAGCTGTACAAGTTCGCCGCCGCGACCGTGATGACCACCGTTGCCGCCGCCACGGTCGTCACCTTCACCAGCTCCGATGCGGCCGACTCCTCGACGGTCGCCGCCATCCTCCCCAACGTTCCGGGCAACGACGCCGCTCCCACCGTCGGCCCCAACGACGAGACGACCGAACCGTCCCCGACCGTCGCCGACGAGTCAGAGGTCCAGACTCCGCCGCCGAGCCCCGAACCGGAGGCGTCGAGCCGCTCGTCCGACCGCGCGGACGAGTCGTCGTCCAAGTCGGGCCCGAAGCCGAAGCGCGACAAGCCCTCCCCCTCCGCATCGCCGTCTCCGGACGACGATCGCCGCGGTGGGCTCGGTGGCCTCCTCGGAGACATGCTGGGCTGAGGCCCCACCTCAGCGCGGCACGGCGAGCGTCGTCGGCTCCAGCCGGCCACGCAGCACCAACGGGTCGAGCAGCTGCCACCGGTCGCGCTCGCTCGACACCGCGCTCTCGACGATCCGCTGAGACGCCACCACCCGACCCGGATGTTCCTTGGCCTGCTCGGTGAGACGGGCGGCCTCGTTCACCGGGTCGCCGATCACCGTGTACTCGAGGCGCTGGGTGGCGCCGATGTTGCCGGCGATCACCAGGCCCTGGGAGACACCGATCCCGGCGTCGAGCTCGGGCACCTCGTGCTTCAGCCGGCGTGACATCTCCCGCGCAGCACCGAGTGCGTTCGCTGCGGGGTCGGGCAGGACGAGGGGCGCTCCGAAGATGCACAGCGCGGCATCGCCCTCGAACTTGTTCACCAGCCCGCCGTACGACCCGACGACGTCGACGACGACCTCGAAGAACCGGTTCAGCGCCGTGACGACCTCCGCCGGCGAACGGGTGGCGGCGAAGGTCGTGCTGCCGATGACGTCGACGAACAAGGCCGCGGCCTCGCGCTCCTCCCCGCCCAGCTCGACGCCGTGCTCGAGCGCGAGCCGCGCGACGTCGACGCCCACGTGGCGCCCGAACAGGTCACGCAGCTGCTCCCGCTCGTGCAGCGCCGTGACCATGCGGTTGAGTCCGGCCTGCATCTGGCCGATCTCCCCGTTGTCGTCGACTGCCACCTCGACGCCCAGGTCGCCCCGCTCGATCTCGGCCAGCGCAAGGGTGAGGTCGTGCAACGGCTCACCAATCGACTTCGCGAACAGGACCGTGGCGAAGAGACCGCCGACGAGCACGATACCGCCGACCACGAGCCCGCTGATTGACAAGCGTTCCAACGAGGCACCCGAGAACGGCGAGAACGCCACGAGCAGCACGAGACCGAGCAGCGGGACTCCGGTCGTGAGGCCCCAGGTGAACACGGCCCGCTCACCAACTCCCGACGTCGTTCCCGGCTCGGGCGGATGCAGCTCGAGCACGCTGGCCGTCGACGATCTCAGCAAGCGGTTGAGCAGCAGGAATGAGGTCGTCGCCGTGGCCAGGCCCCCGCTGAACACCGTACCGGCAGCGAGGAATCCGAAGGCGACGTCGACCTGGAGGTCGAGCACGAGGTACGCGACGGTGGACAGCGACCACAGCACGACCTGCATCGTGAACAGGAACCAGGGCAGACCCAGGGTCATCTCCTGTTCTTGGTCGTCAGGCGCCCTACCCGTCACCGTCCAGCCCAGCGCTCGGTGCGCCCTGGTCGCCCCGACGAGGCCCAGCACGATCCAGCTGATGACCGTGGCGACGGCCGCGAGCGTGAGGTTGTCCCGCGTCACCTCGGCTGTCGTGGCCTCCGGCGGGAGCGGGAACACGAAGAGGTACTGCACCAACAGCAGCGACACGCCCACGATGTTGGCGAACCACACCAGCGCCACCACGTGCCACGGCCGGACGCAGTCGACCGAATCCATCATGGATCGACTCTGGCACGACGACTGCCGATTCCGCGTCCGACCGGAGTCGGATACTGTGGGTATCTGAACGATCGACGGAGGGTTCCATGACGCTCGTCCCCGACCACGAGGTGGTCATCGTCGGCGGAGGATTCTCCGGCATCGGCGCGGCCATCGGCCTCGACCGGGCCGGCTTCGGCGACTTCGTGATGCTTGAGGAAGGCGATGGCATCGGCGGCGCCTGGCACTGGAACACGTACCCGGGTGTTGCCGTCGACATTCCGTCGTTCAGCTACCAGTTCTCCTTCGAGCAGCGCGACACCTGGTCCCGCGTCTACGCGCCCGGCCGCGAGCTGAAGGCCTACGCCGAGCACTGCATGGACAAGTACGACCTCCGCCGTCGGACGCGGCTCAACACCAGGATCGTCGGTGCGACCTTCGACGACGAGCAGCACCACTGGCGACTCGAGACCGCCGACGGCAACACCATCTCGGCTCGTTTCGTCGTTGGCGCGACCGGGGTGCTGACGAAGCCCAAGCCGCCGACCATCGACGGCCTGGACGACTTCCAAGGCACGGTGATGCACACCGCCCGCTGGGACCACGACGTCGACCTGCGCGGCAAGCGCGTCGCGATCATCGGCACCGGGGCGTCGGCCGTTCAGGTGATCCCGTCCATCGCGCCGGACGTGGAGCACCTCACGGTGTTCCAGCGGACGCCGATCTGGTGCCTCCCCAAGCCGGACGCGGCTCTGCCGGCTCCGGCGAGACTCGCCCTGCGCATCCCGGGCGCCAAGAGAGCGTCGCGTCTCGTCAGCCAGGCGTTCGTGGAGCTCAACTTCCCGCTTCCGGCCCACTACAACCGGGTGCTCCGCATCGCGATCGCCGGCGAGAGGCTGGGACTTCGGCACCTCCGGCAGTCGGTGCACGATCCGGCCGTCAGGCAGAAGCTCACACCCGCGTACGCCCTCGGCTGCAAGCGTCCGAGCTTCTCCAACGACTACCTGCTCGCATTCAACCGCGAGAAAGTGCAGCTCGAGACAAGTCCGATCGACACCATCACCGCGTCCGGCGTCCGCACCGCTGACGGCGCCGAGCACGACGTGGACGTCCTCATCCTGGCCACCGGGTTCAAGGTGTTCGAGACGGGCAACATGCCGCCGTTCCCGATCCGTGGAGCCGGCGGGCTCGACCTCGAGACGTGGTGGGACGAGAACCGGTTCCAGGCCTACCAGGGCGTCAGCGTGCCGGGCTTCCCGAACTTCTTCACGATCCTCGGTCCGTACGGCTACAACGGCTCGTCCTACTTCAACCTCATCGAGACGCAGACCGCGCACATCGTCCGATGCCTCCGGCGTGGCCGCAAGCTCGAGGCGACGCGCATCGAGGTCACCGGCGAGGCCAACGCAAGCTACTTCGCGTCCGTGCTGGGACGACGCAAGAACCAGGTGTTCTGGCAGGACAGCTGCGCGCAGGCCAACAGCTACTACTTCGACGCCCACGGCGATGTTCCGTTCCGCCCCTCCCCCACGCTCGAGACGATGTGGACCAGCCGGCGCTTCGACCTCGACAGCTACGACTTCGAGGCAGCCAACCGCTAGGAGCTCTCGTCCAGCTCGCGCGGGACGGCGATAACGTCGACGAGCGCCCCGTTGCGCATCACCGTGATCTCCACGGGCTGACCGATCGCGTCCTCGACCATGAACCTCTGCAGCTCGGTGGCGGAGGCCACCGGCTTGCCCGCCGCGGCCACGATCAGGTCGCCCAGGTGCAGACCCGACGTCGCCGCCGGGCTCCCGGCCACCAGCTGGGCCACGAAGAGACCCGTGCGCTGACTGGTCCGCTCGGCCAGGTCCGGGGGCAGCGGACGCTGTGAGCCGGCCACGCCGAGCCAGGCTCGACGGACCCGGCCTCGGGTGGTGAGCGCGGAGATGATGTCCCTCGTCGTCTCGTTGATCGGTACCGCCAGGCCGAGCCCGATGCCGGCAACCGCGGTGTTCACCCCGACGAGCCGTCCCTGGCTGTCGGCCAGCGCACCACCGCTGTTGCCCGGATTCAGCGCAGCATCGGTCTGGATCACCTCGTCGACCACCCGTCCCGCTCTGGTCGGTAGGGAGCGGCCGAGGGCGGACACGATGCCTGCGGTGACGCTCCCGGCCAGCCCGTTCGGGTTGCCGAGGGCGATGACGATCTGGCCGACCTGCAGACGGCTCGCATCACCCAACGGGATCGGAGGCGGGACGTTGTCGCGAGCGCGCAGCACGGCGAGGTCGGACAGCGGGTCCCTGCCGACGACGTCAGCCTCCGTCTCGCTGCCGTCGGCGAACTGGGCGACGGCCTTGCGTGCGTCCCGGACGACGTGCGCACTGGTCAACAGCAGGCCGTCGTCCGACAGGACGCTGGCGCTACCGGCTCCCTGGAAGCGTCGAGTCCGGACCGTGAGGCTGGCGACGCTCGGCCCGAGCGTTGCCGCCACTCGCGTGACGATGCTCGAGTAGGCGTCCATCGCCGCTGCGTCGAACTGGTCCTCCGTGCCCATGACTCATTCAACCCGGGATCTCGCCGGTAACATCCGCCGTTCGCTCTCGGCGGACGGGACACCGTGCGGTGCCGATACCGTTCTGGTGACAGTTCACGACGCGAGGAGACGAGATGGGCGACTTCACCGGGAGAGCGGTCGTCGTGACCGGCGCCAGCGGTGCGCTGGGTGCCGGACTCGCCAAGGCGTTCACCGCCGCCGCGGCCGACGTGGTGGGCGTCGACCGGGCTGCGCCGGACGCCCGCGCCGTGGTCGAAGGCGTGCGGTACGAGTCGATCGACCTCACCGACGACGCCGGGGTCGCGTCCTTCTTCGACGACATCGGCGCACCGTGGGCGGTCGTGAACACCGTCGGCGGCTTCGCGCCACACTCGTCTCTCGCAGAGCTCGATCCCGACGAGCTCGCGAGGCAGCTCACCCTGAACCTGACGACCGCGGCCCTGGTCACGAAGCACGCGCTCCGCGTGATGGTGCCAGTCGGCGAAGGCCGGATCGTCCTCACGTCGAGCCGAGCAGCGACCATCACCAAGGGCAACGGTTTCAGCTACTCGGTGAGCAAGCTCGGCGTCCTGCACCTGGCGCGCATGGCGTCCGAGGAGGTCGCCGGCACCGGCATCACCGTGAACACCGTGGTGCCGTCGATCATCGACACCCCGGCCAACCGCGCCTCCATGCCGAGTTCCGACCACGACAAGTGGCCCAAGATCCCCGACATCGCGCGCACCTACGTCTTCCTCGCATCCCCGGACTCGAAGCTCGTCAACGGCGCTGCGCTGCCGGTGTGACGTCGCAGCTCACCCGAGCCGGTAGAACTGCCAGAACGGGTGCTCGACACCGAGCACGGACCACGGACCACGGAATGTAGAAGGTCCCCGGCCGATGGCCGGGGACCTTCGTCGTAGCGGGGGCAGGATTTGAACCTGCGACCTCTGGGTTATGAGCCCAGCGAGCTACCGAACTGCTCCACCCCGCGTCGCTCGCTCCACTTTACGCGAGCAGGCCACTGCGACTCAACCCGGGTGCCCGGCCTCGACCAGGCGTTCCCGCAAGCCGTTGGCCAAGCCGGAGATCGTCGCGGCATCGAAAGCACCGCCGCCGTGCTCGGCGAGGCGACGGCGGCGGACCGGGCCGAGCCGGACACGGGAGTGGACGCGGGTTCGACCACCGCCGAGATCGGTCAACAAGAGCGCCCAGGAGAAGCTCGTCCGACCCCGACGCGACCTGAACACCAGTGCTTCCGGTGCCGAGATCTGCACGGCGGTGAGCGTCGCGTCACGGCCGCCCCAGTCGGCGATCGACTGGCCGACGTCAAGAGACGCGAACCGCGGATCGAGACGACGGGCCGCCCGTCGGCGAGGAGGCACGAACCGCTCGACGACGCGCGGGAGGTACCACCCGGCTCGGTCCTTGCCGATCTGCACCAGCCAGGGCCAGACGATGGACGGGGACGCCTCCAACGTGAAGGCGCGATCCATCGTGACGTCGGCCTCGACCAGATCGTCGCCGGGCAGCGCGGCGGCCGCCTCGTTCGCGGTCGCCCGCACCGACAACCGGCCCACGCCGACTACTCCTCGAGCGCCTTCTGGGCGTCCTCGATGAGGTCGTTCATCTCGTTGATCTTGCGCTGGTACGTGGAGAGGTCGCCCTTCTTGAGCGCCTCCTGGGCCTCGTTGTACCGGTCAGAGGCGTCCGCGAGGTACTCGCTCGGCGTCCTCGCGGCATCGGGCTCCCCACCACCGCCGGAAGGCTCGCCGCCGCCCTCGTCGTCGGGCGCGCTACCCGGCTCGAGCCCGAGCGCGACCCGGAGTGCCTCGTCGAGGGTCTGGCCGAAACCGACGTCCTCGCCGAAGGACGCTGCCACGAACTGCAGCACGGGGTACGTGCCCTCGGCGGCGGAGCGGCGGATGTAGATGGGCTGGACGTACAACAGACCGTCGCCGACCGGCAGGGTGAGCAGGTTGCCGTTCTGGACCTGTGCGTCCGACTGACGGAACTGCAGCAACGCCTGCGTGACGCCGCGATCGGAGCTGAACTGGTTGGCGATCTGGCTTGGGCCCGGAACCTGCGTCTCGCTCGGCAGCTGCAGGATGCGCATGGTGCCGTAGCCCTCGGACGTCGCTTCGGAGTTGACCGCCATGAACGAGGCGAGGTTCTGCCTGCTGTTCGGCAGATAGACCGACGTCAGCGAGAACTGCGGGGTGTCCGGCGCGCCCTCGCCGGGCGTGGTCACCGACAGGAAGTACGGCGGCTGCAGCGAGCTCTGCTGGCCGGCCGGGTCTTCGGGGACCTTCCAACGCTCGCCGCCCTCGTAGAACGTCTGGGCGTCGGTGACGTGGTACTCGCGCAGCACGTCGCGCTGGACCTTGAACATGTCGACCGGGTAGCGCAGGTGCTCGAGCAGCGGCTCCTTGATCGCGCTCTTGGGCTCGACGACGCCGGGGAACACCTTCATCCAGGTCTTGAGCACCGGGTCTTCCGCGTCCCACTGGTAGAGCTTCACCGAGCCGTCGTACGCGTCGACCACGGCCTTGACCGAGTTGCGCATGTAGTTGACCTGATCGGTCGGCAGCGCTGCCTGCGCCCGTCCCTGCGTCAAGGTGTCGTCGGTGGCATCGCGCAAAGAGCGGTGCTCGGCGTACGGGTAGGTGTTGCTGGTCGTGTAGGCGTCGACGATCCACACGACCTTGCCGTCGACGACGGCCGGGTAGGTGTCGCCGTCGACGGTGAGCCACGGGGCGACCTTCTCGACGCGGTCACGCGGGTGGCGGTCGTAGAGGATCTTCGAGGCCGAGTTGACGCGGCTCGACAGCACGATGTTCGGTTCGGCGAACTTGAAGGCGTACAGGGCCTTGGTGAAGATGTTGCCGACCGGCACGCCGCCGGTGCCGTCGTAGGTGTTCTGGGTGGCGTTCGCCGTGTCGTCGCTCGCGGACTCCCCGCCACGCGGGATGTCGACCTCGATGGGTTTCGCAGCTTCGGGCTGCCCGACGATCGAGTACGGAGGCGAGTTCTCGCCGAAGTAGATGCGCGGCGGCTGCTTCAGCTCGAGCTCGCCGGTGGGCGGGATGTCCTTCTCGACCCAGACCGGCTCGCCCTGGGGTCCGCGCTTGTTTCCGCGTGCAGCGATGACGCCGTAGCCGTGCGTGTAGACGGTGTGGTCGTTGGCCCAGTTGCGCTGCGAGTCCTGCAGACCGGCGATGTTGAGCTCGCGAGCCGCGATGATGATGTCCTGCGGCTGCTCGTCGTCGCCGATGCGGTAGCGGTCGACGTCGAGGGTGTCGGGCACCGTGTAGTAGCCGCGCACCTGCTGCAGCTGCTCGAACGCGGGGGCGATCAGCGTCGGGTCGAGCAGGCGGGTGCTGACGCGCGACTCAGCCGACTCGGTGAGCTCCGAGGGGGTGAGCGTCGTCTTGGCGGTGTACGACTCCACCTTGGTGTCCGAGACGTCGTACGCGTCACGCGTGGCCTCGATGTTGCGGGCGATGTACGGCCCCTCCTTGTCCGGCTCGGACGGCTTGACCTGGAAGGACTGCATGACGAACGGCCAGATGCTGCCGATCAGCACCGACGTGAGCAGCAGGAGGCCGAGGCTGATCGCCGGGAGCACCCACGACCGGATGAACGCCGCGGCGAACAGCAGCAGCGCACACACGATGGCGACGACGATGAGGATGTTCTTGGCCGGGATGCGCGCGTTGGCGTCGGTGAAGCCGATGCCGTCGAAGAGCGCGGAGTCGCCGACGGCGAGCCCGAACCGGTCGAGGTAGTACGAGACGGCCCGCAGCAGCACACCGAGCCCGAGCAGGACCGATAGGTGCACCTGTGCGGCGCGCGAGAACCGTGGCCCCCGGCCCGCGAGACGGATGCCGCCGAAGACATAGTGGATGAACACGACGGCGAGCACCGCGATGACGACCATCGCGAACGAGTACGACGTCAGGAAGCGCAGCCACGGGTAGTCGAAGACGAAGAACCCGGCGTCCTTGCCGAAGTGCGGATCGTTGACCCCGAACGGTGTGCTCTTGCGCCACATCTGGAACGTTTCCCAGCGGCTCGCGGCCACGGAGCCGGCGAACGCCGTGAGGACCAGCCCCAACACGATGAGCACCGGACGCAGGATCGGCGTGAGCGTCTGCCGGTACCGGAAGGCGGGGTCGTCGCGGCGCATCGGCACGGTATCGGGCCTCAGGCGCCACGCGAGGTAGATGTTGCCGATGACGAAGAGACCGAAGGCCAGGCCGAGTACCAGGAACAGCCCGACCCGGGTGACGAGGATCGTGCGGAAGACGTCGGGGTAGTCGACCGAGCTGAACCAGAGCTGGTCGGTCCAGACGCTGGTGAAGATGGAGCCGAGGAACAGCAGCACGGCCAGGGTGACCAGGGTCGGCACGAGCACACGGCGCCGACGATCGACGCCACTGGGCTCGGGGCGTGGTCGGGATGTTCCGAAGATGTCGCTCACGGGGCTCCTGGTGGCGCGTGTCGCACGGGACGCTTGACCTGCACCTTATTCCTTACCTCAAAGTCCGGATGAGGTGGTCGAGAAGTCCGGGCACGAGATCGGGCCCCTCGAGCAGGGGTGCGTCGACCGGTTCGCGCCCCCGCACCGCACTGTGCCGTGCAGCGTCGCGGGTCACGGCGGCGACCAGCCTGACCTCGCGTCGGTCGGGATGATCGGCGACGTAAAGCATCAGCTCGTCGGCGTCGGTGGGCAGATCCTCCTCCGCCTCGGGCGGCAGCATGACCCTTTCGACCACTGCGGCGCAGCCGGCGACGGTGTCGGGCCAGGTGATCTCGCCGAGCACCTCCTCGAGCGGTCGGTCGGGCGCCAGACCCTCCTGCTCGATGGGCGTGAGCGCGTCCGGCTGGGACTCGAGCTGCGTGGCGAGACGCTCGGCGAGCGCCGGTTCGCGCTCCACCAGCTCGGTGGTGGGCACGAGCGCGTACAGGCGGGGAGGCTGGTCCCAGCCGTCGGCCGCGACGTGCGCCTCGATCTCCAGCGCGACGAGACGCAGCGGCGTGCTCGGCAGGGGGTCGTCCACCGGCACTGGGTCTAGGTGCATCGGGGCACCGACGCCTTCGGGTCCTTCGCCAGCCTGTTGAGCGCGTCGATGGCGCCCGCGAGGGTCGACACCTTGACGAGTCGCATTCCCTGGTCGCCGCCGCCGGTCGCCGCCTCACAGTTGTCAGCCGGCACCAGGAACACCGTGGCTCCCTGCGCCGCCGCGCCCACCATCTTCTGGGCGACTCCGCCGATCGGGCCGACCGTTCCGTCGGCCGCGATCGTGCCAGTTCCCGCCACCTGCAGCCCGCCGGTGAGCGAGCCCGGTGTGAGTCGGTCGTAGATCGCGAGGGCGAACATCGTGCCAGCACTCGACCCCCCGATGCGAGCACCCACGTTGTTCTCGATCTCCACCGGGAAGTCGAATCGCGGACGCATGCTGACGCCGATGCGGGGTTCCTTGGTGTTCTCCGGGTCCGGGCGCGTGACGATCCCGATGCTCTTCTCGTCGCCCTTGCGCACGAACTCGATGACCACGGTGTCCCCCGGATCAACCCGACCGATCGCGGCTGCGACGTCCTCCCTGGTCGGCGTGCTGCGACCGTCGACGGAGCGGACGATGTCGCCCTTCTGCAATCGCCCGTCAGCAGGGTCGCCCGGAACGATGTCGACCACCATCCCCGGTTCGGGAACCGTGTAGCCGGCGGAACGGAGCGCCGCCACGCGTGAGGAGTCCTTGGAGCTGACGAGCTGCGCGCGACTCTCCTCCTCGGAGTCCTTCACCGATTGGGTTTCGGGGTAGACGGTCGACCGCGGGACCACGGCGGTGTCGTCGGCGAAGTAGGCATCGAACGCCTCGGCCAGCGAGACCTCCGACCTTGCGGCGGTGACCCTGACCGAGGTGAACGCGAGCGAACCCTTCGTGGGATACGTCTTGACGTCCTGACCGAACGTGAACATCGGCTCGCCGTCGAAGTCGCCCAGCGTGTCGTACGCCGGACCGGGACTCAACGCGACGTAGGGCACCGGCACGAGGAAGGCCACGCACGTGAGCACGATGAGCGAGATCGACGCGACCACCATGGTGAGGTAGCGCCGGCTGGGCCTCAGGGCGGGGTCCGACACGGAGTCAACGATAGAGAGTCAGTCCGCATGCACCCAGACGGCATCGCCGTCGGTGAAGGTCTGGCGCTTCCAGACCGGCACCTCGGTCTTGAGCTCGTCGATCAGTCGGCGACCCGCCTCGAAGGCCTGGGCCCGGTGTGCGGCGGATGCGGCGACGACGACGGCGAGATCGCCCACGGCAAGCTTGCCGACCCGGTGCACGGCAGCCAGCGCCACGACGTCGCACTCGTCGGCGATGCGCTGCGCGACCTCACCGAGGCGGTCCAGCGCGGTGGGGTGGGAGGAGTAGGCCAGCTGGTCGACGGGCTGTCCCTCGTCCACCCGACGAACCGTCCCGACGAACAGGGCGATGCCGCCGGCCTCGGGGTCGCGCACGGCGGCGAACACCTCGTCGAGACTCAACGGGGCGTCGCGGATGTCGAGTAGTCGGACGTCAGTCACATCGCCATCGTAGGCAGCCGACTTCTGGGCGGTGCTCGATGGGCTGGGCTGGGTAGGCTGGCGATATGGCCGACCACGACGATCCGCCTCGCGACGACGAGTCGGACCCGTCTGACCCAGACCAGTCAGCACAGAACCCCTTCGTCGGTACCCCGATGGAGGGCCTGTTCGCGGCGCTCGGCGGTGCCGGAGGCCAGACACCCGACCTCGGCGCACTCTTCGGACAGATGCAACGGATGTTCCAGCCGCACGACGGTCCGGTCGACTTCGCCATGGCCAAGGACGTCGCCCGGCACGCTCTTGCCGCCGCAGGACCGGACCCGTCGCCCCATGCGGGGCAGGTCGGAGCGGTCGACGACGCCGTGCGCCTGGCCGAGTCGTGGCTCGATCGCGCCACCGACGTCCCGGCCGGTGCCACCTCCGCCGCCGCATGGAGTCGTGCAGAGTGGATCGAGGCCACCGCCCCGACGTGGGAGATGCTCGTCCTGCCGATCGCCGAGCATGTGGTCGGCGCGATGGGTGAGGCCGTGCCCGAGGAGGCGAAGGCCATGGCCGGGCCCTTGATCGGCATCCTCAGCCAAGCCGGCGGCGCGATGTTCGGCCAGCAGATCGGTCAGGCTCTCGCCGGGTTGGCCGCCGAGGTCGTCTCGTCCACCGACATCGGGCTTCCACTCGGCCCTGAGCGCACCGCGGCCGTCCTCCCCCACAACGTCGAGGAGTTCGGCGAGGGCCTCGATCAGTCCGCTGCCGACGTCCTGCTCTACGTGGTGCTGCGCGAGTGCGCGCACCACCGGTTGTTCCACCACGCCACTTGGCTCCGCGCGGCACTCGTGGGTGCCATCGAGGAGTTCGGGCGCGGCACTCGCATCGACCTCTCGTCCATCGAGTCGACGATGCAGGGACTCGACCCGTCGCGGCCGGAGGAGATCGCCGAGGCCATGCAGGGTGGCCTGTTCGAGCCCCAGCGCACGCCCGAGCAGCAGCACGCGGTCGACCGCCTCGAGACCCTGCTCGCCTTCGTGGAGGGCTGGGTCGACGAGGTCGTCGATCAGGCCACTCGCGAGACCATGCCGGCTGCCGCGTCGCTCGCCGAAGCGGCTCGTCGACGTCGGGCCGCCGGTGGCCCGGCCGAGCAGACCTTCGCCTCCCTCGTGGGGCTCGAGCTTCGTCCGCGACGGATGCGTGACGCCACCACGCTCTGGGCGGCCCTGCGCGACCGGCAGGGACCGGAGGCGCGCGACGCCGTCTGGAAGCACCCCGACCTGATGCCCACGGCCGCCGACCTCGACGACCCGCTCGGTTTCGCCCAAGGAGAGGCACTGCGCGAGTCCGGCTCGATGTCCGACGAGGAGTTTGATGCCGCTCTCGGCGAGCTCCTCGACGGCGACGACACGCCCAAGGACGAGTGAGCCCGGCGGGCTTGCCGGGCCACGGGCGGCAAACCGCACTGCACGACGACGCGCGTGCCGTGCTCGCCACGTGGGACGCACCGGACGCCGAGCAGGAGTCTCTGCGCACCTCGTACCTCGACCACCTCGACGGGCACCGCGACGGCATGCTGCGCGCCTGCCATCCCGACCACCTGACGGCGAGCACCCTCGTCGTCTCGCACGACCACCGCGAGACCCTGCTCGTCCTTCACGAGATCGTGCGCCTGTGGCTGCAGACCGGCGGTCACTGCGAGCCGACCGACGCCACGCTGGCCGAAGCGGCCTTGCGGGAGGCTCGTGAGGAGACCGGCGTCGACGGCCTCGTGATCGATCCCGTCCCGGTGTTCCTGTCCAGGCACGAGGTGCCGTGCGGCCCGATCCGTCCGGCCCACCACCTGGACGTTCAGTACGTGGCGGTGGCGCCGGCAGAAGCACGGCCGATGATGAGCGCGGAGTCGCTCGACATCGGCTGGTTCGCGCTCGACGACCCGCCCGAGCCCACCGATCAGAGCGTTCGCGACCTCATTGCTGCCGCCAGCTCACGCCTTCGAGAAACCCCTTCGCCCTGACCGCGTGGGGGTAGGGGTCGACGAGCACCCAGAAGCGGACGCTGTGGTTGGGCTCGATGAGATGCGCCAGCTCGTGCAGCAGCACGTAGTCGACCACCCACTCCGGCATGCCCTTGAGACGGTGCGACAGCCGGATGGAGGCGTCGTTCGAGGAGCACGATCCCCAGCGCGTGTTCTGGTTGGTGACCCAGCGGACGCTCGACGGTTTGGCCTGTCCGTCGAGCCATCGGTCGGAGAGCACCTCGGCACGGGCGAGAAGCTCGTCGTCGCTCGGTCGCACCCGACGCTCCCGCCGGTCGAGACGCTCGACGAGGCTGCGGACGTGCGACTGTTCCTCCTCGTCGCTGAGGTGCGCCGGCATCAGGACGATGATCTTGTCGCCCTGGCGGTACGCCCGCACCGTTCGGCGGCGTCGTGCGCTGCGCCGGATCTCGACCTTTCCCATGCGACTCAACCTATCGGCCGCCTCATGGCCGACTTTTTCTCGTCCACATCGACGGGTCGTCGTACTGGCAGGTCACAACGGTGCGGCACCGCCCCTCGATCGGGTCTTCCACTCAGTGTCCACATCGACCCCCGGCGATCCCCACAACTTGTCCCCAGCCTTTTCCACAGGCGTGGACAACATTTTTCCAAACCGGTTGCGAAGCGACTGGAGCAGTTCTAGGTTGACCCAGCTTCCTGAGGCGCGGACACGCGCGAAATTGTGCGGGCAAGCGCGGCACGCCTGCCCGGAATGACAGGCCCTCTGCCGTACGGTGTCACTCAGATTCACATCGGCAAGGAGGCCGTGATGTCGGAAACGTGGAGTGGCGAGTTCTACTGCGTCAAGTGCAAGGCAAAGCGTGAGGCCACCGGCGAGGTCCATGTCAGTGACAAGGGCACCCGCATGGCCAAGGGCATCTGCCCCGTCTGCGGCACCAAGCTGAACAGGATTCTCGGCAAGGCCTGATCGTCGCGGCGGGGGGAAGAGGGGGCCCCTTCACAGGCAGCCGCACATCCCCCCCTTTCGGGGGGGACCCTCTCCCGAGGCGTTTTTGCCAGCGACCA
>JBPCJE010000033.1:0-36366 GCA_051005615.1 Aeromicrobium sp.
GTGCGGCGCACGGTGTTGGCGTCGACGACGAAGTTCTGACCGCGCTGCTTGGTGGGTCGCAGCTCGATCTCGGCGGCGATGCGCCGCACGTCAGCGGCGCCCAGCAGCCGGACAGCTTCTATCAGAACCTCGCGTGGGCGCAGCCCCACTGGCCCCAGCCGGACCGCTTCTGCAGGATCTCGGCGTACTTGATCTGGGTCTCACGGCTGTGCTGATGCGGGAGGCCGGGGCCGCCGACACTGCGCCACGTGGCCGCGCTGAACTGCAGACCGCCGTAATAGCCGTTGCCGGTGTTGATGCTCCAGTTGCCGCCCGACTCGCACTGGGCGATCTTGTCCCAGACGCTGCCGCTGGCGACGGACGGAGCCTCGGCCGTGCCGCGGGCGACGACCTTCTTGACCGGCTTCTCGAGGTTCTTGGAGGTCAGCACGAGGCGGTTCTGGACCTTGCCGTCGGCCTTGGTGATGAGCACCTGCTCACGGGCCTTGCCGGCTTGGCCGGGCTCCAGCACCTTGGTGGTGCCCTTCTCCATGTCGGCGTCGTCCTGGTACTCGACCGGCGGGTCGAGGTCGATCGTCTCGGTCTTGTCGATCATCTCGATGCGGGTGACGGAGAGCTTGTCGCCCTCGCCGACGAAAGCGTCCAGACCCGGTTCGACCCGGTCGTCGCGATCGAGCTTGATGTCGGCCTCCTCGAGGACAGCCTCGACGGTGGGCGCGGTGGACGTGAGCCTCTCGGTGTCACCGTCGGCCTTGACCATGATCTTCTTCGGGTTGCTGACGACGATGTCCATGCCGCTGCGCGGGATGCGGGCGGAGCGGCTGACGTTGACGTACGCGTCGTCGGCAGGTTCGACCTCGTAGCGGTCGAGGACGTCGCCGACGGTCTTGTCGTGCACGGTGGCCTCGCGGGCCTTGCCGTCCACGGCCACCGTGACCGGCTTCGCGAAGTCGACCTCGATGGTGTCGCCGTCGGCGACGGGGGCCGTCCTGGCGACGTTGAGCTTGTCGTCCGCGCGCAGGTCGACGTCCTTGGATGCGAGCACTCCGGTGACGGAGTCGCTGAAGGTGCGGACGGTGTCGGAGCGGCCGTCCACCTTGACGGTGACGGTCTTGCTCAGGGCTCCGTAAGCGGCGGCACCGACGGCGATGACCAGCAGCACGGCGATGTTGAGCGCGATGAGCGCGCGCTTTTTGCGGATGCGATGAGGATGATGCACAGGTTCAACCTTGTGTCTCGGGGTGGTGGCAACTTGTCCACCATAGGAACGTCGAATCACAGGTCAAACTCGCTCTGGCCACGCGCCACCGAACGCATGGTCGGTGTTCGTGGTGATGTCACGACAGAGCTCCTCATCAGAAATGCCCACTATTCCAGCCATGAACCGCACCGTGAGAGGCACCAGGAAAGACGCGTTGGGTCGGCCACGGTGCGGGGTGGGTGTGAGGAAGGGCGCATCGGTCTCCACGAGAATACGGTCGCGAGGGGTCACTCGCAGTGCTTCTCTCAACGATTCGGCGTTCTTGAAAGTCACGGTGCCGGCGAACGACAGGTACGCGCCACGCTCGACGCAGGCCTGGGCGAAGTCGGCGTCGCCGGAGAAGCAGTGCATGACCGTCCGGGTCGGAGTGCCCTCCTCGTCGAGCAGACGCAGCACGTCGTCGTGGGCGTCGCGGTCGTGGATCACGAGTGTGCGGTCATGCCGGTGCGCCATGCGGATGTGCTCGCGGAACGAGTGGTGCTGCGCCATGCGGCCGTCCGGCCCGGTCCGGAAGTAGTCCAGACCGGTCTCGCCGACGGCCCGCACCGCGTCGTGCTGGGCGAGCGTGTCGATCTCGCGCAGGGCGTCTTCCAAAGCGCCTTCGTCGTCCAGTCGGGGCGCCTCGTTCGGGTGGAGTGCCACCGTGGCCACGATGGCCGGCTGCGCCTGTGCCGTCGCAACGGCCCAGTGCGAGCTCTCGACGTCCACACCGACCTGCACGATCCGGGTGACGCCGACGGCCGCCGCCCGGTCGAGCGCGTCGTCGACGCCGATGAGGAGGCCACCCTTGATCCGGTGATCCAGGTGACAGTGGTTGTCGACCACCGGATACGGCAGCGGCTCGGGCGCATCCGGCCAGGGCCAGTCGACCTGCACTTCGGTCACCATGCTCGATTCATGGGGTTTCGATACGCGGAAAGAGGCTCGGGACCTTGGTGATGGTGGAGCCGGCCGGCAGGGCATCCCACCTGGCGGCGTCGGCGACCCTCTGGTCGGCCAGGGGGCCGAGAGCGGGTTCGGCGCCGAGCGACGACCACAGCGAGGCCGAAGCCTTGGGCATCACCGGGTTGAGCAGCACGCCGAGCGCCCGCAGTCCCTCGGCGGCGGTGACGAGGATCGTCGCCAGCCTGGAGCCGTCGACCGCGGCGTCGGGTTCGGCCTTCGCCAGCTTCCACGGCGCCTGTTCGGTCAGGTAGCCGTTGAGCTCCTCGACGATGCGCCAGATCGCGGCGAGTGCGTCCTGCGGTGCGACCGCGTCGATGGCGCCGTCGGCGTCGGCGACCGCGGCCTCGACCGTGAGAACGACCTTGTCGTCCGCATCGGTGCGCTCGCCCGGGGCAGGCAGGACGCCGCCGAAGTACGAGCCGATCATCGCCGCGACGCGTGACGCGAGGTTGCCAAAGCCGTTGGCCAGCTCGGCGTGGTACCTGGCGTGGATGTCCTCCCACGAGATCGAGCCGTCGCTGCCGAACGTCAGAGCGCGGGCGAAGTAGTAGCGGTAGGCGTCGGAGCCGAACACGTCGACGAGCTCGTCGGGCCGGATGCCGTTGGCCTTGCTCTTGCTCATCTTCTGACCGCCGACGAGCAGCCAGCCGTGCGCGAAGACCTGGTGCGGCACCGGCTGCCCGGCCGCCATCAGCATCGCAGGCCAGATAACCGCGTGGAACCGGGCAATGTCCTTGCCGACGATGTGCACATCAACCGGCCAGACGGAATCGAATCGCTCTTGGTCCGTTCCATACCCGATTGCCGTCACATAGTTCAGGAGCGCCTCGATCCAGACGTACATGATGTGCTCGTCGTCCCACGGCACCTGGATGCCCCAATCGAACGTCGACCGCGACATCGAGAGGTCCTTGAGCCCTCGACGCACGAAGGCGACGATCTCGTTGCGGGCCGACGCCGGCTGGATGAAGTCGGGGTTGGCCTCGTAGTAGTCGAGCAGCGGCTGCTGGTACTCCGACAGCTTGAAGAAGTAGTTCTCCTCGGTCATGTGCTCGACACGGCTTCCGTCGAGCACCGAGACCTTGAAGCCCTCGTCGTCGCCCTCACCGTCGACGACGTCGTCGTCGCCCACGAACTCCTCGCTGCCCACGCTGTAGTAGCCGGAGAACTCGCCCCGGTAGACGGCGCCGCGGTCGTACAGGTCCTGCCAGAAGGCTCGTGCGCCGTCGAGGTGGCGCTGCTCAGTGGTGCGGATGAAGTCGTCGTTGGCGACATCGATCGTCTCGAGCAGCGGCATCCACTCCTCGGCGATCAGTCGGTCGGCCCACTCCTGGGGAGTCACGCCGTTCTGCTCCGCCTTGCGCAGCACCTTGAGGCCGTGCTCGTCGGTGCCGGTGAGGTACCAGACGTCCTCGCCCCGCTGGCGGTGCCACCGCGTGATGATGTCGCCCATCACCGTCGTGTACGCGTGGCCGATGTGCGGTGCGTCGTTGACGTAGTAGATCGGCGTCGTGACGTAGAACACCGTGCTGGCTGGAGTTGGGTCGGACGGTGAGGGCACGCGCTCAATCCTAATGAGACTCTGTTCGACCTCGCCGACCACGGCCCGGCACCCCCGCTTGATGGGCGGCGGTGTAGACGTCCTGCCGCCGGACCCCCGTCTCGGCGGACACCCGGGCGATCGCGTCCTTGCGGCTCAGCCCGTCGGCCTCGGCCTCGTCGACGAGACCGCGCAGGTCGTCGGCGCTGCGCTCGCTCTCCGCCTCGGTGGTTCCGGCGACGACGAGGGTGACTTCGCCGCGCACCCCGTGCTCCTGCCCCTCGGCCCAGGCGACCAGCTCGTCGAGGGTCCCGCGGGCGACCTCTTCGTACGTCTTCGTGAGCTCTCGGCAGACGGCGGCCCGGCGTTCGGCGCCGAACACCTCGGCCATCGCCGCCAGCGTGGCCGAGGTGCGGTGCGGCGACTCGAAGAACACCATCGTGCGCAGCTCGCGGCGCAGGGCGCCGAACACACGACGACGCTCCCCCGCCTTGCGTGGCGCGAACCCCTCGAAGCAGAAGCGGTCGACCGGCAGACCCGACACCGCGAGTGCCGCCAGCACCGCGGACGGGCCGGGCACCGCGGTGACGTCCAGGCCGGCGTCCACGCAGGCGGCGACGAGGCGGTAGCCGGGATCGGAGATGCTGGGCATGCCCGCATCGGTGACCAGCAGGACCGTTCTGCCGTCGGCGACCGCCTGGACCAGCTCGGGCGTCCGCTCCCGCTCGTTGCCCTCGAAGTACGACACCACCCGGCCCCCCACCTCCACGCCGAGGTCGGAGGCGAGACGACGCAGCCGGCGAGTGTCCTCCGCAGCGACGACGTCGGCCGAGGCGAGCAGCTCCCTCAGCCGAGGCGAGGCGTCGTCGGCACGACCGATCGGGGTGGCGGCGAGCACGAGCACGGAACCATCGTGCCAGCGCCTACGATCGATCCCGTGATCGAGTCAGGGCGCGCGCGTCTCTGGGGGTGGCTCGGCCCGCTGGCCGTCGCGTCGCTCGCGCTCGGTGCCCGGCTGTGGCACCTCGGGCGGCCGCGCACGCTCTCGTTCGACGAGACGTACTACGCCAAGCAGGCGTGGTCGATGCTCCGGCACGGGTTTGCGCAGGACTACGTGGAGGGGGCGGACAAGCGGATCGCCGCCGGCGATCTCACCGACCTGTTCATCGCCGGCCAGCCGACCCAGACCGTGCACCCGGAGGCCGGCAAGTGGCTGATCGCGCTGGGTGAGGCCGGCTTCGGGATGGACTCGTTCGGTTGGCGGGTCAGCGCCGCGATCGTCGGAGCCCTGACGGTGCTCGTGCTGGCGCGACTGGTCCGGCGCCTGACCGGTTCGACCGTCATCGGCTGCATCGCCGGCCTTCTGCTCGCCCTCGACGGGGCCCACCTCGTCCTCTCCCGGCTCGCCCTCCTGGACGTGTTCCTGACGTTCTGGATCGTCTGCGCCGTGGCGTGCCTCGTGGCGGACCACGACTGGATCACAGCTCGACTCAACCGCTTCCGCCCGCTCCGTCCGTGGCAGCTGCTGGCCGGCGTCTGCCTCGGACTGGCCTGCGGCACCAAGTGGAGCGGCGTCTACGTGCTCGCGGTCGCCGGCCTCGCCGTCGTGGTGTGGGAGGTCCTGGCGCGCAGACGGCATCGGCGCACGCGGCCCCGCCGAGACCGGAGGCTGTCAGGTCGGTCGTGGCTCTCCACGACGCTCGCTGTCGGCATCCCGGCCTTCATCACCCTCGTGGGCACCGCCGCGGTCGTCTACCTGGCGACGTGGACGGGCTGGCTGCTGAATGCCGACGTCTACGCGCAGCGCTTCGGGCTCGGCTACGGCGACGAGGCCCCCTGGGGCGCCTACGTGACGTCGCCCTCGACCGGCGTGTTCGGGCAGGCCTGGGACGCGCTGCGGTCGTTGTGGGGCTACCACCAGATGACCTACCACTTCCACACCGGCGCGTACCTCGACGCCCAGACGCACGACTACCAGTCGCAGGCCTGGGGGTGGCTCGTGCTCGATCGCCCCGTGAGCGTCGCGGTCCGTCTCGATGTGCCGGCCGAGCAGTGCGGTGCGGCGGCCTCCTCGAGCTGCTTGCGGGAGTCGCTCATCCTCGGCAACCCGGTCGTGTGGTGGGCCGGTGTGTCGGCGACGGTCGGGGCGGTCGCAGCGTGGATCGCGTTCCGGGACTGGCGATGGTCGGTGCCGGTGCTCGGACTGCTGGCGACGTGGGTTCCGTGGCTGCCGGTGACGGACCGACCGATCTTCTCGTTCTACGCGGTGGCGTCGCTGCCGTTCATGATCATCGCGCTGTGCCTGTTCGTGGACCTCGCGCGACGCCGCCTGTCGTCACCACGCGGCCGCTACAGCGTGTGGCTGGTGTGCGGCGCGCTGGCGACCGCCGTCGTCATCGCCTTCTGGTTCTTCTTCCCGGTCTGGACGTACGAGCTGCTGCCGTACGACACCTGGCGCAACCGGATGTGGTTCGACCGCTGGATCTAACGAGCCGCTCGGGTGCGGGCAGCCGCGCCCGTCAGGGCGAGATCGATGACCCAGGCGATGTCGTCGGCAGCCTCCGCTGGTGGCTTGGAGGGTCGGGTGAGGGCCGACAGGACGAGGCGCACGATGGCCTCGGCTGCGACGTAGAGCTCGTCGCCGGTCAGCGGCAGCGGCGGGTAGAGCTCACGGACGCTCTCGGTGACCACCATGCACGCGGCCTCGACGATCTCGCCGGACTCGGTGGTGAGGATGGTCAGGAAGTCGGCGTCGTTCTCCGACGTCACCGTTCCGAAGACCGTGCGCACGATCACGCTCGACTCGCCCATCTCCAGCACGCCACGACAGGCCGCGCGGATGCCCTCGACGACATCGGCCTCGGTCGCCATCTGGCCCCGGACCAGCTCGAGGAAGCGGCCGAGCTCACGCAGCGCGAGAGCCTCGGCCAGACCGTGACGCGTGCCGACCTCGGTGTGCACCGTCTGGCGGCTCACTCCTACGGCCGACGCGAGCTTGGCCATCGTGACCGACGACCATCCGGACACCTCGATCATCTCGTAGGCCGCGTCGAGCAGCCGCTCACGCAGCAAGCCCTGCACCTCGGAGCGGAAGCTGATCGTCATGCGTCACCCTCGGGCGCCGACCTGGTCTCCGCGGAGATGACGTTGCCGTCCTGGTCGCTGTGCTCGAACTCCTCGACCGGGATGAAGTCGACCTGCTCGCGCACGCCGCAGTCGGGACACGTCCAGTCGGGATCGATCTCGGCGAACGGGGTGCCGGCGGGCCAGCCCTCGTGCTCGTCGCCCTTCGCCTCGTCGTAGACGTACTCGCAGTTGGGACAGATGTACTGGCCACTGGGGCTCTCGCTCATGCCGCCTCCTTGGTCACCGCTCCGGATCCGTACTTCGCAAGGTACTTCTCGGTGGTGCGCGGGTGCAGGTTGGCCTGCGAGACGTCGCCGTCGAAGTGCTCGAGCACTCGGTGGTCCATGACACGCCGCCAGATGGCCGGCACCCACGACAGGACGATCATCCCGGCGTAGCCCGTGGGAAGCGCCGGCGCCTCCTTGAAGTCGCGGAGTGCCTGGTAGCGACGGGTCGGGTTGGCGTGGTGATCGCTGTGACGCTGGAGGTGGTACAGCAGCACGTTCGTGCCGATGTTGTTGCTGTTCCAGCTGTGGCTGGGGTTGACGCGCTCGTAGCGGCCGGAGTCGAGCAGCTTGCGGCGCATCCCGTAGTGCTCGAGGTAGTTGACCGACTCGAGCAGCGCGATGCCGAGCACCGCCTGGATGACGAGGTACGGGAAGATCTCCCAGCCGAAGGCGATCATCAGGCCACCCCACAGCACCACGGAGAAGATCCAGGCGTTCATGAGGTCGCTCTTCAGGGACCAGACCGACTTGCCACGACGCTCCAGGCGCTTCTTCTCCAGCTCCCACGCGCTGCGCAGGCTGCCGAACACGGTGCGGGGGAAGAACTCCCAGACAGTCTCGCCGAGGCGGGCGCTGGCCGGGTCCGGCGGTGTGGCCACGCGCACATGGTGGCCGCGGTTGTGCTCGATATAGAAATGACCGTAGAACGTCTGGGCCAGGGCGACGCGAGCGGCCCAGCGCTCGACCTGCTCCTTCTTGTGACCCAGCTCGTGAGCGGTGTTGATGCCGATGCCGGCCACCATCCCGAGCCCCGTGGCGAGTCCGATCTTCTGCAGAACGGTCAGCGGATCCTCGATGCCGGGCAACGTGCCGCCGCCGAGCAGGTAAGCGCCCCAGACGAGGCCGACGAGCTGCATCGGGATGAACGCGTAGGTGATCCACCGGTAGTAGCGGTCCTCCTCGAGCGCCTCGATGACCTCGTCAGGCGGGTTGTTCGGGTCGAGCCCGGCGAGCAGGTCAAAGATCGGGATGAGGACGAAGACGAAGAACGGGCCGAAGTACCAGGAGAGCGTCGAGCCCGTCCAGGCGTACAGGCCCCACATGGCGAGCGGGATCAGCGGGATGATGGCTCCCATGAGCCACAGGTAGCGCTTGCTGTCGCGCCAGCGGACGAGCTGGCCGTCGATGGTTGCCTCGATGGTCATGACGTTGAACTCCTCAGATCGCTTGACGCCAAGGTATGACATGTCAAGCCACTTGACAAGTACCAATAAATGTCAAGCCGGTTCGGCGGCTGGGTCGGGAGGGGCGGCCCGCAGACCGACCAGCACCATCTTCGTCCTGGAGATGCACGTCTGCAGCACCACGTCGGCGTCGGGCAGGTCCTTCACATGAGAGCCCTCACGCGGGACCAGCTTGATCTCGCCGGTCGTGTAGAGGCCTGGTCCGACCCCGACACCGGTGAGGCTGACGACGTCGTCCCTCTCGAGCTTCGGGATCCAGGCAGAACCGCCGCAGTAGTCGTGCTCGGCGACCAGCATGGGGTGCTGCTCGCCGAGGAAGACCGCGACCGGCCCTGCGCAGGCGTCGAGGGCTGGCTCGACATCGGCGAGAAGGGTGAGCTTGGCGATGCTGCGCGAGAACCTCGCGTCCGACGAGACGACCTCCGGTTGCGTGGGAAGCACGTCGAGATGCGCCGTCACGAACTGCAGGTAGGGGTCGACACGCGGCTCGTCGTCGTTCACACCCACGGCCACGACCAGCGCCAGGATCGCCACGCCGACGGCCGGGAGCGTTCGACGCGCACGTCTCATGCCAACCGCCTCCTCATCGGTCCGAGTTTACGCGGTGATTCGATGGCCGGTCGTGAGACGGTGAGCGCCGGAACGACATGGAGAGGGTATGAGCCCTGCGATCGACGTGGCTGACGATGTCGAGCTGCTGGCGCGCGCCCAAAGTGGCGATCGTGTCGCCTTCGCCGACCTCTACGACCGCCACGTGCGGCCGGTCTACTGGCAGGCGTACTCGGTGGTGAGCGACCCGGGCGAGGCCGAGGAGGTCACCCAGGACGTCTTCGTCACCGCCTGGCGCCGGATCCGTGCGATCACCCCGGTCGACGGCTCGATGCTGCCGTGGCTGCTGGTGACGGCGCGCTACACCGCGCTCAACGCGTACCGACGGGCAGCGCGACGGGAGAGCCGGTCGATGGACCCGGACATGCCGGAGGGCGCGGACTCGTCGGTCGAGCGCGAGGTCGAGGCGGCTCTCGTGCGGGCCGAGATCGACAAGGCGGTCGCAGCGCTCGCGCCACACGACCAGCGGCTCTACGAGCTGTGCGTTGAGGGTGACCGCACCTACCAGCAGGCCGCCCGCGAGCTCGGCGTCTCGCACGCCGTCGTCCGCAACCGCCTGCACCGGCTGCGTGCCCGCCTGCGGGCCGACCTGCGTTCCATGAGGGAGACATCATGACCACACCGGAGCTCGACGAGGGTCGCATCGACGCGATGCGGTCGTCGATCATGCACAGCGTCGACGCCGACGTCGCCCGTCGCGGCCGGCGGGCCCGCCGCGGGCTCGGCGTCCTCGCCGCTGCGTGCTTCGTCATCGTCGTCGGCGGCGTCGGTTTCTCGAATCTGGCGAATCCCAACGCCAGCTCGTCCGACTCGGCCTCCGGCGGACCGGAGGTCAGCGCCCTCGAGGAGGACTCGTCGGGCGGCCGCTCGGCGCTGGACTCCGATGACGGCCAGATCGCGCCTTCCCAAGTGGCCCCGCGCGACCCGCGCGAGGTCATCACGACCGGCAGTCTCGACGTCACGGTCAAGGACCCGAGCGACGTGGCCGAGCGCTTCACCACCTGGGTGGAGGCGCGCGAAGGGCGCATCGACGGGCGCACCGAGAGCAAGGATGCCGAGGGGCGCGCATCCGCGTCGCTGACGGTACGGGTGCCGAGTGGGCAGGTGTCGAAGGCGCTCACCCAGCTCGCGACCTACGGCGACGTCGGCACCGTGGACATCCAGAACGACGACGTGACCGCGCAAGGTCAGGACCTCGACGCGCGCATCAGTGCCCTGGAGCTCTCCATCGACCGGCTCGAGAACATCCTCGCGAAGGCCGACTCCAGCTCCAAGGTCGTCGAGGCCGAGAACGCATTGACCCAGCGTCAGGAACAGCTGGAGAGTCTCCAGGCGCAGCGCACGTCGCTCACCGACCAGGTGACCCTGTCGACCCTGCGGATCGAGCTGATCCAGCAGGGCTCGGCCTCGTCCGTCTCCCCCGGCGGCTTCCAGGGAGGCCTGACGAAGGGGTGGAACGCCCTCATCGACACCGTCAACGGCATCGTGTCCCTCGCCGGTGTGCTGGTGCCCTGGCTCGCCGTCGCCCTGGTCGCCTGGATCCTGTGGCGGCTCGTCACGTCGGCAGGTAGGTCAGCACGACGATCCCGGACTTGAACCTCGTCACGTCCTGCAGATCCAGGTGCTGGGGCTCGACGACGCACGACAGCAGGTGTTCCCCGTCGCCGGCGACCACCGGGAACAGCCACAGGTGCAGCTCGTCGAGCAGACCGGCCTCGATGAGCGCACCGCGACGCGACTCACTCCGGCCGAGCAGCTCGACGCCGTGTTCCTCCTCTTCGGCCACCTCCGGAACACCCACTCCACGACGACCGCTGGCACGCTGCCATGGACCGAACCGGCCCGGATCGCGCTGGTGCAGGAGCACGCGGAACGGTTCCCGGCCCTCGGCTCGCTGGTCACCCCACAGCTGAGGCGACCAGCCGACAACGGTCGTGCGTTCGGCCTCGCCTGCGTCCTCGACGGCATCGAAGCCCTGCATGAGTCCCGGGTCTAGTGAGACGTGCCCTGGCGTCGGCTCCTGAGCTCGGCGACGGCCTCGCGCGGTGACCCGCGGTGGACCGGCCCGTGGCCGGGGATGATCACGTCCGCGTCGACCTCGGCGATCACGTCGAGCGACGCGTCCATCGCCGGCACGTCGTGGTGGAAGAAGCCCATGAGCTCCTGCGGGCCGGTGGTCGAGCTGAGCGAGTGGCCGGTCACGAGGGCGTCGCCCGTGAGCAGGACACGGGCCTCCGGGACGAGGTAGACGGTGTGACCGCTGGTGTGGCCGGGGGTGGCGATCTGGACCGGTCGACCCGGCACGTCGATGACGTCGGCCTCGCCGAAGTCCGTTGCCGTCGGCACGCCCCTGTCGTTCGTGGCACCGTTGCGCGCCATGTGGAGGGCCCACGGGAGCACGCGCGGCCGCCAGAGGTTGCGCACGACATCGGTCGTGCCGGCCTGCTCGAGGTATTCACGACGGGCGTGACGGGCCTCGGTCCTCGACAGCAGGACCGGCACGGGGTGCCTCTCCAACAGGCGGGGAAGGGTGCCGATGTGGTCGATGTGGGCGTGGGTCACGAGCACGGCCTCGAGGTCGTCAAGGCGGTGGCCGATCTCGCTGATCGACGCGAGCACGTCGTCGAGGTACCCCGGGTAGCCCGCGTCGACGAGTGTCAATGCGTCGCCCTCGGCGATCAGCGTCCAGTTGACGGCGGTGCCCTCCACGGCGAAGACACCCCGTGCGACCTCGGTGATGTTCATCGGACGGACCCTACAAGAGAACGGCCATCACCTTCGGAAACGCCAGTGGAACCAGCGCGAGGACCGGTACCGTGAACCAGCGTTTCGTGGTTCAGGAGAGACGATGCACATCGAGACCGACTACCTGGTCGTGGGAGCGGGAGCCAGTGGCCTCGCCTTCGCCGACTCGCTCCTGACTGAGGCCGACGTCGACGTCGTGCTCGTGGACCGGCGCCAGCACACAGGCGGACACTGGCGGGACGCGTACCCGTTCGTGCGGCTCCACTCGCCGTCCGCGTACTACGGCGTGAACTCGATGCCGCTGGGCCAGGACCAGCTGATCGAGTCCGGCCGGAACAAGGGCTTCTACGAGCAAGCGGGGGCAGCCGAGATCTGCGCCTACTTCGACAGCGTCGGCGAGCGTCTCGCGTCGACCGGGCGGGCCCAGTTCCTGGCCGGGCACGACCATCTCGGTGGCGACGGCAGCGAGCACCAGGTCCGTGATCTCCGCACGGGAGACGTGCACACGGTTCGCGTGCGACGCAGGGTCGTCGACGCGACGTACCTGGAGTCATCCATCCCCGCCACCCATCAGCCCTCCTTCACCGTGGCCACCAAGGCGTCGTTCGTCCCCCTCAACGACCTGCCCGAGGTCGTGGACTCCCATCGGCGTTTCACCGTCATCGGATCAGGAAAGACCAGCGCCGACGCCTGCCTGTGGCTGCTGGACAACGACGTGTCCCCCGACCAGATCCGCTGGGTCCGTCCTCGCGACGCCTGGTTCAACGACCGTGCACACCTGCAGCCACTCGACCAGGTGGCCGGGATCATGGAGGGCATCGCCCTCGACGCCGAGGCAGCCGCGCAGGCCACCGATGTCGTCGATCTCTTCGAACGTCTCGAGGCCTCCGGCCGACACGTGAGACTCGATCCCGGCGTCTGGCCCACGATGTTCCGCGCGACCATGCTCAGCCAGCGGGAGCTCTCAGCGCTGCAAGACATCGACGACGTGGTCCGCTTCGGTCGCGTGCGATCGATCGCGACGGATCGGATCGTGCTCGACGACGGTGAGGTGCCGACCGGCTCGGACGTGCTTCACGTCGACTGCTCGGCCCAGGGTCTGCGCGACATGAAACCGGTGCCGATCTTCGGAACCGGCCAGATCGTGCTCCAACAGGTCCGTCACGCGTCACCCCCGTTCAACGCCGCGCTTCTCGCCTTCGTCGAGGCGCATCGCGAGAGCGATGAGGCCAAGAACCGGCTCTGCCGGCCCAACCCGCACCCGAGCCGCATCGAGAACTGGGGACCGATGATGCACCGGACGTGGACCGCGGAGCTGGGCTGGTTCAAGGAGCCCGATGTGGCCGCATGGATCGCGACGAGCCGGCTCAACCTCCTGCGTGCGCTTCCCGAGCACGCTCAGGATCCGCGGACACAGGAAGCCGTCGGTCGCTACCTGAAGTACGTCGGGCCGGCCATCGAGCGTCTGAGCGCGGGCGTGACCGGGCACGACACCATGGCCACATGAGCGAAACCCGTCCGATCGAGACATGGCTGACCGACATGGACGGTGTCCTCGTGCACGAGGAGGACCCGATCCCCGGAGCCGTCGAGTTCGTCGAGGCCCTGGAGCGATCGGGACGTCCCTTCATGGTCTTGACCAACAACTCGGTCTTCACGCCGCGAGACCTGCGGGCGGGGCTCTTGGCCAGCGGCATCGACGTTCCCGAGGACTCGATCTGGACCTCGGCGCTCGCCACCGCGCAGTTCCTGCACGACCAGCGGCCGCACGGATCGGCGTACGTCGTGGGCGAATCGGGATTGACCACGGCCCTGCACGACATCGGCTATGTGATGACCGAACGCAACCCCGACTACGTCGTGCTCGGCGAGACCCGTACCTACTCCTTCGAGTCGATCACCCGGGCGATCCGGCTGATCGAAGGCGGCGCACGTTTCATCGCCACCAACCCGGATGTGAGCGGTCCGAGCATCCATGGCACCCTGCCCGCCACGGGCTCGGTAGCGGCGCTCATCAGCACCGCGACCGGACGCCAGCCGTACTACATCGGCAAGCCCAACCCGCTGATGATGCGCAGCGCCCTGAACCAGCTGGAGGCGCACTCCGAGTCGACCGTGATGATCGGTGACCGGATGGACACCGACATCATCTCCGGGCTCGAGGCGGGGATGCGCACCATCCTGGTGACCACCGGCTCGACCCGGCCCGATCAGATCGAACGCTTCCCGTACCGACCGACGCGGATCGTCGACTCGATCGCCGATCTCGTCGACATGGTCAAGCAATCAGGGTGACGACGAGCCCGAGCATTGCGCACACGCCCAGGGTCCGTAGCGGGCTCCAGCCGCGCCAGAACAGCAGGACGAGGGCGAGCGCGGTGAGAACGAACGCGAGCGGCTGCCAGGACGTCACGATCGGGATATCGAGGTGGGCCACGCCCCACGAGATGCGTCGCGTCTCGTCGAACAGGGTGTTCAGGGCGAAGAACACGGCCAGGCTGGCGATCACGCCGACCACGGCCGCGGTGATTCCGGTCAAGGCGGCGGTGAGCTGCTGGTTGTGCCGCAGGCGCTCGACGTAGGGCGCTCCGAGGAAGACGAACAGGAAGCACGGCACGAACGTCACCCAGGTGACGAGCAGCGAGGCGATGACCGCCGCGACCCACGGGTCCAGGGAGCCGGGGTCGCGGTAGGCGCCGACGAACGCGACGAACTGGACCACCATGATGAGCGGACCCGGGGTGGACTCGGCCAGCGCGAGCCCTCGGACCATCTCCCCCGGTGCCAGCCAGCCGTAGACGTTCACGGCCTGATCGGCGACGTAGGCGAGCACGGCGTAGGCCCCACCGAAGGTGACCACCGCGGCACCGGAGAAGAACAGACCCTGGTCCACGAAGACCGAGTCGCGGGAGAAGACGACGCCGGCGACGAGCACGGGAGTGAACCACAGGACCAGCCCGAGCGTGAGGATCCGCAGGGATCGCCCACTCGCCGGCGTGTCGTGGTGCAGGGCGTCGTCGCTGATCAACGGGGCCGGCCCGTCGTCGACCTCCTGCGCCTTCGCCGCACGCAGAGTCGGGATCCGCCGAGCCAGGGCCCAACCCAGAAGTCCGGCCCCGAGCACGACGGCCGGAAACGGCACCCCGAAGACGCTCAGGGCCAGGAACGAGACGACCGCCAGCCCGACCAGCACCGGGTGGTGAAGTGCACGCTTGCCCACCCGATACACCGCCTGGATCACGATCGCGATGACGGCCGGCGCCAGTCCGGCGAAGAGTCCGATGACCACGGCCGTCGACCCGGCTCCCACGTAGATCGCCGAGAGGGCGAGCAGGGCCGCCATGCCTGGCAGAACGAAGAGGACGCCGGCGATGAGGCCGCCGCGACGGCCGTTGAGCAGCCACCCCGTGTAGACCGCGAGCTGCTGAGCCTCGGGTCCCGGCAACAGCATGCAGTAGTTGAGGGCGTGCAGGAACCGTTGCTGTCCGATCCATCGCTTCTCGTCGACGAGCTTGTGCTGCATCACCGCGATCTGTCCGGCGGGGCCACCGAACGTCTGGAGCGAGATCGCGAACCAGGCCTTGGTGGCCTCGCGCAGCGGAATGACATCCGACGGAGGTGGTCGCCTCGCTTCGGTCACCGCGCGTCCCTTCCCGGCGATCGTCACGGGGTCCGATGGATTGGTGGAGCTAGGGGGATTCGAACCCCCGACCTTCTCATTGCGAACGAGACGCGCTACCAACTGCGCCATAGCCCCAAGATGTCGAGCATCGACGAGGGTATCAGGTGAGGACCGGCGTCCTACTCGTTGGCAGCGCGCCGAGGGGCGACGCCCGAGCCCTGCTCGGAAAGCGGCAGCTCGACGTCCTCGCCCTCCACATGACCGGACGTCCAGGCACCCGCCTGGTCGAAGTCGATGGTGCGAACCGTGCGGCCGGCGCGGGGCTTCGTGACGTACGTGGGGAGCGTGACGGGGAGCGGATCCCAGACCAGCTCACCAGTCGTGGCGACCGAGGGCGCGGCGATGACGAGCTGCTCGTCGAGAGCGTCCACCCCGAGCGGCGTGCTCTTCATGAAGTGGCGCCGGGCCGGGTCGACGTCGTCGACCTGGCCGGAGACGATCACCGTGGCCTCCTCGTCGACGGGAGCGTCCTTCGACATCGAGCTCGACGCGAACGTGAACACGCGACGGCGGCGCGACGAGATGCCACGCTCGGCTCGCACCTGGACACGGCAGGCGATCAGCCAGGCGAGCACGAGACCCACCGGGATCGCGACCGACCACACCGCCACCACCGCGAGACCGACGAGACCACCGACCATCGCGGTGGCGGCGAGCAGGGTGAGCAAGGTGCGCCGGCGCCGGCGGGCAGCGGTGCGAGCAGCGCTGCGCGTGACGGGTGTCCGAGGTGAGGCGACAGCCGGCTCGTCGACAGGCTCCGGCTCCTCGGCCTTCTCGGGTGCCTCGGCCTGCGCTTCCTCGATGTTCGCTGCGGGATTGGAGATGACGCGACTCAGCGGGCTCAGCGTCTCCAGCGATGACGACGTGCTCGCCTCGTCGTAGCGGCGCAGCACGAGCGGCACGAAGTACGCCGCCCAGACGGCGACGACGAACGCGACGATCAGACCGGTGCCCACGTGCAAAACCGTAGGCCCCGTCCCGACCGATTCTCGGCACGTGCCGCCGTGTGTCGCCTGAAACCTTGTGGGGCTGGTGTGACTCGCGGCGAACTACTCCGCCGTCGACGTCGACAGCCTCGAGACGAGACCGTCACCCGCCTGACCGGCCAGTACCTGGAACACGCGGTGGTCACGCCAGTCGCCGGCGATGTGCAGGAAGCCCGGCGCGGTGCCGATCTCGGTGAAACCGAGCTTCTCGACCACACGCAGGCTGGAGACGTTCTCGGGACGGATGGCGATCTCGATGCGATGAAGCTGCACCTCCGTGAGCAGGTGGTCGCACACCAGCGCGACGGCCGTCGTGGTGATGCCGCGCCCGGCATGGCTCTGGGCGACCCAGTACCCGAGGCTCGCCCACCGCGCGGAGCCCCAGGTGATGCCGTTGACGGTCAGCTGACCCACCATCCGGTCGTCCCACGTGAGGGCGAACGGCATCGACCGCCCCGCGCGCGCCCGACGGCGCATCGCGCCGACCATGGCGCGGTACGACATCGACGGATGGCCCGCCTCCGGCGGCAGCGTCGCCTCCCACTGACCGAGCCACGCCGCGTTGTCGGCACGGAGTCGCTGCCACGTGGGGGCGTCGCGACGGCGCAGCGGCCGGACCCCGACGGGCCCGTGCCGGAGCGTGACCGGCCATCCTCTGGTCAGGACGGGCCCCTCTCGTGGTCGCCGCCGCGCAGCTGGTCGACGGCGTGGGGCACGATGTCGGCGAGCACGGCAATGGCGTCCTTCACTCCCCCGCGCGAGCCGGGCAGGTTGACCACGACGGCATGTCCGGCGACGCCCGCCAGCCCACGGGAGAGCATCGCCGTGGGAACGCCCTTGGCGACACCGTGCGCGCGGATCGCCTCCGCCACGCCGGGAAGCTCGCGGTCGAGCAGCGGTCGGGTGGCCTCCGGCGTGCGGTCGGTGGGATTGACGCCTGTGCCTCCGGTGGTGAGCACCACGTCGGCTCCGCCATCGAGAGCAGCCCGAACGGCCTCGCCGACCCGTTCGCCGTCGGGAACCACCACCGGCACAGGGGTGTCGAAGCCCCATGACGTGAGTGCGTCGACGAGCAGGGGGCCAGTGGTGTCGTCGTAGACACCGGCGGCCGCCCGGCCCGACGCCACCACGACCGCGCCCTTCATTCGAGACTCCAGTCGCCGCTGCGGCCGCCCGACTTGGCGACCACCTCCACGTCGGTGATGCGCGCGTGCCTGTCGACCGCCTTGACCATGTCGATGACGGTCAGTGCGGCCACGGACACCGAGGTGAGCGCTTCCATCTCGACTCCGGTGCGGTCGGTCGTCCGCACGGTGGCCGTGATCTCCACCGCCCCACCATCAGCGCTGTCGGTGACCTCGAGTCCGACCTCGACGCCACTGATGGCGAGCGGGTGGCAGAGCGGAACGAGATCCGGAGTTCGCTTGGCGGCCATGATGCCGGCGACGCGCGCGACGGCGAGCGCGTCGCCCTTGGGGACGCCCTCGCCGCGCAGCAGCTCGACGACGCGACCCGAGACCTCCACGCGACCACGTGCAGTGGCTGATCGTGCCGTGACAGGCTTCTCGGAGACATCGACCATGCGGGCGGCCCCGGTCTCGTCGACGTGGCTGAGCGGCTCAGCATCACCCACGTCAGAACGGCCTGTCGAGCACGAGGGTGCGGACGGTGTCGCCGAGGTTGAGCGCCGTCTCGTCCTCCCCCACCACGATGAGTGCGTTGGACTTCGCGAGCGAGCCCAGCAGGTGCGAGCCGTGGCCATGGAGCGGCGTGACCTTGGCCCCGCGGTGGGTGACCTCGAAGACGCCGCGCACGTACTGGCGCACGCCGGAGCGCGACTGCAGGTCGGACGCCAGCACGGCGTGCACCATCGGCCGACGATAGGGCGTGCGACCCATCAGGCGACGGATCGCCGGCAGCACGAACACCTCGAACGACACGTAGGCGGAGACCGGATTGCCCGGCAGCGTGATGATCGGCGTCTGCTCGTCGAAGACCCGGCCGAAGCCTTGCGGCTTGCCGGGCTGCATGGCCACCCTGTCGAAGGAGACGGTGCCGAGCGCGGACAGCGTCTCCTTGACGACGTCCTTCTCGCCCATGCTCACCCCGCCGCTGGTGACGACGAGGTCGGCACGAACGAGCTGTTCGGAAAGGACCTTGCGGAACGAGCGCGGGTTGTCGTCGACGGCACCGACGCGGTACGCGATCGCGCCCGCCTCCCGCACCGCGGCGGCCAGCATGTAGCTGTTGCCGTCGTGGATGGAGTCGTAGTCGAGGTGGGTGCCGGGCTCGCGGAGCTCACTGCCGGTGGAGATGATGACGACCCGCGGTCGGGGGCGTGCCTTGGCCCGGGCCGCACCCAGCGAGGCCAGGAGCCCGATCTCGCGGGCCCCGAGCACCGTGCCGGCCGGCAGCACGAGATCGCCGGCCTGGACGTCGCTGCCCTGCGTGCGGACGTGCGCGCCGACCGCCGGTCCGTCCTGGATGCTGACCCGCGCGTTGCCGCGGTCGGTGCTCTCGAACGGGATGACGGTGTCGGCGCCGCGCGGGATGGGCGCCCCGGTCATGATCTTGACGGCGGTACCGGCGCTGATCGCGAACGGCCGGGCCGACCCGGCGAGGATCTCGCCGACCACCGGCAACGTCACCGGCGACTCGGGGGTCGCTCCCTTGACGTCCTCGGCGCGCACGGCGTAGCCGTCCATGCCGGAGTTGGGGAACCGGGGCAGGTCGATGGGGGCGACGAAGTTCTCGTGCAGCGGCAGACCGAGCGACTCCACGATCGGCTGGTCGTAGGCCTCGAGCGGTCCGACGCCGCGCAGAATGCGCTCGAGGTGGTCCTCGACGGTGATCATGTCGTCGCTGATGCTGGCCGGGCGGGCGCGGACCCGCGGCCCGGGCGGCGGGCGCTCAGGCGCGGTGCCGGTGGACGCCTCCGGCGCTGGTGGAGCCTCGTTCGAGTGGGCCTCCCGGGCGGGGTCGTCGGGCCCGGGTGCGGTGGTGGTCGGTGCTTCGGGTGATGGTGCCTCGGAAACCTGCTCCTCGGGCCGGTCCGGGTCGAGCGGAAGCATGCTCTGATCCGACCCGGAGCCCGGGGTTTCCGACGACATGCGGTTCAGCCTAACCGTGCGCCTGCGGGGATGCTGCGAGCCGTGCCCTCGTCGTCGAGTCGGACGTCACCGGTCACGACGACCCCCCGACCGAACGTCCAGTCGCCCTCCACGGTCAGCGACGTGGCGTTGGCGAGCGACGGCGGCTCGGGCACGCGAGCGTCGAAGCCGGAGATCGTCGAGTAGTAACGCTGGTCGAGGCCGACGAGCGGAGGGTCCGTCTGCGCGCGGACCCGGAAGTCGTCACCGAGCTCGTACACGTCGGAGCGCAGGACCATGAGGTCGCTCGTGGTCTTGACCGGCAGGAAGCGCGAGCGATCCACCTCGATGGCGGTCGCGCCGTCGAAGACCTCCACGGCCGCGCCCATCGCCGACTCGATCTGCACGACACGCGGCGACGTAGGATCAGCGGGGTCCACCGTCTTCTCGTTGCGGATGAGCGGCAGGCCGAGGACGCCGGAGCGGTCGGCAAGGGTCTGGGCGAGCTGCTCGAGGTCGAACCACAGGTTGTTCGTGTGGAAGTACCGGTGCCGCGTCAGGTCCGCGGCCGCCTCGGCGTCCTCAGGTGGGGTCTGGGCGGTCTCGCGCAGCACGAGTCGTCCGTCGTCGCGTCGCACGACCAGGTGGCCACCCTTGACGTCGGCCGGGGTGCGGCGACATACCTCGGCCGCGTAGGGAGCTCCGGAGGCTGCGAACCACGCCATCATCGCCGGATCGGGGGCGGCACCGAGGTTGTCGGAGTTGGAGACGGTGGCGTATCGGAACCCGGCGTCGAGCAGGGCTCGCAGCACTCCGGACGTCTCCAGCGCCGTGTACAGGTCGCCATGACCGGGTGGGCACCACTCGAGCGACGGGTCGGCGGGCCACTCGACCGGGCTCAGGTCGTCGACGAGCAGCTTGGGCTCCTGGTTCTGCACGAAGTCGAGCGGGACGTCGTCCACGGCGAGCCGGCCGTGGCGTGAAAGTGCTTCTCGGGTGTCGTGGTGGGTGCGGAAGCTGTTCATGAACAGCAGCGGAAGACGGACGTCATGGGTGCGCCGCACGTGCTCGACCTGGCCGACGATCACATCGAGGAAGGTACGGTCCGCCCGCACCGGGAGCAGCGACTTCGCCGTGTCCATGCCCATCGACGTGCCGAGTCCGCCATTGAGCTTGATGACCGCGGTGGCCGCGACGGCCGTGACGCCGGCGTCGTCCAGCTCGAGATCGGCGGCCCGCTCCAGGTCGGTCAACGGCTCGACGTCGGCCTCGGCGATCATGCCGGTGGCTCCGCCCTCGAGCTGACCGTAGAAGGAAGTGAACACGTCGATCGCTCGTTGCGGCACGCCGGCCTCGGTCATCTTCTGCTGCGCTCGGGCCAATCCACTCACCGGCACAGGTTATCGTCGCCCTCGTGACCAAGGACGAGCTGCGGAAGCAGGTGATCCACAGCCGCCAGGAGCGGGGGCCCGAGCAGCGCCTCCTCGTCGCCGACGCGATCGCCAACCACCTGCTCGCCGCACAGTTCACCCAGGTCCCGCGCATTGCCTGCCACTTGTCGATGGGCACCGAGCCTGGCACCGGGCCGCTCATCACCGGACTGCTGCAGCGCGGCGTCGAGGTCATCGTGCCGGTCACCCACACGACGGACGGGCACCTCGAGTGGGTGGTGTTCGACCCGGCCGCACCCCTGCGCCTCTCCTCCATCGGTGTGCCCGAGCCCGACCACTCACCTCATCTGGGCTCCGACGCACTCGAGGTCGCCGCCCTGGTGATCGTCCCGGCACTGGCGGTCGACCACGCAGGTCACCGGCTCGGACGCGGCGCGGGCTACTACGACCGTGCGCTGAAGTCGGCCGGGGCACCGGTGTGCGCGGTCGTCCATGCGGCCGAGCTGCTCGAGAGCGTTCCGCACGAGCCGCACGACGTATCGGTGCAGATGGCGGTCACGGAGGACGGGATCTTCCGCGTCCCGACTCCGTAGCAGTACTGGGTCGACGTCCGGTGCTGCTGCCGACGACTCGGGCGGCCATGGACTCCTAGCGTGCAGATGACACTTGGAGGACATCATGACCAGAAGGCCGCTCGTCCTGGCACTCGTGGCGGCGCCCGCCGTGGCTGTCGTCGCCCGACTGCTGCTCACGCCGTGGGTCCAGGACAACAACCAGACGGACTGGCCACGCATTCTGGGGACCATCGCAGAGAACCAGAGCGCCCACGAGATCGGGGCCTTGCTGACGTACCTGAGCGGCATGCTGTACGCCGTCGCGGCCGTCACCGTCGGTCAGGTGACGCGCGAACGGTCGCGGCGACTCGCCACGACCGGTGCCGCGCTTGCCGTGGTCGGTGGGTTCGGCCTGGTCGACTTCGCCGAGGTGACACTGCTGGCTTCCGCGGCAGCGCGGGTCGACGACCGCGAGGCCATGGCGACCTTCTTCGACACTGCCTCCACGGCACCGCTCGGCTTCGTCGGCTACCTGCTGCTCATCATTGGCGCAGTCGGCTGGCTGCTGCTGGGCGCGGCCCTCTTCCGGACGCGGACGGGTCCCCGGATCGCGGCCGTCCTCGTCGGCATCGGAGGAGCCGGTGTCATGCTGACCGCTCCCGGGCCGTTGATCTCGTTCATCGCCGGCTCGGCCGTGATCTCACTCGTCGGGCTCGCGTGGCTGGCAGCGTCCCGACCGGTTGAAGGCCCCCGAGAGGTCGTCAGCCCGGCCGGGACGCAAGACTCGGCTTGATCCAGTAGGTGATCGGGACGATCTCCACCGAGCGACCGGGGCGCGGCGCGTGGATCATCTTGCCGCCGCCGAGGTACATCGCCATGTGGTAGATCGACCCGGCGCTCTTGCCCCAATAGACGAGATCGCCGCGGCGGATGCTGCCGATCGACACCTTCTGCGTCCGTGAGTACTGCGCGCCGGCCGAGTGCGGCAGGCTCACGCCCGCGGCACCCCATGCCTTCATCACCAATCCCGAGCAGTCCCACGAGCCCGGTCCGGCACCGCCCCACTTGTACGGCTCGCCGAGCTGGCCCCGGGCGAAGGCGATGGCCTGGTCGACCTTGCTTCCCGATGCGGGCGGGGGGTCAGCCGGCGGTGGATCCGGCTTCGGCTGGGGCTTGGGCTTCGGTTCAGGTTTCGGCTCGGGTTCAGTCGGCTTGGTCTCGTCAGGAGTCGGGTCAGCTGACGGCGGTGGGGTGGTCGTGTCGGGCTCAGACCCGCCGACCGGACCTGACGGGCCACCCTGGTCGATGCGCTCGTCGATCGTGTCCTGCTTCTGTCTCGCCGCCGCCATGGTGACGCCCTGGGCTGCCGCGAGCTGTCTGAGCAGCGCCTTGCGCTCACGCGACGTCGAGTCGACGGCGGCCTCGGCCGCGGCGATGGCATCGTCGATGCCGGCAGCGGCCGTGGCCTGCTTCTCCACCGCTGCGCGACGTGCGTCCTGCGCGTCGTCGGCTCGTCGGACCGCCGCGTCGCGGACGACCTGACGCGCCGTGAGTGTGTCGACGCGGGCGTTCATCGCCTCGTTCGTGCTCGCGTAAGCGCCCGCTCGTTCGAGCAGCTGCTGCGGACCCTCGCTCTCGAACAGCGTGGTGAGCCGTGACGTGCCGCTGCCGGACTGGAGCTGCTCGACGGTCAGCGTGGCGACGGTGTCCCGTTGATCGGCGAGCTGACCTTCGGCGCGCTTGACCGCGGCCCGTTGACGCTTGAGGTCGGCCTCGACCTCGGCAAGCTCGAACGTCGCACCGTTGAGCCTCTCGGCGGCCGCGGCGGATCGGGCGTAGAGGTCGTTGAGGTGCATGCGCGACTGCACGAGCTGGACCTGCAAAGCGCCGACGGACCGGTCGTCGGTCGGGTCATCGGCCTGGGCGCTGGGCGTGCTCGCGACCGTGAGAAACACGCCGACGGCGAGTGCACGGGTCGCGAGGGGGAAGACACGCATGGCGACCAACGTAATCGCGTTTGGCCCCATGCGGAACAGAAGTCACAGAAAAAACATGCGTCACACGCGTGTCGGTGCTTCACATCGGTCGTGTTGGCGCTCACAATTCGCCATCCGCCGCCGACTACTGCGTCGTGGGCCGCAGCGTGAGCGTGTCCTCCGTCGACCTCTGCACAGCCTTGGTGCCGAATACCCATGGGAGCGTCCGCCCCTCGGCCCACAGCGGCAGCTGGTCGGCGTAGTGCGGGTGGTACGCGTGCCCGGAGGTGCCGGACAGCTGGATCCACCGCGATCGGTCGGGGTTCGCGAGGTCGACCACCATGCGCATCGACGGCACCGCCGTGACCTCGTACCCCTCCGCAGCGTCCCAGGCATTCGCGTTCACGAGCCCGCCGCCACCACCGACTCGGACCGGTCCCCGGTTGAACACGCGGTTGACCAGCCCGACGCCCGAGTCGCCCAGCGTCGGGTTGACCAGCGTCAGGCGGTGCAGGTGGCCCCACTCCCACCCGTCCGGGTCACGCGACTGGATCCGGGTCATCTCATCGCGGGCCCGCACCATCGCGTCGCGCAGGACGTCGTCCCGCCGTTCGACGATCGTCGGGGTCGCGAGGTTGTCCCACCACCGGCTGTTCGGCTTGTCGATGATCGTGCTCAGGACGTTGAACCATCGTTCGCCGCCGTCGGGCCACTGATCGCGCGGCAGCTCGTCGTGGAACGTCAGCTCGAGCAGGTTGCGCCACACGACGCTGAAGTACGCGGCCGCGCCGGACTCTGCGATCTGCCGGAAGTCCCAGCCCCTCAGCATGTCCTGGCCCTGACGAGCGAAGCGGGTGTCGAGAGGGGTGTCGAGCAGGTAGGGCACGAGCCGCTCGGCATTGGCGCTGTGCGTGTCCAGCTGGAACCGCGACATGTCGCCGACGGACAGGCGCTTCTTCGAGGTGAGCAGCTCGCGGATGCGTTCGGAGCGATACCCGGGCGCCGTGTCCTTCCCCAGCACGTGGGGGTATCGATCACCGATCACCTGGTTGTTCGCCGTGACGATGAACCCGTCGTCGGGGTTCAGCTCGGACGGCAGCTCGCGGAACGGCACGTATCCGGTCCGCTCGTGCTTGCCGTCCCAGCCGGGCACCGGCCAGCGACCGTCGCCGCGACTGCGGATCGGGATGGCGCCCGGCGCCTGGTAGCCGATGTTGCCGTCGACGTCGGCGTAGACGAGGTTCTGCGACGGAACCGTGAACCTGCGTGCGGCCGCACGGAAGTCCTTCCAGTTCTTCGCCCTGTCGAGCGCGAACACGGCCGAGATGGTCGGGCGGGGAGTCAGGGCCGTCCACTGGAGGGCGACCTCGGTCGTGCCGCCACCGACGTCGGCGACCTCCTCGCTGACGTCCGACAGGAGCGGCCCGTGGCGCGTGGACCGGACCGTGATCGTACGGGTCTTGCCGTCGGCGACCTTGATCCGTTCGCGTCGCGTCGTCAGAGGCAGCTGCTTGCCCTTGTACTCGTACGTGTCGTCGGTGACCCGCTCCAGGTACAGGTCGGTGACGTCGGCGTACATCGTGCTGACGCCCCACGCGATGCGCCGGTTGTGTCCCACGACCACGCCGGGCATCCCGGAAAAGGAGAAGCCCGCCACGTCGTACGGGCAGGTCTCGGTGAGCTCGCGGCAGTGCAACCCGACCTGGTACCAGATCCCCGGCATGGAAGGCGACAGGTGCGGGTCGTTGGCCAGGATCGGCTTGCCGGTGGCGGAGCGACCGCCGTCGACGACCCAGGAGTTGGAGCCGATCCCCCCTCCGGTGCCGAGCAGCGCCGGGAGCGCCTCGCCTGCGTCCCGGGCCTTCCTCAACGAGGCGAACGCGGCCTGATCGACCCTGGCCGGCGGCCCGAACCTGCCGTCGCGAACGTCGAGCTCGGGATTCGTGACGATCGGCCGGTGCTTCGACGGCGGGTCCGGATAGAGCTTCTCCACCCGGTCGACCGGCATCTGGCGCGAGGCCATCGCCCGGTCGATCTCGTCCGTCATGTTGCTGCGCAGGTCCCACGCCATGGCCTTGACCCAGGCGACGGAGTCGACCGGGGTCCACGGCTCGGGCCGGTAGTCGGGCCGGGTCAGCGACAGCACCGCGTACTCCAGCGCCAACCGCGAGCCGGACTTCCCGTCGACGTAGGCGTTCACGCCCCGCGAGTACGCCTGGAGCAACGTGCGGGTCCCCATGTCCAGCTCGGCGTACTCCTGCTGGGCCACCCGCCGCCAGCCCAGCGTGCGCACGAACTCGTCGGTGTCGAGGCCGGCCTCGCCGACGAGCTCGGACAGCCGGCCCGCCGTCACGTGCCGCCGGAAGTCCATCTCGTAGAAGCGGTCCTGCGCCTGCACGTAGCCCTGGGCGAAGAACAGGTCGGCCGGGTCGTCAGCGTAGATCTGCGGGATGCCGTGGCCGTCGCGCTTGATCTCGATCGTGCCGTTCAGCCCGTTGAGCCGGACCTCGCCGGTGGTGTCGGGAAACGACCTGCGCACCGTGACGAAGGCGACGATCGACAGCCCGACGAGCAAGGCGGCGACCAGAGCTGCCAGGACCGTCACGATGCGCCGCACCCAGCCATTCTGCACGGCGGGGTTGCCGGGCCGTGGGCGGCCGTTGGAAAGCAGGGTGCAGAGCCTCAGGCCCGACCGGCCTCGCGGATCTCGCCGACCAGCTCCTCGAGCACGTCCTCGAGCATGATGACGCCGAGCACCGTGCCGTCCTCGTCGGCGACGCGGGCCATGTGGGAGCCGCGCACCTGCATGGTGCGCAGCGCGTCGTAGAGACCGGAGCCGCTCGCGACGGTGGCGAGCGGACGCACCCACTTGTCGGCGATGGGCCGGTTGCGGGCCTGGTCGTCGGTCTCGAGGACGTCCTTGATGTGCAGGTAGCCGGTGATGTCGCCGGACGCGTCGGCGACCGGGAAGCGGGAGAACCCGGTGGCGGCGCACGCCTGCTCCACGTCGACCGGGGTGGCGCTCGGCTCGATCGTGACCAGGCCGAGGCGAGACAGCAGGACCTGTTCGACAGTGCCCTCGTGGAAGTCGAGTGCTCCGGACACCAGGCCGTACTCGTGCTCGTCGAGCAGACCTTCGCGCCGCGACTCCTCGACGAGTCCGGCCACTTCGTCGTGCGTGAACGCAGAGCCGACCTCGCTCCGGGGCTCGATGCGCAACAACCGCACCACGAGCATGGCCGTGCGGTTGAGCACGGCGACGAGCGGCCGCAAGGTCGCGACCACGGCGAGCATGAACGGTCCGAGGTACAGCACCGCGCGGTCTGGCCCGGCCAAGGCGAGGTTCTTCGGAACCATCTCACCCAGAACGACGTGCGCCATGCCCACGATCATCAAGGCGATGACGAACGAGACCGGATGCACGAGCCCAGGTGGCATCGCGATCGCCTCGAACAGGGGTTCCAGCAGATGTGCAATGGCCGGTTCGCCGACGGCGCCCAGGCCGAGCGAGCAGATGGTGATGCCGAGCTGGATCGCCGCGATCGCGGGCGCGAGGTTCTCGATCGCTCGCAGGGCGAGGCGAGCCGTGCGGGAACCGGCCTGAGCCGCAGGTTCGAGCTGCGTTCTCCGAGCCGAGATGAGCGCGAACTCGGCTGCGACGAACAGGGCGTTGAACCCGAGGAGTACCACGGCGATGACGATCGCGACCCAGCTGCTCATGAATCGTTCCCGTCGACCGGCGACGGTTCCACCGTCAGGACCACACGGTCGATTCGCCGGCCGTCCATGTGCTCGACCGCGAGGCGCACCACGACAGGGGGCGAGTCATCCTCATCGGACGTCCCTTCGATCTCGAGCGTGATGGTGTCGCCGCGCTTTGCGAGCCGGCCGAGCTCGGCGTTGATGAGGCCGGCGATCGTCTCGTAGTCCTCGCCCTCGGGCAGCGCGATGTCGGTCTGCTCCTCCACCTCGTCGGGTCGAAGCAGGCCGGAGAGCGACCACGTGCCGTCGCGTCGGCGGCGGCTGCGCGACGACAGACGGTCGTGCTCGTCAGCGATGTCGCCGACGATCTCCTCGACGAGGTCCTCCAGCGTGACGACGCCGTCGGTACCCCCGTACTCGTCGACCACCACGGCCATCTGCATGCCTTGGTCACGCAGGAGGGTGAGGAGCGGGTCGAGCTCGAGGCTGTCGGGAACCGTGGTCGCCGGGTCGGCGATCTCCGTGAGGCGCACCGACCGCCGCCGGCTTGGCTCCACGCTCACGGCCTGCTTGACGTGCACGATGCCGAGCACGTCGTCGGGCGTGCGCCCGATGATGGGAAAGCGCGAGTGGCCGGTCTGCCGGGCCGCCTCGATGACGTCCTCGGCGGTCTCGCGGCCCTCGAGGAAGTGAACGTGCACGCGTGGTGTGCGCACGTCGGCCGCGGTGCGGTCGCCGAACGCGATGCTCCGCGCCACGAGCTCGGCCGTCTCGTCGTCGATGGACCCCTTCTCAGCCGACCGCAGCACCAGCGAGCGCAGCTCGAGCGGCGAGCGGGCCGAGCGCAGCTCCTCCTGCGGCTCGACCCCGAGCGACCTCACGATCGCGTTCGCCATCCTGTTCAGCCAGCGAATGGGCCACGCCATCGCCCGCGTGAATGCACGCTGCGGAAGCTGGGTGATCGAGGCCGTGGCCTGCGGGATCGCCAGAGCGATGTTCTTGGGGATGAGCTCGCCGACCAACATGGTCACGACGGTGCTGGCGAACAACGAAACCCCGTAGGCGGCGGCTCTCGACGGGCCTTCACCGATCCCGAGCTCCCCGAAGGGACCCCGGAGCAGAGTGCCGAGGGCGGGCTCGGCGAGGAACCCGATGACCAGGTTGGTGATGGTGATGCCGAGCTGGGCACCGCTGAGCTGGGTGGAGAGGCTGCGGAGCGCCTTGAGCGTGCCGGCCGCTCCTTGATCGCCGGCTTCAGCGTCGCGCTCGATGGTCGCGCGGTCGACGGTGACGAAGGCATACTCCGCAGCGACAAAGACGCCGCAGGCGAGCATCAGGAACAGGGAGAGCGCGAGGAGCAACCACTCGGTCATGAGACTGGTCCGGCAGGGAAGGGATCGGCCACGATGACGGCAACTGTACCCTTGGGACGCCTGTCGGAACGAGCGGAGTCGAAGCGTGCCCACCTACCAGTACCAGTGCACCGAGTGCGGTGAAGCACTCGAGGTCATCCAGTCGTTTTCCGACGACGCGTTGACCGAGTGCCCAGAGTGCGCGGGACGTCTTCGCAAGGTGTTCAACGCGGTCGGCGTCGTCTTCAAGGGCTCCGGTTTCTACCGCAATGACAGTCGCCCGAAGTCCACGGAGTCGTCGACATCCACGGACACCTCGAAGAGCGAGCCGGCGAAGAACGGGGCAGCGAAGAACGGGGCGGCGAAGAGCGAGACGTCCACCACGACGACCAGCACCCCGGCCCCCACGGGCGGATGACCCGCGCGACCGTCGACGACGTCCACGAGCTCGCCGGCGGCATGCCCGGGGCGACGATGACGCCCGAACCGGCGGTCTACTCGGTCAGCGGCCGCAGCTTCGTCTTCTTCCGCAACCCCCGACCCGACGCCGTCGACCCCGACTCCGGCGAGCGTTACGACGACGTGATCGTCTTCTGGGTCGCCTCGGAGGAGGACAAGCAGGCGCTGGTGCTCGACGAGTCCACGCCGTTCTTCACCACGCCACACTTCGACGGGCACCTGTCGGTGCTCCTGCGCGGCAGCCGGATCGGCGAGCTCCAGCGCGACGAGGTCGCCGAGATCGTCCACGACGCCTGGCTGTCACGGGCGGGCAAGCGGGCCGCTGCGGCCTGGCTGGCCGAGCGAGAGCTGACTTGACGCAGGCTGTGGACGTCGTCGCACAGATCCAGCTGGTCGCGTCCTAGCCTCCGGGCGTGGAGAGAATCTCGCGCCTCGTGCTGCGCCACCGCCGCCCGCTCGCCGCCCTGTTCGCCGGCATCGCCGTGCTGCTCGCACTCGGTGCGCTCCGCGCGGAGCCGCCCGGCCGGACCGTCGTCGTCGCGGCCCGCGATCTCGCCAGCGGCACCGTGCTCGCCGCCGGGGACGTCCGCCGCGCCCGGCTGCCCGATCAGGCAGCGCCGGATCACAGCAGCGGTCGGACGGACGACGTGGTCGGTCGCACCGTCGCGGGTCCGATGCGACGGGGCGAGATCATCACCGACCGTCGAGTCGTCCGGGCCGATCGGATGAGCGGTTTCGCGGCCGGCACGGTGCTGGCCACCGTGCGGCTCGCGGACGCCGACGCGCTCACGAACCTCCGGGTGGGCGATCGTGTCGACGTCGTGGCGGTCGATCCGGACGGCGCGTCAGAGGCCGAGGTCGTGGCCCGCGGCGCCGAGATCGTCACCCTGCCGAGCGCCGGAGACGAATCCGGAGGGGTCCCGCTCGGCGTGGCGACGAGCGAGGATGCTGCGCTCCGGCTGACCGAGCGTGCGCTCGATGCGCGGCTGAGTGTGCTGGCGTCCCGGTCGTAGCCAGCGACGGATGGGTCTGGCTAGGGTTCCGATGATCCTTCATCTCTCAGAGGGGCACCATGATCAAGGGTTTCAAGGAATTCATCATGAAGGGGAACGTGGTCGACCTCGCTGTCGGCATCGCCATCGGCGTCGCCTTCACGACACTGGTCGCGGCGTTCGGCACCTACTTCGTCAACCCGATCGTCGCCGTGGCCGGCGGCGACAACGCGCAGGGCTTCGGATTCGAGATCACCAACGAGTCGACTTTCGTCAACATCGGAACCATCATCAACGCCCTCATCGTGTTCGTCGTGACGATGGCCGTCATCTACTTCGCGATCGTGGTGCCGATGCAGAAGATGCAGAGCCTGCGCAAGACGCAGCCGGGTGAGCCCGAGGCACCGCCGGAGGAAGTCGCACTGCTCCGCGAGATCCGCGACGCCCTGCAGACCCGCCCGTCGGGTGGCAGCGAGCGCTTCTGAGCTAACCGTGGTGGGGCGGCACGTCGCGGCGAAGCTCGTCGTCACGCGTGTCGCCCGACGCCTCGCTCCACCCTTCGTCGTTCTCGTCGCTGGTGGTGTCGGGCAGGATCTCGCCGAGCAGCCGCTCGGCGCGCCGGCGCTTCTCTGGCCCGCTGGCCGCCCGTTGCCCGGCATCCCCGCCGGTCTTGTCGGACTCGTCAGAGGACACCGTCGAACCAGTCCGGAGTCAGCTTCGGGTACTGCGGGTGCCAGCCGGTGCGATCGCAGAAGCGCTGCGAGCTGACGCGCTGCGAACGCGAGATCATCTCGAGGCGCTGGCCACCGAGCCGCATCGTCATCCTCGAGAAGAAGCGGCCCTCCTCGCGTCCGGCCACGAGGGCGAAGGTGTCGGCCATGTCGCGACGCTTCACCGGCTCGGCGCCGACGTTGTAGGCGCCGGCCGGAACGGTGAGGGCCGCGACCGTGGCCGGGCCGACGTCGTCGACGTGGACCACGTGGGCCCACGAGTCAGGGTCGCCGATGCCGATCGGCCGGCCGGCCCGCGCGTGCCGCAGCAGCCAGGCCGAGTTGCCGTCCTGCCCGGCAATCTGCCCGAACCGCAGGGATACTCCCTGTGCCCCGGACCGAGTGAAGCCCTCGATCTCCGACTCGGCCACGACGACGTGCTCCGTGACCCGCGTGAGCTCGATGGCGCTGTGCTCGTCGACCCAGTCGTCGCCGTGGTCGGCGTAGACGAAGCTCAGGCTCTGCTGAACCAGACGACCCACTCCGGCAGCTCGGGCCGCGGCAGCAACGACGGCTGTGCCGTGACTGCGCAGCCGGTCATTGGCACGCCAGGCGCCCGGCAGGAGCATGGTGAATCCGACCGGGACCCGGGTGACGTAGTTGACGACGGCGTCGCATCCGCGCATCGCCTCCGCGAGGGCCTTCTGGTCGAAGAGATCGGCGACGACCGGCTCGGCCCCTCGCGCGGCGACCACCCTTGCGGCCTTGGTGGAACGGGCGAGCGCGACGACCGTGTGCCCGGCGTCGTGGAGCGCGGGAATGGTCGAGCGACCCATGACTCCGCTGCCTCCGGTCAGGAGTACCTTCACGTGTCACTCCGATGTGCTGGCGGGCCCGGGCGACGAGGTGTGGCCCCTCGGATGGTGATCAGGGTAACAACGCGTGCTCGGAGAAGAACCCCCACATGAGCTCGGTGGCCCGGATTCCGTCCGAACCGTCCAGGTACGCGGCGCGCGGCCAGGTATGAACACCGTCGGCGATGCGGTAGGCCGAGACGTCGCTGCCGTCGGCGCACCCGGTCCAGCGCGACAGCGTGACCTGCGGCGACACCCTCGACGTCGCGGCCGGGCGGTCGCACCGGTTGTGGGTGGCCCATTCGGTGAGCGCCTCGGTGACCCCCGGCAGCTCACCGATGATCGTCCTTGCTCCCGAGTACGGAATGATGAGGTCGTTCGTGCCGTGGAAGTAGATGATCGGGCGCGGTGGCGCCGAGTCGCAGCGTGGGTTGTAGAACGGACCGGAGACCGCACCGAAGGCAGCGAAACCACGATTGTCCTCGCACGCGAGTGCCAGGGTGAGCGTCGATCCGTTCGAGAAGCCGGCGGCGTAGACGCGCCGCTCGTCGACGCACGCCGTGTCCTTCACCCGGTCCAACAGCTCGTGGACGAAAGCCACGTCGGGCGGTGGATCGTCCGACGTGGCCTGGAAGCTCCACGCCGGGACTGCTCCTGACCCCTCCGGCGCGACCACGACGACGTCCTCGTCGTCGGCGAGCTCATCCATTCCGGTGGCCTCCAGCAGGTTGCGAGCGGTATCGCCGACGCCGTGGAACAGGAAGATCACCGGCAGGCGTGTGCGCCCGTCGTAGCCGGGCGGCACGTGCAGCAGGTAGCTGCGCTCGGATCCCTGCGAGTTGATCCGGTGCTCCGACGTGCCGTCGGCCGGCGGCTGGGCGGGCGAGCACGCCGGACCCTGCGCCGGCGGCTCGGGGCTGCAGGAGACGAGAACCGCCGCCACCGCCACCGCGGAGAGGACGACGAGGAGAGCACGTGAGGTCACGAGAACGAGCGTAGGGCGGGGGCGTCAATCCGCTGATTCTCCCCATGGATCCAGCCGGAATCCGACATGATGGGCGGACGATTCTCGCTGCACCGCCGAAGGAATCCGACCATGCGTGCACGCTTCGCCACCGCCGCCGCACTCACCTGCACCCTCCTCGCGGCGTGCAACCACGACGAGCCCACGGTGAAGGTCGCCAAGCCCGCGCCGGCCCCCTCGACCACGACCGCGAGCCCGACACCGTCGGAGTCACCGTCGGAGTCGCCGCTCGGGGACACGCCGTCGGTGGCCACCGGCATCGACAAGGTCCTCGTCGTCGTGGTGGAGAACAAGTCGTACAGCCAGATGAAGGCGAAGGCGCCCCGGATCTGGTCGCTCGCGCAGAAGTACGCCTACGCCACCGACTTCAAGGCCATCGTGCATCCGTCGCTGCCGAACTACATCGCGATGGCGTCTGGGAGCACCCTCGGCGTGAAGAGCAACGGCTTCCCGGGGGGGATCAGGCTGAAGCAGCCCTCGGTCTTCGGCAACACGATCCAGGCGGGCGGGACGGCCAAGATCTGGGCCGATGGCATGGGCCCGGAGAACTGCAGACCCACCGAGACGGGCAAGTACGTACCGCGACACGTTCCCTGGAACTACTACGTCAACGAGCGTGAGCTCTGCAAGCAGTTCGTCGTCGACGCCGACGCGTTCGGCGCAGACGTCGCCTCGGGCGACCTGGCGACCGTCGGGATGCTCATCCCGGACAACTGCAACAACGCCCATGACTGCTCGATCCCGACCGCCGACGACTGGATCGCCGGTCAGGTGGAGATCGCGATGTCCGGACCGGACTGGAAGTCGGGACGGCTGTTGATCATCGTCACCGCGGACGAGGACGACAAGAATCAGGGAAACCGCATCCTCACCGTCGCGATCCATCCGAGCCAGAAGAGCAACGTCGTCACGTCGCCGCTCACGCTCTACTCGCTGCACCGCCTGCTCGCCGAGGTCGGCAACACCGAGCCGATGAACGAGGGCCGCAACGCCCCGGACATGGCCGAGGCGTTCGGCCTTCCCCTGGCCTGACGAGCGCCGGCCACGCCCGCGCCGCACGGTATCCTCACCGCGGGCCCCCGTAGCTCAGGGGATAGAGCATCGGTTTCCTAAACCGAGTGCCGCAGGTTCGAATCCTGCCGGGGGCACCCATCGTTTCCGCAGGTCAGACGGCCTTTTCGGCCTCTCCACCGATACCGGAAACACTGCCGAGTCCGCGGCGAGTCCGCAAAGAGTCCGCACGATGCACGTCCAGCCGCTCGGCCACGGTGTCCAACTCGTCCCCAAACAGGTGCCCGTAACGGTCCAACGTCAAGGTTGCGGAAGCGTGCCCGAGCATCCGCTGAACAACCTTGACGCTCGCACCTGCCGCAATCGCCAGGGACGCCGCCGTATGCCTCAGCTCGTGCGGCGTCAGACCGTCAAGGCCCGCCGCCCGGCACGCATCATCAAAAGTGTGGCGTCGGAAGTTCGGACCCCTCAACATCGCGCCCTCAGGGCTGGTGAACACGAGGTCATCCACATTCTTGCCTGCCATCGCCGCGGTGAGCTCGTCCCGCAGAAAACCCGGCACCGGCACCGAGCGATGCTGGTGCGACTTCGGCGACCCGAGCACAAGACGCCCGCTGACGTCGGCAACCGCCTCGACGACTTCCAAGCGGCCGCGCAGCGGGTCCACCCGACCGACCCTCAACGCAACGACCTCGCCCCACCGCAGGCCGCAGTACGCCAGCACCAGGATGAGCGTCCGCGACTCACCAGCCGAGTCGGCAAGGTCTGCGACTTGCCCATGGGTCAAGTACCGCCGTGGCCGCTCGATCATCCGGGGCAACTCAACCCCGGTCGCCGGATTGCGCCCGAGCCGGGAGCCCTTGACAGCGTCGTCAAGGATCGACGAAAACAGGTGGTAAGCCTGCCGCGTTCGGGACGCCGAAAGCCCCTCAGACGCCATCTCAGCGACCCATGCGGCCACACCCTCGAACGTCACCCGGCCTAGCGACACGCTGCCCCACGAGGGCAAGATGCGAGTTCGTAGCAGGGACTCGTACCCGACGCGCGTCTTGGGTTTCAAGTGCACCCTGCCCGCCATCCAAGAGGCCGCATACTCCCCGACCGTGACCGTGCTCGCTCGCGGGTCCACGTACTCGCCACGCACCACGGACGCCGTGACGCTGTTCAACCAGCGTTGCGCGTCGGCCCTCCGCGCGAAGTGCTTTGCGTGCTCCGTGCCGGCCACGTCACGGTAGCGGGCGCGCCACCGCCCGCCCGGCCGCTTGCTAACGCTCCCCATCGTCGGCACCTTCCTCGGTCTCGCGGTCGACGTAGTGTGTCCCGCTCTTCAACAGCTCGTGAAACATCGACCTCTCGAGCCCGGCATCTCGCATGGCAAACAGGATCGAGTCGAGCTCCCTCTGCCACTGGCGCAACTCGCCCCACTCTTCCGCCGATAGCCAGCGCGGCGGGTCGTGCGGGCGCGTCTCGCTCTGGAAGCGAAAGGCCGGGGCCTTCGGGGCCGTGAAACGGGCGAACGGCCACGGACCCGCCGTCGGTTCGTCGAGCCCGGACAGTTCACCGCACGCCCACCGCCACGCCGCAACCCGCTGCGCCTCGTGATTCTCGGTCAATCGGGTCGGCTGATTGTCTGCCTCGTGGTCGAGCAACAGCGCGTTCGTGTTCGTCTCCAGCGCTATCGCCAATGCCATCAGGTCGTCTACGTCTACGCGCCGGTCGCCGGTTTCGAGCTTGCTCAGCCCGCTCTTGAGGATCGGCCTACCGAGTTCTGCCATGCGCCGGGCCAGCTCGTCCAGCGTAATTCGGCGTTCCGCTCGCAATGCCTTCACGTTCGCCGCGACCCGCTTGGAGGTCGGCCCCTTCTCAACCGCTCGTGTTCCCATGTTGGCAATTGTGGTCCCTTGCTTGACAACTGTCAAGACGCAGCAACAGACTGTTTCTATCTTCCATTCTTATAGTGTCAAGTTGGAGACACAATGACGGACAACCTGAACGGCCCCGAGTGGCTGGCCGATTACCTCGGCATCCCCCTCGCGTCCGTGTACCAGATGAACAGCAAGGGCAGCGGTCCCCGGCGTATCAAGGTCGGCAGGCACGTCCGCTACCGCAAGGTCGATGTGGATTCCTGGCTCGACCAGCACGTCGTCGACGGCGCCGCGAGCCGATGATGTTCCAGCCGCAGCCCGACCTCGGGGCCAACCGTGAGGGTGAAGGTGGTCGGCCGGATGCTGCATGAAAAACACCCCGCGGTGAACGGCGGGGCGAATCTCAACAATCAAGCGGGCGGCAAGATCGATGATCCGATTCTAGCCGACCTGGACGAGCTCGCGCTCCACGTCGACGCCACGTTCGTCGTGGTCGTGCAGGTGACCGGCGGTGGTTTCGATGGTCGCTGAGATTAGTTCTGCAAGCCCAATACGTCGCCGACGCCGCAGCCGTGTCGAGATCGACCGGCTGCGATCCGAACTCTTCGAGATCGTTGCGTCGAACCGCCCCTGCTCGGTCCGGCAGGTCTACTACGTCGGGGCGGGGCGGCTCTGGGAAAAAGATCGCGGCCACGACCGCACCTCGTACAACGACGTCGTGCGCAACCTCGGAGTGATGCGCGAACGCGGCGAGCTGCCGTGGGGATGGCTTGTGGACACCGGCAGGTACGTGCGGATCGACACGATGTACGAGTCCGTCAGCGACGCTCTCGATCGCACACACGAGGCATACCGGCGGAACATGTGGGCGTCGCAGCCGCGACGGGTCGAGGTCTGGGCCGAGTCGGACTCGACCTCGATGCTGGTCGAGGACGTCACCAGGACGCTCGGTGTGGGCCTCTACTCGTGCAAGGGGCAAGCCGGTAAGGAGTTCGCTCACAGTTCCGCGATGGAGTACAAGA
>JBPCJE010000034.1:0-49632 GCA_051005615.1 Aeromicrobium sp.
AAGCGGATCGGCTTGCCGTGGGTCAGCGGGATGATCGCGTCGGCTGAGGTGCTCGGGTCCTTCAGCGCGTCGAAGGCGTTGTCGTTGAAGATCGGGCAGTTCTGGTAGATCTCCACCAGCGACGTCCCGCGGTGCGCCGCCGCCGCGGAGCGCACCGAGGTGAGGTGCTTGCGGTCGGAGTCGACGGTGCGCGCGACGAACGTGCCCTCGGCGCCCAGCGCCAGCGAGACCGGGTTGAACGGGTTGTCCAGTGAGCCCATCGGCGTGGACTTGGTGACCTTGCCGGGCTCCGAGGTGGGGGAGTACTGGCCCTTGGTCAGGCCGTAGATCCGGTTGTTGAACAGCAGGATCGTCATGTTCACGTTGCGGCGCAGCGCGTGGATCAGGTGGTTGCCGCCGATCGACAGCGCGTCGCCGTCACCGGTGACCACCCACACGGAGAGGTCCTCGCGGCTGGTGGCCAGCCCGGTGGCGATCGCGGGGGCGCGGCCGTGGATCGAGTGCATGCCATAGGTGTCGAGGTAGTAGGGGAACCGCGACGAGCAGCCGATGCCGGAGACGAACACGATGTTCTCGCGCTTGAGACCGAGGCCGGGGAGGAAGCCCTGGACGGCGGCGAGCACCGCGTAGTCGCCACACCCGGGGCACCAGCGGACCTCCTGGTCGCTGGTGAACTCCTTGCGGTTCTGCGGGGCATCGGCGGTGGGGACGCCCTTCAGGCCGGGGAAGGGAAGCGCCTCGGTGGTTGTCATCGGGTGATCTCCTTGGTGATCGCCTCGGCGAGCTCTGCGGCCTGCAGCGGCAGCCCTCGCACCTGGTTGTAGCCGATCACGTCGACGAGGTACTTCGCGCGCAGCAGCATCGAGAGCTGGCCGAGGTTCATCTCGGGGACGATCACCGCGTCATATCTCTTCATCAGGTCGCCGAGGTCGGAGGGGAAGGGGTTCAGGTGCCGCAGGTGCGCCTGCGCCACCGGGTGCCCGGAGTCGCGGACCAGCCGGCACGCCGCGCCGATCGGGCCGTACGTCGACCCCCAGCCGAGCACCAGCACGGAGGCCCCGTCGCCGTCGACGGCCCCATCGACCACGGAGGGGTCCTCCACCGTCATCGGGGGGATGTCGCGGGCGATCGCGGCCACCTTCGCGGCGCGGGTGCGGACCATCGCGTCGTGGTTGGCGGGGTCGTAGGAGATGTTCCCGTGCCCCTCGCCCTTCTCGAGACCGCCGATGCGGTGCTCGAGCCCGGGAGTGCCGGGCACGGCCCACGGCCGCGCGAGGCTCTCCTGGTCACGCAGGTAGGGCCAGAACTCGTCGGCGCCCTTGGCGTTCAGGTGGTTCGGCTCGGTGGCGAAGGCAGGGTCGATCACCGGAAGGCTCCCCACGGACGGGATCTTCCAGGGCTCGGACCCGTTGGCCAGGTAACCGTCGGAGAGCAGCATCACCGGCGTGCGGTAGGTGACCGCGATCCGGGTGGCCTCGAGAGCCGCGTCGAAGCAGTCGGACGGCGACTGCGGCGCGACGATCGGCACCGGGGCCTCGCCGTTGCGGCCGAACATCGCCTGCAGCAGGTCGGCCTGCTCGGTCCGTGTGGGCAGGCCGGTCGAGGGGCCGCCGCGCTGGATGTCGCAGATCAGCAGCGGCAGCTCGAGCATCACCGCCAGGCCGATCGTCTCGCTCTTGAGCGCGACCCCGGGCCCGGAGGTCGTGGTCACGCCGAGCGCGCCGCCGAAGGCCGCGCCGAGTGCGGCGCCGATGCCGGCGATCTCGTCCTCGGCCTGGAAGGTCACGACACCGAAGCGCTTGTGCTTGCTCAGCTCGTGCAGGATGTCTGAGGCGGGCGTGATCGGGTACGAGCCGAGGAAGACCGGCAGCCCGGCCTGCACCCCGGCGGCGACCAGACCGTAGGAGAGGGCGGTGTTGCCGGTGATGTTGCGGTAGGTCCCGGTCGCCATCGGTGCGGGCTTGACCTCGTAGGACACCGCGAACGTCTCGGTGGTCTCACCGAAGTTCCAGCCGGCACGAAACGCGGTGAGGTTGGCGTCTCGAATCTCCGGTACGCCCGCGAAGCGGCGTTCGATGAAGGCGGTCGTCGGCTCCTGCGGCAGGCCGTACAGCCACGACAGCAACCCGAGCGCAAACATGTTCTTGGCGCGGGCGGCGTCCTTGCGAGACAACCCGAACTCCTTCACCGCCTGCACCGTCAGCGCCGTGAGGTCGATCCGGTGCACCGCGTATGAATCGAGCGCGCCGTCGTCGAGCGGACTCTCGGCATAGCCCGCACGGCTGAGGTTGCGGGCGGTGAAGTCGTGGGTGTCGACGATGACCGTGGCGCCTTTGGGCAGGTCGTCGAGGTTTGCGTGCAGCGCGGCCGGGTTCATCGCCACGAGTACGTGGGGCGCGTCGCCGGGGGTGAGGATGTCGTGGTCGGCGAAGTGCACCTGGAACGACGACACACCGTGCAGCGTGCCGGCGGGGGCACGGATCTCGGCGGGGAAGTTCGGCAGCGTCGACAGGTCGTTGCCGAGGACGGCACTCTCCTGGGTGAACCGATCCCCGGTGAGCTGCATGCCGTCACCGGAGTCGCCCGCGAGCCGGATGATGACCCGATCGAGCTGGTGGACCTGTTTGGTCACCGTGCATACCTCCCGAATGTCTGCATTCCATGCTACGGCTGACTTACCCCTCACCCACGCAGTGTCTCGGACAGAAGTTGTGATCTGTCCGACCACATGCCTGCATCGGTTCTGCCCGCCGTCCCTAGACTCATGCCCATGGCCGGTGCTGAAGGCGGTCCCACGCCAGCGGGTGAGAGTCGCGGGAAGCGGCTGGTCGACCTCGGCATGCCGAGGTCGGGGCACGTCGAGCAACGCCGGTCGGTGGTGGGCCTGGCGAGCCTCGCTCCGCAGCCGGCGCGCTTCGTGCTCAACTGGGGCCGCCGCTACTCGTTGTCGGTCTTCAACTTCGGCCTGGCCTGCTGCGCGGTCGAGTTCATCGCGACGACGATGGCACGCCACGACCTCACCCGCCTCGGCGTGGTCCCGTTCGCCCCCGGGCCCCGCCAGGCCGACCTGTTGGTGGTCTCCGGCACCGTCACGGACAAGATGGCGCCGGCGGTGCGTCGCCTCCATGAGCAGATGCCCGACCCGAAGTACGTCATCTCGTTCGGTTCCTGCGCGAACTCGGGCGGCCCGTACTGGGACTCCTACTGCGTCACCAAGGGCGTCGACCAGATCATCCCGGTCGACGTCTACGTGCCCGGCTGCCCGCCGCGGCCGGAGGCCCTGCTGCACGGCATCGTCACGCTGCAGAACCAGATCGCCCAGGAGAACCTGGCCGACCGCTACCAGCGGTCGACGTCGTCATTGCTCTCGCCGCGGATCGAGCCACCCGGATGACGCTCGAAACCAATGAGTTCGGTCCACCGCACCGTGTCGTCACGCCCGACGCCTGGCACGACACGCTCGCCGACCTTCAGGCGGAGGGCTTCACATACTTCGACTGGCTCTCTGCGGTCGACGAGGAGGCCGACGGATTCCGCCTCGTCGCGCACGTGCTGCGACCGGACCCGTGGGACCATCTGCTGGTCGCGACGTTCCTGGCCACCGAGTCGCCCACGGTGGCATCCGTCTCCGACGTCTACTCCGGAGCGTCGTGGCACGAGCGCGAGACCCACGAGATGTTCGGCATCGACTTCGGCGTCCCTCTGGAGCCACTGCTCCTGCCGGACGGGTTCGAGGGCAACCCGCTGCGCAAGGAGTTCGTGCTCGCCTCGCGCGTCCTCAAGCCCTGGCCGGGCGCGAAGGAGCCGGGCGAGTCCGACCACGACGTCAAGGAGAGCCGCACCGGTGGGCGTCGCATGAAACCGCCGGGCGTTCCCGACGAATGGCTGCAGGACCAGAACGATGGCTGACGTTCTCGACGTCGTGCTGCGCTGCGTACTGGTGCTCGGGGCGTTCATGACGCTGCCGCTGCTGGTCGGCCAGATGGAGCACAAGCAGATGGCGCACATGCAGAGCCGGGTCGGGCCGATGTACGCCGGGGGGTTCCACGGCTGGGCCCAGCTGATCGCGGACGGGGTGAAGTTCATGCAGAAGGAGAGCGTCACCCCTGCCGCGGCCGACCGTCCCGTGTTCGCGCTCGCGCCAGCCGTCGCTCTGGTGCCGTACGTCGTGGCGATGGTCGCGATCCCGCTCGGGCCGCTGTTCGGCAGCGAGGTGCTGGTCGGCACCGACCTCGACGCCGGGCTGTTCTTCGTCCTCGCGGTGATGAGCGTCGGAGTCATCGGCACGCTGATGGCCGGCGTCGCCAGCGCCAACAAGTACAGCTACATCGGCGGCCTGCGCGTCGCCGCTCAGCTGATGAGCTACGAGCTCCCCATGGTGCTCGCGGCGTCCAGCGTCGCGATGGCGGCCGGCACGCTGTCGCTCGTCGGCATCGCGGAGGCGTGGGAGCCGTGGTGGCTGCTGACCCAGCTGCCGGGACTCGTCGTGTTCTTCGTCGCCGGGCTGGCCGAGCTGCAGCGGCCGCCTTTCGACGCTCCGCTCGCCGACGCCGAGCTGGTCATGGGCCCGCTCACCGAGTACGGCGGTATGCGGTTCGCGATGTTCCTGCTCTCCGAGTACGCCGGCATCGTCGTGCTGGCCGCACTGACAGCCGTGCTGTTCCTCGGCGGCTGGGCCGGCCCGTGGTCCGACCAGGTCGGTGCTCTCTGGATGCTCGGCAAGATCGCCGCCGTCTCATTCCTCGTGATCTGGGCACGGGTCGCATATCCACGGCTGCGCGAGGACCAAGTCAACGCCTTCGCCTGGAAGGTGCTCGTTCCGCTGGCGCTGGCCCAGGTCACGCTCACGACGGTCTTGGTGGTGGCGGCGTGACGTTCGGACACGGACTCCTCACGGGGCTGCGGGTCACGTGGGCCAACCTCACCCGGCGCAGCGTCACCGCGCACTACCCGGACGTCGAGCCCGAGCTGCCGGCGCGCAGCCGCGGCGTGATCGCGCTGCAGGAGGAGAACTGCACGTCCTGCATGCTGTGCGCCCGCGAGTGCCCGTCGTGGTGCATCTACATCGACTCGCACAAGGAGACCATCCCGGCCACCACCGAGGGCGGTCGTGACCGCAGCCAGAACGTGCTCGACCGCTTCGACATCGACTTCTCGATCTGCATGTACTGCAGCATCTGCATCGAGGTCTGCCCGTTCGACGCGCTGCACTGGACGCCGGAGTTCGCCTACGCGGAGGGGGACATCGTCGACCTCACGCACGACATGAACCGGCTCCGCGAGTGGATGTGGACCGTCCCGCCCCCACCCGCGCTCGACGCCGGTTCGGAGGAGTCGAAGGAGCTTGCGGCGTTCCTGCAGAAGCAGGAGAAGTCTGTGCCCGAAGGATCTGGGGAGGATGCTGGGTGAACCTCCCCGAGGTCGTGTTCCTGCTCATGTCCGCCGTCGCGATCGCGTCGGCGGTGCTGGCGGTGGGCAGCCGGCAGCTCGTCCACTCGGCGCTCTGGCTGGTCGTCACGCTGGGCGCGGTCGCGGGGTGCTTCGTCCTGATGACGGCCGAGCTGCTGGCCTGGGTGCAGGTGCTCGTCTACGTCGGTGCGGTCGTCGTGCTCGTGGTGTTCGCCTTGATGCTCACGCGCTCGCCCACCGGCTCGCGCTCGGCGGCGGTCACGGCCAACCGTCCAGTTGCAGCGATCATGGGACTCTTGGCCGCCTTGGGCATAGGCGCGACTGTGGTGGCAGGCTTCGGAGGTCAGCGCATCACCGGGGCGCTCCCGGGCACCGCGGAGTCGATCGGTGACGCCCTGTTCCGCAGCTGGGTGCTCGGGTTCGAGGTGCTCAGCGTCGTGCTGCTGGCGGCGCTCATCGCGGCGATCGTGATCTCACGTTCCGGATCGGAACGTTGATGCCGCTGCTCTACCCACTCCTGCTCTCCGCTGCCTTGTTCGGCATCGGCCTGTACGGCGTGCTCGCGCGGCGCAACGCGGTGCTCGTGCTCGTCGGCGTGGAGCTGATGCTCAACGCCGTCACACTGCAGCTCGTCGCCTACGACGCCTGGTTCGCCGAGACGCTGCACACCGGCCAGGTGCTCACGCTGTTCGTCATCGCGCTCGCCGCGGCCGAGATCGGGCTCGGCCTCGCGATCGTCCTCGCCCTGTTCCGGGCCACCGGCACCATCGACGTCGACGCCGAACAGGAATTCTCGGCATGAAGCGCTGGCCGTACGTCGTCGTCACCGCGCTGGTCTCGATCGCGGTCGCGGTCTGGGCGATCCCGCACCTCGGCGACGACGGCTCCTTCTTCACCTACTACGGCGGCAACGACGTCGGACCGGACCTGCCCAGCCTGTCGTTCGCGACCAACCTCGACTCGATGTCGGCGCAGGTCATGCTGCTTGCCGCCGGGGTCGCACTTCTCGTGCAGATCTACTCCACGGCCTACATGGGCGACGACAGGCGTTACCGCTCCTACGCGCTGCTCATCATGCTCTTCCTGGTCGCGATGGTGGCCGTCGTCGCCACCGACAACCTGTTCGTCCTGCTCATCGGCTGGGAGGTCATGGGCGTCTGCTCGTACCTGCTGATCGGGCACACGTGGGAGCTGCCCCAGGCACGGGCCGGCGCAGCGAAGGCGTTCCTCGTGACGCGTATCGCCGACATCGGCCTGCTGGTGGCGATCATCGTGCTCGGCCAGACCTACGGCACGTACAGCATCGAGCGCCTGATCATCGCGTCTGGTGTCGAGGAGCCGCGCAACGCAACCGCGATCGGGCTCCTGCTGATCCTGGCCGTCGCCGGCAAGTCGGCCCAGGTGCCGCTGCACACCTGGCTTCCCGACGCGATGCCCGGGCCCACCCCGATCACCGCGCTCATCCACGCGGCCACGATGGTCGCGGCCGGCGTCTACCTGCTGGCTCGGCTGCTGCCGGTGTACGAGAAGTCGCAGGTCGCGATGACGACGCTCGCGGTGATGGCCGCAGTCACGATGCTGCTCGCCGCGCTGTTCGCTCTCGTCCAGACCGACCTCAAGAGGGCGCTCGCGTGGTCGACGGTCAGCCAGCTGGCGCTGATGTTCGCCGCCATCTCTACCGGCGACCAGGACGCGGGCATCACGCATCTCGTCTCCCACGGCGCGTTCAAGGCGCTGTTGTTCCTCGGCTGCGGTGTCGCGATGGTCGCGGTCGGCAGCAGTGCGCTCTCGGCGATGGGCGGCCTGCGTCGCGCGCTCCCCGTCACGTTCTGGGCGATGACGATCGGGTTCGCCGCCCTCGCCGGCGTCGTGCCGACCGTCGGCTTCTTCTCGAAGGACGGGGTGCTGCACGCGCTGCACGTCGCCACCGACGGTGAGGCGTCGCTGTCCGCGGGCACCGCCTGGGTGGTGCTCCTGGTGGCGTTCGCGACGTCCGTCGTCACCGCGATGTACGCCACGCGGCTGTGGACGTCGACGTTCCTCGGCGATGGGTCGTTGAGCTCGTCGATGCGACCTTCAGCCAGCGAACCGCGAGCGATGACCGGACCGCTCCTGGTCCTGGCGGCTGCGTGTCTGGCCCTCTCCGTCGGCCAGGACCTGCACGTCGGCGTGGGCCTGCTCTCCTCCCTCGTCGCGGCGCTCGGCATCGCGGCGGCGTGGAGGCTGCGTGGTCGGGGCTGGCGGGTCAGGTTCGGTGGGCCCCTCAGCGCCGAGCTGGGCATCGACGCCGTGTTCATCCGGGCGATCCCGACGGTCACGCTGGGAGCGGCGCGCGCGGTCGACAGGATCGACGCCGACGGGATCGACGTCTACCCGCGCGGTGGCGCCTTGATCGCGCAGCGGGCTTCGTGGCTGATCGGCGCGGTGCAGTCCGCCCGCGTGCAGGTCTACGCGACGGTGGTCGTCGGGGGAGCGTTGCTGGTCGTCGTCGGCGCGGTCCTTGCCGGGGTGGGCTCGTGATCGCCGCGGCCCTCGCCGTGCTGATCGCCGGCGCGGCCGTCCTCGTGGTCCTGCCGTCGTGGTTCGTCGGTCGTTCGGGCGCGCTCATGGGCGCCGCGGCATCCGCGGCTTCCCTCGTGCTGCTCGTGCTGGTGCCGCGTGGCGGCCCCGATGAGACGTGGGGCGAGGTCGACCGGCCGTGGATCGAGCCGCTCGGGGCCCGACTCCACCTCGGCGTCGACGCCGTCTCGCTGCCGCTCGCGCTGCTCACCGCGTTCTTGGCGTTGCTCTGCTGCCTCTGGCTGCTGAAGCCCGACACGTCGCCGTTCCTCGTGGCGCTGCTGCTGGTCGTGGCGGCGGCGTCGATCGGTGTGTTCGCGTCCATGGACCTGCTGCTGTTCTTCGTCTTCTTCGAGCTGGCTCTCATCCCGATGTGGTTCGTCATCGCCCGCTGGGGGGCGGGTGGCGCAGGGGCCCGCCGTGCGGCCACGCGATTCCTCCTCTTCACGGTCACCGGTTCGGCCTTCCTCCTGGTCGGCATCGTCGTCATCGGCCTGCGCGCCGGGAGCCTTCAGGTCGACGAGATCCGGGGCACGAAGTCGGTGCTGGCCGCGAGCCTCATCGCGCTCGGGCTGGCGGTCAAGGTGCCGCTCGTTCCTCTCCACACCTGGCTGCCGGACGCCCACAGCCGCGCTCCGACGGTGGGCTCGGTGCTGCTGGCCGGCGTCTTCCTCAAGCTCGGCACGTACGGACTGCTGCGGCTGAACGTGCAGATGCTGCCAGACTCGACCGCCCGTATCGCGCCCTACCTCGGCGCGGTGGCGGTGATCGGCATCGTGTGGGCCGGATTGGCCTGCCTCGTTCAGGACGACCTCAAGCGGCTGGTGGCCTACTCGAGCATCGGGCACATGGGCTTCGTCGTCCTGGGGTTGGCAACGCTGAGCCACACCGGCATCGCCGCCGCGGTGTTCGGTTCGGTCGCCCACGGGCTCATCACTGGTCTGCTGTTCTTCCTCGCCGGGTCGCTCAAGGAGCGGTACGGGACGGCCTCGTTGCGCGCGCTCGGCCGCGGGCTCTACGAACGCGCGCCGTGGCGGGCCGTGGCTCTCCTCGTCGGTGGACTCGCCACGATGGGTCTCCCCGGCCTGGCCGGGTTCTGGGGCGAGCTCCTCTCATTGCGCGCCGTGTACGAACCGAACCTCGGCTTGGAGCGGGGGCTGTCCTGGACGCTGCTCGCCTTCGCGTCGGCCGGCATCGCGCTGGCGACCGCGTACGTCGTCCGCATCGTCCGGACCCTCCTCCAGGGTGAGCCGACGCCTGCCGACGGCGACGCAGACCTCACCCGCCGCGAGATGGTCGTCGTGGTGGCCCTGCTGGTACCGATCCTGTTCCTCGGGCTGGTACCGACCGTCATCACCGACCTGCTGGGTGCCGGCGTCATGGGGGCGCCATGAACATCCCCATCGACTGGGTCGCCGCCGGACCGGCCACCCTCGTCACCGCAGGCGCGGTGCTCGGGCTGATGGTCGACGCGTTCGTGCCGCGCCGCACCTGGCTCGGATCGGGCCTGCCGACGCTGTTCGGTGTGCTCGCCGGCGGTGCCGAGCTGATGCGGACCGGCGGCACCGACGAGATCGCGTTCGGCTTCTCGCTCATCGTCATCGTCGGCACGGCACTCGTCCTCGTGGCAGCCGTCGTCATGGACGACGAGAACGCGATGCCGCCCGGGGAGTTCCACCTCCTGCTCGGCTCGGCTGCTGCTGGCGGTCTCGTGATGGCCAGCGCCCGCGACCTCGTGACGCTCGTGGTGGCGATCGAGCTGCTCGCGCTGCCGTCGATCGCTCTCGTGGGCCTGCGCCAGGGCGACCGGCGCGCCATCGCTTCGTCCTGGACGTTCTTCATGACCTCCGTCGTGTCCACGGCCGTGACGCTGATGGGCATCGCGCTGCTCTACGGCGCCACCGGCACGCTCTCCTACGCCGGCCTGAGCCGCGCACTCGAAGACCCGCCGGTGGCCGGCGTCGTCGTGTCCGTCGGTGTCGTGCTCACGATCGTGGGACTGCTGTTCAAGCTCGGTGCGGTGCCGTTCCACGTCTGGGTGCCCGACACCTATCGGGGCGCGAGCGTGATGGTCGCCGGCTTCCTCGCGTCGGTCTCGAAGGCCGCGGCGCTCGGAGCACTGCTGGTTCTGCTCGCGCTCGGGCTGGGCCCGGCCAGCGACTCCTGGCAGCCGGTGGTGGCCGTGGTGGCTGCGGTCTCGATGACGATCGGCAACCTCGGTGCCCTGCGTCAGCGCGACGGCGTCGCGATGCTGGCCTGGTCGTCGGTGGCGCAGGCCGGTTTCCTCATCGCGCCGGCCGCGGCGATCTTCACCGCGTCCGGCCTGAGCGCTCCGCTGCAGTACCTCGCCGTCTACGCGCTCGCCAATCTCGTCGGTTTCTCCGCTCTCGCCGTCGTGCTCCGGGTGCGGGGCAGCACCTCGTACGGCGAGCTGGCCGGCCTCGCCCGCACCGACCCGTGGCTCGGCCTCCCGCTCGCGTTCGCCGCCCTCACGCTGGCCGGGTTCCCGCCCGCGGTCGCGGGCCTCGTCACCAAGTACGTCGTGCTGCGTCCGGTGGTCGACGGCGGGGTCGAGTGGCTGGCCGTCGTCATGGCCGTCAACGTGATGCTGGGGCTCGCGTACTACCTGCGACTCGTCGCCGTGGTCGTCGGCCGGCCGACCGGCGAGCCGTACAAGAGCCCGTCGACCCCTCGCTCGGTGCGTGTCGCGACCGGTGCCACCGTGATCGGCGCGCTCGCACTGGTCGCCCTGAGCGTCTGGCCGAACCTGCTGATCGCCAACCTCCCCTGACCGCCAGACTTGGCCCGAGAACCACCACTCGACGGGTGACGGCGGTGGTTCCGCCGCCATTTCTGGGGGACGGGTCAGCGGCGGTTGGTGAACTGCACTGGGAAGTCGAGGTCGGCGCCCTTGACGAGGGCGATGACGGACTGCAGGTCGTCGCGCTTCTTGCTCGAGACGCGGAGCTCGTCGCCCTGGATCTGGACCTTGACGCCCTTGGGGCCCTCGTCTCGGATGAGCTTGGAGACCTTCTTGGCCTGCTCGGAGCTGATGCCCTCGCTGAACGTGCCGTTGATCTTGACCTCTTTGCCCGACTGGCGCGGGTCGCCCGTCTCGAGCGACTTCAGGGAGATGCCGCGCTTGATCAGCTTCTCCTTGAAGACGTCGAGGATGGCCAGGGCGCGTTCGTCGGCGTTGGCGGTGATCTCGATGCCCTCCTCGCCATGCCACTCGAGCTTCGCACCGGTGTTCTTGAAGTCGTAGCGGTTCGCGATCTCCTTGGCCGCCTGGTTGAGAGCGTTGTCGGCCTCCTGGCGATCGAGCTTGCTGACGATGTCGAACGACGAGTCCGCCATGACTCCTCCTGGGTGCGGTGACGATCTGGTTTCACCCAGCCTAGGGGGCTGAGATATGGTGGCTCGTCGTTGCCCTAGATGACACAGGGCAGCGACATCCCCGGCAGGTTGCCCGAGTGGCCAAAGGGATCTGACTGTAAATCAGACGGCTCAGCCTACGCAGGTTCGAACCCTGCACCTGCCACCGCAAGACGAATAGCCCGTGACCAGCGCCGATCGATTGCCACTGGTCGACGCTCGATTCACCGGCGCGTGGGAACTGCCAGTCCTCGGCGAGGTGACGCCTCCGACAGTTGTGCTGATCCGCCCGGATGGATATGTCGCGTGGGTCGGACAGGGAAGCGACCTGGGGCTGAACGATGCGCTCACCTTCTGGTTCGGTCCCGGGTTGGAGGGCGCCCGCACGTCACCGGTCGCGGCCCCCAGCTAGCGCCGTCGCAGCACGGCCATGCTCAACGGCTGTCGCTGTCGATGAGCTCGCTCTGATGGATCTCACGGAGCTCGGCCTGGTAGTCGGCGTACACCGCGCGCGCCCGGCGGGTCGGCCACCACTCGGGCCAGAGCTCTTCAGGGAGCAGGGGATCGGTGGCGAGGTGCCGAACGAGGTGGGCGGCCACCGCGAGGCGGGGAGCGGGCTCGTGGGTCGTCTCGAAGCGCTCGAGCGTGGCCTCGGTCTCGTCGGCCCACGCGCGGAGGTCCCACAGGCCGGCCGCGAGCGCCTCGGAGTCCTCCTGGGGTGTCGAGCGGAACGTCCTCAGGGTCGCCGTGTCGGCGTACGTCGGGGGCCTGCTCAGGTTGGCGGGCCGCATCCAGACGCCCTCGCGCAGCTCACCCAGCCTCGCCGCCGTCAGGGTGTCGCGCAGGAACGCCCGTTCTCGTCCCGGCCTGCCCGCGGTGACGACGACGGCCATCTCCCAGGTTCGGTCCCACGGGATCTCGGCCGCGTGTTCGGCCTGACGCTTTTCGCGGGCCAGAAGTCGTGCGCCGAGGTGGTAGGTCGACCCTTGTCGTCCGAGCTCCTCGTTGGCCACGGCGCGTGTGAGGGCGACCCTGACCGTCGCGGGTGAGACGCCGAAGTACTCGCCCGCCCGTGACAGCTCCTGTGCCGTCATGCCACGCGGATGAGAGCCCAGGATGAGGCTCAGGACCATCGATCGGGCGGAGAGGGGCTTGATCTCGGGCACGCTGGAACTCTCGCACACGGCGTGTTACATGTCTAGACACAAGAGCATCGTATTGCGTAACATGCAGAGCATGCCCGACATCAGCGCACCCGCCCCCGCCCCCTGGCGACAGGATTCGACGCGCGGCCCCGGCTCGCCCTACGAACATGCCCAGCCGCCGACGGACGAGGGCCCGGACTATCGGACCCTCACGTACGAGGTGGACGGCCGGGTGGCGCGGCTGACGTTCAACCGTCCGGAGCAGGGCAACTCGATCACGCCGGACACCCCGGTCGAGCTGGCCGACGCGGTCGAGCGGGCCGACCTCGACCCCAGGGTGCACGTGATCGTGCTGAGTGGCCGGGGCAAGGGCTTCTGCGGCGGATACGACCTCGCCGCGTACGCCGAGAGCAGGTTCGGTCCCCCGGAGGGTTCGACGCCGCGGGCGGGCACCGTCCTGGACCCGGTCGTCCAGGCCACGAACCACGACCCGTCCGGGACGTGGGACCCGATGGTCGACTACGCGATGATGAGTCGGTTCTCCAAGGGCTTCGCCAGCCTGTTGCACGCGGACAAGCCGACCGTCGCGAAGATCCACGGCTTCTGCGTGGCCGGCGGCACCGACATCGCGCTGCACTGCGACCAGATCGTGATCGCTGCAGACGCCAAGATCGGGTACCCGCCGACCCGCGTCTGGGGAGTGCCGTCGGCGGGCATGTGGGCCCACCGGCTCGGCGACCAGCGCGCCAAGCGACTGCTCCTCACCGGCGACTGCCTGAGCGGCGCCGAGGCCAAGGACTGGGGCCTGGCGATCGAGGCACCCGATCCCGCGGATCTCGACGAGCGCACCGAGATCCTGGTCCAGAGGATCGCGGCCATGCCGCTGAACCAGCTGATGATGGTCAAGCTCGCCCTCAACTCCGCCCTGCTCGCGCAGGGCGTGCAGAACAGCCAGATGATCAGCACGGTCTTCGACGGGATGTCCCGCCACACCCGCGAGGGCCACGCCTTCCAGCAACGCGCGGCCGCGGCGGGCTTCCGCCAGGCCGTGCGCGAGCGCGACTCCGCGCCGTACGACGACTTCGGCCCCAACGCGAACAAGGGATGATGACCATGACCACGACCCACGAGGTGTTCAACCAGGTCCCGCCGCTCGTCGGCCACGACACCGCCGCCGATCCGGCTCTGCTCGAGGGTGTCGAGCGCGAGGGCGCAGCCTGGGCCCTCGACGAGATCCACAAGCTGGGCCGGCTGGCCGGCTCCGCCGAGGCGCAGGAGTGGGGCCGGGTGGCTGAGCGGGACAAGCCGATCCTGCACACCCACGACCGCTACGGCCACCGGGCGGACGAGGTCGAGTACACGCCCGTGTACCACCAGATGATGGAGACCGCGGTCTCCCACGGGCTGCACGGGGCGCCGTGGGCCGACGACCGCCCGGGTGCGCACGTCGCGCGCGCGGCGAAGGTCATGGTCTGGAACGTCGACGCCGGCCACACGTGTCCGATCTCCATGACGTACGCCGTCGTCCCAGCCCTTCGCGCCAACCCTGGGCTGGCCGCGACGTTCGAGCCGCTGCTCACCAACCGCGAGTACGACGTCGGTCTGCGTGACCCCGCGACCAAGCGCGGACTGATCGCCGGCATGTCGATGACCGAGAAGCAGGGCGGCTCAGACGTCCGCGCCAACGCCACCACCGCCACGCCCCAGGCCGGCGGCACCTACACGCTGGTCGGCCACAAGTGGTTCACCAGCGCCCCGATGTCCGACCTGTTCCTCACCCTCGCCCAGGCGCCCGGCGGCCTCTCGTGCTTCCTGGTCCCGCGCGTGCTCCCGGGCGGGGAGCTGAACCCGATGCGGTTGATGCGGCTCAAGGACAAGCTCGGCAACCGGTCCAACGCCTCGTCCGAGATCGAGTACGACGGAGCCGTGGGTTGGCTGGTCGGGGAGGAAGGTCGGGGAGTGCGCACCATCGTCGAGATGGTCAACATGACCCGACTGGACTGCGTCATCGGCGCAGCCAGTGGAATGCGCACGGCCCTGATGCACGCAACGCATCACGCACGTCACCGGTCGGCGTTCGGCAAGCTGCTGATCGACCAGCCGCTGATGCGCAACGTCCTCGCTGACCTCACGATCGAGTCCGAGGCGACCGCCACCGTGATGATGCGGCTCGCCGGTGCGAACGACCGCGCTGTTCACGGAGACGAGAGCGAGGCGGCGCTGCGCCGCATCGGGCTGGCCGTCACCAAGTACTACGCCTGCAAGCGCGCCCCGGTGGCGGCCGGCGAGGCGCTCGAGTGCCTGGGCGGCAACGGCTACATCGAGGACTCCGGCCTGCCGCGGATCTATCGTGAGCTGCCGCTGCTCTCGATCTGGGAGGGCTCGGGCAACGTCGCAGCACTGGACGCCCTACGCGCCATCGCCAAGGAGCCGCACACCCTCGACGCCTTCTTCGTCGAGGCGGAGCTGGCGGCCGGAGTCGACGCGAGGTACGACGACGCGCTGGCCCGTGTGAAGAAGGAGCTCACGTCCTTCGACGACATCGAGCTGCGCGCGCGGCGGATCGTCGAGCAGATGGCTCTCGTCCTCCAGGGCTCCCAGGTGGTCCGGCACTCACCGCCGGCCGTCGCCGATGCGTTCTGCGCTTCGCGGCTCGGGCGTGACTGGGGAGGTGCGTTCGGGACGCTGCCGCCGGGGCTCGACCTCGGCCCGATCCTCGATCGAGCCGTCGTCTCCTGACGGAGGCGTCCTGACTCCTCACCACCGGGCGCGTGCCTGCTGCACGCTGAGCAGCGCACAGACCAGCGCCAGCACGGCGAGCGGGGCGACCACGTCGGTGAACCGCGACAGGCTTGCCAGTGCGAGCGGCATCCCGAAACCGATGTAGGCCACGGCGTAGAACGCTGCCGACACGGTCCCCAGCCTCCCCTCCGAAGCCACGCCGGGGAGTCGGGAGAGCCCGCTTGCCAGCGCCAGGCCACCGCCCGCGCCGAGGACGACCGCGGACGGCACGGCGAGCAGGAGCACGGGTGGCACAGCGGCAGCGATCGCCGTGCCAGCGAAACCAGCGATCCCGCAGGCCGCGGCCGTCGGCGCGGTGCGGGCTCCGAGCCGATGCTGCCACGGTGCCGCGAGCGCTCCGGCGCCCAGCGTGATGCCGGCGAGCAGACCGGTGAGGGCAACCGGCGCGACCGGGAACCCGATCAGCACCGGCACCCCGGCTACGGCGGTGGCGGGGAAGGCGTACACGCAGACGGCGAGCGGGGCGATCACGATCGCCGCGTCCCGTCGGCGGCCCGGTCGGAACGCGCCCGGACGCGGTCGCCTGTGCTCGACCCGCGGGCGGTCCAGCGTCTCCGCCACGGTCCAGGCAGCAACCACGGCCAGCAGCAGCCCTGCCGCATGCAAGAGGTACGGGAGGACCAGCGGCCAGGGACCCCACTCGCCGATGACACCGGCGACCGACGGACCGATGCCGAAGCCGGCGGTCATGGTGACTGCCGCCGTGCGCGGCCCGGACGTCCGGCCTTCGCGGAGGGCGCACTCGACCAGCCAGGCGCTGCCGACGCTGAACGTGGCACCGGCTCCGGCCCCCTGGACGAGCCGGACGACGTAGAGCAGCAGCTCGCCGTCCTGCGCCGGGATGTAGAGCACTGACGCCAGGACCGACAGCAACGCTGCCGGGATCGCCACTCGTCGCCGTCCCCACCGGTCCGCCGCCGGACCCGCGAATGCCAGGGCTGGGGCCAGCCCCAGAGCGTAGACGCCGAAGATCGCGGTCAGCGACGTGTCCGACATCCCCAGCTCGTCGCGGTAGACGAGCAGTAGTGGGGTCGGAACGTTCGTGCCGGCGGCCACTGCCAGGAGCAGCAGGCCGACCCTGCGGTCCTGGCCCCACGTCTTCGGGGCAGCCCAGCTCACCTGGTCAGCTGACGAGAGCCAGACGGCGGTGGTGACCCGGGAAGCTCACGAAGTAGGCGCCGACGAGTGGTCGGCGTGCATGTCGTTCGAGGTCACTCCGACGGCTGCGGAACTTCGCAGTCGTCGACCTTCGGGTTGACGCCGACGTAGTTGAGCGGGCCGGCTGCGACGGTGACCAGGATGGTCCCGAGACTGCCGCAGTCGGCGTCGTTGCCGGAGAAGTAGTCGCGTTGGAAGGCGGCAACTAGGCCGATGATGAGCCAGATGACGACCAGGGTGGAGCCGATGGAACGCATGGTGACCTCCTCGTGGTTCCGCCAAGGTAACCCACCTCCATCGGCTCCGCCTCCTCGTCAGCTCAGCACTCGCGCGGCTCGTCGCGCCCCCACCCGGTGACCCAGCGCGACGAGCCCGAACCCGACGGCGAAGACGGCCGCAGTGACCAGCGCGTACGAGATCGGAAACGCATCCGAGTCCTTCGGAAAGGCTGAGTCGTCCCCGCCCACCCAGGCGCGGGTCAGGTAGAGACCTTGGTACGTGAACGCCCAGAGATAGGCGATCGCGTAGGCGGCGTTGGCGGCCAGGTGGCTGCGCAGCAGGTACCCGAGCGGGAATGCGAACAGCGTGGCGATGGCGATCATGGGTCGGCGCCTCAGTCCGTCACGGGCGTCGTCTGACGGGCCGGCGACAGCATCAGCACCACGCTGGCAACGGTGAGGACCACCGCGGCGGTCACGAGGATCTTGATGCCGGCAGGCACGTCGACGAAGAACGCAGGCAGGGCCGAGAGCATCGAGACGATCCGTGCGCCCGCGGCGACGCGAATGGCACCGCGGCTGGCCTTCCGCCAGGCGACGACGACGGCGACCACCGTGATGATGCCGCAGATCGAGCCGAGGACGAGGATGCCGAACGGCGGACCCACCTCACCATCGGGCGTGGGGATCAGGGCGGACGGGATGTCAACGAGGCCGAGGAGTCCGGCGATGGCGAGCCCGACCTTGTTCTTGGTGCTGAGCATGATGCTTCTCCTTCTTGGGGGTTGGTCATCCCACCGTCCATCCCGTGGACCGGCGTCGGATCGGTGCTCGTTCCTGATTCTGCGGGAGATCTCCCGGGCTGAATAGGTGCACGATCCCGGGTCTGCGCTCCGGTCGCGGGGCCAGAATGCCCCTATGACCGATGCCGTGATCCGCGTCGTCCTCGCCGACGACCACCCTGTCGTGCGAGGCGGGCTGCGCGCCCTGCTCGAGTCGCTCCCGGCGTACGACGTGGTCGGCGAGGCGGTCGACGGCGATGCCGCGGTGCGCGAAGTCCAGCTGACGCGGCCGGACGTCGTTCTCATGGACGTGCAGATGCCGGACGTCGACGGGCTGGAAGCGACCCGACGGATCCGTGAAGCGGTCCCCGAGGTCGCCGTCCTCGTCCTGACGATGTTCGACGACGACGACACGGTGTTCGCGGCGATGAAGGCCGGTGCACAGGGCTACCTGCTCAAGGGCGCCGAGCAGGGCGAGATCGACCGAGCCATCCGGGCCGTCGTCGCAGGCGAGGCGATCTTCGGCCCCGGCGTGGCCGCGCGAGTCCTGCGACACTTCGCCGAGCCGCTCGCGACCCCCGACGACGTACCGTTCCCGCAGCTCACCGATCGCGAGCGCGAGGTGCTGGACCTCGTCGCCGCCGGGCGTCGGAACGCGGCCATCGCGGAAGCGCTGTTCCTCTCGCCCAAGACGGTGGCCAACCACATCTCCTCGATCTTCGCCAAGCTCGCCGTCGCGGACCGGTCGGCGGCCATCGTGCGCGCGCGGGACGAGGGCCTGGGCAGGACGCCATGATCGGGGCCGCCGCGTCGCTCCTGATCGCCGTCGTCGCTGCCTGCGGCCTCACCCTCGTCGTCAAGGCTCGCGCCCGCCTCAGCGGCCTGTGGCTCCTGATCGGAGCCCTGATCGGAGCGGCGGTGGTGGCCGTCCGCGTCCTCGACGGGTCACCCGACCTCGATCGGCTCCTCGTCGTCGCCGCCACGTACCTGGCACTACCGGCCGCGGTGCTGGCCTATCCCAGCTGGGTGTGGCGACGACCGGTCGACTTCATCATCTCGACGACGCTGGTCGCGTCCGGCGTGCTCAGCGTGGTGTACTTCCGCGACTCGGCGGTCACGGACCCGATGGGCCTCGTCCTCGGTCTCGCCGTTGCGGTCCACCTGTGGTGGCGCATCGAGACGACGTCAGGCGACACCCGCATCGCCCTGCAGTGGCTCGCCGTCACGATGGGAGTCGTCGGGCTGCTCTTCGGGCTGATCTCGTTCGCCGCCGAGGGCGACGGCGCGAACGGCACCGTGATCTCGATCGTCCTGTTGCTTCTCTGCCTTCCCGTCGCGCCGTCGATGGTTGTCGGCGTGCTGCGTCCGGACGTGCTCGACGTTCGCGGCGTGGTCGTCTGGGGCGTGGTGACGTTCGTGACCGTGATCGTCTACCTCTCGGTGTTCGCCGGCATCGTGGCGGGCATCGACGCCCTGGGTGGGGAACCGTCGCCGGGTGCGTTGGGTCTCATCGGCGCGGTGCTCGCCCTGGGGTTCCACCCGACCCTGGTCCTGCTGCGAGGCGTCGTCGACCAGCTGCTGTTCGGCGACCGTCCCGACCCGTTGCAGGCGGCCACCCATGTGGCCGACCGGATCGGGGACGACCCGGTGCTCGCCCTGCGCGCGATCCGCGAGGCCTTGGTGCTTCCCTATGCGTCGTTGCGTGCGGACGGCCAGACCCTCGCCACGTCGGGGACCGAGGTCACCCATACGCGCACCCTGCCGCTGAAGCTCGGTGGCGACGCGGTCGGCGAGATCGTTGTCGGGCTCCGCGCAGGCGATTTGACGCTCGCCGCGTCGGATGCCGACGTGTTGCGCATCGTCGCCCCGTTGCTGGCGCAGACGCTGCGCGCCCAGGTACTGGCTCGTGACCTCCAGACGTCGCGCAACGCGGCGATCACGGCCATCGAGGAGGAGCGACGCCGGTTGCGCCGCGACCTGCATGACGGGCTGGGGCCCACGCTGTCCGGCGTCGCGTTCGCCACGGACGCGGCCCGCAACCATCTGGTCAACGACCCGGCTGCCGCGGACGCCCTGCTCGAGAAGCTCCGGGCCGACACGTCCGCAGCCATCGCGGAAGTTCGCCGGCTGGTGGAGGGCCTTCGGCCACCGGCACTCGACGAGCTCGGGCTGCTCGGGGCCGTTCGCCAGCACGCCGCGACGCTGCACGCCGACGGGGGAGCACCCCTGCAGGTCACGATCTCCGCCCCGGAACCCCTACCGGAGCTCTCCGCTGCTACGGAGGTGACCGTCTACCGCATCGTCGTCGAGGCGCTCACGAACGTGGCCCGGCACGCGGCCGCGACCCGCGCCGCGGTCGAGATCGGCGTCACCGGCGGCGACCTCCGACTCTCGGTGCAGGACGACGGACGTGACGCGGGCGGCTGGCGTCCCGGTGTCGGCATGTCGTCGATGCGCGAGCGCGCCGAGCAGGTCGGCGGAACACTGACGGCGCGGCCTCGGGCGGACGGCGGCCGGGTGGAGGCCAGCATCCCGCTCGGGACCGGATGAGCGCCCGCGACCCTGCGGAGATTCAAGGTCAGCTGACAAGCAGTCCGACACCCAGCACCGATGATCGCGGTCATGACCCCTCGAATGGCGCCTGACGTCGCGGGCGATGCTCTCGAACACACCCCGACCGATCACGCCGATCGGGCGGCCCAGTGCGTTCGGCTCCCACACCGCCGTCCACCGGAACCGACAGTGGCCGCAGTCGATCGGCTCGACGTGGTACTCCTCCGCGACACGGCGGAGCACCGGCGGGGCAGTGCGCACGCCGACGAACACCGTGCGCCGGCCCTCGTCCCACGACGGGTAGCGCTCGCGCAGCGTGATGAGCCCACCGAGCACGCGCGTCGTCCGGGGGGAACCGACCCCGAAGGGACGTGTCGGGTCCACGTGATGTCCGTGATCGCTCGGCAGTACGACGACATCGGGCCGTCCGCGGTGAGCTCCGTCCAGACCTCCGACGCCGGGCGGGCCACGGTGACGTCGACGACGACGGGTCTGGGCGCCTCCTGGAGGAACGACTCCTCGGTCACGGCCCTGCGAGGACCACGACAGGATCGTAGGCGTATTCGACGTGCCCGATACGCTGAAGCCGTGGTCTATCAGGCGTTCTTCGACTCCGTTTTCGCCTCGATGGATCCCGAGAAGGCCCACGAGCGGGCGTTCGCGGCGATCCGAGCCGCCGGGCCCGTCGCACGCCGCGCGATTCGCGTCTCCGCTGCTTCGCGCACCGTCATGGGCATCGAGTTCCCACACGCGTTCGGCCTCGCGGCGGGCTTCGACAAGAACGCCCGCGCCGTGCCCGGCCTCCTCGGTCTGGGGTTCGGCCACGTCGAGATCGGCACCGTCACGGCGCAGCCACAGCCCGGCAACCCGCGACCGCGGCTCGTCCGGCTCGTCGACGACCGTGCCGTCGTCAACCGCATGGGCTTCAACAACGACGGCGCCGCGGTGGTCGCGAGCCGGCTGCATCGCCTGCGGCGCACGCGCGTCGGTCGTGATGCGGTGATCGGCGTCAACATCGGCAAGACGAAGGTCGTGCCGCCCGAGGAGACCGTCGCCGACTACGTCGAGGGCGCGTGTCTGCTAGCACCGTTCGCCAGCTATCTCGTCGTCAACGTGTCGAGCCCGAACACCCCCGACCTGCGCGACCTCCAGGCGATCGACGAGCTCCGCCCGCTGCTGGCTGCGGTCAAGGAGGTCAGCGACGCCCCGGGCGGCGGCCAGCGCGTCCCGCTCGTCGTCAAGATCGCACCCGACCTCGCCGACGCCGACGTCGACGCGGTCGCGGACCTCGCGCTCGAGCTCGGCCTCGACGGCATCAGCGCCACCAACACGACGACCGACCGACCGGACTCGCTGAGCACCGATCGCGCCACCGTCGAGGCTGCCGGACCCGGTGGGCTCTCCGGTCCCGTCCTGCGTGAACGGTCGCTCGAGGTGCTCTCCCGGCTGCGTGCCCGCACCGGCGGAAAGGTCGCACTCATCAGCGTCGGTGGAGTCACGACGCCTGCGGATGTCCGCGAGCGGCTGGCCGCCGGCGCCGACCTCGTGCAGGCCTATACGGGCTTCATCTACGGCGGCCCGGCCTGGCCCGCACAGATGGCACGAGCAGCAGGCTAGGCGTTCGTCGACCCGATTTCGGGTTCGCCGATCGAGCCGGTATCTTTGGTCGTCGGCTTGCCCCTTTAGCTCAGTCGGCAGAGCGTTTCCATGGTAAGGAAAAGGTCTACGGTTCGATTCCGTAAAGGGGCTCTGGGACGCGAGTAGGCTCGTGGCCCGTGGCGGGGTAGCTCAGGTGGTTAGAGCACACGGCTCATAATCGTGGTGTCGCGGGTTCGAGTCCCGCCCCCGCTACCAGGCAGCACAGCGACCAAGCAGCAACCAGCACCACCCAGACGAAATCGAGGCAGACCCGTGGCGAGCAAGAGCTCCGACGTTCGACCCAAGATCACCTTGGCGTGCACCGAGTGCAAAGAGCGCAACTACATCACCAAGAAGAACCGTCGCAACGACCTCGACCGCTTCGAGGCCATGAAGTACTGCCCCCGCGACAAGCGCCACACCCTGCACCGCGAGACCCGCTGACCCTCAGTCGCACCACCCTCGTGGTCTGATTTGGATCGCTCGTCGTTCCCCTAGGCTCACTGCCATGGATCTCGCCGACCTGACGACTCTGCGTCTCGGAGGTCCGGCCCACGCTGTCGTCGAGGCGGCCACAGAGGAAGCGCTGGTCGACGCCGTCCGGGTCGCCGACGAGGCGGGGGATCCGATGCTCCTCGTGGCCGGCGGCAGCAACCTCGTCGTGGCCGACGAGGGGGTCGACGGCACCGTGATCCGGGTGCTCACGCAGGGCGTCGTCGTCGACCTGGACTCCTGCAGCGGCGCGATGGTCACCGTGCAGGCGGGCGAGACGTGGGACGCGATCGTGGCCCGGGCCGTCGACGAGGGCTGGGTCGGCGTCGAGGCGCTGTCCGGCATCCCCGGGTCGGTCGGGGCGACGCCCATCCAGAACGTCGGCGCCTACGGTCAGGAGGTCTCCCAGACGATCGCGTCGGTGCGCGTCTTCGACCGCTACGACCGCGCGATCCGCACCATCGCGGCGGCGGACTGCGGCTTCACGTACCGCAGCAGCCGCTTCAAGGTGGAGCCACACCGCTTCGTCGTGCTGTCCGTGACGTTCCAGCTGCCACTGGGCGACCTCGGCGCGCCCATCGCGTACGCAGAGCTGGCCCGGACGTTGGGTGTCGGGATCGGGGAGCGGGCGCCCGCCGCAGGCGTGCGCGAGGCCGTGCTCGGGCTGCGCCGCGGCAAGGGAATGGTCCTCGACGAGCGCGACCACGACACCTGGAGCGCCGGCTCCTTCTTCACCAACCCCATCCTCACGGCGGCGGAGGCCGCCACGCTCCCAGCCGATGCCCCGCGCTTCGCCCAGCCCGACGACTCGGTCAAGACGAGCGCCGCCTGGCTGATCGAGAAGGCGGGGTTCACCCGGGGCCACGGCTCGGGTCGGGTCTCCCTGTCGACCAAGCACACGCTCGCCCTCACCAACCGGGGTGGAGCCACGACCGACGAGCTCCTCACCCTCGCCCGCGAGGTCCGCGACGGCGTCAGGTCCGCATTCGGCATCACCCTCGTGCCCGAGCCCGTGCTCGTCGGATGTGAGCTCTGAGGGTCAGTACGTCTCAGGGGAGAACCCGTCGGACATGCCGCCTGCCACGGTCGCGCCGACCAGCAGGACCACGAGCATGGCGATGAAGAACAGCACCATCAGCACGAGCAGGACCGTGCCCACGATTCCGAGGATGCGGCCGGTGCTCACCTCGCTCTGGCCGCTGTAGCCGGCGGGGTTGGCGTTGATCTCGGTCATCGCCTTCGATCCCATGTACCAGGCGACCGGGGCGAGGACGCCGCACGCGACGATGCCGAGGATTCCGAGGACGAGCACGGTGGTCGCCTGCGGGTGTCTGGGCGGCATCGGGGCCCATCCATCCGCCGGTCCGGGTGGTGGCGCGCTGGCGGCATCGGACGGTTCGGACGGCGGCGGGCTCTCGGTCGTCATGGGTCAAGAGTCGCACGCAGCGTCGGTCAGCCGCCGTAGCCCGTGTCGAACCGCAACGCTAGGGCGACGAGCCCGGCGAACACCGCCGCGGCGACGGCGAGGATCACCAGCAGGACGGTGGAGATGATGCCGAGCGCGAGGCCGGCCGTGGCCCTGTCGTGCCCGGTCCAGCGGTGCGGCTCCCGTTCGATGGCGCGCCGGGCCGAGATGCCGAGGTAGCAGGCGACCGGGCCGAGCGCCGCCGGCACGACGAGCACGGCGCCGATCACGGACACCAGCCCCACCCCGAGCGCCGCGGTCGCACGGGGGTGATCCGGCATCGGGACGAACGGGGGCTGCGTCACCCGATCAGCCTTCCACGGTGCCTGGCGGGGGTGCCGGGCTCTGGGCGGCAGTGGTGCCTGGCGGGGGTGCCGGGCTCTGGGCGGCAGTGGTGCCTGGCGGGGGTGCCGGGCTCTGGGCGGCATCGGGCACAGCCAGCCACGCGTCCACGCCGGCGAGAGCCCGGTCGCGCACGTCCTTCGGGGCGCACGACCGCTGCAGCGACATCCGCGCCAGCGTGGCGAGCTCCTCGTCGGTGAGCTCCTGCGCAGCGCGGAGCACGGCGTACTGGCCGGCCAAGCGGGAACCGAACAACAGCGGGTCGTCCGCGCCCAGGGCGACGTCGGCGCCGGCCTCCACGAGTGCACGGACAGGCACCTCGTCGAATGTGCTGTAGACGCCGAGGGCGACGTTCGACGTAGGGCAGACCTCGAGCGCCACCCCGGCGTCGACCACGCGCGCCAGCACGTCGGGGTCCTCACCTGATCGCACGCCGTGGCCGAGTCGGTCCGGATGCAAGTGGTCGAGACACTGCGCGACGTGGGGTGCGCCGCGCAGCTCGCCGCCGTGGGGCACGAGCAGCAGCCCGGCCCGCTCGGCGATCGAGAACGCCGGCGCGAACATGGCGGTGTCACCGCGGCGCTCGTCGTTCGAGAGCCCGAACCCGATCACCCCGCGACCGGCGTACTGGGCTGCCAGGCGTGCGAGCGTCCGGGCGTCCATGGGGTGTCGGGTGCGGTTGGCGGCGATCACCACGCCCATGCCGATCCCGGCGCGCTCGGCCGTGTCGCGAACCGCGTCCAGCACGAGGTCGGTGAAGGCGGTGATGCCACCGAACCTGGCTGCGTAGCCGGACGGGTCGACCTGGATCTCGGTCCACACGCTGCCGTCGGCGGCGTCGTCGTCGGCAGCCTCGCGCACGAGACGACGGACGTCGTCCTCGGTGCGCAGCAACGAACGGGCGACGTCGTAGAGCCGCTGGAACCGGAACCAGCCCTTCTCGTCGGTGGCGACGAGCTGCGGCGGCCAGTCCTCGACGAGCGCGGCCGGCAACCGGTGGCCGTCGCGCTCGGCGAGCTCGAGCAACGTGGTGTGCCGCATCGACCCGGTGAAGTGCAGGTGGAGGTGCGCCTTGGGGAGCCCGGAGATGGACCTCAATGTCGTGCGGCGTCGCGGACGGCCGAGGCGACCCGCGTGTGGACGTCGGGATGGAAGACGCTCGGCACGATGTAGTTGGGGCCCAGCTCGTCGTAGGCCACGGTGGACGCGATCGCGTCCGCAGCCGCCAGCAGCACCGCCGAGGTGATGCCGTGGCTCTGAGCATCGAGCAGACCGCGGAAGATGCCGGGGAACGCGAGCACGTTGTTGATCTGGTTCGGCTGGTCCGAGCGCCCCGTGGCGACGACGGTGGCGTGGCGGCGGGCGACGATCGGGTCGATCTCCGGGTCGGGGTTGGCCAGCGCGAAGACGATCGAGTCCTCGGCCATGCCGGCGACGTCCTCGGCGTCGATCAGGTCGGGTGCGCTCACGCCCACGAAGACGTCGGCTCCCGGCATGACGTCCTTGAGCGCGCCGGTCAGTCCGCCGCGGTTCGTGTTGTCGGCGATCCACCGCAGCGAGGTGTCCGTGTCGCCGCGGCCGGCGTGCACCACGCCGGCGACGTCGCACACCACCACGTCGCTCAGGCCCGCCTCGACGAGCAGCTTCAGGATTGCGGTTCCCGCGGCCCCGGCTCCGGCCATGACGAGGCGGATGTCCTCGATCCGCTTGTCGACGACGAGCAACGCGTTGCGCAGGGCGGCCAGGACGACGATCGCCGTGCCGTGCTGGTCGTCGTGGAACACCGGGATGTCGAGCCGCTCGCGCAGCCTGGCCTCGACCTCGAAGCAGCGTGGCGCCGAGATGTCCTCGAGGTTGATGCCGGCGAACCCGGGGGAGATCGCGGCGACCGTCTCGACGATCTGGTCGACGTCCTGGGTGTCGAGGCACAGGGGCCAGGCGTCGATGTCGGCGAAGCTCTTGAACAGCGCGGCCTTGCCCTCCATCACCGGCAGAGCGGCGTGCGGGCCGATGTTGCCGAGTCCGAGCACCGCGGAGCCGTCGCTGACCACGGCGACGCTGTTGCGCTTGATCGTCAGGCGTCGGGCGTCCTCGCGGTCGGCGACGATCGCCTGGCAGATCCTGGCCACGCCCGGTGTGTAGACCATCGAGAGGTCGTCGCGGTTGCGCAGCGGATGCTTGGCCTTCGTCTCGATGACGCCGCCGAGGTGCATGAGGAACGTGCGGTCGGAGACCTTGTGGACGTCGACGTCCTGCAGCAACTTCAGTGCCGCGACCACCTGGTCGGCGTGGTCGGTGCCCGACGTGGCGCAGGTGAGGTCGATGCGCAGGTTGTCCGCTCCCGAGGGGGAGACGTCGAGCGCCGTGACGATCCCGCCCGCCTCCTCGACGGTGGTGGTCAGCTCGCTGACTGCCGTCCCTCCCGACGCGATCTCGAGACGGACGGTGATGGAGTAGGAGATGCTCGGCGCGGCGCCCATGTGTCGGTTCTAGTGCATCGGCATACGTGAGCGCGACCCCGGTCGAGCCAGTTCGACGCGCTGGCGCCTCACCCCGTACACTTGCTTGACCGGCGATTCTCAGGCTAGTTCGTCATGCCCTCAAACGGGTCGGCGGCAGGCACGGTGATCGACCTACGGCACTAGCTCAACTGGTAGAGCATCGGTCTCCAAAACCGAAGGTTGGGGGTTCAAGTCCCTCGTGCCGTGCGAAGCACCATGAGACGACAAGGAAGGCAATATCGTGAGCGAACGTCACGAGCTGTCCGGCACGACCGGACGCACGTCGCCGATCACGTTCTACCGTCAAGTGGTCGCCGAGCTCCGCAAGGTGGTCTGGCCGACCCGTCCGATGGTCGTCAACTACTTCTTCGTCGTGCTCGTGTTCGTGTTGTTCATGATGGCGTTCGTCGCCGGACTCGACTACGGGTTCGGCAAGGCGATGTTCGCGATCTTCGCATGAGGACCTGAGGAATCACCGTGAGCCAAGGAATCAACGAGAACCGTCTCGACGGCCCCGACCTCGACGACCCCGTCGTCGAGGTTGTCGAGGACGCCGCCGACGCACCGGTCGTCGAGGACGACGCGGTCGAGGAGGCCGCGGTCCCCGAGGACGCACCGGTCGCCGAGCCGACGGCCACGGAGGTCCCGGCCGAGGACGCACCGGCCGACGATCCGGCCACCGATCCCGTCGAGGAGGGCCCCGTCGAGGACGCGCCCGACGAGGACGCTCCGGTCGAGTCGCCGACCCCGGCCGAGCCCGACACGGCCTCTGACGCCGCTGATGACCCCGCGGCGGATGCCGCTGATGAGCCCGAGGAGTCGCCGGCGGCGGGCGCCCTCGCCGAGTTCCGCGAGATGCTCCACAGCCAGATCGGCGACTGGTACGTCGTGCACACCTACTCCGGCATGGAGAAGCGGGTCAAGGCGAACCTCGAGAACCGCATCACCTCGCTCAACGCCGAGGACTTCATCTTCGAGGTCGTCGTGCCCACCGAGGAGGTCGCCGAGATCAAGAACGGCCAGCGCAAGCTGGTCAAGCGCACCGTGCTGCCGGGCTACGTGCTCGTCCGCATGGACCTCACCGACGAGTCCTGGGGCGTCGTGCGCCACACCCCCTCCGTCACCGGGTTCGTGGGCAACTCCCACCAGCCGGTGCCTCTGAGCCTGGCCGAGGTCGAGAAGATGCTCGCACCGGCCGTGGAGGCGGAGATCGCCGCAACCGCGACCGAGACCTCAGGGTCGGAGGGCCAGCAGACGAAGGCCCCCAAGGTCGAGTTCGCCGACTTCGCCGCCGGCGACTCCGTCATGGTCGTCGACGGCCCGTTCGCCACGCTGCACGCGACCATCACCGAGATCAACGTCGATGCCCAGAGGGTCAAGGCCCTCGTCGAGATCTTCGGTCGCGAGACCCCGGTCGAGCTCAGCTTCACCCAGGTCCAGAAGGCCTGACTTCCCGACACGGTGGTTGAGCCTGTCGAAACCACCAACCCAACGAAACAAGGACCCTGAACAATGCCTCCCAAGAGCAAGAAAGTCGCAGCCGTCGTCAAGGTGCAGCTGCAGGCCGGCATGGCCAACCCGGCGCCCCCCGTGGGCACCGCGCTCGGCCCGCACGGCGTGAACATCATGGACTTCTGCAAGTCCTACAACGCCGAGACCGAGTCCATGCGCGGCAACGTCGTCCCCGTCGAGATCACCATCTACGAGGACCGCTCGTTCACCTTCATCACCAAGACGCCACCGGCCGCCGAGCTCATCAAGAAGGCCGCCGGCCTCAAGAAGGGCTCCGGCGTCCCGCACAAGGAGAAGGTCGGATCGATCACCAAGGACCAGGTCCGCGAGATCGCCACGACCAAGCTGCCCGACCTCAACGCCAACGACGTCGAGCAGGCCATGAAGATCGTCGAGGGCACCGCCCGCTCCATGGGCGTCACCACCGACTGAACGACCCGGCAACACGTGGCAGGGCCAGCTGGGCCCGACCGACCACACCTGGTGCAACAACTCACAGAAGGAACCAGTCATGACACAGCACAGCAAGGCGTACCGCGCGGTCGCCGACAAGATCGACCCCGACTCCGTCTACACCCCGCTCCAGGCCACCACGCTGGCCAAGGAGTCGGGCAGCACGAAGTACGACTCCACCGTCGACGTCTCGATCCGCCTGGGCGTCGACCCCCGCAAGGCCGACCAGATGGTGCGCGGCACCATCAACCTCCCTCACGGCACCGGCAAGACCGCCAAGGTCCTGGTCTTCGCCACGGGCGCGAACGCCGACGCCGCCCGTGAGGCCGGCGCCGACCACGTGGGCGCCGACGAGCTCGTCGACAAGATCAACGAGGGCTGGATGGACTTCGACGCCGTCGTCGCCACCCCGGACACGATGGGCAAGGTCGGCCGTCTCGGCCGCGTGCTCGGCCCGCGCAACCTGATGCCGAACCCCAAGACGGGCACCGTCACCACCGATGTTGCCAAGGCCGTCTCCGACATCAAGGGCGGCAAGATCGAGTTCCGCATCGACCGTCACGCCAACCTGCAATTCGTCATCGGCAAGGCCTCGTTCTCCGCCGAGCAGCTGGCCGAGAACTACGGCGCGGCGCTCGAGGAGATCCTGCGCCTCAAGCCGGCCAGCTCCAAGGGCCGCTACGTCAAGAAGGTCACCATCTCGACCACCCAGGGTCCGGGTGTCCCGGTCGACCCGAGCCGCACCAAGGGCTTCGGTTCCGACGACGTCGGCTGATCTCGGCTTTCGGGGCGTTGCGTATGCTCTCCGCATGCGTGCACGCCTCAAGCAGCTGACCACCGCCACCGCTCTGATCCTGGTCGCGGGAGGCACCCTCACCGCCTGCAGCGACGACAAGAGCGGTTCCACCGAAGGCGTCGGCGAGTCGAGCGGCACCACCCTCACCGAGGCCAACTTCTTCGACGAGGTCACGCAGGCTCAGCTCGAGGCGGGCAGCAGCCACGTGGTCATGACGGTCGACGTCGGCGGCCAGAAGCTCAAGGCCGACGGCGACCTCGAGGTCGGTGAGACTCCCGCCGACACCGCGATGGCCATGACCATGAACACCGGCCAGGCCGGCATGGGCTCGCTGGAGATGCGGCTGGTCGACCAGGTCTTCTACCTCAACTTCGGGCCGATGACGAACAACAAGTTCGCCGAGATCGACCTCACCGACAAGAGCAACCCGATCGGCAAGCAGTACGCCGACATCATCGGCAACCTCGACCCGGCCCAGCAGCTCAAGCAGTTCGAGGACGCGGTGAGCACGTTCGAGAAGAAGGGCAAGCCCATCACCATCGACGACGTGGAGTCGCAGCCCTACGTGATCGTGGTCGACACCGCCAAGATCCCCGGCGCAGCCGACGCGCCGGAGGGGATGCCCAAGTCGCTCGAGTACACGATGTACATCGGCCCCGACAACCTCCCGCGCCGCCTGCTGAGCCAGCTGCCGGCGGCGGCCGGCGCCGGCGGCTCGATGACGATCGACTACAGCAAGTGGGGCGAGAAGGTCTCGGTCGCCGAGCCGAAGAAGTCCGAGATCACCGACAAGGACTTCCTGAGCCAGCTCGGCGGCGAGTCACCCGCCCCTTCCTGACCGGCCGATTTGGTCGCTCCAGGAGGCGTCCCCTAGACTGGGCGACGCCGAAGACCGCTGGTCGGATCCCCATCCGGGGAACCCGAAGAGCCCGTCAGGGCGGCCCGCGCAGGAACACGAAGCGTCATGACTCATGACCCACGCCCCGTGCCCTGCGCCCGGGGCGTTTCTCATGGGACGACCATCCGGGACCCGGCACCACCACATCCCGTGCTGGAAGGAGTCCCATGGCAAGCCCGGACAAGGCAGCAGCCGTTGCCGAGCTCACCGAGAGCTTTCGCGAGTCGAACGGCGCCGTCCTCACCGACTACCGCGGTCTCACCGTCAAGCAGCTCCAGGAGCTGCGACGCGCGCTCGGTGGGAGCGCGAGCTACTCCATCGCCAAGAACACGCTGACCAAGATCGCCGCCAAGGAGGCCGGCGTCCAGCTCGACGAGAAGCTTCTCGTCGGCCCGACCGCCATTGCCTTCATCACCGGCGACGTCGTCGAGGCGGCCAAGGGTCTGCGTGACTTCGCGAAGGCCAACTCGCCGCTCATCATCAAGGGGGGCTTCCTCGACGGGAAGGTCCTCGAGCCCGCTGAGATCCAGAAGCTGGCCGACCTCGAGTCGCGCGAGGTCCTCCTCGCCAAGCTCGCGGGCGGCATGAAGGCGAGCCTCTCGAACGCGGCGTCGCTGTTCAACGCCCCGCTCTCGCAGACCGCACGCTTGCTCGCGGCACTGCAGGTCAAGGTCGAGAGCGAAGCACCCGCCGACGAGGCACCGGCATCTGAGGACACCGCGTCCGACGAAGCCAGCGCCGACGAGGCACCCGAGGTCGAGGCACCTGCCGAGACCGACTCCGCCGAGACCAACTCTGACGCGGCTGTACAAGAGTCTGCGTCTGACGACGCGGGCACCGAGGGCTGAACCGCCCGATCCGATCGGGACCCCCTCGGGGTCTCACCACAAGGAAGGACGCCACCATGGCGAAGCTCAAGACCGAAGACCTGCTGGATGCATTCAAGGAAATGACGCTCATCGAGCTCAGCGAGTTCGTGAAGCAGTTCGAGGAGACCTTCGAGGTCACGGCCGCCGCTCCGGTTGCCGCTGCCGCCGCAGGTGCTCCCGCCGCAGCCGGCGGTGACGCCGGCGCCGCTGCCGAGCAGGACGAGTTCGACGTCGTCCTCGAGGCCGCCGGCGACAAGAAGATCCAGGTCATCAAGGAGGTCCGTACGCTCACCAGCCTCGGACTCAAGGAGGCCAAGGATCTCGTCGAGGGTGCCCCGAAGCCGGTCCTGGAGAAGGCCACCAAGGAGGCCGCCGACAAGGCCAAGGAGGCCCTCGAGGCCGCCGGCGCCACCGTCACCGTCAAGTGACCTCTCGGTAGTCCCGACCACGACGGCGCCCATCCCTCACGGGTGAGCGCCGTCGTCGTTCCGCCACACGTGAGCGGGGTCACTTTTGTCGCCCTCGTTTACGTGCGGTACGGTTCTGCGATCCCGTGGTCACAACTCGGTCGCCGCTGCGTACCGAAGTCGTAACCTTGGACACCAGATGTCGTTAGCATGAGTGTCTCGGATCACAGATTCAGCATTCCGCCCACCAGGGTAGAAGCCACGGTCAGCAAGGAGGGGCCTCCGTGGGAACAGAGGTTGTCATCGAGGGTCTCTCGAAGAGCTTCGGAAGCCAGGTCATCTGGAACGACGTCACGCTGACGTTGCCTGCAGGTGAGATCTCGGTGATGCTCGGCCCTTCGGGCACCGGCAAGTCCGTCCTCCTGAAGACGCTCATCGGTCTGCTCAAGCCAGACACGGGCAACGTCTTCATCCAGGGCACCGACATCGCCAACTGTTCCGAGAAGGATCTCTACGAGATCCGCAAGCTGTTCGGCGTCCTGTTCCAGGACGGCGCCATGTTCGGATCGATGGACCTGTTCGACAACGTGGCCTTCCCGCTGCGCGAGCACACCAAGAAGAAGGAGTCCCAGATCCGTGACATCGTCATGGACAAGATGGAGCTCGTCGGTCTGCTCGGTGCCGAGAACAAGCTGCCCGGTGAGATCTCCGGCGGCATGCGCAAACGTGCCGGACTCGCCCGTGCCTTGGTGCTCGACCCGGAGATCCTGCTCGTCGACGAGCCCGACTCCGGCCTCGACCCGGTCCGCACGGCCTACCTCAACCAGCTGTTCATCGACCTGAACGCCCAGATCGACGCGACGTTCCTGATCGTGACCCACGACATCAACAGCTGCCGCACGGTTCCCGACAACATCGGTCTGCTCTACCACAAGCACCTGGCGATGTTCGGTCCGCGCGAGATGCTCCTCTCCAGCGAGGAGCCGGTGGTCGCCCAGTTCCTCAACGCCCAGCGGATCGGACCGATCGGCATGAGCGAGGAGAAGGACGCCGACGAGCTGGCGGCGGAGAAGGACATCGAGATGCCGCCCCTGCCTCCGATCCCGCGTCAGATCGAGACGTCAGACGGCCGTCCTCGTCGAGCCGCTCGAGAGCCTGGTTCCTGGTGCAAGGAGAACGGGGTCACGCCGCCCCCCGGCTCGTTCGAGGAAAACATGGCTCTCACAGCCGGGACCGGTGGATCTGAGTGACCACGGCTAGGGTAGCCGCACCCGCGAGGGTCGCGGGCGAGCTGTTCGCGTTCATGCTCGACGTCACCGTCGCGCTGTTCCGCCGACCCTTCCAGCTCAAGGAATTCCTCACCCAGGCCTGGTTCATCGTCACCGTCACCATCGTCCCCACGGCGCTGGTCGCCATCCCCTTCGGCGCCGTCATCGCCCTCCAGGTCGGCGGGCTCATCAAGCAGTTCGGCGCCCAGTCGTTCACCGGCTCCGCCTCGGTCCTCGCGGTCGTCCGTGAGGCCGGCCCCATCGCCACCGCACTCTTGATCGCCGGCGCGGCCGGTTCGGCGATCGCGGCCGACTTCGGCGCCCGCAAGATCCGCGAAGAGCTCGACGCCATGATGGTGCTGGGCATCGACCCGATCCAGCGCCTGGTGGTGCCCCGCGTCCTCGCCGCCATGTTGATCGCGGTGTTCCTCAACGGACTGGTCACGATCGTCGGTGTGGCCGGCGGCTACGTCTTCAACGTCGTCCTCCAGGACGGCACACCCGGCGCCTACATCGCGTCCTTCACCGCGCTGGCCCAGTTACCCGACATGTACCAGGGGTTGGTGAAGGCTGTCATCTTCGGCTACCTGGCCGCGATCGTCGCCTCCTACAAGGGCATGAACGCCAAGGGTGGCCCGAAGGGCGTCGGTGACGCCGTCAACGAGGCCGTCGTCATCACGTTCGTGCTCCTGTTCGTCGTCAACTTCTTCATCTCGGCCGTCTACCTGCAGGTCGTTCCGCCCAAGGGGATGTGAGCGATGTCGAATCGGTTTGCGACCCTGGCGAAGGCCCCGGCCTCCGCGATGGACGACATGGGCCGCCAGATGCTGTTCTACCTGCGCGTGCTGAAAGAAGTGCCGTTCACGATCAAGAACTACGGTCGCGAGATCGTGCGGCTGCTCGCGGAGGTCACGCTCGGCTCGGGCTCGCTGGCCGTCATCGGCGGCACCATCGGCGTCGTCGTCTCCCTGTGCTTCTTCACCGGCACCGAGGTCGGCATCCAGGGCTACGCAGCGCTCGACCAGCTCGGCACCGCCGCCCTCACCGGCTTCGTGTCGGCCTACTTCAACACACGCGAGATCTCCCCGATCGTCGCCGGCATCGCGCTCGCGGCCACGGTCGGCTGTGGGTTCACCGCACAGCTCGGAGCCATGCGCATCTCCGAGGAGATCGACGCCGTCGAGGTCATGGCCATCCCCTCGATGCAGTACCTCGTCACCACGCGTGTGCTCGCCGGACTCGTCGCCATCGTCCCGCTCTACATCGTGGGCCTGCTGTCGTCGTACTTCGCGACCCGGCTCACCATCACGCAGATCAACGGCCAGAGTGCCGGCACGTACGACCACTACTTCAACACGTTCTTACCGCCCGGCGACGTCCTGTGGTCGTTCGGCAAGGTGCTGATCTTCGCCGTCGTCGTCATCCTCATCCACTGCTACTACGGCTACTACGCCAGCGGTGGTCCCGCGGGTGTGGGCGTGGCCGTGGGCCGTGCCGTCCGTACCTCGATCGTCGCCGTCAACGTCGTCGACCTGCTGGCCTCCATGGCCATCTGGGGCACGACCGTCACCGTCAGACTGGCGGGCTGACTCGGTGGCCCGCACCCCGTTCGCCGAACGTTCCGGCTCCCTGAAGGTTCTGGGAGCCGGGTTCGTCGCGCTGATGCTGTTCTTCCTCTGGTTGACCTTCGCCTTCTTCAACAAGTCGTTCGTCGACTACGACAAGGTCACGCTCACCGGACCGAAGGCCGGCCTCAACCTCCCGGAGAACGCCGACATCAAGCTGCGCGGCATGATCGTCGGCGAGGTGCGCGGCATCGAGTCCGAGAACGGCAACATCGAGGTCGTCCTCGGCATGAACCCGGACTTCATCGACGACGTGCCGGCCGACGTCACCGCCGAGATCATCCCCAAGACGCTGTTCGGCGAGAAGTTCATCTCCCTGATCCCGCCGGAGCAGCCGTCCGGTCAGTCGCTCAAGGCGGGCGACACGATCCAGGGTGCCGACGTGCCGATCGAGGTCGAGAAGCTGCTCAACGATCTCTACCCCCTGCTCCAGGCCGTCGATCCGGTCAACCTCTCCAACACGCTCACCGCCGTCTCCACTGCGCTCGAGGGCCGCGGCGAGGACCTGGGCGGCACGCTGGTCACGCTCAACAGCTACCTGAAGAAGCTCAACCCCGACACGCCCCAGCTCGTCGACGACCTCATCAAGTTCGGACAGGTCTCCGACGGCTACGCCAACGAGATGCCCAGGATCGGACGGTTCCTGCGCAATTCCGTCATCTCGGGCAACACCGTCGTGACGAAGCGGACGGAGCTGGCGTCCTTCTTCGACGAGGGCACCCGCCTCGCCAACACGCTCACCAAGTTCACGAAGGCCAGCGGCAAGGACATCGAGGTCGTGGCCGACCAGAGCCGCTCGGTGCTCGCGATCCAGGACAAGTACTCGCCCACGTTCGAGTGCTTCTTCAAGGGACTCGACAAGACGCTACCGCTCGCCGACAGTGTGCTGCGCAACCGCACTGTCCACATCGACCTTGAGACTCTCCCGGAACAGCCCACGGAGTGGGAGCCGTCTGGGCCGGCGGACGGCGGGGACACCTCGTCGGGTCAGTTCGGTCAGCAAACGGGAGGCGACGAGGGGGAGCGGGCCATCCTTCCCAAGCAGTCCGACATCAACAGGATCGATGCGACTGACCCGAACTTTCACGGACGAACACCCAACGGCGGACCCGCCGGACTCGGCGCCGTCTGCGACGACCTGTTCAAGTACGCCATCAACCTGGACGACGCGGACGACGGCACCATCGACGATCCGTACGGCGATGGTCCGTACACCCAGAACAACCCGATCCCCACCTTCCCCGCCGAGGTCTACAAGCTGCAGAACGTCAAGAACGACCACAACGGCAAGTTCGGTGAGCCCGGTGACTTCCGGGTCCCCGTCACCAGCCTGCAGGGCGTCGACACCGCTGAACAGCGGCTCGGCATCCGTCGCCTCGCGGCGTTCATGGCCGGGGTGTCCACCGACGACGTGCCGGATGCCGCCTCGTTGCTGCTCGGTCCGGTCGTGCAGGGAGCGGGGGTGAGCGCCCCGTGAAGCTCGACGGCGAATCAATCTCCGCCCTGGTCAAGCTGGTCATCTTCTGCACGCTCACCGGCATGATGACCGTCGTGCTCGCGCTCACGCTGAGCAACGGCTCGTTCGGCGGCCAGGACGAGTACAAAGCGGTGTTCACCGACGTCACGGGCGTGGCCAATGGCGACGACGTCCGCATCGCCGGCGTCTCGGTCGGTGCGGTCAAGAGCGTCGAGATCGTCCAGAAGGACAAGGCGCTCCTCACCTTCGGTGTCGATGAGGGCACCCAGATCACGCAGAACACCACGGCTACCCTGCGTTTCCGCAACCTCGTCGGGCAGCGCTACATGTCCCTCGCCCAGGGTTCGGAGGGCGCGAAGGCCAGGCTCAAGCCCGGCAGCACCATCCCGCTCGAGCGCACGCAGGAGGCGCTCGACCTCAACCTGCTGCTCAACGGGTTCAAGCCGGTGTTCGAGGCGCTCAGCCCCGCCGACACCAACAAGTTCGCGTTCGAGATCGTGCAGACGCTGCAGGGCGAGAGCGGCAACGTCGAGAACCTGCTCGCGACCACGTCGTCACTCACCAACACGCTGGCAGGGCGCGACCAGCTCATCGGTGACGTCGTCACCAACCTGTCCGAGGTCCTCGACACCATCGGCAGCCGCGACACCGAGCTGCGCTCGACCATCGACACGCTCACGAGGTTCGTGAGCGGGCTCAAGAAGGATCGCAACGCCATCCTGAACTCCATCGACTCCATCTCCGGGCTCACCGAGGAGACCGCCGACCTGCTGGTCGACGGGCGCCCCGACATCACCCGCGACGTCAAGCAGCTCCGACGGCTCACGAAGAGCCTGAGCAAGCCGAAGAACCTGAACCAGATCGAGGACTCCCTGCAGATCCTGCCGATCAAGCTGACGAAGGTGAGCAACCTGGCCTCCAACGGCAGCCTGTTCAACTTCTTCGTCTGCGAGCTCGAGATCGACCTCCAAGATGTGCCCGCCCCCATCGCCACGCTGCTCGACCCGCTCGTGAACCTCGAGGTCGGCGCCCCGCGGTGCGAGACCGCGCCGGGGGAGTACCCATGAAACCCTTCCGGGAACGCAACACCACGATCATCGGCGTGATCGGTTTCATCGCGATCGCAGCTCTGCTGCTCGCCGCCTTCCGCGCCGACCGCCTGCCGATCATCGGCGCCGGCGACACCTACCACGCGAACTTCGCCGAGCTCGGCGGCCTCAAGAAGGGTGACGTCGTCCGGGTGGCGGGCGTCAAGGTGGGCAAGGTCGGTGGCTTCGAGCTCAAGGGCGACTACGTCGACGTCGAGTTCAAGGTCGACAAGGGCACCGAGCTCGGTCGCGACACCGGAGCCGCCATCAAGGTCGGCACGTTGCTCGGCGCGGAGTTCATCTCCCTCGAGCCGTCCGGCAGCGGACAGCTGAAGAAGGGGTCGGCGATCCCGATCTCGCGCACCACGCCGCCGTACAACGTCGTCGATGCGTTCTCCGACCTCAGCACCACGACCGACGAGCTCGACGTCGACCAGCTCTCCGAGGCGCTCACCGCGCTGTCCGACGTCGCGGCCAAGACCCCCACCGAGTTCCGCGGGGCGATCAAGGGCGTGTCGGACCTCTCGTCCAACCTCGCGGCGCGCGACCAGCAGATCAACACCCTGCTGGTGAACCTCAAGCGGGTCACCAGCGTGCTCAACTCGAAGGGGGCCGAGCTCGAGACGCTGTTCAGGGACTCCGCGGTGCTGTTCGACGCATTGAGCTCCCGCCGCGCGCAGATCCACCGCCTGCTCGTCTCGACCACCGAGATCTCCAACCAGCTGCGTCTCCTCGTCAGGGACGTCCGGTCCGACCTCAAGCCGGCCCTCAAGCAGCTCGACAAGGTCACGACGATGCTGCGCAAGAACGAGGCCAGTCTCGACGAGTCGTTGCGGATCCTCCCGGGCTTCTTCAATGTCTTCGCCAACGCGCTGGGCCAAGGTCCGTGGTTCGAGACCTTCGTGAAGGTGGGTGAGAACGCATGAGCAACTTCTTCACCCGGTTCGCGAGCCTCGCCAAGGTGCTCATGGTGATCGTCGTGCTCGCGCTGGTGTTCGCCGTGGTTCTCGTCTTCAGCAAGGACAGCACCGAGCGCACCGTCACCGTCGACTTCACGAGCACCAACTCGCTCTACGAGGGCAACGAGGTCCGCATCCTGGGCGTCCCGGTCGGCACGGTCGAGAAGCTGAAGGCCGAGGGCGACCACGTCGAGGCCACGTTGCGCTACGAGGGCGACGTCAGGCTCCCGACCGACGTCAAGGCCGTCATCATCTCGCCGGCCATCGTCGGCGACCGCTTCGTCCAGCTCGCCCCCGCCTACAGCGGGGGGGCGGTGCTGCCCAATGAGGCCAAGCTCGGCGTCGACCGCACCGCCATCCCGGTGGAGCTCGACGAGATCTACCAGTCGCTCGACGACCTGTCGGTGGCGCTCGGCCCCGATGGCGCCAACAAGGACGGTGCCCTGAGCAATCTGGTCGAGGACTCCGCCGGCCAGCTCGACGGCCAGGGCCGGCAGCTGAACACCACGCTCAAGAACTTCGGCAAGCTCAGCCAGACGCTGTCGAACAACAAGGACGACCTGTTCGGCAGCGTCCAGGAGGTCAACGAGTTCGTCGAGCTCCTGCAGCGCAACGACACGTCGGTGCGTCGGTTCTTCAACAGCACGGCGCGGGTCTCCGAGGTCCTGGAGGGTGAGCGCGACGACCTCGCCAAGACGCTGCAGGCCCTCAGCCGGGCGCTCATCGACGTGCGCAAACTGGTCAAGGAGAACCGCGGCGCGTTGCGCAGCAACATCGACAACCTGCAGCGCGTCGCCAGAGTGCTCGGCAACCACCCCGATGACATCGAAGAGATCCTCATCGACGGACCCACGGCGCTGTCGAACGTCACCCTGACCTACAACGGCGACTTCGGCACGCTCGACAACCGCGCCGACGCCGCCGAACTGATCGCGGGCGCGGTCGCCGGCGGCTTCGACCCCGCCAACGCGGCGCTCATCCTGTGCGGCATCCTCGACCCGGGCGACCCCGACCCGTCCGACGGCTGCCTGGGTCTCGACAACCTCATCGGTGATCTCTTCCCGAACAACTCGCTGAGTCTCCCCGAGGGAGCCGCCGCGGGCGACGCGGCCGGCGCTCTCGAGGGAGTCACCGAACCGAACGGCGAGACCGGGTCGAGTCCGGACAACGTGCTGGGCTCGATCCAGGAGATGCTGGGGGGCAGCAACTGATGACGACGTTCATGAGTCGCAGTCGCGTTCGCGCCGGCGTCGTGGCCCTCGCCGCGGCCATCGGTCTCAGCGGGTGCAGCTTCTCGCCCTACGATCTGCCGCTGCCCGGTGGTGCCGACCTCGGTGACGACCCGATCGAGGTCAAGGTCGACTTCCGCGACGTCCTCGACCTCGTGCCGCAGAGCGGGGTCCGGGTCAACGACGTGGCCGTCGGCAAGGTCACCAAGGTCGAGCTCAGGGGCTGGACGGCCCGGGTCACGCTCGCGATCAACAAGAAGACCGAGCTGCCCGACAACTCCGTGGCCACCATCCGCCAGACCAGCCTCCTCGGTGAGAAGTTCGTCAACCTCGCCGCTCCGGACGAGGGTGGTGCGGGCCGCCTCAGCAACGGCGACGTCATCCCGCTCCAACGATCGGGCCGCAACCCCGAGCTCGAGGAAGTGTTCAGCGCAGCGGCACTGCTGTTCAACGGTGGCGGCATCGAGAAGACGAACACGATCGTCAAGGAGATCGGCAACGCCCTCGAGGGCAACGAGGCCGAGGTCAAGGAGTTCATCCAGAACAGCGAGGCGTTCCTCGGTCAGCTCAATGACAACAAGGACTCGCTCATCGTCGCGCTCGAGAAGGTCAACCGGCTGGCGATCGCCACCAACAACCAGAAGTCGGCGATCACCAACGCGCTCGACGACCTCCCCGAGGCTCTCACCGTCATCAACAACCAGCGCGACGACCTCGTGCGGCTCCTTCAGTCGCTGGATCGCCTCGGCGACGTCGCCACCGGCGTCATCCGACGGTCCAAGGCTGACACGCTCGCCAACCTCGGCCACCTCAACCCGATCCTGCGCGAGCTCGCCGACGCTGGCGACAGCCTGGCCGAGGCCACCCGCATCCTCCTGTCGTTCCCGTTCACCGACGCCATCGTGGGCAACTCGGTCGACCGGGCGATGACGAGCTGCGCGGCCCCTCCGGACCCGGACACGCCCGCCCTGTCCAACAGCGGCGGCGCCTGCTACGGCGACTACGCCAACCTCGACATCCACATCAGCCTCAACCAGCAGCAGGCCATCGGTCTCCTCGCCGGGTTCTTGTCAGTCCTCGGTGCGGCAGGCCCAGGTGCCTCGGCAGCTCCTCCTCCGCCGGAGGGCGAGGCCTCGGGTGCCAATCCACTCGGCGAGCTGCCCGACCTCGTCGGAGGCCTCTTGGGTGGCGGGCAGTCCGAGTCCACTCCGGACACGGGGTCCGGTGCCGCCCAGTCGGATGAGCCTGCGCCCCCCGTCATCTGCGAGCTGACGGGCATGTGCCGCACGCCCGCGGCCAGCCTGGCGGAGGCCCAGAAGCTGGACATCGGACGACTTCTCGTGGGACCGGCGGTGGCACTGTGATCACCCGATTCACCAAGATCCAGCTGGTCATCTTCGCCATCGTCACCCTGCTCGGCGGGGCGTTCGTCGGCGGACGCTACGCGCAGGTCGACCGGCTCTTCGTCGACCGCAGCTACCCGGTCGTCGCGAACTTCACGGACTCCGGCGGCATCTTCGCCGGCGCCCAGGTCACCTACCGCGGCATCGCCGTCGGCAAGGTCGGCAAGCTGACCTTCACCAAGGAGGGCGTCGACGCCCGGATCGACATCGAGAACAGCGCGCCGAAGGTGCCGCAAGACGTCCTGGCCGTGGTGGCCAACAAGTCGGCCATCGGCGAGCAGTTCATCGACCTGCGACCGCGCTCGAACTCGGGGCCGTACCTGCGGAAGAACAGCGTGATCACGGCCGCAAACACGCAGATCCCGCTCACCACGACCCAGCTGCTGATCGACATCGACAAGCTCGTTGCCTCGGTCGACACCGAAGCCCTCGAGGTGCTCGTCGACGAGTTCGGCATGGCGTTCGACGGCACGGGCCGCGACCTCACCCGCATCATCGACACGTCGTCGTCGTTCATCCAGACCGCCGACGACAACATCGATGTCACCCGCGCCCTCATCCGCGGGTCCTCGACCGTGCTGCAGACCCAGATCGACAAGCAGGGTGAGCTGGCGACGTTCTCGAACAACCTCGCGCTGCTGTCCGACACGCTCGTCGATGCCGACCCGGACATCCGGCGACTGTTCGACCAGGGCTCGGGCAGCGCCAAGCTTCTCAACGCGGTGGTCAGGGAGAACAGCAAGGACCTCACGTCGATCTTCAAGGACTTTCGCATCGCCGGCAAGCCGCTCGACGAGTTGCACAAGGGCATCGAGGTCATCTCGATCCTGTACCCGTACCTCGTCGAGGGCGGCTTCAGCGTCATCGCGCCGAGCAAGCTGAACGGTTCCGAGGACGAGTTCGACGCCACGTTCGGCCTGGTCGTGACGCCGAACCACGAGCCGCCGGACCGGCGTCGCGTCTGTCAGTACGAGAACGGCGGGCGCGAGGACGACGAGTACCGCGAGCGTCGCGCGCCGACCGATCTCGATGACATCGAGTTCAATGTTGAAGCCGACTGCAAGGATTACTCCATCGTCGCTCGCAACCCGGAGAAGACGATCATCAACCTCAATCGAACCGGGGCGGACTCCGCGCCTGGGAAGGACTCGTGGAAGTGGCTTCTGCTCGCCCCAGTGACGAACTGAACCCCTCTGCCACGCCCGTACGCCTGATGTCGATCCTCGTGGTCGTCGGCGTGCTCGTCGGCGTGGCCGGTCTGCTGATCCCCCGTATCACCGGGGGAGGGGGTGACGACGCCGAGCGCAAGGCCGTGGTGTCCCGCGCCACCGACTTCGCGGTCACGTACAACACGTATGAGGTGGCGCAGAAGGACGACTACCAGAAGCGCATGAAGGGCCTGCTGACGTCGGCCTACTTCAAGCAGTTCACGACCGTCACCGACGCGCTGTTCGAGGCGCTCGAGGGCAAGGACCAGAAGAGCGGCGAGGCGAAGGTGCTCGGGGTCGCGGTCGACAGCATCGACGAGGACTCCGCCGTCGCACTCATCGCGGTCGACGCGTCGATCACCACGTCGAGGGACGACCAGGCGGTCCCGCGCCGGTTCCGGTGGAAGGTCAGCTTCGCCCGTCAGAAGGGGGAGTGGCTCGTGCGCCAGTTCGAGACCATCTCTCCGCTGGAGGCCACCACGGGTGACCCCGAGGCCACTCCCGCTCCCGACGAATCCAGTCCGTCGGCGGAGGAGGGAAACCAGTGAGCACGCCGCAGAAGCCACCACGCCGCCGCATCGCCGGGGAGTCCAAGCCCGGCACGCCGGTGCCGCGCCAGTCTCCGATCAAGAAGGTCACCTCCCGGGGGCCCTCGAAGCCGGCGGCGCCCCCGACGCGTCCGGCAGCTCCGCCGTCCACGCCGGCCGCTCCGCAGACGGCGCGGTCGACCGAGCCGGAGTCCGCACCCCGCGAGCGCCGGTTCTCGATGTCGGTATTCCGCCGGTCCGGACGCCTCGGCGCGCTGATCGCCCTCGCCGTGGCCGCAGTCCTGTTCGGGGGCTGGTTCGGCTACCAGGGGTGGAACGACTGGCGTGGAAATGACGACGTCCTCGTCGCCCATGAAGAGGCTGCCGACACGGCGTCGTCGGCAGCCGAGACGATCTTCTCGTACCGGTACGACCGGCTCGACGAGTACATCGAGGACGCCGAGGACACCATGACCCCGTCGTTCGCCGAGAAGTTCAAGTCCATCTCCCCGGCGCTCAACGACCTCGCCCCGCAGCGCAAGATCCAGGTCGAGGCCTCCACGCGCGACTCCGCCGTCCTCGAGTGCGGCAAGTCGTGCAGCACGGACAGGGCCAAGGTCCTCGTCTTCATCGACCAGGCCCGCATCGCCGACGACTCGCCCGAGCCCAAGGTCTTCGGCAACCGCGTCGAGCTGGACATGGTCAACCGCAACGGCACCTGGCTCGTCAACAACATTCGCGCGCTCTGACAAGGCTCAACGACCGGGATTGCAGACAAAGCCAAAAAGCGTTCCCTACGGCGACGAGTTTGTCAAGAACCCGGGTTGCATTTGTTTGAGTCGCCGCGTTAGACTGGAGGTTCGCGCTCGGCTCACCCGCTTCAGTGCCCTTGACTGGGGTCCCGTGGCGTGCGCAGAAGTTCATACCGAGTCATTTTTGCGAGCCCTTGGAAGGATCCCTCTTGGCCGCCTCGCGCACTAACGCCGCACCTGCCCAGAATGCAGCACAGAACGCACCCCGTCGTATCTCCTTCGCCAAGATCGCCGAACCCATGGAGGTTCCGGAACTTCTTGCCCTGCAGACGAACAGCTTCGACTGGCTGATCGGCTCGGACTCTTGGAAGACCGAGGTCGAGGACGCGTTGGCCGGCGGACGTTCGGACGTCTCGTCCAAGTCCGGTCTCGAGGAGATCTTCGAGGAGATCTCTCCGATCGAGGACTTCTCCGAGACGATGAGCTTGTCGTTCCGCGATCACCGCTTCGAGCCCCCGAAGTACTCGGTCGAGGACTGCAAGGACCGCGACGTCACCTATGCGGCTCCGCTGTTCGTCACCGCCGAGTTCATGAACAACGAGACCGGTGAGATCAAGTCCCAGACGGTCTTCATGGGCGAGTTCCCACTGATGACCGACAAGGGCACCTTCATCATCAACGGCACCGAGCGTGTCGTCGTGAGCCAGCTCGTCCGCTCGCCTGGCGTCTACTTCGAGCGGACGCCTGACAAGACGTCCGACAAGGACATCTACACCGCGAAGGTCATCCCGTCGCGCGGCGCGTGGCTGGAGTTCGAGGTCGACAAGCGCGACCTCGTCGGCGTCCGACTCGACCGCAAGCGCAAGCAGAGCGTCACCGTGCGGCGCAAGGCACTCGGCTGGAGCGAGGCCCAGGTCCTCGAGGAGTTCGGCCAGTACGAGTCGATCCGCCTCACGCTGGAGAAGGACAACGTCGCCGGCCAGGACGAGGCCCTGCTCGACATCTACCGCAAGCTGCGTCCGGGTGAACCGCCGTCGCGCGAGGCGGCCCAGACGCTGCTCGACAACTACTACTTCAACTCCAAGCGCTACGACCTCGCCAAGGTCGGCCGCTACAAGATCAACAAGAAGCTCGGCGTCGACGAGGCGTTCGACCAGCAGACGCTGACCATCGACGACATCGTCGCCACCATCAAGTACGTCGTGGCGCTGCACGCCGGCGAGTCCGAGGTCACCGCACCGGCCGGCAGCACCATCGTCGAGGCTGACGACATCGACCACTTCGGCAACCGGCGCATGCGCACGGTCGGCGAGCTGATCCAGAACCAGCTCCGCACCGGCCTGGCCCGCATGGAGCGTGTCGTGCGTGAGCGCATGACCACCCAGGACGTCGAGGCCATCACGCCTCAGACGCTCATCAACATCCGACCGGTGGTCGCGGCGCTCAAGGAGTTCTTCGGCACGTCGCAGCTGAGCCAGTTCATGGACCAGAACAACCCGCTCGCGGGCCTGACGCACAAGCGTCGTCTGTCGGCCCTCGGCCCGGGTGGTCTGTCGCGTGAGCGTGCCGGCTACGAGGTCCGTGACGTCCACCCGTCGCACTACGGCCGCATGTGTCCGATCGAGACGCCGGAAGGCCCGAACATCGGCCTCATCGGCTCGCTCGCGTCGTACGGACGCATCAACTCGTTCGGATTCGTCGAGACGCCGTACCGGCGGGTCGTCAAGGGCAAGGTCAGCAAGGAGGTCGACTACCTCACGGCCACCGATGAGGACCGGTACATCATCGCCCAGGCCAACTCGCCGCTCACCGACGCCGGCAAGTTCGTCGACGCCGCCGTGCTGGTCCGTCAGCGCGGTGGCGAGGCCGAGCTCCGCCCGGCCGCCGAGGTCGACTACATGGACGTCTCGCCGCGCCAGATGGTGTCGGTCGCGACCGCGCTCATCCCGTTCCTCGAGCATGACGACGCCAACCGCGCGCTCATGGGTTCGAACATGCAGCGCCAGGCCGTCCCGCTCATCCGCAACGACGCACCGCTGATCGGCACCGGCATGGAGTTCCGTGCCGCCGTCGACGCCGGCGACGTCACCGTCGCCAAGAAGCCCGGCGTCGTCAAGGAGGTCTCGGCCGACTCGATCGAGATCATGGAGGACGAGGGCACGTACACCACGTACCGCCTCGCCAAGTTCCGTCGCTCGAACCAGGGCACCTGCACGAACCAGCGTCCGCTGGTCGTCGAGGGCGCCCGGGTCGAGGTCGGCACCCCGCTGGCCGACGGTCCGTGCACCGACGAGGGCGAGATGGCACTGGGCACGAACCTGTTGGTGGCGTTCATGCCGTGGCAGGGCCACAACTACGAGGATGCCATCATCCTTTCTCAACGAGTCGTTCAAGATGACTTGTTGACGAGCATTCACATCGAGGAGCACGAGGTCGACGCCCGCGACACGAAGCTCGGCCCCGAGGAGATCACCCGGGACATCCCGAACGTCTCCGAGGAGATGCTCGCCGATCTCGACGAGCGCGGCATCATCCGCATCGGCGCCGAGGTCAGCAACGGCGACGTCCTCGTCGGCAAGGTCACGCCCAAGGGCGAGACCGAGCTGACGCCCGAGGAGCGCCTGCTCCGCGCGATCTTCGGCGAGAAGGCGCGCGAGGTGCGCGACACCTCGCTCAAGGTGCCGCACGGCGAGTCCGGAACCGTCATCGGTGTCCGCGTGTTCGACGCAGAGGAGGGCGACGAGCTCAGCCCGGGCGTCAACCACCTCGTGCGGGTCTACGTCGCGCAGAAGCGCAAGATCAGCGACGGTGACAAGCTCGCGGGCCGCCACGGCAACAAGGGCGTCATCTCCAAGATCCTGCCCGTCGAGGACATGCCGTTCCTCGAAGACGGCACGCCCGTCGACATCGTCCTGAACCCGCTCGGCGTCCCCGGACGCATGAACGTCGGTCAGGTCCTGGAGACCCACCTCGGGTGGGTGGCCAAGAACGGCTGGCAGGTCGTGGGTCAGACCGAGGACTGGCAGAAGCGACTGAAGAAGATCGGTGCCCTCAAGGCTCCGGCCGACTCCAACATCGCCACCCCCGTGTTCGACGGTGCCCGCGAGGACGAGATCACCGGCCTCCTGGCGTCCACGCTGCCCAACCGCGACGGCGACCGCCTGGTCGGCCCCGACGGCAAGGCGGTGCTGTTCGACGGGCGTTCCGGAGAACAGTTCCCCGACCCGGTCTCGGTCGGCTACATGTACATGCTCAAGCTGCACCACCTGGTCGACGACAAGATCCACGCCCGCTCGACCGGCCCGTACTCGATGATCACCCAGCAGCCGCTCGGCGGCAAGGCCCAGTTCGGCGGCCAGCGCTTCGGTGAGATGGAGGTCTGGGCCCTCGAGGCTTATGGTGCCGCCTACGCCCTGCAGGAGCTCCTGACGATCAAGTCCGACGACATCCTCGGCCGCGTGAAGGTCTACGAGGCCATCGTCAAGGGCGAGAACGTCCCGGAGCCCGGCATCCCGGAGTCGTTCAAGGTGCTGGTCAAGGAGATGCAGTCGCTGTGCCTCAACGTCGAGGTGCTCTCGTCCGATGGCACGGCCGTCGAGATGCGTGACGCGGAAGAGGATCTCTTCCGGGCCGCCGAGGAGCTCGGCATCGACCTGTCCCGCCGCGAACCCAGCTCTGTCGAAGAGGTCTGAGCGCCCCCGCTCGGACCCCGCCCAGAATTCGAGAACTACGTAAGGGAAAGAAGCCACTGTGCTCGACGTGAACTTCTTCGATCAGCTCAAGATCGGCCTCGCCACCGCGGACGACATCCGCGCGTGGTCGTTCGGCGAGGTCAAGAAGCCTGAGACGATCAACTACCGCACGCTCAAGCCCGAGCGCGACGGCCTCTTCTGCGAGAAGATCTTCGGCCCCACCCGCGACTGGGAGTGCTACTGCGGCAAGTACAAGCGCGTACGCTTCAAGGGCATCATCTGCGAGCGGTGTGGCGTCGAGGTCACCCGCTCCAAGGTGCGCCGCGAGCGCATGGGCCACATCGAGCTCGCCGCCCCGGTCACGCACATCTGGTACTTCAAGGGTGTGCCGAGCCGGCTCGGCTACCTGCTCGACCTCGCCCCGAAGGACCTCGAGAAGGTCATCTACTTCGCGGCCTACATGATCACCCAGGTCGACGAGGACGCACGTCACCGCGACCTCTCCTCCCTCGAGACGAAGATCGACCTCGAGGTCAAGCAGCTCGAGAGCCGTCGTGACAACGAGGTCAACGAGCGCATGTCCAAGCTCGAGGAGGACATGAAGGCCCTCGAGGAGGAGGGTGCCAAGGCCGACGCGAAGCGCAAGGTCCGTGACGCCGCCGAGCGCGAGGCCCGCCAGCGTCGCGACCGCGTGCAGCGCGAGATCGACCGCCTCACCGAGGTCTGGGACCGCTTCAAGAACCTCGAGGTCCAGGACCTCGAGGGCGACGAGCTGCTCTACCGCGAGATGACGTACCGCTTCGGCAAGTACTTCGAGGGCTACATGGGCGCCATGGCGATCCAGAAGCGTCTGCAGAGCTTCGACCTCGACGCCGAGGCCGACTCGCTCCGCGAGATCATCGCCACCGGCAAGGGCCAGAAGAAGACCCGCGCCCTCAAGCGACTCAAGGTCGTCTCGGCGTTCCTCGGCAGCAGCAACAGGCCCGAGGGCATGGTCCTCGACGCGGTGCCGGTGATCCCGCCGGAGCTGCGTCCGATGGTCCAGCTCGACGGTGGCCGCTTCGCCACGTCCGACCTCAACGACCTCTACCGTCGCGTGATCAACCGCAACAACCGGCTCAAGCGCCTGCTCGACCTCGGTGCGCCGGAGATCATCGTCAACAACGAGAAGCGGATGCTCCAGGAGGCCGTCGACTCGCTGTTCGACAACGGGCGCCGCGGCCGTCCGGTCACCGGACCGGGCAACCGTCCGCTGAAGTCGATCTCCGACATGCTCAAGGGCAAGCAGGGCCGCTTCCGTCAGAACCTGCTCGGCAAGCGCGTCGACTACTCCGGCCGTTCGGTCATCGTCGTCGGCCCGCAGCTCAAGCTGCACCAGTGCGGCTTGCCCAAGCAGATGGCGATCGAGCTGTTCAAGCCGTTCGTCATGAAGCGGCTCGTCGACCTCAACCACGCGCAGAACATCAAGAGCGCCAAGCGCATGGTCGAGCGTGGCGTGCGTGCCGAGGTGTGGGACGTCCTCGAAGAGGTCATCACTGAGCACCCGGTGCTGCTCAACCGCGCACCCACCCTGCACCGTCTGGGCATCCAGGCGTTCGAGCCGCAGCTCATCGAGGGCAAGGCCATCCAGATCCACCCGCTCGTGTGCTCGGCGTTCAACGCCGACTTCGACGGCGACCAGATGGCCGTGCACCTGCCGCTGAGCGCCGAGGCGCAGGCCGAGGCCCGCATCCTCATGCTCTCGACGAACAACATCCTCAAGCCGGCCGACGGTCGTCCGGTGACCATGCCCACCCAGGACATGATCATCGGCCTGTACTTCCTCACGCTCGAGCGTGACGAACAGCCGGGTGAAGGCCGCGCGTTCAGCTCGGTGTCCGAGGCCATCATGGCGTTCGACCACGAGGAGATCAGCCTGCAGAGCAAGGTCAAGATCCGCATCCCCATCTCTGACGGCACCGCCGAGACCAGGGACACGACGCTCGGTCGCGCGATCTTCAACCAGGCGCTGCCCGAGGACTACGCGTACGTCAACTACCAGGTCGGCAAGAAGCAGCTCGGCGTCATCGTCAACGACCTCGCCGAGCGCTACTCCAAGGTCGACGTGGGCGTTGCGCTCGACGCGCTCAAGGACACCGGCTTCCACTGGGCCACACGCTCGGGTGTCACGATCTCCATCGAGGACGTCGTCACGCCGGAGAAGAAGCCCGAGATCCTCGCCAAGTACGAGGGTCAGGCGGCCAAGGTCCAGCAGCAGTTCGACCGCGGTCTGATCACCGAGGACGAGCGTCGCCAGGAGCTCATCGAGATCTGGACGCAGGCCACCGCTGAGGTCTCCGCCGAGATGGAGAAGAACTTCGACCAGGACAACCCCATCTACATGATGGTCAACTCCGGTGCCCGCGGAAACATGATGCAGGTGCGTCAGATCGCCGCCATGCGCGGCCTGGTGGCCAACCCGAAGGGCGAGATCATCCCGCGCCCGATCAAGGCCAACTTCCGTGAGGGTCTGTCGGTCGTCGAGTACTTCATCGCTACCCACGGTGCCCGCAAGGGACTCGCCGACACCGCGCTGCGTACGGCCGACTCCGGCTACCTGACGCGTCGCCTCGTCGACGTCAGCCAGGACGTCATCATCCGCGAGGACGACTGTGGCACCGAGCGCGGTCTGCCCAAGACCATTGCCACGAAGCTCGACGACGGCCGCCTGGTCGCCGCTGAGAACGTCGAGACCTCTGCCTACTCGCGCACAGCTGCCGGTGACGTCACCGACGCCAAGGGCAAGGTGCTGATCGCCAGCGGCAGCGACCTCGGAGATGTCGAGATCGAGCGGCTCATCGCTGCCGGTGTCGAGCAGATCAAGGTCCGCACCGTCCTCACCTGTGAGGCGAAGGCCGGTACGTGCGCCAAGTGCTACGGCCGCTCACTGGCCACCGGCAAGCTCGTCGACATCGGCTAGGCAGTCGGCACCATCGCCGCCCATTCGATCGGTGAGCCCGGCACGCAGCTGACGATGCGGACCTTCCACAC
>JBPCJE010000035.1:0-59022 GCA_051005615.1 Aeromicrobium sp.
AACGAAACACGTGTGGAGTGGCTTGTCCCAAGGCAACCACGCTCTTGGGGAGGGGGATGCCGGCCGCCACCGCACCTGGTCCGGCGGTGCGGGTCTGGCGAGCACCCTCCTCGGCCGCCGCGGCGGCCGCAGCTGCTGCGTCCTCGTCGGTGACGGCCCGCAGACGCGGCGCACTGGGCGGAATCGACGACTTCTCAGCCGCGGGCGGCTTCTTGGTGGCCGGCTTCTTCGCGGGCTTCGGGCCGGACGGCTTGGGGTCGGCCGTCTTCGCGGCCTTGGCCTTGGTGACCGGCTTCTTGGCACCGGCGCCACCCGCCAGCGAACGGGCGGCGGCCGACGGCGAGGTGGAGCGGTTGCCGCGGCCGGCCTGGCCGCCGGAGCCGATCGTGCGGCGTTCGTCGGTCATCGGTTTCCTCCGATCGCGGCCAGCACGCCGGGACGCTGCGTGGCGCGGAACTCCTCGAACGTCCCCTCCGTGCTGTGCTTCGGCTCGTAGCCGAAGATGTCGCGCAGAGCGCCGGTGTCGACGGCACGTCCGTACATGAGCACACGATGCAGGTCGGGCGAGATCTGCCCACCCATCGTGCGGATCGCACGGCCGGCGAAGGACGCGAAGCCCGGTGGCGGCAGCGGGATGACGGGCTTGCCGAGGCGCCGGGCGATCTGCGAGAGCAGCATCACCCCGTCGCCGGCGACGTTGAACGTGCCGGGACGGTCGGAGACGACGGACTCGGTGAGGACCTCGAGCGCGTCGTCGAGGTGGGTGAACTGAATCCTCGGGTCGAAACCGAGCGCCGACGGCAGCAGCGGGTTGGCGAAGTAGTTGCGCAGCGGGGTCTCGATGTCGGGGTGAAGCACCTGCGCGAGACGCAGGGTCGTGATGATCACGTCGGGCCGGCGCCGGGAGAACCCGCGCACGTAGCTCTCGACCTCGACGGCGTCCTTGGGGAAGCCGGAGCGCACCCCGCCCTGCGGGGCCGTGGACTCGGTGAACAGGGCCGGGTCGCGCGGCGACGTGCCGTAGACGGCGGTCGAGGATCCGAGCACCAGCTTGGCGACGTGGGAGGAGCGCTGGCACGCCGCGAGCAGCTGCATCGTGCCGATGACGTTGCGTTCCTTGGCCCCGGTACCGCCGCGAGAGATGTCGGAGGGATTGACGTCGAGGTGCACGACGACGTCGACGTCCTCGACGGCCATGACCTTGCCGACGACCGGGGTGCGGATGTCGGCGCGGACGAACTTCACACCGCCGAGATCGCCTTCGGGCGGACGGGTGTCGATACCGACGACACGGTCGATGCCGGAGCTCGCGCCGAGCTCGGCGAGGGTGCGTGAGACCCGGGCCGCGAATGTGCCCGCGACACCGGTGACGAGGACGACCCGGCCCATGGGGCTACTTGCCGAGTTTGCGGCGCTGCACCCGCGTGCGCTTGAGCATCTTGCGGTGCTTCTTCTTGGACATCCGCTTACGCCGCTTCTTGACTACTGAACCCACAAAAAACCCTCTGCCATCGGTGACCGAGGTTCCATCCTACGCGGTGAGCAGCGCGAAGCGTCAGCCGGCCTGGAAGAAGGACTTGGACAGGTATTCCTCGACGGCGCCCTCCGGCACCCGGAAGGAGCGGCCGACGCGAACAGCCTCGAGCTCGCCCGCATGGACGAGCCGGTAGACCGTCATCTTCGACACACGCATCTGAGCCGCCACTTCAGCGACGGTCAGGAAGTTCGGCCCCGATGCCATGTCCACCACCTGCTTCCCAATGGGGGCACGCGCGCTCTCCGGCTTCCCCACCGGAGAGGAAGCGCGCGTGCTTGGATCGAGCGTAGTGCCTTGTGGGGTTCGAGGGATAGCAGAGTCCAAAGTTGTTCAAACTACCGGTATTGAAGGAGATTCCGTCGTTCAGACCGACAGATCGATGCCCAGCAGCGGGAAGGACTCCGCTCGGGTGGCCAGGACGCAACGGTCGAGCCAGCTCGACGGGTCGTAGCCGAGGTCCCAGTCGCGGTACCGCGGGGTGCGGCCGTCGGTCATCCGTTGCGGGGCACTGCGTCCGCTCAGCCGCTCCACCTCGGAGCACCATTCGGAGGTTGTCGCGGTCTCCGGGTCCACCGGGGCGCCGGCGACGATCGCCAGCAGGTGCGACCAGATGCGGGGCACGACCGTGGTGACGGCGTAGCCACCGCCGCCGGTGACGACCCAGCGCCCTTCGGTGAGCTCGTCGGCCAGCTGCTCCAGCGCGAGGTACGAGGCGCGCTGGCCGTCGATGCTGAGCATGAGGTTGGTGAGCGGGTCGTCCATGTGCGAGTCGCAGCCGTGCTGGGTGACGAGGACGTCCGGTCCGAAGGCTCGCAGGACCTGCGGCACGACGGCGTGGAACGAGCGGAGCCACCCGGCGTCGGAGGTGCCGGGGGGCAGCGCCACGTTGACCGACGTGCCCTCGGCGCCAGGGCCGCCGGTCTCGGTGGCGAAACCGGTGCCGGGAAACAGCGTCTGGGGGCCCTCGTGGAGCGAGACCGTGAGCACGCGCGGGTTGTCGTAGAAGATCGCCTGCACGCCGTCACCGTGGTGGGCGTCGACATCGACGTAGGCGACCCGCTCGGCCCCCTGGTCGAGCAACCACTGGATGGCGAGCGCCACGTCGTTGTAGATGCAGAAGCCGCTGGCGATGCCGGGCATCGCATGGTGGAGGCCGCCGGCGATGTTGGCGGCGCGCTTCGTCTCCCCGCTCCAGACCCGACGAGCCGCCTCGATGCTCGCCCCGGCGATGAGCGCGCTCGCCTCGTGCATGCCGGCGAAGACGGGGTTGTCCGGGGTGCCGAGCCCGACGGACGGGTCGATCTGCGTGGGATCGGCGCCCAGCTCCTCGACACGCCGGACGTAGTCGACGGTGTGCACGGTGCACAGCTGCTCGACCGTGCAAGGGTCGGCTCCCACGACGTCGAGGAGGTCGATCACGCCCAGCTCGCGGGCGAGCTGCATCGTCAGCTCGACCCGTACCGGAGCCATCGGGTGTGCCTGCCCGAAGTTGTAGCCGGTGAGCCGGTCGTCGAAGACGAGACAGGCGCGGTCGGACATGCTGTGCAGCCTAGTGCCGCCCACAGCCCGGCACCCCGGTCGCGGGCCTAGGCGTTCCCGGAGAGCTCGGCGGAACGTCGCGCCGCCGCCAGCACACCGGCTACCAGGCCGTCGCGCACGCCCCGCGCGTCGAACGTCTCGATGGCCGCGGCCGTGGTGCCGTTCGGCGAGGTGACCCGCCGCCGGAGCTCGGCGGCATCGTCGTCGGACGTGGCCAGGAGCTTCGCCGCCCCGACCAAGGTCTGGGTGGCGAGCGTGCGGGCCGTCGCGGGGTCGAGACCGGCCTCGACGCCGCCGTCGATCATCGCCTCGGCGAGGTAGAAGACGTAGGCCGGGCCGGAGCCGGAGACGGCCGTGACCGCGTCCTGGCCGCTCTCGTCGACCACGGCGACCTTGCCGCCGGTGGAGAGCAGCTCGCGCACCTGCCGCAGCCGTTCGTCGGTGCACGACGAGCCCGGTGAGATGCCGAACATGCCCTCGCCCACGAGAGCGGGCGTGTTGGGCATCGCCCGCACGACGGCGATGCCGTCGGGGAGCGCCTGCTCGACGGTCGTGATCCGGATTCCGGCGGCCAGTGAGACGACGGTGGCGTCGACGGCGACCGAGCCGGCGATCTCCTCGAGCAGAGCCGGCACGTCCTGAGGCTTGACGACGACGAGCACGACTTCGGCGCCGTCGACGGCCTCGGCGTTGCCCGTGACCTCGACACCGTGGCGCTCACGCAGCTGGTCGGCGCGCTCCTTGAGCTTCTCGCTGACGACAAGGTCGGACGTGGCATGGCCGGCTTCGAGGAGGGCCGAGAGCAGCGTCTCGCCCATGACGCCGCCGCCGAGGATCGCGATCCGGGTCGACATGAGGGTCACACTAGTGTCGGGGCGTGCGCACGCGGATCGACCCCTTCATCGTCGCCCTGCTGGCGACGGCGGCGGTCGCGTCGCTGGTGCCGGCCCAGGGCGGTTGGCTCGAGGCGCTCACGGTGGCTTCGCGGGTCGCAGTGGCGCTGCTGTTCCTGCTGTACGGGCTACGACTCTCGACCGGACAGGCCCTGGCCGGCCTGCGCCACTGGCGCCTGCACTCCGCGATCCTCGCCACGACGTTCGTGCTGTTCCCGCTGCTCGGGCTGGCGACCTACGTGCTGGTGCCCGACATGCTGCCGCGATCCCTCTACGAGGGGGTGCTGCTGCTCTGCCTGGTCCCGTCGACCGTTCAGTCGTCCGTGGCCTTCACGTCCATCGCCCGCGGCAACGTCGCCGGGGCGGTCGTGAGCGCGTCGTTGTCGAACCTGCTCGGGGTGTTCCTCACGCCGTTGCTGGTGGCGTTGCTGCTCGGAGCGGGAGGTGGCGCCGAGGTCGACGGCGGCGCGATCGTCTTCGTGGTCGTGCTGCTGTTCCTCCCGTTCATGGTCGGCCAGCTGCTGCGTCCGCTGGTGGCACGTCGGTGGTCGACGAGCTTCGACGGTTTGCGGGTGTTCGAGCGCGGAAGCATTCTGCTCGTCGTCTACGTGGCCTTCAGCGAGGGAGTCAACCGCGACGTGTGGTCGGAGGTCGAGCCGCTGCAGCTGGTGTCTCTCGGCGTGGTCTGCGTCGTCCTGCTCTCGGTCGTGCTGGTGCTCACGACCGGCCTGGGACGTCTGCTCCGATTCGAACGCGGCGACCGGTATGCGCTGCTGTTCTGCGGATCGCACAAGTCGCTGGCCACCGGACTGCCGATGGCATCGGTGCTGTTCACGTCCGATCGGCTGGCGCTCGTGGTGGTGCCGCTGATGCTGTTCCACCAGCTGCAGCTGATCGTGTGCGCGCTCATCGCTTCCCGAGCGGCGCGAGCGGCGAGCTAACGGGGTTCGCCCGCGGCGACGAGGCCGACGCCGAGGCCGATCATCGAGAGACCGCCGACGGTGCCGACTGCCTCGCCGCGGCGACGGGACCGCGCGAACCACGTGCGCAGCTGACTGGCGATGACGGCCCATAGGCTGTCGGAGAGCAGTCCGATCGTGAACTCGAGCAAACCAGCAGCAGCACCTGCATCTGCACGTGGCCCTCGCCGCGATTGACGAGCTGCGGCAGCACCGCACCGAGGATCATGAACGCCTTCGGGTTGGTGACGCCCACGACGAAGCCCTGGCGCAACGCCTGGGTGATCGAGACGGTCGGCCGGACCGTGCCCGAATCCGCCCGCGGCCCGGAACCCCCGCCGGAGGCCGTCGACGCGGAAGTCGTGCCGGTGGCGGATCGCCTGCACGCCCAACCAGACCAGGTACGCAGCGCCCAGGACCTTGAGCACGGTGAAGACCTCGATCGACTCTTGCACCACGACGCCGAGCCCCAGCGCGACGAGCGCGACGATCACCAGCAGGCCGAGCGAGTTGCCGACGACCGTGGCGAGCGCGACGACCCGCCCGTAGGCGAGCGCACGGCCGATCGTGAACACGACGCTCGGCCCGGGATGGCGATGAGGATGAGCGCAGCGACCCCGAATCCGAGCATCTGGTCGACCGTGATCATGACCAGATGGTATGCGTCAGCGGGAGGCGTGGAGGCGGGCGAAGGCGAGGGACTCCAGCAGGTCGGCCTCGCGCGTCTGCTGGTCGGTGGCCTTGCGCGTGTTGATCTCGATGACGATCTCGCCGTCGTAGTCGGACGCCGACAGGTGCTCGAGCAGGCCTTGCGCCGGTTGGGCGCCGCGGCCGGGGACGAGGTGCTCGTCCTTGGGCGAGCCCGACCCGTCGGTCAGGTGCACGTGGGTGAGCCGGTGGCCGAGGGCCTTCGCCATCTGCAGCGCGTCCTCGCCGGCAGTGGCGCTGTGCGAGAGGTCCAGCGTGACGTGCTCGTAGGCCTCCTGCACCGGGTCCCAGCCCGGTGCGTACGCCTGGAACTCGCGCTTGCCCGTGCGCCACGGATACATGTTCTCGACGGCGATCGTGATGCCGTACTCCTTCTCGAGGTCGCCCACGCCCTCGACGAACCCGCGCGAGTACTCCCGTTGCCAGCGGAACGGCGGGTGCACCACGACGACCTCGGCGTCGACCTCGAGGGCCATCTCGGCACTGCGATGAAGCTTTCCCCACGGGTCGGTGCCCCACACGTGCTGCGTCAACAGCAGACAGGGCGCGTGCACCGAGACGATCGGGACCTCGTGGAACTCGCTCAGCGACGTGACCGCCTCGATGTCCCCGCTGACCTCGTCGACGCTGACCATGACCTCGACCCCGTCGAAGCCCAGCCGAGCCGCCGCCTCGAACCCGCTCGCGGTCGAGCCCGGGTACACCGAGGAGGTCGAGAGCGACACCCGGAGCTCGGGCCGCCGCTCGCGTGCGGACTCGTCAGACACGTGATCAGCCTAGAGATGGTCCAGATGCTGGAGGAGGACGCCCTCTCGCAACGCCCACGGGCAGATCTCGAGGTCGTCGAGACCGAACAGGTCCATCGCGGCCTCGGCGACGACCGCACCGGCGCGGATCTGGTGGGATCGATCGGACGAGACGCCCGGAAGCTGGGCGATCTCGTCGTCGTCCATGGTGGCGAGCTCGTCGATGAGGCCGTGGAGGTCGGCCCGCGCCAGCTCGCGGCGGACGAACTGACCCTCGTCGGACGGGGCGGACCCGCAGATGCGGGCAAGGGAGCGGAACGTCTTGCTGGTGGCGACCGCGTGGTCGAACTCGCCTCCCCGGAGGACTGCCCCGGCGTCCTCGGCGATCGCGGTCCGAACGTGGCGACGCAGCTCGTCGGTCGACCGTCCTGCCCCCAGCCACTCGCGCGTGAGCCGGCCGGCGCCGAGCGGCATCGACAGGGCGACGTCGGGCTTCTCGTCGGAGCCCGCGGCGATCTCGAGCGAGCCGCCGCCGATGTCGAAGACGCCGAGACGTCCGGACGACCAGCCGAACCAACGACGGACGGCCAGGAACGTCAGCCGCGCCTCGTCGTCGCCGGGCATGACCTCGATCTCGACGCCACTCGCATCAAGGACGGCCGCGAGAACCTCGTCGGCGTTCACGGCGTCGCGGACGGCGGAGGTCGCGAAGGCGATCACGGTGGAGCAGCCGTTCTCCTCGGCCTCGGCGCGGGCCTCCACGACGTACTTGACCAGGCGCGAGATGCCCTCGGCGTCGACCGCACCGTCGTCGTCGAGGTGCTCGGAGAGGCGCAGCGACTCCTTGAAGGTGTGCGCTGGGATCGGCGGTCCACCACGGTAGGCGTCGACGATCAGCAGGTGCCCGGTGTTCGAGCCGATGTCGAGGACCCCCATGCGCATGCCGCCATTCTCGCGCATTGTCGCGACCCTTGGGCTGGGTGGACGCGAGGAACGAGCATCGTACCGAAACCCCGTAGGCTGGACTGATGCCCGAGGTCGCCCTGGGATTCCCCCGTCAGTGGGTCGAGTTCCCCAACCCCAGCGACACCAGCGAGGTGTTCCGCTGCGACGTGACGTGGCTGACCTCGCGCTGGACGTGCATCTTCGGCGCCGGCTGTCCCGGCATCTTCTCGAGCAGCCCCGAAGCGGGTTGCTGCACGCTAGGCGCCCATTTCGCGGACGAGGCCGACCACCAGCGCGTCGCCACGGCGGTCGACCGTCTCACGCCCGAGCGGTGGGAGCGGCACGACGAAGGTGCCGGCGGCTGGACCGAGAAGGACGACGAGGGCGAGCTCAAGACCCGCACGGTCGACGGTGCCTGCATCTTCCACAACTCCCGCGACTTCACCGGCGGCTACGGCTGCGCCCTGCACGGCCTCGCCCTTGCCGAGGGTGTCGAGCCGCTGGAGCTCAAGCCGGACGTCTGCTGGCAGCTGCCGATCCGCCGCCAGTTCCGCGAGGTCGACCCGGGCAACGGCGAGACGTACACCGAGGTCCAGATCGGTGAGTACACCCGTGCCGGCTGGGGGCCCGGTGGCGCCGACCTCGACTGGTACTGCTCGTCGAACACCGAGGCGCACGTCGGCATGGAACCCGTCTACGTCGCCAACCGCGCCGAGCTCGTCGCGCTCATGGGGACGGAGGGCTACACCGAGCTCGCCCGCCACTGCGAGGCCGTCGAGGCGGCCAGCGTTCCCACCCCGCACGGTGCCGATCCCGGTCGTTGAGCCCCGTCGAAACGACCTTGACGCTCACGCAAGCCCCTTTCGCAAGCTCAAGGTGCGGTGGCCACCCCGCCGTCGGGCGACCGGAACACGTCTGGAAAGAATGGACCATGCACCTCGACCACCTGTCGTTCGCCGCCGGACCCAATGGCCTCGCCGCCACGACCGACGACTTGGGCAAGGCACTCGGAGCGACGTTCCTCGACGGCGGTGCGCACCCCCGATTCGGCACGCGCAACATGATCCTGCCGCTGAAGAACGAGCAGTACCTCGAGGTCGTGGAGGTGCTCGACCATCCCGCCGCCGACAAGGCTGTCTTCGGCCAGGCGGTCCGTCAGCGCTCCGATGCCGGCGGCGGCTGGCTGGGCTGGGTGGTCTCGGTCGAGGACATCGCCCCTGTCGAGCACCGGATGGGGCGTCACTCCGTGCCGGGCAACCGGCGGCGTCCCGACGGCTTCAACCTCGAGTGGCAGCAGATCGGCGTGCGCGGCATGGTCGCCGACCCGCAGCTGCCGTTCGTCACGTGCTGGCAGATCGATCCCGCGGACCATCCTTCACAGATGGCGCCAACGGAGCTCGTGCTCACGGAGCTCGAGATCGCCGGCGACCCGCAGCGGGTGGCCGACTGGCTGGGCGAGGACGCCATCACGGCGCTGGAGTCGATCAAGGTCGAGTGGGCCGCTCCGCACGGCGCCCCCGGCATCCTGGCGGCCACCTTCTCCACGCCCGCCGGCGACGTCCGCCTCTGACCGACGCGGCTCGGCCGAATCGTCGTTCCTGACACCTAGGCTGGCTGCCATGGCTGCCACCAAGCCCAAGACCGCACGTCCGGCATACGCGTGCGCCGAGTGCGGCTGGACGACCTCCAAGTGGGTCGGCCGCTGCGGTGAGTGCCAGGCGTGGGGCACGGTCGACGTCGCCGGCGGCCCCCGTCCCACCGGCCGCACCGCGGCAGCTCCGGTCGCAGCGGCCGCGCGGCCCATCACCGAGATCTCGGTCGATGATGCCCGCTCGGTGCCGTCCGGCATCGGCGAGCTCGACCGGGTACTCGGTGGCGGCGTCGTGCCCGGCGGAGTGCTCCTGCTCGCCGGGGAGCCGGGGGTCGGCAAGTCCACGTTGCTGCTCGAGCTGGGCGCCCGGTGGGCGCGTGCCGGTCGGCGCACGTTGTACGTGTCGGGCGAGGAGTCGGCCGCCCAGGTACGGTTGCGCGCGGAGCGCACCGGGGCGTTGCACGACGAGCTGTTCCTCGCCGCCGAGACCGATCTCGGAGCGCTGCTCACGCACGTCGACCAGGTCTCCCCGTCGCTTCTCGTCGTCGACTCGGTGCAGACCATCGGGTCGGCCGACGTCGACGGCGTCCCCGGCGGCGTCACCCAGGTGCGCGAGGTGGCGTCGGCGGTCATCCAGCGGGCCAAGACAGCCGGAATCGCCACGCTCCTCGTCGGCCACGTCACCAAGGACGGCTCCGTGGCCGGTCCCCGGGTGCTCGAACACGTCGTCGACGTCGTGCTGCAGTTCGAGGGCGACCGCGCCTCCCGCCTCCGGCTGCTGCGGGCCGTGAAGAATCGGTTCGGGCCGGTGGACGAGATCGGCTGCTTCGACCTCGCCGACGCCGGACTCGTCGAGGTTCCCGACCCCACCGGCCTGTTCGTGTCCCGACACGCGGCACCTGTGGCGGGCACGTGCCTCACGGTCACGATGGAAGGTCGCCGGCCCCTGCTGGCCGAGGTGCAGGCGCTGACCGTCGAGACCAACGCGCCGTCGCCTCGACGCACGTCGAGCGGACTCGACTCCGCCCGGGTTGCCATGGTCCTGGCCGTCCTCACCAAGCACTGCGGGGCCAACCTCTCGAGGGACGACGTCTACACCGCGTCGGTCGGCGGTGCGCGGCTCGTGGAGCCGTCGGTCGACCTCGCCGTCCTCGTGGCCACCGCCTCGGCCAAGAGCGGCCGCACCGCCCCGGCGGACCTGGTCGCCCTCGGCGAGGTCGGGCTCGCCGGCGAGGTCAGGCCCGTGCGTCACCTGGTCGAACGACTCCGCGAGGCTGCACGGCTGGGATTCCGCCACGCGCTGGTGCCGGCCGGGTCCACCGGGCTCGATGAGCTGGGCGCCGACCTCCAGGTCACCGTCGTGACCGACGTCGCCGCCGCAGTTGCCTGTCTGTCAACGTCGCGAGCCTGACTCGGGGACGACGAGGACGAGCGCAGCTGCCGTCATCAGCAGCATTCGTCACCCTTCCACGCCTCCACCCCCTCCCGAACGGCGACTGCGGCGATGGCCAACCCGGCGACCGGGTCCGCCCACCCCCAGCCCAGGGTGGCGTTCAGCACGAGGCCGAGGAGCAGGACCACGGACAGGTAGGTGCAGAGGAGCGTCTGCGTGCCGTCGGCGTACACCGCGTTCGAGTGGATCGCCCGGCCAGTGCGTCGCTGGGCGACGGAGATGAACGGCATGACGATCAGCGAGGCGATCGCCAGACCGATGCCGACCTTGGACGGGCTCGCCTCAGCCCCGGCGATGAGGGGACCGACTCGACACTCACGTAGGCGGCCAACGCGAAGAACGAGAACGCCAGCAGCCTCAATGCCTGGCGTTCACGGGTCTCGGGGATCGGGTGGGAGAACTGCCACAGGATGATGAGGCCGCTGAACACCTCGACGAAAGAGTCCAGGCCGAACCCACGAGGGCAATCGATCCGGTGGCGATGCCGGCGGAGATCGCGATGACGCCCTCGGCGACGTCGTAGGCCACCGAGGCACCGGCGTGCATCTTCGCCCGCCTGCCGAGCCGCGCCCTCGTCTCCGGAGCGATGGCGGCGTGGTCAGCCATGCACACTCACTCCGTGGCTGGGGCAGAGCGTGACCGCATCCCCGGTGAGGGCGAGCAGCTGTTCCGCGGCCCGCAGGAGGTCGGCGGTGGCCTGGAGGTGGGTGACGCTGAAGACCGAGGCACGGCCGACCGGCCTGGACTCGACGAGACCGCAGTCCTTGAGACACGCGAGGTGCTTGGAGACGGTCGACTGGGCCAGCCCGAGATGCTCGGTCAGCTCGACGACCCGGTGTTCGCCCACCATCAGGTGCTGAAGAATGGCCAGCCGCGACCGGTCACCGAATCCGTCGAACAGACACGCGGCGGCGGTCCGGGAGCGCTCGTCTCCGCCCGGCGCGACCGCTTCCGTATTCATCGACACTCGACGATGATATCTAGAACTAGCGTTGCATGGCAACCGGCGTGGTCCCGCACCTACACTGACCGCGTCCCCGAACGATGTGAGGAGAACCGTGGCGACACCGGCCGACCTGCGCGCGACGCTGTCGCTGATCGCCCCCGGCACCGACATCCGAGAAGGCCTGGAGCGCATCCTGCGGGGACGCACCGGGGCGCTCATCGTGATCGGCCACGACCGGGAGATCGAGGCAATCTCCACCGGCGGGTTCGCGATGGATGTGCCGTTCTCGGCCACCGGACTGCGCGAGCTCGCCAAGATGGACGGTGCGATCATCCTCGACAAGGACATCAAGTGCATCCTGCGCGCCGGCGTGCACCTGATGCCCGATCCGTCGATCCACACGGAGGAGTCTGGCACCCGCCACCGCACCGCTGACCGCGTTGCGCGGCAGACGGGGGTGCCAGTCGTCTCGGTGTCGGCTTCGATGCACATCATCGCGCTCTACCTCGACGAGACCCGCCACGTGCTCGAGGACGCCGGCGCCGTGATCGGCCGCGCCAACCAGGCCATCGCCACGCTCGAGCGCTATCGAAACCGGCTCGACGAGGTCTCCGACGCCCTCTCCGCGCTGGAGATCGAGGACCTCGTCACCGTTCGCGACGTCGCGGCCGTGGCGCAGCGGCTCGAGATGGTGCGACGCATCGCCGGGGAGATCGACACCTACGTGCTCGAGCTCGGCGTCGAGGGACGCCTGCTCGACCTCCAGCTCGAGGAGCTGATCGCGGGCGTCGACCCCGAGCGTGAGCTCATCGTCCGCGACTACCTGCCCACCGGGCGGCGACCGCGCAGCGTCGAGGCGGTGCTCGCCGCCCTCGCGGCCATCGACTCCGCCGCCCTCGTCGAGCTCGGGTCGGTCGCAGAGGCGATGCGCATCGGCAGCGAGGACACCCTCGACACTCCTGTGTCTCCCCGTGGCTACCGGCTGCTCGCCAAGGTGCCACGGCTCCCCGCAACCGTCGTCGACCGCCTCATCGACCACTTCGGCAACCTGCAGAAGCTGCTCGCGGCCAGTGTCGACGACCTGCAGGCGGTCGAGGGCGTCGGCGACCTCCGAGCGCACGGCGTCCGCGAGGGTCTGTCCCGTCTCGCCGAGTCGAGCATTCTCGAGCGGTACGTCTAGGCTGGAACGTATGGGCCGGCAGCATCTGCAGCTCGACATCGAGGGGAACACCGCCCGGATCACCTTGGTCGATCCGGAGCGACGCAACGCCCTGTCCGAGGATGTCCTCCGCGAGCTGCTGGGTGCGCTCGACGACGTCGGCTCGAGCTCGGCCACCGGTCTCGTGCTGGCCGCCGAGGGACCGGTGTTCTCGGCCGGTCACGACTTCTCCGACGTCGCGCCCCGCGACGTCGTCGGGGTGCGGTCGCTGCTCGGCGTGTGCCAGTCCGTGATGCAGCAGATGCAGGCGTTGCCCCAGGTCGTCGTCGCGCGGGTCCACGCGTTGGCCACTGCGGCGGGGTGCCAGCTCGTGGCGTCGGCGGACCTCGCAGTCGCGGCGAGCACGGCCGGTTTCGCCCTGCCGGGCGGCAAGGGCGGCTGGTTCTGCCACACCCCGGCCGTTCCGGTGGCGCGGGCCGTCGGACGCAAACGCCTGATGGAGATGGCGCTCACCGGCGACGTCGTCGATGCTGCGACGGCGCTCGAGTGGGGCTTGGTGAACCGTGTCGTCGTACCGGACGACCTGGACGCCGCGGTCGACGAGCTGCTCGCCCGGGCCACCCGCGGCAGCGCCGCCTCCAAGGCGTGGGGCAAGCGCGTGCTCTACGCCCAGCTCGACCGTCCCGAGGACCAGGCGTACGCCATCGCCTCTGAAGCCATGGCCGCCGCTTCACAGAGCCCCGGCGCAAAGGAAGGCATGGCCGCGTTCCTCGAGAAGCGCCCCGCCGCCTGGCCTGACTGACGCTTCGGTCTGGCACGACATGGCTCACCATGCGCTGGCCATCACCGGGCTGTCAGGGTTTCGTCTCGCCGGTCGACCCACGCGCGCGTGCTGGCCAAGAAGCGCCGGATGCCCTGATCGCCGGCATCGGGCTCCTGATCCTGGTGCCTGCCGCGCTGTACCTCTCCACTGCGTCCGCCGGCGACGTCGGTACCGGGTTCCACGTGGTGCAGTCGGTCGAGCTGCTCGCCGGAGCCATCAACCTCACGTTGGTGGGCTCAACATCCGGGACGGACTGCGCCTCACCGGACGCAGCAGGTCCAGACCGGACGTGGTCGGCATCGCACGACGGTGACGGGAGTCAGTCGCCGTCCTCCTTGTTCTCGTCCTTCTTGTTCTCGTCCGCCTTCTCGTCGTCGGGCTTCTCGTCGTCCTTCGACTTGGGCGGCGGGGTGAGGGTGAACTTGGTCTTGCCGGGCTCGCCGCCGAGGGTGCCGATCTGGATGGTGTAGCGGCCCGGGGTGGCCCACCCCTCCTTCGGCGAGCAGGCCGGGCCGGACCCGCGTGCGCTCCACTCGACCTGGGCGACCGTGGACCACCCGGGCGAGAGGTCGACGGCATCCTTGAGCAGGACGGCCTTGCAGACCGTCGAGTCCCAGATGGCTGTCTTGCCGGCGCTGATGACCGCGAGCAGGTCGCTGCTCTTCGCCGTGAACGTGCACGGCTTCTTCGACGTGGAGCTGATCGAGAGCTCGACGTCAACGGGCGCACGTGTGCGCTGGCCGTTCGAGACGGACGGCGTGATGCGGATCGACTCGGACTTGCAGGCCGCGCCGCCGGACGACAGTGCCACGGTGGTGCTGCCGTCGGTGGGCGCGGGCTTCGGGGAGGGCGAGGCCGTGGGCGCCGCGGCGGAGACCGGCCTCTCGTCGCTGCCGCTGGGCCACCACCGTAGTCCGACCCAGACGAGAAGGATGAGCACGGCCAGCAGGAGCAGACGGCGACGCCAGTAGATCTCGGCGGGCAGGCGTCGCTGACTCACACATCAACGCTAACCGCCAGGTGCCCCGTGCGAAGATCGACGCGCCATGACCGATCGCCCCAACTCCGACGGCGCCGTCTCCGGCCTGCATAGCGACGTGCTCGCCTGGTTCGACGCATCAGCGCGGGACCTGCCGTGGCGGCGCGACACGTCGCCGTGGTCGGTGATGGTCTCGGAGTTCATGCTCCAACAGACTCCGGTGAGCCGGGTGCTTCCGGTCTTCGAGATCTGGATGCGCCGGTGGCCCAAGCCGGCCGCACTCGCGGCCGATCCGCCGGGCGAGGCGGTGCGAGCCTGGGGGCGACTCGGCTATCCGCGCCGAGCGCTGCGGCTGCACGCGTCCGCGACGACAATCGTCGAGCTTCACGGCGGCGAGGTGCCCGCTGAGCGCGACAGCCTGTTGGCGCTGCCGGGCGTGGGCGACTACACGGCGTCCGCCGTCGCGTCGTTCGCTTTCGCGGGCCGTCATCCGGTGCTCGACACGAACGTACGACGAGTGTTCGCGCGAGTCGTCGAGGGCGTCGCGTTCCCGGCGCCGTCGGTCACCGTGGCCGAGCGGGAGCTCGCGGCGTCGCTGATGCCGGACCGTGATGCGCACCGCTGGGCCGCCGCGACGATGGAGCTCGGCGCGCTGGTGTGCACGGCTCGTGCACCGCGCTGCGGCGCGTGCCCGGTCGCTGACCGGTGCCGCTGGCGAGCAGCCGGTTACCCGGAGCACGGCGGCCCACCCCGGCGCGGTCAGGCCTGGGTCGGAACCGACCGCCAGGTCCGGGGCCGTCTGATGGCAGCCATGCGCGACGCCGACGGACCGGTGCCCAGGGCGGTCCTCGACGCCACCTGGGACGACGACCTGCAACGCGAGCGCTGTCTCGACAGCCTGGTCGCCGACGGACTGGTGGAGCCCGTCACGGACGAGCTGTTCGCCCTCCCCGCTTGACGTTTCGACGGGCTCAACGACCGGTAACGCAGGTCAGGCGAGAGCGTCGGCGAGGTCCTCGACGATCCGGCGGGACTCGCGCGCATCGTCCAGCGGCTGGTCGAGCAGGATGCCGTTGAACGCCGCGTCGACCAGCACCGCCAGACGTTCGGCGCGGTCGTCGGCTCCGGACCGCCTCAGGTGGGCGACCATCTCCGCCAGCCAGACATCGTTGGAGGCGCGGACCGAGGTGGCGTAGGGCTCGCGACCGAACAGGCCGAGGGCGGCCGCCTCCACGTAGAGGCGCTGGCAACGCAGCAGCTGTGGTGCCTCGAACGCCTCCCACAGGTCGAGCACCGCCTGCCGCACTGACGGAGACGCGGGCAGCTCGCGGATCGTGCGCACCGAGATCTCGCAGGACGTCTCCAGCACGGCGGCGACGAGGGCATCCTTCGATCCGAAGTGGTAGATCAACATCCGGTCGCTCGTACCCAGCGCGGCTGCCAGGGGTCGGAGACTCAGCCCGATGAGCCCGTGGTCGAGCGCATAGCCGGTCGCCTGCGCAGCCAATTCGTCCCTCTTGCCCATGGTGCGGCCACTGTAGCAGGTGCTACAGTGGCATGTAGCATCTGCTACAGAGAGTCAGGAAGAACCCATGAACCTCGCCATCGGCCTCCTGCTCGTCGCCATCGCCACCGAGGTGGTCGCCACCGCGTCGCTGCCCAAGGCACAGGGCTTCACCGAACCGATCTGGACCGCTTTCGTCGTCGGCGGCTACATCTTCTCGATCTGGCTGCTGACGCTGGTCGTGCGCGAGATCCCCGTCTCGGTGGCGTACGCCGTGTGGTCCGGGCTCGGCACCGCGCTGATCACCGTGGTGGGTGTCACGCTGCTTGGCGAGCACCTCGACCTTTTCAAGGTCGCCGGCATCGGTCTCGTCGTGGCCGGTGTCGTCCTGCTCAACGTGCACGTCACCGCCCACTCATGAAGGAACCCCCGCCGCTGACGCGACGGGGGCCACCTTTCAGGGACGCTCCTACTCCTTGCCGGCCTCGACGGCGGGCGGGATCTCGGCTTCGGGAAGCTCGAGGTCGGCCTTGGCCGTGCCGGTGAAGGTGAACGTGGCCTCGGGGCCCTCGCCCTCGACGTCGACGAGCACGATCTGACCGGCACGCAGCTCACCGAAGAGCATCTTCTCGGCCATGGCGTCCTCGATCTCGCGCTGCACCGTGCGGCGCAGCGGACGGGCACCCAGCACCGGGTCGAAGCCGCGCGTGGCGAGCAGGTGCTTGGCCGGGGGCGTGAGCTCGAGGCCCATGTCCTTGTCCTTGAGGCGAACCTCGAGGCCCTCGATCATCATGTCGACCAGCTGGATGATCTCGTCCTGCGTGAGCGGCGGGAACACCACGATCTCGTCGACGCGGTTGAGGAACTCCGGACGGAAGTGCTGCTTGAGCTCCTCGGAGACCTTGGCCTTCATCTTGTCGTAGGACCCGGCGACGTCGTCGGACCGGCTGAAGCCCAGGTTGACACCCTTGGAGATGTCCCTGGTGCCCAGGTTGGTGGTCATGATGATGACGGTGTTCTTGAAGTCGATGACGCGGCCCTGGGCGTCGGTCAGGCGACCTTCCTCCAGGATCTGCAGCAGCGAGTTGAAGATGTCCGGGTGGGCCTTCTCGATCTCGTCGAAGAGCACCACGCTGAACGGCTTGCGGCGCACCTTCTCGGTCAGCTGGCCGCCCTCCTCGTAGCCGACGTAGCCGGGAGGTGAACCGAACAGCCGCGAGACGGTGTGCTTCTCGCTGTACTCGCTCATGTCGAGCTGGATGAGCGCGTCGTCGTCGCCGAACAGGAAGTTGGCGAGCGCCTTCGAGAGCCACGTCTTGCCGACACCGGACGGGCCGGCGAAGATGAACGACCCGCCGGGACGGCGTGGGTCCTTCAGGCCGGCACGCGTGCGTCGGATGGCGCGGGACAGGGCCTTGATGGCCTCGTCCTGACCGATGACGCGCTTGTGCAGCTCGGACTCCATGTTGAGCAGTCGGCCGGACTCCTCCTCGGAGAGCTTGACGATCGGGATGCCGGTCGACAGCGCCAGCACCTCGGCGATGAGCTCTTCGTCGACGATCGCGACGACGTCCATGTCGCCGGCCTTCCACTGCTTCTCGCGCTCGACCTTGGCGGTGATGAGCTTCTTCTCCTCGTCGCGCAGCGCGGCGGCGGCCTCGAAGTCCTGCGCGTCGATGGCGCCCTCCTTGCGGCGGCGGACGTCGGAGATCTTCTCGTCGAACTCGCGGAGGTCCGGCGGCGCGGTCATGCGGCGGATTCGCAGACGGGAGCCGGCCTCGTCGACGAGGTCGATGGCCTTGTCGGGCAGGAAGCGGTCGGAGATGTAGCGGGACGCAAGGGTGGCCGCGGCCACGAGCGCCTCGTCGGTGATGGTGACACGGTGGTGCGCCTCGTAGCGGTCGCGCAGGCCCTTGAGCATCTCGATGGTGTGCGCGACGGACGGCTCGGCGACCTGGATGGGCTGGAAGCGGCGCTCGAGCGCGGCGTCCTTCTCGAAGTGCTTGCGGTACTCGTCGAGCGTGGTGGCACCGACGGTCTGCAGCTCGCCGCGGGCCAGCATCGGCTTGAGGATGCTGGCCGCGTCGATGGCGCCTTCGGCAGCGCCGGCACCGACGAGGGTGTGGATCTCGTCGATGAAGAGCACGATGTCGCCGCGGGTGCGGATCTCCTTGAGCACCTTCTTGAGGCGCTCCTCGAAGTCGCCGCGGTAGCGCGAACCGGCGACGAGCGCGCCGAGGTCGAGCGTGTAGATCTGCTTGTCCTTGAGCGTCTCGGGGACGTCGCCGCGGACGATGTCCTGGGCGAGGCCCTCGACGACGGTGGTCTTGCCGACACCGGGCTCGCCGATGAGCACCGGGTTGTTCTTGGTGCGGCGGCTGAGCACCTGCATGACCCGCTCGATCTCGTTCTCGCGTCCGATGACGGGATCGAGCTTGCCCTCGCGGGCGGCCTGGGTGAGGTTGCGACCGAACTGGTCGAGCACGGCGGACGTGCTGGGCGCGCTCTCGCTGGGGGCACCGGCCGCCTCGGCCTCCTTGCCCTGGAAGCCGCTGACGAGCTGGATGACCTGCTGGCGCACGCGGTTGAGGTCGGCGCCGAGCTTGACGAGCACCTGGGCCGCAACGCCCTCGCCCTCACGGATGAGGCCGAGGAGGATGTGCTCGGTGCCGATGTAGTTGTGGCCCAGCTGCAGCGCCTCGCGCAGGCTCAGCTCGAGCACCTTCTTGGCGCGAGGGGTGAACGGAATGTGGCCGCTGGGGGCCTGCTGGCCCTGACCGATGATGTCCTCGACCTGGCCGCGCACGGCTTCGAGGGAGATGTCGAGGCTCTCCAGTGCTTTCGCCGCGACGCCCTCGCCCTCGTGGATGAGGCCGAGGAGGATGTGCTCAGTGCCGATGTAGTTGTGGCTGAGCATGCGCGCTTCTTCTTGCGCGAGCACGACGACGCGACGAGCGCGATCGGTGAACCGTTCGAACATTCGTCCCCCTCGGACTTGTTCTGTGGACTAACAGTCTAGATGCGTCCGGAAAACCGCGCGGCGGTTGTCCGTATACCCGAACAACTGCGGAGGACGTCCGCGTGTTCCGCCCGTTCGCTGTGGGCGGAACGGCTCTATTCGCGGCGGGAGAGCGGAAAGAGGATGGCGTCACGGATGCCGATGCCGAGCAGGAGCATCAGCAGGCGGTCGACGCCGAGGCCCATGCCGCCGGCCGGGGGCATGCCGAACTCGAGGGCGCGGAGGAAGTCCTCGTCGACGTCCATGGCCTCGGGGTCGCCGGTGGCGGCGAGGCGGGCCTGCTCCTCGAGGCGCTCGCGCTGGATGACCGGGTCGTTCAGCTCGGAGTACGCGACGCCGAGCTCGACGCCGTTGACGACGACGTCCCAGGCCTCGACCAGGCCGGGCGTGGTGCGGTGCCGCTTGGCGAGCGGGCGCACCGACTCGGGATAGTCGCAGACGAAGGTCGGCTGGATGAGGGTGTGCTCCACGAGCTTCTCGAACAGCTCGAGCACGATGTCACCGGCCTCCCAGCCCGGCCGCAGGTCCACGTCGTGAGAGGCGGCGAGAGCCGTGAGGTCGTCAGGCGGCGTGTTCACGTCGACGGCACTGCCGACGGCCTCGGAGACCAGCTCGTGGATGGTGGACCGGCGCCACGGCGCCGCGAGGTCGATCTCGGTTCCGTCACGACCATCGACGACGGTCCGACCAACGGCCCGTGCAGCGTTCACCACCAGCTCGCGAGTCAGATCCGCCATCGTGTCGTACGACCCGTAGGCCTCATAGGCCTCGAGCATCATGAACTCGGGGTTGTGCGTGTTGTCGACCCCCTCGTTGCGGAACGTCTTGCCGATCTCGTACACGCTGTCGACACCACCCACGAGCGCACGCTTGAGGTGCAGCTCGATGGCGATGCGCAGCAGGGCATCCTCGTCGAAGGCGTTGACGTGCGTGCCGAACGGACGCGCCGCGGCTCCGCCGCTGGTGTGCTGCAGCACCGGCGTCTCGACCTCGATGTAGCCACGCGCGTCGAGCGTGGCGCGGAGCGACTGCAGCACCTTGGCCTTGACGCGGACGTTCTCGCGCGCCTCCGGCCGGACGATGAGATCGACGTAGCGCATGCGGCTGCGCGCCTCGTCGGAGAGCGGCTTGTGCTCGACCGGCAGAGGCCGCACCGTCTTGGCCGCGAGGGTCCACGACGTCGCCATCACCGACAGCTCGCCGCGTCGGCTGGTGATGACCTCACCCGTGACGGCGAGGTGGTCGCCGATGTCGACGAGGTGCTTGAAGTCGGCCAGATGTTCCTCACCGACGAGGTCGAGCGAGAGCATCGCCTGCAGCTCGGTGCCGTCACCCTCGCGCAGACGGACGAAGCAGAGCTTGCCGGTGTTGCGGAGGAAGATGACTCGGCCGGTGACCGAGACGGTCTCGCCGGTCTGCACGTCCGGGCCGAGCGCCTCGGCGTCGTGAGCCTCGACCACCTGGCCCAGGGTGTGGGTGCGGGCGACGGTGACCGGGTACGGATCCTCACCGCGCTCGATCAGCTGCTGACGCTTCTCCCGGCGCACCCGCATCTGCTCGGGAAGGTCGTCGATGTCGTCACGCTCGTCACTCACGAGGAGCAAGCCTAGTGCGGCCGACTCGGGTCCCACGACTCGCAACCTCACGGTTGCAACTCTCCGCACAATATGCAACTCTGAAGTTGCACATCAAACCAGGAGGACACCATGGAGCAGGACGCCATCGAACGCTCGATCGACATCGACGCACCCGCCGAACGGGTCTGGACCCTCGTCAGCGAACCCGGGTGGTGGATCAACGGCGGCACCTACCGGTCGCACCAGATCGAGCACCGCGACGGGGTGGACCTTGTCACGGACGAGGAGCACGGAACGTTCCCGATCGTCACGCAGAAGCTCGACCCGCCCCACTACGCCGCCTTCCGCTGGCCGGAGCGGGGCGACGACGACGCCAGCGGATCGGGTACCACCACCGAGTTCTGGATCGATGAACGCGAGGGGGGCACCACCCTTCGCGTTCGGGAGAGCGGGTTCTCATCGCTCGACAAGTCGGCCCAGGACCTCCGAAAGCACATCGACGAGAACACCGAGGGCTGGAAGATCGAGCTCGCGGTCGCCAAGAAGCACGTCGAGCCGTGACGGTCGCGCCCGTGGAGGTCTTCGCCGCGCTCGGCGACCCGCACCGACTCGAGCTCCTGGAGCACATCTCGCGCGCGGGTCAGGCGACAGCGACATCGTTGGCCGCGCCGATGCCGGTGACCCGGCAGGCCGTGACGAAGCACCTCAGGGTCCTCGAGGGCGCGGGACTGCTGCAGTCGCGGCGCAGCGGCCGACAGGTGCTCTACCTCGTGCGCCCCGACGCGCTCGAACGCCAAGCACGCTGGCTCGCCGACGTCGCCGGAACCTGGGAACGTCGTCTGGCCGGAGTCAGGGCCGCGGCCGAGAAGGGTGCCGGCTGAGACGCGATTCGCGGGTGCGCCACCGTCGGCCGTAGGGTTTCCATGTCCCTACCGACGACAAGGAGTTCGCTCGTGCCTGACGTCGCCCCCCTGCCCGAACGAGCCCGGCTGTTCCACGTCGGCATCCCGAAGTCGGGCACCACCTCGCTGCAGATGGCCGCCAGCGCAGGCCGGGAGACCCTGCGCAGCAACGGCGTGCTCTACCCGGGAACGAAGCTCAACCAGCGCGACGCCGTGCTCGGACTCATGGAGCGGCGATGGGGCTGGACGTCCGAGGGCATCCCTCCGCGACAGGCTTGGGACGACGTCATGGCCGAGGTCGAGGCCGACACGGAGCGGCGGGTGCTGTTCGGCCACGAGTTCGCGTCGGAGGCGGACACCGAGACGGCCAAGCGGTTCATCGACGCGATCAGCGAACGGCAGCACGTCGTGGTCACGCTCCGCAGCCCCGGCGCGATCCTGCCGTCGGCTTGGCAGCAGTACGTGAAGGCCGGCGTCCCGATCGGATTCGACGACTGGCTCTCGTCGGTCATCGCAGACCCGCCCGACCGCAACGTCACCAAGGGCTTCCACGACCGGAACGACCAGGCCGGGGTGGTCCAGCGATGGGCCGCGGCCGCCGGTGCCGATCGCGTCACGGTTGTCGTGCTCGACAAGAAGCATCCGGAGCTGCTGTTCGACACCTTCGAGCAGCTGCTCGATCTCCCGTCCGGCACGCTCGCGGCGCAGGAGCTCGGCGGCTTCGCCACCAACCGCGGCCTGACCGTGCCCGAGGCCGAGCTCTTCCTCGCTCTCAACGCGATCATCCGGCCGCACGGCGTCGTCTGGGACGACTTCCAGCGGATGGTCCGCAACGGCGCCGCGCGTCGCGTGATGGACACGCGCCACTCGGACGAGGAGCGGCCGCAGCTGCCCCCGTGGGCCGTCAAGCGCGCCGCCGAGATCGGCGCCGGTTACGCCGAGGCGATCGCGGCCACGGGCGTCAGGATCGTGGGCGATCTCTCCCAGCTCGCCGAAGAGGTTCCGGCGCGCCCGCACGACGATCCACCACCCACTCACATCCCGGTCGAGCTGGCCGCCGAGGCCATGGCCGGCATGCTCTCGGCCGCCACCTTCAGGGGCGCGACCTTCGGCGAGAAGGACGAGCAGAGCGCGGAGCGCGAGGTGGCCCTGCGCAAGGCCAGGGTCAAGCGTCGAGCCAGGCAGTACTCGACCAAGGAGATCGTGTGGTTCGCCGCCGCCTTCATCGGCGCCCGGCTCCGCCGGGTCGGCATCGCCCTGCGAAAGCTCCTACCCGGACGCTGACCTGTCAGTCGTGGTTCTTCTCGTGGACGAGGCGAAGGCCGGTGAGGGTGAGGAACGGGTCGCGGGCGGTGATGGTCTCGCAGTGGTCGACGACGGCCTCGGGGTAGGAGCCGGTGACGACGACAGAGACGTGGTCGGGGTCGGCGTCCATCGCCTCGATCAGGCGGTGGACGATGCCGTCGACCTGGCCGGCGAATCCGTAGACCACGCCGGACTGCACCGCCTCGACGGTGTTCTTGCCGATGACGCCGCGCGGGCTCGCGAGCTCGACGCTGCGCAGCTGCGCCCCGCGTCGGGCGAGGGCCTCCAGCGAGATCTCGACGCCGGGTGCGATCGCACCGCCGAGGTAGGCACCCTTCTCGTCGACGACGTCGAAGATCGTGGCGGTGCCGTTCATGTCGACGACGATCGCGGGTCCGCCGTACAGCTCCGCGACGGCGAGGGCGTTGACGATGCGGTCGGCGCCGACCTCACGCGGGTTGTCGGTGTTGATCGGGACGCCCGTCTTGACTCCCGGTCCGACGATCGAGACCGGGGCCTTCGCGTAGTAGCGGTCGATCATCTCGCGGATCTCGAGCTGGATCGACGGCACCGTGCAGCACACGCTCACCGCCGTCACCTCGGCGAGGGTGGTGCGGGTGACCAGCCCCTGCAGCACCAGGTACCACTCGTCCGACGTGCGCCGGACGTCCGACGCGACCGTCCAGTGCGCCGTCAGCTCTTCGTCCTTGAAGATGCCCAGCGTGGTGTGGCTGTTGCTGATGTCCAGCGCCAGCAGGGACATGCCCGCTCAGTTCCGCACGTACGGGTTGTGGGTGACGTCGCCGCGGACGAGGCCCGAGCCCGGCAGCGCCTCCGCCGGGTCCGTGCCCGTACCGATGATGCGGTTCTCGGAGTCGACGAACACCACGTGGGGCTCGTGCTCGCGCGCCTCGGCGTCCTCCATCTGCGCGTAGGCGATGAGGATCACCAGATCTCCCGGGTGGACCAGCCGAGCGGCGGCGCCGTTGATGCCGATGACGCCCGAGCCGCGCTCGCCGGCGATCGTGTACGTCTCGAGGCGGGCGCCGTTGTCGATGTCGACGATGTGCACGAGCTCGCCGGGCAGCAGGTTCGCCGCGTCGAGCAGGTCCCCGTCGACGGTGACCGAGCCGACATAGTGCAGGTCGGCCTGCGTCACCGTGGCGCGATGGATCTTGGACTTCATCATCGTGCGCATCATGGTCATCCACTCCCCAGTGTGAGCCCGACGTTGTCGAGCAGTCGGGGCTTGCCGACCCGTGCCGCGATCAGCAGCCGGGCTTCCTGACCTACGGCAGGTTCGCCCAGGTCGGGGTTGGTCAGGGTCAGGTAGTCGAGGTCGACCGGTGCGGCCTCGAGAACGGTGTGGGCGGCGGCGAGCACTCCATCCGGGCCGTCACTCGCCACGGCGACACCGGCTCGGAGCGCGCGGTGCAGCACGGTGGCCTGCTCCCGCTCGTCCGGCGTGAGGTACGCGTTGCGCGAGCTCATGGCGAGCCCGTCGGCCTCACGCACGGTAGGGCAGCCCTGCACGTCGACGTCGATGCACAGCGCCTGCGCCATCTGCCGGATCAGCACGAGCTGCTGATAGTCCTTCTCACCGAAGACGGCGACGTCTGGCCACACCAGGCCGAACAGCTTGGCGACGACGGTGAGCACGCCGCGGAAGTGCGTCGGGCGGGCGGCCCCTTCGAGGATCGAGCCGAGCGGGCCCGGGTCGACCGTGACCGTGGTATCGAGGCCGGTCGGGTACATCGTGTCGACGGTGGGCGCGAACACCACGTCGACGCCCGCCTCCGCGCAGCGCTCGAGGTCGGCGTCGAACGTGCGCGGATACTCCTCGAAGTCCTCCCCGGGGGCGAACTGCGTGGGGTTGACGAAGATCGACGCGACGATGGTGTCGCCGAGGGGCCGCGCGTGCTTGAGCAGCTGGACGTGCCCGTCGTGCAGCGCCCCCATGGTGGGAACGAGGGCGACCGGCCCGTCACCGTTCACAGCGACCAGTTCGTCACGCGTGCGGGCGATCACGAGGTCGCTCATGAGACCCCGGCCGCCATCTCGGCCATCGCGTCCCATTCGGCCTCGGTCAGTGCCTGGCGGATGCCGCTGGCCGCAGCCGATGCGAGTCGACCGTCGGCCTCGGCACGGGCAGCGGTGGCGCGGGCGAGGGAGGTGTAGGCGTCGCGGGTGGCGGCCGGGGTGTCGGCGACGGCGAAGGCGTCAACGTGGGCGCGGATGGTGGTGACGTCGCCGCGGACGACAGGGCCGGTGAGGGCGGCGTCGCCGAAGTCGAGAGCGTTGGCCAGCGCAGCGCCGAGCAACGGCCGCAGCACGGCGGCCGGGTCGGTGGCGCCGGCCTGACGAAGCAGGTCCATCGACTGCGCCACGATCGTGACGAGGTGGTTGGCTCCGTGCGCCAGCGCGGAGTGGTAGAGCGTGCGGTCGGCCTCGTCGATCCACATCGGGGTGCCGCCGAGGTCGGCGACGAGCTCCTCGGCGAGCTCGCGCTCGGCCGGGGCGGCGGTGAGGCCGAAGACGCAGGTGCGGCCGAGGTCGACCTCGGTGCCGGTGAATGTCATAGCCGGGTGGAACGCGATGGTGCGGGCGCCCGCGCGAGCGAGTGCGGCGAGCGCGTCGGTGCCGTGACGGCCGCTGGTATGCAGCACGAACTGGCCGGGGCGCACGATCGTGGCGAGCTCCTCGGCGACGCGGATGAGTTCGTCGTCCGGCACCGCCAGCACCAGCACATCAGAGCGGGCGGCGACTTCGGCGGGCCTCAGCACATCGACGTCGGGGAGCAGGGTCTGGATGCGCAGCAGGGAGGCCGGCGAACGACCGCTCACACCCACGACGGGGTGACCGGCAGCACGGAACTTGTTGGCAAGAACCGAGCCGACTCGGCCGGCTCCGGTCACGCCAATGGAGAGACGTCTCATGCGTTGGTGCCTTTCGTTCCAGTCCCGCGAGGGGTACCAGACAATCGGACGCCCCCATCCTACGTCGTGACGCTTCGAGGCCACCACCCGAGAACCGCGTGGAACACGTCACATCACCGCTCATGCGTACGCTGATCCGCATGCCCAGACCGTGGCGCGACGCCTGGCAGGACGCGCTGTACGGTCCCAACGGTTTCTTCCTCCACTCGCGTCCCACCGACCACTTCCGCACCTCGGTGACCTCGTCGAACGTGTTCGCGGGTGCCATTGCACGCCTCGTCCGCGGGGCCGGGCTCGACACCGTCGTGGACCTCGGAGCCGGCGGCGGCGAGCTGCTCGTCTGGCTGCACGGCATCGATCCGGACCTGCGGCTCACGGGCGTGGAGCTCGCGGCGCGGCCAAACCTGCCGGGCGACATCACCTGGACGGACGAGCTCCCGTCGACGATCGAGGGGCTGCTCATCGCCCACGAGTGGCTCGACAACATCCCGTGCGACGTGGTCGAGGTCGACGACGCCGGAGTCGTGCGTCACGTCGAGGTCGAGCCGGGGAGCGGCCTCGAGCACCTCGGTGGGCCGGTCGAGTCGCCGTGGCTCGATCGGTGGTGGCCGGTGACGGAGCCCGGCGCTCGAGCCGAGATCGGCGAGCCGCGCGACGACGCCTGGGCCGACGCGGTGGCGCGCGTGCACGGCGTCGCGCTGGCGATCGACTATGGCCACACCGCCCCGGCCCGTCCCCTGTTCGGCAGCCTGACCTCATTCGCTGACGGACGGGAGGTGGAGGTGGTGCCTGACGGCAGCCGCGATGTCACCGCGCACGTCGCCGTCGACTCGGTGGCGACCATGACCGGTGCGCGACTGGAGCGTCAGCGGGACGCCCTCGCCCGGCTCGGCGTCGAGGGCACCCGTCCCCCGCTCGACCTGGCCGCCGCCGACCCCGAGGCGTACGTCGCTGCACTCGCCCGCGCGTCCGAGTCCGCCGAGCTTCGCGCGCGCGGCGGGTGGGGCGACTTCTGGTGGCTGACGACCGACACCCGCCCGAGAAACGGCATGGAAGACTGACGCGCATGGGCCAGCCGCGCGAGGTGACAGCCGCCGTCGGGAGCGGGTTTGCCACGACCGACATGGTGCTCAACATCGGGCCCCAGCACCCTGCCACCCACGGCGTGCTTCGGCTTCGGCTCACGCTCGACGGCGAACGCGTGGTGCACTGCGAGCCGATCATCGGCTACATGCACCGCGGCGTAGAGAAGCTCTTCGAGGTGCGCGACTACCGGCAGATCATCGTGCTCGCGAACCGCCACGACTGGCTCAGCGCGTTCAGCTCCGAGCTGGGCGTCGCGATGGCCGTCGAGGACATGCTGGGCATGGAGGTGCCCGAGCGGGCGACGTGGATCCGCACCCTGCTCGCCGAGCTGAACCGGGTGCTCAACCACCTGATGTTCCTGGGCTCCTACCCGCTCGAGCTCGGCGCCATCACGCCGATCTTCTACGCCTTCCGCGAGCGCGAGACGCTGCAGGAGGTCATGGAGGAGGTCTCCGGCGGACGGATGCACTACATGTTCAACCGTGTCGGCGGGCTCAAGGAGGACCTCCCGGCCGGCTGGCGGGGCCGTGCGTCGGCAGCGGTGGCCGCCGTCCGTGCGCGTCTGACCGAGATCGAGGACCTCGTGCTGGGCAACGAGATCTTCGCCGCGCGCACCAAGGGCGTCGGGGTGCTCTCCCCTGAGCTCGTGCATGCGTACGGCGTCTCGGGACCCATATCCCGCGCGTCCGGAGTCGACGTGGACCTGCGCCGCGACGAGCCGTACCTCGCCTATGCCGAGCTCGCCGACACCCTCCGCGTCCCGACCCGCACCGAGGGCGACTGCTACGCCCGTTTCTCGGTGCTGCTGGAGCAGGCCAAGGTGTCGCTCGACCTCGCCGACGCGTGCCTCGGACGAATCGCAGAACTCCCGTCAGGACCGGTGAACGTGCGGCTGCCCAAGATCGTCAAGGCACCCGAGGGCTCCACGTACGTCTGGACGGAGAACCCGCTCGGCCTCAACGGCTACTACCTCGTCTCCCGCGGCGAGAAGACGCCGTGGCGCCTCAAGCTGCGCACAGCGTCGTTCAACAACGTGGCGGTGCTGCCCGAGATCGTCGGGGGCTGCGTCGTGGCCGACCTCGTGGCCGTGCTCGGCTCGATGTTCTTCGTCGTGGGCGACATCGACAAGTAGCGCCTGGTCAGGCGGGAGTGGCGTCGGGAGCGGTCTCGTCGTCGTGGTCCTCGGGGAGGCGGCAGGCGCGTTCGAGCAGGAGGGCGGCGGCGAGCAGCAGGATGCCGGCGGCGGCGGCCGCTCCCCCGGTGAGCACGCGTTCCTCGCCCAGAGGGCGGTCGAGGTCGCCGAGGTAGGTGATGGCGAAGCCGCCGTAGCCGCCGGCGAACAGCGCGCCGACGATGGCGCACGAGCGCGACAGGGCGAGCATCTTGACGCCGTGGTCGGACGTCATCCGCTGGTTCTTCTTGTGCAGGCTCTGCCACGTGCTCCAGGCCAGCGCAGCCACGATGAGCGCGACGACGAACAGCGTGGTGGCCGGGCCCCAGCCGACCCGCGGCGGGCTGGCATCGAGCCGGACCGAGACCGGCCGCACCAGCAGTCCGAACACCAGACCGATCGTGACCACGGCCACGACGAGCAGGGCGGACGTGCGCCGGAACACCGGTCTCACAAAATGATCTCGAGGTCCTCGCGCTTGCTGACCCCGGACGTGTCGACGTCGCCGATGAGGTCGGCGACGAAGCCCTGGCCGGGGATCTCGCCCTCGGGATCGATCTCCAGCCACGGCACGAGCACGAAGCCGCGCTCGTGTGCGCGGGGGTGGGGCAGCTTGAGCTGGTCGTCGTCGCAGACTCGCTGGCCGACGACGAGGAGGTCGACGTCGAGCGTACGGGGGGCGCCCTTCTCGGAGCGCTCGCGACCGAAGGCCTCCTCGATGGCCAGGGCGCGGTCGAGCAGCGTGTGCACCGTGAGCGTGGTGTCGATGAGCACGACGGCGTTGAGGAACTTGCCCGAGCCGTCCGGGGTGTCGACCGGCTCGGTCTCGTAGACCGACGAGATCGCGACGATGGTGACCTCGGGGGTGTCCTCGAGCGCGGCGACCGCGCTCTGGAGCCGGTTGAGCCGTTCGCCGAGGTTCGAGCCGAGCGCCAGGACGGCCTGCCGGATGGGGCGCATGCCGCCGGTCATGGTGTCGGCGTCCAGCACGTAGGGAGTGGGCGATTCGGTCACTGCTTGCTCCGCTCTATCGTGACGCTGACGTCGTCGATGGGCACCGAGATGGGCGCTTGGGGCTTGTGCACCGTCACGCTAGCCCATCGGACCAGGGGTCGTGACAGGCACAAGTCCACCATACGGAGGGCGACGGACTCAATGAGGTCCACGGGCTCTCCGACGATGACGTCGTGCACGTCCTGGGCCAGCTGGCCGTAGTCGACCGTGGCGCCCAGGTCGTCGCCCGAGGCCGCGGGACCGAGGTCGAGCCCGAGGCTCACGTCGACGACGAACAGCTGTCCGTCGCGACGCTCGTGGTCGAAGACACCGTGATGCCCGTGCGCCGAGATCCCGTGCAGGTCGATCCGGTCCAGGCCCTCGGGGCAGGTCATGCGTCATCCCCACGTTCGATGTCGAGCTCGAGCACGGGCGACGCGTGCCGCGACCAGAACCGCCAGCCACCCGCGCCCGCGCGGTCGCGCACCAGGATGCTCGTGCAGAGTGCCTTGCCGCCGGCGAACGACTCGACTGAAGACATGCCCTCACTGGACAGGATGTTCTCGGTGCACGTGACGACGGCGGTGTCCGGGTCGTCGGAGCCTGGCGGCATCGTGGCCACGGCGATGTCGGTGAGGAAGAACTGGATGTACCCGACGTTCGCCATCAGCACCGTCCACGATCGCAGCACCGCGTCAGTACCACGAAGGTGCTCGGCACCGGGGTGGATGCACGACGTGTCGACGTCGTCGACCCAGAGCGACGTCATGAGATCGACGTCGCCGGTCTCGACGGCGTCGTAGAACGCCCGGTGCGTCGTCAAGACGTCCTTCACGGCGTCCCCTCCTCGGCCAGCCGGGCGACGACCTTGACGGCGTCGGCGGTGGCGGCCGGCTCATGCACGCGCACGCACCACACGCCGGCGAGCGCGCAGATGACGGAGAGGGCCGCGGTGGCGTCCTCGCGCTGGTCGGTGGGCCGCAGCTCGCCGGACTCCTCGGCCAGCAGCTCGCCGAGGAACCGCTTGCGGCTGGCCGCCACGAGCAGGGGGTAGCCGAGAGCCGTGAACGCGCCGAGCTTCGCCAGCACGGTCCAGTTCTGCTCGCCGGTCTTGGAGAATCCGAGCCCGGGGTCGACGATGACCTGTTCGGGCCGCACACCGGCCGACAGCGCCGCCTCGACCTGCGCGCTCAGCTCGTCGATCACGTCGGCGACGACGTCGTCGTACTGGGTGAGCTTCTGCATGGCCTCGGCGTGTCCACGCCAGTGCATCAGGACGATCGGTGATCCCGAGGTCGCGGCCACCTGGGTCATGCGCTCGTCCGCCCGCCCGCCGGAGACGTCGTTGATGAGCGTGGCACCGGCGTGGAGCGCGCGTTCGGCGACGTCGGCTCGCATCGTGTCGACCGACACGGTGACGCCCTCGGCAACCAGGCCGGTGACCACCGGGATGATGCGGCGCAGTTCCTCCTCGGCGTCGATGCGCAGTGCGCCGGGCCGGGTGGACTCGCCGCCGACGTCGACGAGGTCGGCGCCCTGGGCGACGAGATCGAGACCGTGACGAATCGCCGTGTCGGCGTCGAGCCACTTGCCGCCGTCGGAGAACGAGTCGGGCGTGACGTTCACGACGCCCATGACCCGGCAGCGGCCGGACCTGTCGAGCAGGGACCCCTCTGGCGAGGGTGCCGGGCCGTTGGCGGCAGACGGCACAGCCGTCACGCACGCCTCTGGGCGGTGATGAACCCCATGGCCTCGGCGCGGGTGGCCGGGTCGCGCAGCTGTCCGCGCACGGCGCTGGTGATCGTCTTGGCGCCGCCCTTGCGCACCCCGCGCATGGACATGCACAGGTGCTCGGCCTCGATGACGACGATGACGCCGCGCGGATCGAGCACGTCGGTGAGCGCGTCGGCGATCTCGGTGGTGAGCCGCTCCTGGACCTGCGGACGCCGGGCATAGACGTCGACCAGCCGGGCGACCTTGGACAGCCCGGTGACGTGCCCGCCCTCGTGTGGGATGTATCCGACGTGCGCCACACCGGTGAACGGCATCAAGTGGTGCTCACACATCGACCAGACCTCGATGTCCTTGACGAGCACCAGCTCGTCGTGGCCGACGTCGAACGTGGCGGTGAGGATCTCGCGCGGGTCCTCGTCCATGCCGGCCAGCAGCTCGGCGTACGACTTGACGACTCGGCGTGGCGTGTCGCGGAGGCCGTCACGGTCGGGATCCTCCCCGATCGCGACCAGCAGCTCACGGACCGCCGCCTCAGCCCGCGGGAGGTCGACGCTCACCGAACCTCCGGCGGGGGTGGCGGCTCACCCACGAGGTCGTCGTCGGGTGCGCCGGGCGGAGGGGCGTCCGGGCCGGTGTCGGGACCGATGATGTGACCGGTCTCGGGGGCGCGACCGTTCGTGGACCCCTCGACCGGCGGCACCGTGGACGGGATGCGGGTGTCGGAGCCCGTCCAGGCCGGACGGATCTCGCGGCGCCGCAGCGGCTCGAAGATCTCGGCGACCTGTGCCTTGTCGAGGGTCTCCTTCTCCAGCAGCTCCTCGACGAGGGCGTCGAGCACGTCGCGGTTGTCGGTGAGGATGTCGAAGGCCTCCTGGTGGGCCTGCGAGATGAGCTTGTTGATCTCCTCGTCGACGATCGCGGCGACGGCCTCGGAGTAGTTGCGCGCGTGGCCGATGTCGCGTCCCAAGAACGGCTGCGACTCGTTCTCGCCGAGTCGGACCGCACCCAGGCGCTCGGTCATGCCGTACTGGGTGACCATCGCGCGGGCGAGGGTGGTGGCCTTCTCGATGTCGTTGCCGGCACCCGTGGTCGGGTTGTGGAACACGAGCTCCTCGGCGGCACGTCCGCCCATCATGTAGGCGAGCTTGTCGAGCAGCTCGGCACGCGTCTGGGAGTACTTGTCCTCGTCGGGGAGCACCATCGTGTAGCCGAGGGCGCGACCGCGCGGCAGGATCGTGATCTTGTGCACGGGGTCGCTCTGCGGCAGTGCCGCAGCCACCAGGGCGTGACCGCCCTCGTGGTACGCGGTGATCGTGCGTTCCTTGTCGTTCATCAGGCGCGAGCGCTTCTGCGGACCGGCCATGACGCGGTCGATGGCCTCGTCGAGCGCGATGTCGGTGATGGTCTTCTGGTTGGTGCGGGCCGTGAGCAGAGCAGCCTCGTTGAGCACGTTGGCGAGGTCGGCACCGCTGAAGCCCGGGGTACGACGGCCCACCGCCTCCAGGTCGACGCCCGGGGCGATGGGCTTGCCCCGCGCGTGCACGCGCAGGATCTGGGTGCGGCCCTGGAGGTCGGGCGCCTCGACACCGATCTGTCGGTCGAAGCGGCCAGGGCGCAGCAATGCCGGGTCGAGCACGTCGGGGCGGTTGGTGGCCGCGATGAGAATGACGCCGCCGCGGATGTCGAAGCCGTCCATCTCGACGAGAAGCTGGTTGAGCGTCTGCTCGCGCTCGTCGTGACCGCCGCCCATGCCGGTGCCGCGGTGGCGGCCGACGGCGTCGATCTCGTCGATGAAGACGATGGCCGGCGCGTTCTCCTTGGCCTGCTCGAACAGGTCGCGCACCCGGCTCGCGCCGACGCCGACGAACATCTCGACGAAGTCGGAGCCGGAGATGGAGTAGAACGGCACGCCGGCCTCACCGGCGACGGCCCGGGCGAGCAGCGTCTTGCCGGTGCCGGGAGGGCCGTAGAGCAGGACGCCCTTGGGGATTTTCGCGCCGACGGCCTGGAACTTGGCCGGCTCCTGGAGGAACTCCTTGATCTCACCGAGCTCCTCGATGGCCTCGTCGCACCCGGCGACGTCGGCGAACGTGGTCTTGGGGGTGTCCTTGGTGATGAGCTTGGCCTTGGACTTCGCGAACTGCATCACGCGACCGCCGCCGCCCTGCATGTTGTTGAGGAAGAACAGCAGCAGGCCGAAGATCAGCAGGATCGGCAGGAAGCTGACGAGGAACGACACGAACGCGTTCTGCTTGGGCACCTCGACGTCGAACGTCTTGAGCTTCTTGTCGGCCACGGCGCTCTCGGCCTGCTCGACGAGCCGGCCGCCCTGGTCGCCGAGCCACTTGGCGCGCACCTTCTTGCCGTCCGTGAGCGTCGCCTGGATCTCTTGGTCGCCCTCCACGAACGTGACGTCCTTGACCTTGCCGCCCTCGAGGTAGGTGACCATCGTGGCGGTGCGGATCTCGCGGTGACCGCTCGTCGGACCCGACAGCTGGATGACCGTGATCACGACGATGGCGATGACGATGATCCACATCAGCGGGCCGCGGAACAAGCGCTTGAAATTCATTGACGGCAGTGGGCGGAAACCCACTCCTCCTCGGGTAGTCGACGGGTAGTGAAACGGTACACGCAGGCCCGTCACCAGAAGAACGCGCGGCCCAGGGGCGAATGTTCCCCTGTGCAGGTAGCCGCCCGCGGCCCGGCACCCCGCCGGGCCGCGCGTTCGCGGCGGGATCAGTCGGCCCCGCCCACCTGGGGGTCGCGCCCGCGGCGACGACTCCCGCCGCCGAATGTTCTCGGCGTGGCCGCAGGACGAGTTCCGCGACGGCGTCAACGCCGAGTCGGCTCGCGACACCTACGCCGCGCTGTGCAACATCGACGCATTCCGGGTACTCACCGAGGAGCGCGGGTGGGACGCCGAGCGGGTGGAGCAGTGGTGGATCGAGTCGCTCGTCCGGCTGCTCGCCGGACACCTGAGCGCCGTGGCTCTCCCGTACTCGGCTCTGCCTTCCGACTCTCCCCCAGGTGTCTCGGCGCGACGACCGCATTGCCCGGCTCGAGCGATCACTGACCCGGCGGGACGAGCTCGAGGAGGCGTCGTTCGACGTGCCGTCGTTCCGGGGTTCGGAGGCTGCCTGGGATCTCAGGAGTAGACGTGAGGCGCGAGCGTGCCGATGCTGCGCAGGTTGCGGTAGCGCTCGTTGTAGTCGAGGCCGTAGCCGACGACGAACGAGTTCGGGATGTCGAACCCGACGTAGGTGACGTCGACGTCCATCTGGAGGGCCTCGGGCTTGCGGAGCAAGGTGGCGATCTCGACGGACGCCGGTCCGCGGGACCGCAGGTTGGCGATCAGCCACGACAGCGTGAGGCCGGTGTCGATGATGTCCTCGACCACCAGCACGTGCCGGCCGGCGATGTCGGTGTCGAGGTCCTTGAGGATGCGGACGACCCCGGACGACTTGGTGCCCGAGCCGTAGGACGAGATCGCCATCCAGTCCATCTCGACGTGCCGGTCGAGGCTGCGCGCGAGGTCGGCCATCACCATGACGGCACCCTTGAGCACGCCCACGAGCAGGAGGTCCTGGCCGTCGTAGTCGGCCTCGATCTGCTTCGCCATCTCGCGGAGGCGGGCGATGATCTCGTCCTCGGTGTACAGGATCTGGTCTAGGTCGAGCTCGTCGCCGAGGTGCTGGTGGTCCACGGGCCCAGCCTGCCACAGGCGACGGTGCCGGGCAGGGTGGCTATCGGTCCGGCGTCGGGGCGAAACGCAGGGCGTCACCGACCCGCGACGCGCAGACGCGGCCCGGCAGCTCGACGCGGGTCTGGCCCCGCCAGTCGGTGACCAGCCGGTCCAGCTCCCCGACATGGACCGCTGCCAGCTCGGACCCGTCGGCACCCGCTTCGAGTGCGGCCCGGCGCAGCGCCCGACCCCGCAGCGCCGCCGGCATCGCGGCGAGCAGCGGGACGTCGCACGGGTCGGTCACCTGGGCCGCGAGCTCGTCGAGCAGGGCGGTGTCCGCGCGCAGCTGGTCGGCCGTGCGGGCCAGGGCCTCGGCAACGCCGCCACCGAGGGCGTCCTCGAGCAGCGGGAGCACCTCGTGACGCACCCTGCTCCGGCGAAAGGCGGGGTCGGCGTTGTGCGGGTCGGTCCACCACGTGAGCCCGGACGCCGTGCAGATGCGCTCGGTGTCGGCGCGACGCAGTCCGAGGAAGGGTCGGCGGATGACGCCGTCGGCCGCGGGCATGCCCGACAGCGATCGAGGGCCCGAGCCGCGGGCGAGACCGAGCAGCACCGTCTCGGCCTGGTCGTCGAGGGTGTGGCCCACCAGCACGGCGTCGGCCGGACGGGACCTGAGCTCGGCGTACCTGGCGTCGCGCGCCGCGGCCTCCGGACCTCCCGACGTCCCGACCTCCACAGCCACGACGTCCTCGTCGAGACCGAGACCGCGCGCCTGCTCAGCGGCTCGCGCGGCGACGTCGGCGGAGTGGAGCTGCAGTCCGTGATCGACGACGACGGCCCCGGCCGTCCAGCCCGCGCGGGGGGCGACGAAGGCCAGGCACGCGGCGAGGGCGAGCGAGTCGGCGCCGCCACTCAGTGCGACGTCGACCCGGGCACCGGCGGGCAGGTCGGCGAGGGCGAGCCTCAGCCGGCGCCGACCTTCGGCGACCACCGGATCGAGCGCGCCGCCCATCGGTCAGGCGTGGACGCGGGCGACCCAGGCCGCGGGGTCGAGGATGTCGGCTTTGGTGGGCAGGTTGGCCGGCTCGGCCCAGACGGCATTGAAGCCGGTGAGCCCCACCCGATCGTTGACCTCACGCACGAACACCGCGCCGTCCCGGTACTGGCGCATCTTGCCCTCGAGCCCGAGCAGGCGCCGGATGAGGCGGTCCATGCCACCGGTGCCCTTGCGGCGCTGGTCGAACTTGCGGCGGATATCGGTCACCGTCGGGATGACCTCGGGGCCGACCCCGTCCATGACGACGTCGGCGTGCCCCTCGAGCAACGACATGATGCCGGTGAGCTGATCGACGACGGCGCGCTGACGGTCGTTCTGGAACAGGTCGGCCAGCGACGAGTCGGACTCGCCCCGGACGACGCGCACCAGCTCACCGAGTCCCTCCGACACGAACCGGCTCAGCGCCGACGCGTCGAGCTCGGTGGCGTCGACGAACTCCCCGATGAGCGACCGCATGTGGTCGCGCAGCCACGGCACCGCGGTGAACTGCACGCGGTGCGTCTCCTCGTGCAGGCAGACCCAGAGCCGGAAGTCGTGCGGGTCGACGTTCAGCTGCCGCTCGGCCTGCACGATGTTCGGTGCCACGAGCATGAGCCGCCCAGAAGTCTTGAGCTCGCCGTTCTCCACCACAGAAGCGGCGTCCCAGAACGGGTCGAACTGGCCGAGCACCTTGCCGGACATGAACGACATCAGGGCGCCGATCTCGGCACCGCTCACCTTCGACCCGATGGCGCGGGTGGCGCCGCTCGGAGCCTTGCCCTCGGCCTCGAGACGGGCGAGCACGGGGTCGATCAAGACGCGGAAGGTGGCCAGGTTGGCCTCTACCCAGCGCCGACGATCGACGACCAGCACGGGCGCCTCGGCCGAGACGGCGTGCAAGCCGGTGAACTCGCGCACCGGCCCCTCGGACGACGCGGCAGCTTCTCGCAGCTCGGCCACCACGTCGGCGACCTGCTCGGGAGTGATGTCCGGGCCCGGGCGGGACAGCCGCGTCGCCGTCTGGAGCGCGACGTTCCAATCGATCATGGCTCTACGGTACGGGGCTGCTGCATGTGCAGCCGGCGAGTGCGGCGGCGACGCGGTCGAGCGCGGCCTCGGTGACGAACGGGTTGATGGACTTCGTCCGGTCGGTCATGACGGCGAAGACGATCGGCGTCCCGGCGCGATCGGTGACGTGGCCGGCGAGGGAGTGGACGCCGGTGAGCGTGCCACTCTTGCCCCGCACCACACCGAGTCCGGCGTCGGCCCGGCCGAACCGCCGAGCGAGCGTCCCGGTGAAGCCGCCGACAGCCAGGTCCGAGACGAGGCTGCCGGTGCGTACGCTGCGCGCTGACACGGCGACGACCTCGGCGAGCGTCTGCGGGGACATGCGGTTGCTGCGCGACAGTCCACTGCCGTCGAACAGCTCGAGGCCGGACGTGTCGACCTCCAGCGCGCGGAGCACCGAGCGCACCGCCGCAACACCGCCGTCGAACGACGCCGGGCGCCCCGCGCCGATCGCCGCGTGACGGAGCAGCACCTCCGCCGCCTCGTTGTCGCTCTGCGCGATCATCGCCTCCACGATCTGGGCCACGGTGGCACTGCGGACGTTCGCGACCGGGTCCGCCACCGACGGGGCCTTCGCCTCGATGGGCGAACCGGTGACCTCGATGCCTCGCCGCTCCAGGAGCCGCGCGAAGGTCTCCGCCGCAGCCTTGGGCGGGTTGCCGACGCGGGTGCCGCCGGCCACACCCCCGTCGACCCAGAGCGCACTCACCGGGGTGACGATCTTCTGACTGATGTAGGACTTCTCCCACGTCGGGCTCGCATCAAGCCCGGTGAACAACGAGGTCTCGTAGTCGAGACTCACCGAGGTCATGTCGAGGCGGCGCAGCGCCCGAACCGTCCGCGTGGCAAGGGTCGCGAGATCGGCCTCGACGGCGTAGACCTTCTTGCGCGTCTTCTTCGTCACGAGGTACGGGTCGCCGCCCCCGACCAGCACGAGGCGGTCGTCGTCACGCATGACGCGGGTGTTGAAGCGCAGCTGCGGGTCGAGCTCGCTGAGGACGGCGAGTCCCGTGAGCAGCTTGGTCGTGGACGCCGGGACGTAGGCGTCCGCCCCCTCCGACCCGACGACCTTGCCGTCGGCAGGGTCGACGGCGGCGAAGCCGACGCGCGGTCCGAGGTCGTCGGAGCCGAGCTCGTCACGCACCGCAGCCTCGATCGCCTCGGCGTCGAGGCGTCCGGCCGTGGCCGCCCTCGGCCGGGCCGATCCGGGTGTCCCGTCGCGTGCCAGCGCGTCCGGCGTGGCAACGGCGGACGGTCCGCAGTCGCCATCGCAGATCAGCTCGTTGAGGGAGCCGCGCGACCACAGGACACCGGAAATGACGACCACGGCGGCCACCAGGATCGCGCCGACGACGAGCGTCAGCACGCCCACCCTGCCCTCCTGTCGCACCGTCACATGCGCCAGACTAGGAGAACCCACCAGCAGTCCGGAGGCACCCGTGATTTTCGACGTCACCGTGGAGATCCCCAAAGGGGAGCGCAACAAGTACGAGGTCGATCACGAGAGCCACCGCATCCGTCTCGACCGCACGCTGTTCACCGCGACCCAGTACCCGGCCGACTACGGCTTCATCGACAACACCCTCGGTCTCGACACCGACCCGCTCGATGCCCTCGTGCTGCTCCCGTCACCGACGTTTCCCGGCTGCGTCATCACCTGCCGCGCGATCGGCATGTTTCGCATGACCGACGAGGCCGGCGGCGACGACAAGGTGCTGTGCGTGCCGGCCACCGACCCGCGGCAGGAGCACCTGCGCGACATCCACCACGTGCCCGAGTTCGACCGGCTCGAGATCGAGCACTTCTTCACCGTCTACAAGGACCTCGAGCCCGGCAAGTCGGTCGAGGGCTCCACCTGGACCGGACGCGTCGAGGCCGAGCAGGAGATCCACGCCAGCTTCGAGCGCTTCAAGGCCAACGGGGGCTACTGAGCTCCCAGTGGGTCCCGGCCGATGAAGGCCAGCATCCGGATCTGGACGTCGGCGTCGTCAGGCACCTCGACTCGCGGGCCGTACTGACCGCTCGCGCGCAACACGTCATCGATCGGCTCCATGCCGGCGAGCAGCTCGGCGCACTTCTGTGGATCGAGCGTCTCGTCCTGCCCGGTGGCACGGGCGAGGTCCCACGTGTGCATGAAGACGTCCGAGGTGTAGAACTGGTCGACCGCCCGGTCCAGCGGGACCTCGCCGATGTGCCGGTTCGCCAGGACCCGGTCGGCGGTCCCAGGGTCGTCGAGCAGCTCCTGGACGGCATCGCTGTGCACCTGCCACGCAGCAACCGGGTCATCGTCGACCGACGGGCCCTTCGCCAGCCTCACGCCGGCGCCGCTCTCGAGGAACGCGGGGAACCACTCGACCAGGTGGCGCACGACGTCGCGCGCCACCCAGCCCTCGGGCGGTGCCGGACTGTTCCACCGGTCTGCCGGGGTCCCGCGCACGCGATCGGTGAAGACACCGGCGACGCGGCGGTGTTCATCGGCCGGCGACAGATCGGTCATGTCAGCGAGCGACACCCTTCAACAACGTGCGCATCGTCTGGCCGAAGACGTCGACGTCGATCGTCGGGTCGAGCGAGCGCATGGCCCCCAGGCCGATGCCGAGGCTGAGCAGCGCCACGGCGGCCTTCTCGGCCTCCATCGGCAGCTCGACCGCGGCTTCCTTGGTGACGCGGCGGATGAGTTCCGCGAGCGCCTGGGAGATCTCACGGTGCCGCTTGACCAGCTCGCCGGCCACGTAGGGGCTCTGTCGGGCGACGGCGGCGAACTCGACCTCGAGCGCAGTCCATCGCGGCTGCCCCAGGCCTTCGCGGGCCCAGGCGGTGAAGGCGTCGATGCGCCCGTCGAGGTCGGTGTCGGCGGTGAAGGCGTCGATGACTCCCTCGATCTGCTCGTCGTGGATGCTGTCGAGCACCGCCATGCAGAGCTCCTCCTTGCCGGAGAAGTTGGAGTAGACGGCGCCCTTGGAGAACCCCGCGGCGACCGCGACCTTGTCGAGGGAGCTGGCCGCATAGCCGTCGTCGAGGAACATCTCGCGGGCGACCTCGATCAGCTTCTCGCGCGTCTGGGCCTGCCGTTGCGCACGACTGGTGCGCGCCTGGTCGACGCTCACGACACTCGACCCCTTTCCGCGGTGACAGATACCGATAGTATCCGAAAGTCGGCGCAGACATCCGACGTCTCACCTCGACCGCCCGGTCGATGGCGGCGACGTCGGCGCGGCGGCCGTCGAACCGGACCTCACCCGCCAGCCCGCACATCTCGCCTCCCGCACATGACGCCCGTGTGCCGAGCCACGAACCTGCTCGGCGTCGGCCACATCACCTTGGCACCACTTACAGATACCGATAGTATCCGAAATGTGATCACCACGGACGTCCTCATCATCGGCACGGGTTTCTCCGGCATGGGCGCAGCGATGAAGCTGCGCGACTCTGGGCGTGACGACTTCATCGTCCTCGAGAAGGCCCACGACGTCGGTGGCACCTGGCGCGACAACACCTACCCCGGCTGCGAGTGCGACATCCCCAGCCACATGTACTCCTTCTCGTACGAGCTCAACACCGACTGGAGCAAGAGCTTCTCCGGCCAGGAGGAGATCTGGGCGTACATGCGCAAGGTCGCCGACGAGCAGGGCATCCGCAAGTACGTCCGATTCGGCGTCGAGGTCACCGGCGCGACGTGGGACGACGGCCGCAAGCGGTGGACGGTCCACACCACCGAGGGCGACGAGTACGACGCGCGCGTCGTCGTGGCCGGTGTCGGCGGACTGCACATCCCCAACGTGCCGGAGATCGACGGCGCCGAGACGTTCGCGGGCCCCCGATTCCACTCCGCCGGGTGGGACCACGACGTCGACCTGCGCGGCAAGAAGGTCGTCGTCATCGGCACCGGTGCCAGCGCCATCCAGTTCATCCCGATCATCGCGCAGGAGACCGAACACCTCACCGTCTTCCAGCGCACACCCCCGTGGGTGCTGCCGAAGAAGGACAAGCCGACGCCGGAGTGGCGCAAGACGATGCTCGACCGAGTCCCCGGCGCACACCGTGCCTACCGCAATGCCCTCTACTGGGCGCTCGAGGCGCGCGCGATCGCCTTCAACGGTCACCTCGACGTGCTGCCAGTCGCCGAGCGGATCGTCAAGCGCTACCTCGAGAAGAAGATCCCCGATCCCGAGCTGCGCGCCAAGCTGACGCCCGACTACCGCCTCGGCTGCAAGCGCGTGCTGCAGTCGAACACCTACTACCCGACGTTCCTGCGCGACGACGTCACGCTCAGCACCGACGGTGTGCAGCAGATCGTCGAGGACGGCGTCATCGACGCCAACGGCGTCAAGCACGAGGCCGACGTCATCATCTACGGCACCGGATTCCACGTGATCGACGCGTTCGACTACCTGGACATCAAGGGCCGCGACGGCGTCGACCTCGCCACCCAGTTCCGCGACAACGGCGTCGAGACCTACATGGGCATGACCATCCACGGGTTCCCGAACCTGTTCTTCATGCTCGGCCCCAACACCGCACTCGGCCACAACTCGGTCGTCTTCATGATCGAGCAGCAGACGAAGTACATCGTCAAGATGCTCGACGAGATGGACCACCGCGGTGCCGTCGCCGCCGAGGCCACCCAACAGGCGCAGGACGAGTTCAACTCCGAGATCCAGCGTCTCGTCGAGAAGGGCATCTGGACCCAGGGCGGGTGCACCAGCTGGTACCTCGACAGCCAGGGCAAGAACCGCACCATCTGGCCCAAGTTCACGTTCCAGTACTGGTGGGAGACTCGCAAGGTCGACGCCGACGACTATTCCTGGGAGAGCGAAGCAGCATGAGCACCAGCACGCAGGCCGACGCGACGATGGGCATCCCGGCAGGCCCTCGCTGGCCCGCGTGGTGGACCACCTGGAAGTTCCTCAAGGACCGTCAGTCGATCATGCCGAAGCTGCACGAGCGCTACGGCGACACCTTCTCGATCAAGATCCTTCCGGGCCCTCGCACGTTCGTGATCTTCAGCGACCCGGCCGACGTCAAGGAGATCTTCGCGGCCGACCCGTCGCAGTTCCACGCCGGCGAGGGCAACCTGATCCTCGAGCCGGTGATGGGGTCGCACTCGGTCCTGCTCACCGACGACGACGAGCACCGTCGCGCCCGCAAGCTGCTGATGCCGGCGTTCTCGGGCCCGTCGATGCGTGCCTACCGGCCGCTCATCGAGGCCATCGCCAAGGACGAGGTCGACTCCTGGGACGACGGCGGCACGCTCGTCACACTCGACCGTATGAATGCGATCACGCTCGACGTCATCCTGCAGGTCGTCTTCGGCGTCACCGACCAGGAGCGGCTCGAGGTGCTGCGCCCGAAGGTCAGCCGCATGGTCAACATCGGCGCGGGGATGCTGCTCGCCTGGTCGTGGCCCAAGCTGTACGTGCTTCCGCCGTGGCGCGGCTACTTCAAGAACCAGCAACAGGTCGACGAGCTTCTCTACGCCGAGATCCGTGAGCGGCGCGCGGCGCACGACCTCGAAGGACGTGACGACGTCCTCTCCCGTCTGCTGCGGGCAGGCGAAGACGATCCCGACGTGGAGCCCTTGAGCGACAGGGAGATGCGCGATCAGCTCGTCACCCTGCTGCTCGCCGGGCACGAGACCACGGCGTCCGCCCTGTCGTGGACGCTGCACGAGCTCGGCCGCCATCCCGATCTGCTGAGGCGGGCGGTCGAGGCCGCCGACAACAGTGCCAACGGTGGGGACGACGCGTTCCTCGACGCGTGCCTCAAGGAGGCCATGCGGATCCACCCCGTCATCGACTTCGTGGCCCGGACGCTGCAGAGCGACCAGGTCGTGGCCGGACATCACCTGCCGCGCAAGGTCACGGTGACACCGTCGATCATGCTGTCGCACAGCCGCGAGGCGAACTTCGCCGACGCGCACGAGTACCGCCCCGACCGCTTCCTGAACCAGGGTGAGGTGGCCTCGAACACCTGGATCCCGTTCGGCGGCGGCGTGCGACGCTGCATCGGGGCCGCGTTCTCGCTGATGGAGGGAACCGCGGTGCTCGGCGAGGTGCTGCGAAGCTTTGAGGTGACCGCCGACGAGCCGGCGCCGAACCGCCTGCGCAACATCACGAACGTCCCGAGCGACAAGGCCCCACTGCGCCTCCGCGCCCGCTGACCGTGCGCATTGACCGCTCTCCTGAACAGGCGGAGAATGAGCGCATTCCCGGGGGCTGAGGGAGAAGCTCATGCCGAAGTACATGATCCAGGCTGCGTACACGCCCGACGGACTCAAGGGAGTGCTCAAGAAGGGCGGCAGCAGTCGCCGCGAAGCCATCCAGTCGATGGCGCAGTCGCTGGGTGGAAGCGTCGAAGCCCTCTACTTCGCCTTCGGTGATGCAGACGTCTACGTCATCCTCGAGATGCCGGACAACGTCTCGGTCGCCGCCGTCATGATGACGGTGAGCGCGAGTGGGGCGCTGGCGAGCGCCAAGACGGTCGTGCTGCTCACTCCGGAGGACGTGGACGAGGCGGCACAGAAGTCCGTCGACTACGCGCCGCCGGGCTCCTAGCCGGCCACCGCAACGAAAGCGCCACACGCCGCCGGCTTCACCGCTGGGCTGCCGCGTCAAGAGGGAGGCTCGAAGGGCCTCGTCATGCGCGACCACCGATCCAGGCCCGCAGCGGCGTTCGCGGCTGCGGTTCCCTTGGCGTCCTCACTGAGCTTCGTTGTCATCCGGAGCGCCCGCGGAGAGGGGGATTCTGCTGTTGGGCTGGCCCTGCTGGTCGGGGGTATCGCGGTGATGAGCTCGGTGCGAATGACCGGTGCGCGTCTGCGCTAGCCGGGTCAGAACCACGAATAGCGAGACCACGACCGAGGTGTCGTAGCGGCCGACATGCCAGACACACCCGGCTACGGTCGCGAGCTGCGTAGGCGGTCCCGCCGCCGACTCACGCGCATCAGCGCTGCGGTCAGCCCGATGCCGAGAGCCCAGCCGACGAGCACGTCCGTGAGCCAGTGGCCGCCGAGGTAGATCATCGCGGCGCCGACCACCATGCATCCGGCGGCACCGGTCACCACGGCGGCCCGGCGCAACGCCGCCGACGCCCACCAGTCGGCCATCACGACGGCAACCACGATCGCCGAGGTGAGGAGGGCGTGCGACGACGGCATCGCCGATCCGTCGACCTGCGTCAGGGCCAGGTCGGCAGGAGGACGGGGACGGTCGACGACCGGCTTGATCCACGAGGTCAGGAGGCTGACGGCGGCGAGCACCAGCACAACCTGGAGCATCGGTCGCCATCCCCCGAACCACACGGCCGCACAGACCGCGACCACACCGATCACGGCGAGGAGGCCGAGCAGCTCGCTGGCATCCTCGAGCAGGAGGGCCGCCGTGGTGAGCGCGTCGTGCCGATGGTCCGCGAGCCATTGCGCGACCGCGGCGTCGACCGATTCCAGCACGTCGACAGCGTAGGGACTGGGCCCGCGATCGGCATCGCTAGTGTTCCCCACATGCGCGCCGTACAGATCGTCTCGCTCGACGGGCCGTCGGCCGTCGAGGTCGTCGATGTCCCCGAGCCCGAAGCCAACGCCGACCAGGTGCTCATCCGCGTCCGTGCGGCCGGCGTCTCGTTCCCCGAGGTCCTGCAGACCCGTGGGCTCTACCAGCTCAAGCCGCCCCTGCCGTTCGTCCCGGGGTCGGAGGTGGCCGGCGAGATCGTGTCGGCACCGGACGGCTCGGGCCTCGCTCACGGCGACCGGGTGGTCGCGCTGGTGCTGCTCGGCGGGTTCGCCGAGCACGCCGTGGCCCAGGCCGACATGGTGTTCCCACTACCGGCCGAGCTCACCTTCGAGCAGGGTGCGTCGATCCCGCTGAACTACCTCACGGCACACTTCGCGCTGGTGACGCGCGGCAAGATGGCCGAGGACGAGTCGGTGTTGGTCCACGGAGCCGCCGGTGGCGTCGGCACGGCGGCGATCCAGGTGGCCAAGGCGTTCGGCGCGGGGCGGGTCGTGGCGGTCACGTCGACCCCTGAGAAGGGCCAGATCGCCAGAGCGGCCGGCGCCGACGAGGTCGTGCTCGCAGACGGATTCAAGGACGCCGTCAAGGAGGCGGGCAGCGTCGACATCGTCGTCGACCCGGTCGGCGGCGACCGCTTCACCGACTCGCTGCGCTGCCTCAAGGAGGAGGGCCGGCTCCTGGTCATCGGGTTCACCGCCGGCGAGATCCCCACGGTGCAGGTCAATCGCCTGCTGCTCAACAACGTCAGCGTCGTCGGAGTCGGGTGGGGCGCCTACGTGCTCAAGCGTCAGGGCTTCGTGCGCGAGGAGTGGGACGCCCTGCTACCGCACATCGCCTCAGGCGTCATCAGCCCCCCGATCGGGGCCACGTTCGACCTCGACCACGTCGGCGACGCGCTGCTCACGCTGGACGAGCGGCGCGCCACCGGCAAGATCCTGCTGACCCCCTGACGCGACTCCGTCACGGCCGGGTCATCTTCACGAGGGTGACCTTCTCGTCCCCGCCCTTCACGTACTGCTCCAGGACGAAGCCGACGCCCGGTGCGTACCACTTGTGCTCGAGGATCTCCGGCTCGAGTGCAGTCGTGTCGGCCGTGCGGACGACGCGGTCGTAGCTGCCGGTCGGCCCCGTCACGGACTCGTCGATCGCCAGAACCTTGCCCTGGTCCTCGGCCTCGCCCTCGTAGAACTCCTGGTGGTAGGCCTTGCCGATCGTCGGCTTCGCCATCATGACCAGGCCGGCGCGTGCGCCGTCCACCCCGGCCTCCCACGAGCCCGCGGTGCTCATCGTGGGCTCCGAGTACGACTTGGTGTCCTCCCCGAGGTACCAGACGTTGCCAGCCTTGTCCTGGGCGTACCAGTCGTAGGTGTCCTCGATGAGCTTCCCGCCCACCTCGATCACCTCGTCGTGCACGACGGTCGCGGTGACCCCATCGACCACCTTGGTCTTGTCGGTCACCGTGACGACGATGCGCTCCTCACCCTCCGAGCTCACCGCCTCGTACTCCCAGGTCGTTCCCGGCTCGAGCGGGAAGTACGGGTTGTCGATGGTCTCGACGAAGTTTGAGGGGTCGAGGTGCTCCGGGCCGATCTGGACCCGGTCGCCACCACCCCCCTTGGCCTCTGTGCCGCACGCGGCGGCGAGGCAGACGAAGCCGATCGATGCGGCTGCCACTGCTGTCCTGTTCATGTCTGGAGCGTGCGCCACGAACACTGACGTCAGCCTGAAGCCGATTTTCAGTGTGCGTTCAGCAGATCGGTGCCACCGTGGAGGCATGCGCATCCTCGTGATGGAGGACGACCTGCACGTCGCTCGTGCAGTCAAGCGCGGTCTGGAGGCCGAGGGATTCGCGGTCGACGTGGCCCTCAACGGCGACGACGGCCGGTGGATGGCCACCGAGAACCCCTACGACGCGATGGTGCTCGACCTCATGGTGCCGGGGGTCAACGGCGACGTCTTGTGCGCTGAGCTGCGGGCGGCCGGCAACTGGACCCCGATCCTGATGCTCACGGCCCACGACAGCATCGACAACGAGGCAAAGGCTCTCGACACCGGCGCCGACGACTTCCTCGCCAAGCCCTTCTCGTACGTCGTGCTGGTGGCTCGCCTCCGTGCCCTGCTCCGGCGCGGGCAGCAGGAGCGGCCGGCCGTGCTGGAGGTCGGTGACCTGAAGCTCGACCCGGCGACGCACAGGGTCTGGCGCGCCGACCAGGAGGTGGCGCTCACCGCCCGGCAGTTCTCACTCCTGGAGTTCATGATGCGCCGGCCCGGCGAGGTCCTGTCGAAGGCCGAGATCCTCGATCACGTCTGGGACTTCAGCTTCGAGGGCGACCCGAACATCGTGGAGGTCTACGTCCGCCAGCTGCGCCAGCGACTCGACGAGCCGTTCGGCCGCCACAGCCTGCACACCGTGCGGCTGGCCGGCTACCGGCTCGACGCCGAGGACACGGTTCAGACGGAGGGGCAGGCAGGGTGAGCGTCCGACTCCGCATCACGCTCGTGGCTGCGGCTCTCGCCACTCTGGCCATCGCCGCGGCCGCGACCATCCTCGTGGCAACGCTACGCGACTCCCTGATCGACACCGCCGACACCTCCTCCCAAGCACGAGCGACGGAGCTGAACGCCGCGGCGTCGAGGGGCCTGCTCACCGACGTCATCGCGAACAGCGCGGAGGAAGGGGTGGCCCAGGTGGTCGCCGACGATGGCGAGGTTCTCGCCGCGTCGGAGAACGTCAGGGGGGCGCCGCGGCTCTCCGAGGTCGTCCCGTCCCGCGGAGAGCCGACCAAGCTGATCATCCGCAACGCCCCGGACGAGGACGAGACCGAGGACTATCGCGTCTGGGCCGTGCGCGGCGACGGCGTCACCGCCTACGTGGGGACCAGCCTGGAGGACGAGCGTGAGGTCGTCTTCGAGCTCACCCGCTCCCTGATCATCGGTCTCCCTCTCCTCGTGGCCGTGTTCGCCGCCGGCACCTGGCTCATGGTCGGACGCACGCTGCGCCCGGTGGAGGACATCCGGGCCGAGGTGGCCGCGATCTCCCACCGTCGCCTGGATCGACGCGTCCCGCTCCCCCCGTCCAACGACGAGATCGGACGGCTGGCCAGGACGATGAACGAGATGCTGGGCCGCCTGGAGTCGGCGTCGACGCGGCAACGAGATTTTGTCGGCAACGCCTCGCACGAGCTGCGCACCCCACTGGCGGCCTTCCGCACCCAGCTGGAGGTGGCTTCGGCCCACCCCGACGGCGTCCACTGGCCGAGCCTGGCCTCGGACCTGCTGGAGGACAGCAGCCGGATGGAGAGCCTGGTGCAGGACCTGCTGTTCCTCGCCCGTGAGGACGCCGTCGCCGCCCCGCCCTCCACGCCGGTCGACCTCGACGACGTCGTCCTCGAGGAGGTGGCCCGGGTCCGCCCCACCGCCCCCGTACCCATCCACGCCGAGGGCGTCAGCGCTGCGCCGGTGCTGGGGCGGCGTGACGACCTCGCGCGTCTCGTGCGCAACCTGCTCGACAACGCCGCCGCCTACGCCACGGGCCGGGTCGACGTCTCGCTCTCGGCCACCGACGAGCGCGTGGAGCTCGCGGTGGTCGACGACGGTCCGGGGGTCGCGCCCGAGGACCGCCCGCGGATCTTCGAACGCTTCTACCGTGCCGATCCCACCCGCAACCGGCAGAGCGGCGGGACCGGCCTGGGCCTGGCCATCGCCGACGCCGTCGCGAAGGCCCACGAGGGGACGATCACCGTGGACGAAGGCGCAGCAGGCGGTCGGTTCGTCGTTTCGCTGCCGACGCTGCGCTCAGAACGTCCGGTCGAGACGGTGCCCGTACCGTCGTAGCCATGGCCGACTTCACCGGGTTCCCGGAAGCTGCGCTCGACTTCTACGACGACCTCGAGCTCGACAACACCAAGTCGTTCTGGGAGGCGCACCGCTCCACGTACGACGAGGCCGTCGCCGACCCGATGAAGGCGCTCGCCGGGGCGCTCGAACCTGAGTTCGGCACGGCCAAGGTCTTCCGCCCGTACCGGGACGTGCGGTTCGCCAAGGACAAGACGCCCTACAAGACCCACCAGGGCGCATTCGTCGCCAAGGGCCCGTCCACCGGCTACTACGTGCAGGTCGGCGCGGGTGGGGTGCTCGTCGGAGTGGGGTTCTACGAAGCATCGGCGGAGCGGCTCGCCGCGGTCCGCGCCGCGATCGACGACGACGGCCACGGCGCCGACCTCGAGGCGGTCCTCGGGGACCTGACGGACGCCGGCTGGCAGCTCGGCGGCGACCAGCTCAAGACCGCGCCACGCGGCTACGACGTCGACCACCCGCGCATCGCGCTGCTGCGTCACAAGTCGATGCGGCTGCACAAGGAGCTCGGGTTCGCCCCGGTCATCCACACCGCCGGGCTCGTCGACCACGTCGGTGCCGACTGGCGTGAGGCCACCCCGTTCGTCGACTGGGTGCTGGCCCACGTCAAGACCTGAGAAGTTCTTCGACGTTTCTCCGGAGACTGCCCCGCGGACCAACGCTGGAACCCAACGACCCCGGAGTGACCGCGTTACGTTGGCGCCATGGACGATCGCAGCGTCAGCAGGTTCGGCCACGTCGAGCTGGAGGACTTCCCGGACGACCTCCGGGAGCGGATCGCGCCGATCGCCGAGAAGTCGGGATTCGTCCCGAACGTGTTCCGGACTCTGGCTCGACGCCCGCGGGAGCTGCGAGCCTTCCTCGACTACCACGACGCGCTGATGGACTCCGATGACGGGCTGAGCAAGGCCGAGCGGGAGCTCATCGTCGTCGCGACGTCGGCCGCGAACTCCTGCACTTACTGCGTGGTGGCGCATGGCGCGATCCTGCGGATCCGGACGAAGGACCCGGAGATCGCCGACCAGGTCGCGGGCAACCCGTACGCCGCGCAGCTCGGTGAGCGCGAGCGCGCGATCGTCGACCTGGCCCTGCAGATCGCGACCGCGTCGGCCACGTTGACCGACGGAGACCTTGATCGGGCGCGCGAGGCCGGTCTGACGGACGACGAGATCTGGGACGTCGGCGCGATCACCGCGCTGTTCGCGCTGTCCAATCGGATGGCTCACCTCACCGCGATGCAGCCGAACCCGGAGTTCTACCTGATGGGTCGCAGCAGATAGACGTCCATCACCCAGCCGGCCGCGTCCTTGGCGGCGTCGCGGGCAGCCTCGATCCGCGGCAGCACCTCGGCCACGTTGCCGTGGACGAGCTGCTCGCTTCCGGTGCCGAGGTTCGCACCCCACCAGATCTGCCAGGAAGGCCCTTTCGACAGGCTCAAGGACCGGAGCTCGTCGAGTGATCGGTTGAGCATCACGACGATGTTGTCCTGGCCCTGCTCGACCGCCTCGAGGAGCCGTCGCCCGGTGGTGACGTGGACCGGCTGGCCGACCTCGTGCAGGACGATGCGGTGCCGCGCGGCGAGCACCTGCAGGCTGGAGATGCCGGGGATGACCACGATCTCGGCCTCGACCCGGCCACGTTCGATCACCCGGTCGAGCATCCGGATGGCGGAGTCGTAGAACGCCGGGTCGCCCCAGACCAGGAAGCCCGCGTCGCCGTCGTGGTCGAGCAGCGCACGCTCCCACGCGTCGGTGCGCGCCTCGTGCCACTCCCCGACGGCGCGGTCGTAGTCGGCCGCGCTCCGGGTGCCGTCGGCGCTGCGGTCGCGCTCGGGGTCGTCCACCACCACGAGCACCGGCTCGTGGTCGAGGTGCCGGGCCAGGATCTCGCCGCGGGCGGTCACCAGGGGATCTGTGCTCTCCGCCGCCCGCGGCCCGGTAACCCCGCCGGGCGACCCGTCCTTCTTCCGCTTGTCGGTGACGAGGAAGAAGTCGACCTCGTTCATCGCCCGCACGGCCTCGGCCGTCACCTGGTCGAGTCCACCCGACCCGATGCCGATGGCGTACAGGCGTCTCGTCATGTGTCCCGATCCTCGAGGTCACCCTCGATGTCGAGGTAGACCTGCTGCATCGCCGCGACGATCTCCGGGTCCGGGTCCTCCCACAGTCCGCGGTCAGCCGCCTCGCCGAGTCGCTCGACGATGCCGCGCAGCGCCCACGGGTTCGACTTCTTCATGAACGCCTGGTTGTCCTCGTCGAGCACGTACTCCTTGGCCAGCGCCTCGTACATCCAGTCGTGGACGACGCCGGCGGTGGCGTCGAAGCCGTACAGGTAGTCGACGGTGGCGGCGAGCTCGAACGCGCCCTTGTAGCCGTGCCGTTGCATGGCGCCGATCCACCGCGGGTTGACGACGCGGGCCCGGAACACGCGCGCCGTCTCCTCCGAGAGCGATCGGGTTCGCACCGCGTCGGGACTCGTGGAGTCGCCGACGTAGGCCTTGGGGTCGGAGCCGGTGAGCGCGCGAACGGTGGCGACCATGCCGCCGTGGTACTGGAAGTAGTCGTCGGAGTCAGCGATGTCGTGCTCGCGGGTGTCGATGTTCTTGGCCGCGACGGCGATGCGCCGGTAGCTGGTGCGCATGTCGTCGGTGGCGGGCCTGCCGTCGAGGTCGCGTCCGTAGGCGAACCCGCCCCACTGCGTGTAGACCTCGGCCAGGTCGTTGTCGTCGCGCCAGTTGCCCGCCTCGACGACCTGCAGGATGCCCGCGCCGTACGACCCGGGGGCCGACCCGAAGATGCGCGTGGTGGCTCGCCGGTCGTCGCCGTGCTCGGCGAGGTCGGCCTGGGCGTGGGCCCGGACGAAGTTCTTCTCGGCCGGTTCGTCGAGCTCGGCCACCATGCGCACGGCGTCGTCGAGCATGGCGATGACGTGCGGGAACGCGTCGCGGAAGAAGCCGGAGATCCGCACCGTGACGTCGATCCGCGGACGGCCGAGCTCGTCCAGCGGCACGACGTCGAGCCCGCTGACGCGGCGCGACGCCTCGTCCCAGCTGGGCCGGACGCCGATCAGTGCGAGCACCTCGGCGATGTCGTCGCCCGACGTGCGCATGGCCGACGTCCCCCACACCGAGAGTCCGACCGAGCGCGGGTGCTCGCCGGTCTCGTCGACGTAGCGCTGCACGAGCGAGTCGGCCATGGCGACGCCGGTGTCGTACGCCAGCCGGGAGGGGATGGCGCGCGGGTCGACGGTGTAGAAATTGCGGCCGGTCGGCAGCACGTTGACGAGGCCGCGCAGCGGCGAGCCGGACGGTCCGGCGGCGATGAAGCCGCCGTCGAGAGCATGCAGGACGGCGTCGAGCTCGTCGGTGGTCGCGTTCAGGCGGGGCACGACCTGCTCGGCAGCGAACCGGAGCACGCGGACGACGGTGGGATCGGGGTGCAGGTCGTCGGCGGCTTCGGGTTGCCAACCACCCTTCTCCATCGCTTCGACGAGCGAGCGGGCCTCGGCCTCGATGGCGTCGACGGTGCCGGACTGCTCGGCGCCTTCCTCCAGTCCCAACGCAGAGCGCAGGCCCGGCACGGAACCCGTCTCACCACCCCAGACCTGGGACGCCCGCAAGATCGCGAGCACCAGGTTGGTGCGGGCCTCGCCCTCCGGTGCCTGGCCGAGCACGTGCAGGCCGTCGCGAATCTGCGCGTCCTTGATCTCGCAGAGCCAGCCGTCGACGTGGAGGATGAAATCGTCGAACTCCTCGTCGCCGGGACGTTCGTCGAGGCCGAGGTCCCCCATCCCGACGTCTCTGTGCATCTCGGCGGCGTGCATGAGGGTCCAGATCTCGGCCCGGATCACCGGCAGCTTGGCCGGGTCCATCGCGGCGATGTTGGCGTGCTCGTCGAGCAGCTGCTCCAGGCGGGCGATGTCGCCGTACGACTCGGCCCGCGCCATCGGCGGCACGAGGTGGTCGACGATCGTGGCGTGGGCACGGCGCTTGGCCTGTGCGCCCTCGCCGGGGTCGTTGACGAGGAACGGGTAGATGAGCGGCAGGTTGCCGATCGCCGCATCGGTGGCGCACGACGCCGAGAGCGCCGCGTTCTTGCCGGGCAGCCACTCCATCGAACCGTGCTTGCCGAGGTGCACGACGGCGTGCGCGCCGAAACCTTGCTCGACCCAGCGGTACGCGGCGAGGTAGTGGTGCGACGGCGCGAGGTCGGGGTCGTGGTAGATCGCGACTGGGTTCTCGCCGAACCCGCGCGGCGGCTGGATGAGCACGACCACGTTGCCGGCCTGCAGCGTGGCGAGCACGATCTCGTTCTGGCCGTTGACGAACAGCCGCCCGGGCGCTTCGCCCCAGGCCTCGGTGACGTCGTCCATGAGCTCGGCCGGGAGGTGCGACGTCCAGCGGCGGTAGTCGTCGGCACCGATGCGGACGTGACTGTCGGTGAGCTGCGCGGCGGTCAGCCACTCCTCGTCCTGGCCGCCGGCGGCGATGAGGGCGTGGATGAGGGCGTCGCCGGCCTCGGTTTCGTCGGCCATGTCGAGGAAACGGGTGACCTCACCTTCTTCCGGGCCCAGGTCGTAGCCCTCGTCGCGCAGGCGGCGGAGCAGTCGGACGGCCGAGACCGGGGTGTCGAGGCCGACGGCGTTGCCGACCCGGCTGTGCTTGGTGGGGTACGCCGAGAGCATCAGCGCGACCTTGCGCTCGGCCGGCGGCACGTGGCGCAGCCGCGCGTGGTTGACGGCGATGCCGGCCACCCGGGCGCAGCGCTCGGCGTCGGCGACGTAGCGCGGGAGTCCGTCCTCGTCGATCTCCTTGAACGAGAACGGCGCGGTGATGATGCGGCCGTCGAACTCGGGGATGGCGATCTGGCTGGCCGAGTCGAGCGGGGTCACCCCCTCGTCGGACGCCTCCCACTCCTCACGGCTCGACGTCAGGCAGAGTCCCTGCAGGACCGGGATGTCGAGGGCTTTCATGCGCTCGACGTCCCACGCCTCGTCGTCGCCACCGGCGCTCGCGGCGCCCGGGGTCGTGCCGCCGGCAGCGAGCACCGTGACGACGAGGGCGTCGAGCTCGCCGAGCGCCTCGTAGAGGTCGTCCGGCGCCGATCGCAGGGAGGAGCTGAAGATCGGGACGCCGACGGCCTCGCCAGACGCATCGATCGCGTCGGCCAGCGCGTGCGCGAACCCGCTGTTGCCACTCGCCTCGTGCGCCCGGTAGAACAGCACGCCGACACGGGGAGTGGTTTCGACGACCTCAACCACCGGCCCTTGAGCTTGTCGAAAGGGCGCTCGCTCAGCCCAACCCCAGGCGGGCAGCACGGCGGGCGGGTCGAAACCTTCGCCGGTGAGGAGCACGGTGTCGGACAGGAAGGCGTGCAGCTGCCCGAGGTTGGCCGGGCCACCCTCGGCGAGGTAGACGTGCGCGTCGGCCGCGACCCCGATCGGGACGGTCGACATCTCCATCAGCTCGGCGTTCGGCGACTGCTCCCCCCCGAGCACGACCATCGGCTTGCCGGTGGCTCTGATCCGCTCGAAACCCGAGCAGAGGTCCTGAGGTGAGCCCAGCAGTCGGGCGACGACCAGGTCGGCCGCTTCGATCGCCTCGGCCATCTCCTCATGCTGCCCACGGGAAGGGTTCGCGAAGAGATAGTCAGCGCCGGACGCGCGGGCGGACAGGAGGTCGGTGTCGGACGTGGACAGCAGCGCGATGCGCGTCATGGGTTCCTCCTCGGGGTTCTCGCCCCGCGTGGTCGGACCGGGCCCCACGGTCAGTGTCTGGCTGGGTACACAGTGGCGGAACCGCCCCGGAATCTCACCGGGTTCCTGCGCCGTGGGCTGTGCGCGTCACCCTACCCGTGGGTCCTTTCCGCGCTGGGAAGCCTGTGGATTTGGCCTGCACTGGCAGGAAGGAAGTGTCGGTGGGGCACCCCTAGGTTGGGCCTATGGAGACGACGACGGATCGCGGGCACGAGCTGCTCGACGAGATCGCGTGGTTGAAGGCCGAGCGGGCCCGCATCGAGGCGTCGAACGCGTGCCGGATGCTCGAGTTCGCCGACGTCCGTCGGCGTGAATCCGAGCGGCACACCGAGCCACGACGCCGAAAGCTGGAGGCCGGCTTCGCCGCAGACGAGCTCTCGCTCGGCGGCAAGCAACCGACGCGGACGGTGCAGTGCCGTCGACATCCGCGACGGCACCTGCCGCTTCACCACGTGCTCCCACCCGGCCACCGAGTGCGACGACGACCACGAGATCCCGCACCCCCGAGGCCCGACCAACGGGGCGAACGTCCGATCGCTGTGTCGTCGGCACCACCGGATCAAGACGCACCTCGACGTCGAGCCGACCAACCTGCACGTGCGACCGCCCGACGAGGTGCTCACCTCCACGGGTTCTCGCGTCTCCACACGGTCGGGAAGCTGAGCGTCACGCCGTCGGCGTCGGCCAGCGCGGTGAGCACACGCATGGTGTGGTCGAGGTCGTCGCCCGCGTACGGGAGGGCCCGGAGCGGCTTGGTGAGCGGACGGAAGAAGTCGTCCCAGTGGATGAGGACAACCCTGCCGGCCCCGGTCCTCTGCACGGTTTCTCGCCAGTACGTCTCGAGGTACTCCTCGTCGAGGAGGCCGAGCTGGCCGACGCCGAGGTAGGCCACGTCAGCCTGCTGCCCCGTCAGTGCTCCCTCGACGTGGCCGGCACTGCCATGCACGAGCAGACTTCGGCCGGACGTGTGGAGGACGAGGATCGACCAAGCCTCGCCGCACTTGTAGGCCGCGGCCTTGGCGGGCGGTGTGAGCGGTTCCTCGATGACTCCGGGGAATCGGTCCGGCGGGCAGTGCTCCGACTCGATCATGGTGATCTCGTAGGCGCCGAACGTCATGGGCCGGCCCGGGTCGGCGACGCGGATGCGCTCGGACGAGAGCCCGAGGCCGCGCCCGATCTGCGCAGCGGACTCGCCGCCGAGGAGCGTCGCCCCAGTCCTGTCGGCGACGACGGCGGAGTCGAGCGCGTGGTCGTAGTGGGTGTGGACCGGCAGAACAGCCTCGAGCCGGGTGACTCCGGCACGTTCCAGACATCCATCGATGCGTGACGGATCCGGCACGATGCGACGCAGCCCGACGTCCAGCAGGCCGGGCCGGCTGAAGAACCCGTCGGTCATGATCGCCGACGATCCATCGTCGACCAACAACGTCGCGACGCCGAGAAAGGTCACCGAGAGCTCGCCGTCGCCGGCGGCCGGTACGTCGAACCGGCCCGCGTAGCCGGAGATGTCGGGACGGCCGAGCTTGAGGCGCATGTCGGCCAGTCTGGCGGACGGTGCCGCTTCTGCCGCCTTCGCGGCGGGTGGGACGATGGGGCGCGTGACCACACCGTCCCCCCGCCGTCACGCGGACAGCTGCCCGGGAGTGCTGCGTCCGTGGATCGCAGACGACGGCGCGCTGGTCCGGTTGCGCCTCGTGGGCGGCTTGCTGTCGACCCAGGCGCTGGCTGACCTCGCGATCATCGCGGGCGATCACGCCAACGGTCACCTGTACCTCACCAGGCGAGCCAACGTGCAGCTGCGCGGCATCGAGCACGTCGACGGCTGCGTCTCGGACGAGCTCGTCGCCGCCATCACCAAGGCGGGACTGCTGCCTTCGCCGACCCACGAGCTGGTGCGCAACATCATGGTGTCGCCGCTGAGCGGACTCGTCGGCGGTCAGGCCGACCTGAGGCCGGTGGCGGCGCGACTCGACGAGCTGCTGTGCGACGACGAGGACCTCGCCGGCCTGTCCGCCCGCTTCCTGTTCGTGCTCGACGACGGCCGTGGCGATCTCGTCGACCGCAGCCTCGATCTCGGCGTGATGGCGGTCGACCCGCACGCCGCCCAGATCCGCGTCGGCTCCGAGCACTGGGGCGACGTCGTGGAGCTCGACGCCGTACCCGAGGTGATTCTCGCCTTGGCCCGACGGTTCGTCGACCTCCGCGGCGAGGGCGACGACGCGCTGTGGCACGTCGATGAGCTGCACGACGGCGGTGCCGCGCTGCTCGGCATCCATCACGCCCGAGACCTCCGCACCCAAGTCGCCTCGCTGCCCTCGCCGCACGGCCTCATCGCGCAGGACGACGGCCGCAGCGTCGAGCACGTCGAGGTGCCTGACGGCGACCTGACCCACGAGCTCGCCACGCAGGTGCTGGCCCGCGCGGGCCGCGACGTCGTCGTCGCCCCGTGGCGCAGCCTGCTGCTGCCCGACCTCGGCCGGGGCGCCGAGCCGCGGGCGGCAGATCACCCGGAGAACACCGGATGAGCACCCGCCCACCGCGTCGGTACGAGTACGAGGACGATGGCGCGGCCATCTATGCCGACTCCTTCGCGACCATCCGCCGGGAGAGCGACCTGTCCGGTGTGCCGGCGGACGCCGAGAAGGTGGCCGTACGGATGATCCACGGCACCGGGCAGACGGACCTCGTGCGCGACCTCGTCATCCATCCAGGGTTCGTGGCAGCAGCACGGAATGCTCTGCAGCGTGGATCGTTGATCTTGACCGACGCGCACATGGTCGCGTCGGGCATCACCCGTGCCCGGCTGCCCAAGGACAACGACGTCGTCTGCCTGCTCCGCGACGAGCGGGTGCCGGACCTCGCCCGCGAGATGGGCACGACTCGCTCAGCCGCGGCCGTCTCGCTCTGGGGACCACGACTCGATGGCGCCGTCGTCGCCATCGGCAACGCGCCGACCGCCCTGTTCCACCTGCTCGAGATGCTGGCCGACGGGTCGCCACGGCCGGCGGCGATCATCGGGGTTCCGGTCGGTTTCATCGGTGCGGCCGAGTCGAAGGATGCGCTGGCGGCGTTCGCCCATGACCACAGCATCGATGTCCCGTTCCTCACCGTCCGCGGACGTCGCGGCGGCTCGGCGATGGCCGCGTCAGCACTCAATGCCTTGGCCCAGGAGCGCGAGTGAGCGGCATCTTGTACGGGGTCGGACTCGGACCGGGCGACCCCGAGCTGGTGACGCTCAAAGCGGCCAGGCTCATCGCGTCCGCCGACGTCGTTGCGTACCACCAAGGCGTCGGCAAGCAGTCGAACGCTCGACGCATCGCCGCCGGATTCATCCCCGCCGGAGCGATCGAGGAGGCGCTGCAGTACCCGGTCACCACCGGGACGACCGATCATCCGGGTGGCTATGCCGGTGCGATGGCCGAGTTCTACGAGGAGTGCGCCGAGAGACTGGGCTCGCACCTGGTGGCGGGCCGCACCGTCGTGGTGCTCGCCGAGGGCGATCCGATGTTCTACGGCTCCTACATGTACATGCACGACCGGCTGTCCGACCGTTTCGAGACGGAGGTCGTGCCCGGGGTGCCGGCCTTCGCCGCGGCCACGGCGGCCGTGGCCGAACCGCTCGTGCGTCAGACCGACGTCCTGACGATCCTCCCCGGCACCCTTCCCGAGCCCGAGCTGGCCCGACGCCTCGCCGACACCGACGGCGCCATCATCATGAAGCTCGGCCGCACCTTCCCGGCCGTCCGGTCCGCACTCGAGCAGGCCGGCCGCCTCGACGGCGCCCTGTACGTCGAGCGCGCCTCCATGCCCGAGCAGCGATGGCTCCCCGTGGCCGACGTCGACCCCGAATCCGTTCCGTACTTCTCCCTCATCGTCGTCCCGGGCGAGAGCAAGCCATCAGCAGAACCAGGCGTGCTCGACATCCCGAGCGGCACTGAGCTCCTGGTCGTCGGCCTCGGCCCGGGACCGGACCACTGGCTGACGCCCGAGGTGCAGGACGCGCTGGCGGGCGTCGACCACGTCGTCGGGTACGGGCCGTACGTCGAGCGCGTCCCCCAGCGGGCGGGGCTCCAGCGGCACGCGTCCGGCAACACCGTGGAGGTCGACCGCGCCCGGCTCGCCCTCGACCTCGCGCGGAAGGGCGAACGGGTGGCCGTCGTGTCCGGTGGCGACGCCGGGGTGTTCGGCATGGCATCGGCCGTCTTCGAGGCGGCTGACGACCCGATGTACGACGATGTCGAGGTTCGTGTGCTCCCGGGACTCTCGGCAGTTCAGGCGGTGGCCGCCCGCGCGGGTGCACCGATCGGCGGGGACTTCGCCGTACTGAGCCTGTCCGACCGGCTCAAGTCGTGGTCGCTCGTCGAGAAGCGGCTGCGCGCGGTCGCGGAGGCCGACCTGGTGCTCGCCATCTACAACCCCGCGTCGCGGTCGCGCACCACCCAGGTCGCCGACGCCCAGCAGGTGCTGCTCGAACGCCGCTCCCCCGACACCGTGGTCGTCGTCGGCCGCGGCGTCGGCCGGGCCGAGGAGTCGCTGACCGTCACCACCCTCGGCGCTCTCGACCCCGACACCATCGACATGAAGAGCCTGATCATCGTCGGCGCGAGCGGCACCCGAGTCACGTCGTCCGGACGCGTCTGGACACCACGATTCAGCACGGAGAAGGAGTGAACATGGCCGTCAAGCGGTCCTTCTGGCAGGCGATCGAGGTCCTCCACGACGTGGTGTACTTCGCGCCGGACGCGAAGCAGCGGTACGAGGCGATCGGTCTCAAGGGCTACTGGATGGGCTACGTGGCCTCACGCTCGGCCGCGCTCGGCACGCCGCCGCCGGAGGTCGTGATCGCGCTGTTCCACGGCTTTGCGCCTCGACTCGTCGGGCGGGCGGTGCCCGACGCATGGGCCATGGCCGACCGTGACGACATCCTCGCCACGCGTCTCCACCTCGCCCGCGACTCGCTGGCCCCGGGCCTGGCCGAGGCAGACGTCGACCGCATGGCGAAGGATCTCGCCGCGATCGCGGCGTCGCTGGACTATGCCGGCAAAGGACTCGCCGCCGCCCACGCGTCGCTGCCCGCCCCGGACGACCCGCTCGGACGCCTGTGGCACGCGGCCACGATCCTGCGTGAGTACCGGGGCGACTGCCACGTCGCGATCCTCACCGCCGCCGGCCTCGACGGAGCCGCAGCGAACGCGCTCTCCGTCGCCGACGGACGGGTCGGCTCGAACCAGCGCGAGCGCCGAGGGTGGTCCGAGGACGAGTGGGCGGAGGCCTACGAGCGTCTACGCCGCCGAGCCTGGACCGACGAGCTCGCGACCATCACCGACAGCGGACGTGCCGCCCGCGCCCAGATCGAGGACGCCACCGACCGTGTCTCCGCGGCCAGCTTCGACGAGGAGGCCCAGGCCCGCACGATCACGCTCGAGACCGCGCTGGTCTCCGCCGCCCGTGCCGTCAAGGCCTCCGGAGCCGTCCAGTTCCCCAACCCGACCGGCACCCTCGCCCCCTAGGCAGTCGAGCCTCAAGACCTGAAGGGTTGCGCAGGTTCACAGCCGCAAAAACCCGCGCAACACCTCACATCCCGAGGTCCGGAGCGCCCCTTGCGTGGCGG
>JBPCJE010000036.1:0-67190 GCA_051005615.1 Aeromicrobium sp.
CGTCACCGGCCGTCGCCCGCGGGGTCAACACACCATCACGAGCCACCCACACCACCGCCTGAGCAGCACCAGTCCCCTCAGCCAACAACCGGGCCGCCTCACCCAACGCATCAGAGGGGTCAGCCGCGTCACCGATGCTGGCGGTCATCGCCGCCAACGTCTCATACGGGGTGGAGCGCCGGCCATACACCAACCGGTTCGCCCAATGCTGCACCCGCACCCGCACCGGCTCAAACACCACCGCCACCACCGCAGTCGCCACCACCGCCAACACCAAATTGCCCTCACCAAACGGCAACAACCGACCCAACCCCACCACAATCGCCGCATACACCACCGTGATGAACCCCACCAACACCACAAACACCACAGCCTTGTTGATCACAATGTCGATGTCATACAACCGATACTTCAACATCGCGACGGCGACGGCGATGGCGATGATCAAGATCCCCACGAGCAAAGTCGCGAAGCCCACGTCCTCGCTGATATAGGTCTGTATTGGTCCCGTCCCCACGACGATCGCTATGAACAGGACCGCCGCCACGGCTACCCACTTGATCTGCTGGCGCTCGTCTCCGGTCGACCGCCGGAAGCGGAGCACGAGGGAAGCCAATGAGGTGAGCGAAGTGACTGCCATCAAGATGGAGCCGGCGATTTCGATCGCCATGCCGACGCTGTCGACTCCGAATGGGTTGTCCACGGGGTATTCCATGAATCGCCCCGGGGCGAAGGCCTGACCGATGAACACCACCACCATGGTCGCGATGGCCATCCATACGATCGGGCGCCAGCGGGACGTTAACGGCCTGCCAGTGGGGAAAAGGAGAGGGAACAACGTCAGGGTCGGAATCATGGCTGGGATCCAGATCCAGCTGGCCAGCCACGCGACGAGCACGGCGTTCCGGCTCGGTTCGGGAACATCGAGCGCCAAGGCGTAGTAACCGTGGGCACTGAGGACGAGCAGCCCGAGCGAGAGCGAGATCACCCCGAGGATCCATCCGATGGGATTGCGGGGCTGGCGGGAGGCCACCACTGCCCCAATCACGGCGAGCATGACCAGGACCAGTGCCTCGAATGCGGCTACGGGGACCCCGCCCCCGGGAACGCTTGGCCCACTGGATGAGTCCGACGACGCCGGATCGACGATCGCAAGAACGACACGTGCCGTCGCAACCACCAAGGAGACTCCGCACGCTACCCAGGCGAGCCGAGCCATACGACGCAGCGGGGGGTCACGATCTGTTGCAACGGTGGCGGTCATGGAGTGGCTCCGGCGAGCTCGGGTATGAGTTCGGGTGCTGCCGTGGCGCTGGGTGTGGGGGTGTGGCCGGTGATGGTGGTGCCGGTCCCGGGTGTGGAGGTGATGGTGAGGGTGCCGCCGACGGTGTCGAGGCGGTCGGTGATGCCTTGCAGCCCGGTGCCCAGGGTGGTGCTTGCCGTGTCGAACCCGGCACCGTCGTCGGTGACTTCGAATGACAACCCGCCGCCGTCGTCGCGCAACCGGACGTGGGCGGTGGTGGCGTTGGCGTACTTGGCGACGTTCTGCAAACCCTCCAACACCGCGAAATACACGGCCGCCTCCACCTCAGGCGCATACCGGCCCACCCCGTCGGCATGCACGCGAACCGGTAGGGCCGCTTTGCTGCCTTGCTCGGTCAACGCCACCACCAAGCCGTCAGCAGCCAACCTCGGCGGATACACCCCCGCAGCCAGGCCCGCCAACGTGCCCAACGCCCCATCGGTGGCGCCGACCAGCTGGGTCAACAACATGGCCGTCTTCGGTGCCGCCACCGCGTCGACCTGTCCAGCGAGCTCGGTCAGCTTCTCCCGCAACAACCCCAGCTCAGCCCGCGACCCGCCGGCCAGATCAGCCTCAATCCGCCGCCGCGCATCATCCTGCGCACTCACCAGACGCCGCCTGGACGCCTCCAAATCGTCAAGCCGCTGGCCCAGCTCCGCATCGAGACGCAAATTGCGCAACACCACCCCACTGGCAGCCGCAAGACGCTCCACCAGGTCCACATCCACCTCGCTGACCCGCTCACCACGAGGCTTCGCGATCGTGAGCACACCCAGAAGCTCACCACGCTCCACCACCGGTACCGACAAATCAGCACCCGGCAACCGGCCCACCGCCGACTCCACATCACCCTCAACATCAATCGCGACAGCGTCATCACCCGCATCAGGGTCGACCGGCCAGGAGGCTTCGGCACGCAGCTGCGAACCCACCCGCAACCACACCCGCGCCGGATCAGCCCCCGTCCCACCCGCCACCAGCTCCGCCAAATGCACCAACGACTCAGGCGACGCCTCCCCCGCCCCCACCCGCGTAGCGAACCCACTCAACACGTCATACGGCGTCGACCGCCGACCAAACACCAACCGATTCGCCACCCCCTGCAACCACACCCGAACCGGCTGAAACAACACCGCCACCACCGTCGTCGCCACCACCGACAACACCAGATTCGGCTCACCCCCACCACGACCCAGCAACGACCCAACACCCACCACAATCCCCACATACGCGACCGTGATGAACCCCACCAACCCCGCCACCAACAACGTCCGACTAATCACCACATCAACGTCATAGAGCCGATACTTGAGCACTGCCACCGCTATGAAGACCGGAAGAATGACCATCGGCGGAATCGACCACACCGCCGTCAGGGCGCCTAACCAGGTTCCCGAGGTGCCTACGACAAGCATGGGAATGCTGACGGCAAGCCCGTAGAAGACCCACTTGAACTGCTGGCGCTCCACCCCCCTCGACCGCCGGAAACGAAGTACGAACGGCACCGAGCTGGCGAGGGTGGCTGCCAAGAAGACCGCGAAGCCCACACCGGCCAGTGGTTCGTACCCATCTGCATCAATGAGGAAAGTCAACGACAGAAGGGTCGTTGCCACAGCGCCGAACCAAGCCAAGGGCCGCCAACGACGAGATAGCAATCGGCCGTCAGGGAACAGCAGGGGAAGCCAGATCATGATTCCGGCGATCAGCGGAACCCAGGTCCAAGAAGCCAGCTCGACCGTCGCAAGCGCCGGAAACCCTGCTCGATCGGCCAATCTGAACAACTCGTATTCGTCCACCAGCCGGGTGACCGTGTCGCAACCCCCGATACCAACCAAGATCCAGCCGACTGCGTGCCCCGGTCGTCGCCACAAGATCAGCGCGCCAAGCACGGCGAAGAGCGCCGCGCTCAGCAGGTAGTAGCCTCCGACCGCCTCTGTGAGGCTCAGGTCGCCGGATGCCAACGCGAACGGCAACATCACCGTCGAGGCAACGGAAACGCCGGCGATCGCGTACGCGACCCAGTTGGGCAGCGGCAAGGTGACCGGCAGTCGCTCATCGGCTCTCAATGGGCCCCGCTCGGAGGTCGCCATCGCGGAGGCCCCGCCGCTCATCCAGCAAGCTCCGGAATGCCGATCTTGTAGGCCTGCACGGTCGTGACGCGACCCTTCACGGTCGCCGGCTCCAGCTCGACCGCGTCGAGCGGCGAGCTCAGCGCCGACATCGTGGGGGCGCTCAAGACCGTCTCTCCCGCCTCGGCCCACTGCTGCAGCCGCTGGGTCAGGTTCACGGTGTCGCCGACCAATGAGTACTCAACCCGGTCAGCCGACCCCAGCAGGGCGGCGGCGACCTCACCCGTGGACAGTCCGATGCCCAACCCGAACGGGTCCAGGCCCTGGGCGACGAAGGAGGCGTTGACCTCAGCCTGCGCGAGATGCATTCCGGCCGCTGCGGCAACCGAGCGGTCGGCGTGGTCCGTGCTCGGCTCGGGTGCACCGAACACCGCCATCACTGCGTCGCCCACGAACTGCATGACCGTCCCGCCCTCGGCGTGGATCGCGTCGTTCATGCTGGCCCGGTGAGCGTTGAGCTGTCCTGCGAGCGCGCTCGGGTCGGTGCGCTCGGCTATCGCCGAGTAGCCGCGGATGTCCGACATGAGCACCGTGACGTTGAGGCGTTCGGTCTCCCCGACAGCGTGGCCACCGGCGCGCAGCCTGGCGGCAATGCCGTCTGGCAACAGGCGGGAAAGTGACTCGCCCTGCTCCTCCCTGTTGATGATCGCCTGCTGAAGTGTCTTGAGACGATCCAGGCATTGCTGGTCTCCGCCGCTCAGTCCCTCGGCCAGTCGTACGAATAGCCGTTCGATCGCGGTCGCTACGTCCGCCGGGGTCGTCTTGCTCGCAACCGCGATCGCCTTGATCGGGGTGCCCTCGGCCACGTGCTGGAGGAGCTGTTCCTCATCTGAAGAGAGGTCGCTGCGGCGGACCGGCTGGGTGAGCGCCGCCACGATCTTCGGATCCAGCATTGAGCCGCCTCCGGCAACCTCGCGAACAGCCCTCGCCAGCTGGTCCCCCTCGGCCACCCGGTCCTTGAGCAGGTACGCATACCCTGCTGCACCCTCCGAGAGCAGCGCGACCGCGTAGTCAGGGTCGTCGTACTGGCTGAGGATGACGACGCCGGTGCCGGGGTGGCGCTTTCTTATCTCCTTGGCTGCATCGATCCCCTCACGGGCGAAGCTCGGAGGCATCCTTATGTCGGTGACCACCACCTGCGGCGCTGCGGCCTCGGCGCCAGCCACCAAGCCGTCATAGTCTGCGGCCGTCCCCAGCACCTCGAAGTCGTCCTCCATCTCCAGGAGGACCCGCACACCTTCGCGGACGATGAGGTTGTCGTCGGCGAGAAACAGCCCGATTCGAGCGGGTTCGGTCATCGGTTCTCCTCATATGGCTGGCCCCGTAGGTGATACAAGTGTCGAACGTCAGACAACAGCCTGTGGCACTTTGACCGAATCAGACAGCGTGCAGGCGGGTGAGCGCACGGTGGTGTCTGCCCCTCTCCGGATTGACGGGACTACATCCATGCCACTCAGCGCAGTTCGGTGGGACTCTGGAACCCTCAGACACCCGTTGTCGAAGGAGCTCGCAATGCGTCACTCGTCATCCATCACCTCTGTCTCGTGGATCCCCTCGGAGGCCATCCCCGGCCCGATGAAGATCCCGTTCTCCCTGGGCATCGGGCACTACGACCCACCCCTGCCCGCCGAGCTTGGCGACCTGGTCGAGTGGCGCGACGAGGACAGGTTCCGGTTCGCCAACAACCTGGCCGCGTGGATCGAGGTCGACGACGACGGCAAGATCACCGGGCACGGACATGCGGGCAAGGGGCTGATCGGCTCGACGACCCTCCGGTTGGGTCCGTCGTCCACGACATTCACGGCGTTCTCGTACCCCGACATCCAGAACGAGCCGGAGGTTGGCGACGGTTGGGTGAAGTTCCGCCAGACCGTCGGCGGTCGGACCGGCGCACCCATGCCGAGGACGGTGAGCCGCAAGCCGTTCGTGCAGTTCAGCGCTCCGACGGTGTGGACGACACTCGAGCTGATTCTGCACGCCGATGGAAACTCCGAGTGGCAGATGACCGGAGCCAGCCCATTCCCCCGTCATTGGGTCTACGACGACAGCGGCGCGCTGGCGGCGAAGAGCGGACTGACCGACTTCAGTGGCTGGTCGAAGGAATGTTTCGGCGACCACAGCCCGTGGGGAGACGTGGACAGCCCGGCACTGCTCACGGTCGCCGAGACCGCGCTGGAGCGAACGCTGTCGGAGGCGATCATGCGCGGCGGTGCGAAGCCGAAGGTACGCAAGCTGGCTCCGGGCGAGGAACTGACCCGTCAGGGAGACGCTGGGCGAGAACTCTTCCTGCTGCTCGACGGGGTGCTTGAGGTGCTCGTCGATGGCGAACCGATCGCCGAGCTGGGCCCTGGCGCCGTCGTCGGAGAGCGCGCGCTCCTGGAAGGTGGTACCCGTACCTCTACCCTGAGCGCCATCACCAAGGCCCGCGTCGCGGTGGCGACCGCCGATCAGGTGGATCTCGAGGCGCTCCAGGAGCTCAGTGAGGGGCACCGTCGCGAGGAGCAGGCCGGCTCACAGCCGCCCGCATGAGAATCGACTTCTGCGGGGTGCGCGGGTCCACCCCGGCCCCCGGCCCGGAGTTCGTGCGCTACGGCGGCAACACCTCGTGCGTTGCGATCGCAAGAAACGGCGAAGACCCGACCCTCCTGCTCGACGCCGGCACGGGCCTGAGTCGGGTCAGCAGGCTCATCGACGGCCGACCGTTCCGGGGCACGTTGCTGATCGGGCACCTGCACTGGGACCACACCCATGGACTTCCGTTCTTCCATTCCGGGGACCAGCCGGGCGCGGCAATCCGGATGCTCATTCCCCAGCAGGAGGGCGGAACGGCCGAGGAGCTGCTGGCACGTGCGATGTCGCCGCCGCACTTCCCGATCCTGCCGGGCGACCTGCGCGGAAGCTGGTCGTTCGGCTACCTCGATGAGGGCGAGCACGAGATCGAGGGCTTCACGGTCCACGCCCGCGAGATCCCGCACAAGGGCGGCCGTACGTTCGGCTACCGGGTCAGCGACGGGGAGCACACCGTGGCGTACCTCTCGGACCACTGGCCGGGATCCCTCGGCGACGGTCCCGATGGCTTCGGGCCCTACCACGAGGCCGCGCTCTCCCTGGCCAAGGACGCAGACGTGCTGATCCACGACGCGCAGTACACGGCGGAGGAGTATCCGGGGCGGCGGACGTTCGGTCACTCGACCATTGACTACGCGCAGGGCATGGGTGTCGCGGCGGGCGTCGGTCGGGTGGTGCTATTCCACCACGACCCGCGACGCACCGACGACGAGCTCGACGTGATCGCGCACTCGTTCGCGACGTCCCCGATCGACGTCACTGCTGCCTGCGAGGAGCAGACCATACGACTCCTCGCAGGCTCAAGCATCGTGGAAACCGCTACGACTAGTTGATTCAAAGACGGGAGACCTGGTGCTGACCCGTGTCGTGCAGTCAAGTGATACTGGAGGGGACAGCCCCTAGATGTGACGCCCAGTCCCGTCTCGTGTCAGGGCCATCCGAGAGAAGTTTGTGAGACCCCACCATTCCGACTCCCAAGAACGCCGGTCGTGCGTGCTATTCGTTAACCGGCCCTGTACCCATTCGACATTTTCACGATGCGAGGTTGGGGAACGCGAGTACTAGCAAACGACGGGTTCTCCGCCGACGAATGGAGGCATCCCGTTGGGGTGTGCAACCGGACGACCTTTTGGTAGTTGGTCTCAAAGGGCTCGATACCGCGAACCCTCGCCACCTCCCCGATGACATCTGTCACGGCGCATTCGTGATCGGTGTCGTGGGCGCCGATGTGCCGCGTACGGCAAATCGTGGGCCATGGACATCCTTCCGATGCTCAGTGGTCAACCTGGGCCCAGGTTAGAACCTGAACTAGACTTGAGGTCAAGTCGCGAGCTCACCGCGGCGAGCCGAGGACACAGATCAGCCGGGGAGGAGCCCGGCGAGCACGGCGACGGTTGCCATCTCCGCGTACGCAGTGCCTTCGGGCGTGAATCCCGTGAGAAATCTGTGAGAGAACGCCCCCGGTGCCGCTAACGCAACGGGGGCCTTCGCCTGTCTGAGCAGGTCAGAGACCCACCGCTCTGCGCGCCCGGAGGTATTCGAAACCCCAACCTTCTGATCCGTAGTCAGATGCTCTATCCGTTGAGCTACGGGCGCAACGCCCCGGAGGGCCGTGCCGAGTCTAACCGGTCGCGATCGGCGACTCGAAATCGGTCATGTCGTCAGGTGCGAGACCGTGGGGTGGCAGGCGCGGACCTCGTCGATGAACCCCTCGACGCCACCCTCGGGCACGCGGATGAGGAGATAGGTGTGGTCGCCCTCCTCGATCCAGCGGTTCTCCCACCGGTCGTCGTACGGCAGCAGCATGGTCTGCACGCGCATCGCGGCAGACGAATCCGTGGACATCGCGAACGTGAGCTCAACCCCCATGCCCCCGATCCTGCCGGATGCAGCCAACCGGTCGGACGCCGGCCCGCGTGCGTTGTGACCAATTCCACCCGGCCTCGCTTTCTCCTCCCGATCGGTGACGGCGTACAGTCGGACAACCGTTCGTGCCTGCACGGATGGGCCCATCACACATCAGCTACCCGGTTCCGACGGTTCCGGGAGTGCGAGTCAGAACGTCTTGGCCCGCGATGCGCGAGAAGGAAAAGTTCACACATGTCTTCTGACACCATCAGCTCGACGTACCAGACCACCCACCAGCAGCTCCAGGCCTGGGTCGACGAGGTGGCCGCCCTCACGAAGCCGGATCGGATCCACTGGGTGGAGGGAACGCCGCAGGAGTGGACGCAGGTCACCGACGAGCTGGTCGACGCAGGGACCTTCGTCCGTCTGGACGAGTCGAAGAAGCCCAACTCCTTCTGGTGCGCCTCGGATCCGTCCGACGTCGCCCGCGTCGAGGACCGCACCTTCATCTGCTCCGTCGACGAGGCCGACAGCGGCCCCACCAACAACTGGATGGCGCCCGCCGACATGAAAAGAACAATGGTCGCCTTGTACGAGGGGTGCATGCAAGGACGAACCATGTACGTCATCCCCTTCGTGATGGGCCACCTCGAGTCCGAGCACCCGATGTTCGGCGTCGAGATCACCGACTCCGGCTACGTCGTCGCCTCGATGACCGTCATGGCCCGTGTGGGCAGCGAGGTCCTCGCGAAGATCGAGGAGACCTCCGCCGACTACGTGCCGGCGCTGCACTCGATCGGCGCTCCGCTCGAACCCGGTCAGGACGACGTCGCGTGGCCGTGCAACGAGACCAAGTACATCGTGCAGTTCCCCGAGGAGCGCATGATCTGGTCGTTCGGCTCCGGCTACGGCGGCAACGCCCTGCTCGGCAAGAAGTGCTACTCGCTGCGCATCGCCTCGGCGATGGGCCGCGACGAGGGCTGGATGGCCGAGCACATGCTCATCCTCAAGCTCACCAACCCCGAGGGTGACGTCAAGTACGTCGCCGCGGCGTTCCCGAGCGCGTGTGGCAAGACCAACCTGGCGATGGTCGAGCCCACGATCCCCGGCTGGAAGGCCGAGACGATCGGCGACGACATCGCCTGGATCCGCGTCGGGGCCGACGGCCGCCTGTACGCCGTCAACCCGGAGTTCGGCCTGTTCGGCGTCGCGCCCGGCACCGGCTGGAGCACCAACGCCAACGCCATGCGCACCATCGAGCAGGGCAACTCGGTCTTCACGAACGTCGCGCTCACCGACGACGGCGACATCTGGTGGGAGGGCATGACGGATGAGCCGCCGGCCCACCTCACCGACTGGAAGGGCCGCGACTGGACCCCGACTGGGCTTGATGGCGCGGGTCGCAGGCTCCCCTCGGCGGACGAGCTCTCGAGCCACCCGAACAGCCGCTTCTGCACGCCGATCAAGCAGTGCCCCGTCATTGCCCCGGAGTACGACGACCCGAACGGCGTCCCGCTCGACGCGATCCTGTTCGGCGGACGTCGCAAGACGACGATCCCGCTCGTCACCGAGGCCCGCGACTGGACCCACGGCACCTTCATGGGCGCCACCCTCTCGTCCGAGACCACGGCCGCGGCCGTCGGCGCGGTCGGCGTCGTGCGACGCGACCCGATGGCGATGCTGCCGTTCATCGGCTACGACGCCGGCGACTACTTCAGCCACTGGATCTCGATGGCCAAGAACAACGACGAGTCCAAGTTCCCGAAGATCTTCTACGTCAACTGGTTCCGCCGCGACGACGACGGCGGCTTCCTCTGGCCAGGCTTCGGGGAGAACAGCCGCATCCTCAAGTACGTCATCGAGCGCGTCGAAGGCGACGTCGAGGCCAACGAGACGCCCATCGGACTCATCCCGTCGCCTGACGCGATCGACACCGAGGGCCTCGACATCAGCGCCGACCAGCTCGAGGCGGCGCTCCGTGTCGACGTCGAGGAGTGGAAGGCCGAGCTGCCACAGATCAACGAGTGGTTCGAGAGGTTCGGCGACACGCTGCCGACCACGCTCTGGACCGAGCTCGACGGACTGAAGGCCCGACTCGAGGGCTGAACGTCACGCCGGGTCGTCGGCGCTCTCCCGACGACGCAGCGTCAGGAACAGGCCCACGACCAGGTATCCGCCCACCACGGCCAGCAGCACGAACTTGACCGCCGCGAACCCGAACGCGATGGCCGGCCAGGGCTGGTCGACGCGGTCGGCGAGCACCTGGAGGATGGCGATGTTCTCGAGGGCATCGCACGCGGCGGCCACGGGCGCAAGCCAGGCGACGCGCTGCCCGATGGCGGCGAGACTCGTTCGTCCGCGGTCCGCCGCCCGTGCCGCGACCACGATGCACGCCGCGCTGAGCGCCACCGCGTAGAGGACGAGGAACGGGAAGTCGAGGTAGAGCGAGATGCGCGCCGCGTCAACCCCCTCGGGCCCGAGCCGCGCGACCTGCTCGGCCGCCTTCGCGCTGGTGCGCATGAACTCGACGTCCAGGATCTCGACACCGCGGATGCTCATCCTTCCCAGGGAGGGGAGCGCCAGCGCCCCCACACCGAACATCAGGAGGAAGAGTCCGACGACCAGGCGGCCGCGGCGCGGATTGTCGACGAGGTTGGCCCACATGGATCGATCATCGCACCAGGCGCCCTCAGCGCATCGCACTAGGCTCGATGGCGACACGAAGGAATCTCATGGAACCGAGCACCGCGATCGACCTCGGGCGACCACTGTCCGGTGACGTCGTCGACCTCATCCTCAACGACCACCGCCGGTTCGAGGAGCTCCTGCGACAGATGCGCAGCTCCGGCTCGGACCGCGATGCGGTGCGCTGGACCTTCTCCGCCCTCCACGTCGCCCATGCCGAGGCGGAGGAGCGTCGCGTCTATCCCCGGCTGCGCCGCCTGCGCGCGGTCGGCAAGGAGGAGGCCGAGCACGGAGAGCACGAGCACGCCGAGGGCAACGAGGCGCTGCTCGCGGTGCTCGAGTGCGCCGGCACGACGACCCAGAAGTTCGACGACGCCGTCGAGGAGCTGGCCCGAGTCGTGAACCACCACCTCACCGAGGAGGAGCTGACGATCATCAACTCGGCGCGCGACGAGATCGGAGCGAGGGCTCGACGCGATCTCGGCGCGGCGTTCTGCCAGGAACGGAACGCCCAGATCGACGCGGACTGCGGTCGGTTGGCCCATGTCCGGAAGCTGGTGGCGGCGGCGCGGAAGGAAGGGCTGCTCGAGGGCTGACGCGGCGCACCGCAACTCAGCGGAACAGCACGAACACCTGCCAGGCCAGCACCACCGCACCCAGGAGCCGGCGCACCGGCGCGTCGCCGCGAAGGATCTCGTCGGCGGCCCAGGCGACCAGCGCACCGCGGCCGAGCCAGAACAGCTCGGTGTCGCGGGCGTCCCAGGAGCTCCATCGCAACGCCGTGGCCGCGAGGAAGACACCGATCGCCGGGTTGGGCGGTTGGACGATGACCTGCCTGCCCTCGGCGGCGCGGAAGAAGCCGCCGTCACGACTGCCCGTCACGGACGGCCGAGGGAGCGGTAGACCCAGCCGGCATCGCGCCAGGCGACGGGATCGAGCGCGAGACGCCCGTCGAAGATGCGACGCTGACGCACGACGCCGCCGAGCTGTTCGGGGTCGAGCTCGACGTAGTCGGACCACTCGGTGAGCAGGAGCACCAGGTCGGCACCCGAGGCGGCCTCGAGGGCAGAGTCGGCGAACGAGAGGTCCGGGTGCGCCACACGCGCGTTCTCGAGCGCGTGCGGGTCGGTGACCACGACATCGGCGCCCTGCAGTCGCATCTGCTCGGCGACGTCGAGAGCCGGGGAGTCGCGGATGTCATCGCTGTTCGGCTTGAAGGAGGCGCCCAGCGCTGCCACCCGCAACCCGTCGAGCGAGCCGCCGCACTCGTCGCGAGCCAGCTCGACCATGCGTGTGCGGCGACGGCTGTTGATGGCGTCGACGTCACTCAGGAAGGCGAGGGTCTGGTCGACGCCCAGCTCGCCAGCGCGGGCCATGAACGCCCGGATGTCCTTGGGGAGGCAACCGCCGCCGAAGCCGAGGCCGGCGTTGAGGAACTTGCGGCCGATGCGCTGGTCGTGGCCGATCGCGTCGGCGAGGAGGGTCACGTCCGCGCCGGTGGCCTCGCACAACTCGGCCATCGCGTTGATGAACGAGATCTTGGTGGCGAGGAACGAGTTGGCCGCGACCTTGACCAGCTGGGCGGTGGCCAGGTCGGTGAACAGCCTCGGGGTTCCCTTGGCGATCGTCGCCGTATAAACCTCGTCGAGCAGCGTGACCGCGCGGTCGCCCCCGATGCCGGCCGGGACGCCGTAGACGAGTCGGTCCGGATGCAGCGTGTCGTTGACCGCGTGGCCCTCGCGCAGGAACTCGGGGTTCCACGCCAGGAGGGCACCGGTGTCGGACTCGTCCAGCACGGTGGTGAGACGCTCGGCCGTGCCCACCGGGACGGTGGACTTGCCCACGACGAGGTCGCCCGCGGAGAGGTGCGGCAGGAGCGATGCGAGGGACGAGTCGACGTAGCTGAGGTCCGCGGCGATCTCGCCCGCGAGCTGTGGGGTGCCGACGCAGATGAAGTGCACCTCGGCACCTCCGGCGTCGGCGACGTCGGACGAGAACGTCAGGCGGCCGGTGGCGAGGGCCTCGGCGAGGAGCTCAGGCAGACCGGGTTCGAAGAACGGCGCCTCACCCGCCTGGAGGGCGTCGACCTTGGCCTTGTCGGTGTCGATGCCCACGACGTCGTGACCGAGCTGGACCATGCAGGCGGCATGGACGGCACCCAGATAGCCGCATCCGACGACGGAGAGTTTCACCCCGCGAGGCTAGCAAGCGCAGCCCCGGGAGCGGCTAAGGCCCTGCCGGGCGTCTGGCCAGGACGTCGAGGACATTGCGGAAGAACCAACCCCGCTCGACCAGTCGGTCGATGACTTTCGCTGCCGGCCGCAGGACGCGCTGCGGGAGGTCGAGAGACTCGAGGTAGCTCTCGGTCGTGAAGCCCCACCGCGAGCGCGCCTCGACGGTGACGACCTCGAAGCCGAGGCGATCGAGGACCTGGCGGATGCTCTTCTCGGTGTGCAGGCTCATGTGGTGCTCGGCCAGGCGACGGTCGCTGATGCGGCTCACGCGTCCCCGCGTCAGGTCGTGCATCGCCATCGCCATCGTGTCGAGGGACGAGTAGCGGGGGGTCTGCATGAGGAGGTAGCCCCCGGGGTCGAGCATGGACCACACCCTGCGGAGCAGAGCGTCCTCGTCGGGCACGTGCGCGAGGACGCACCACATCGTCACGACGTCATGCGTGCCCGGATCGGACAGCTGCGAGAGGTCACCGAAGGAGAGCTCGATGTCACGGACGTCGCGGGCCCGCTGGATCGCCCCGGTCCACACCTCGTTGCCGTGGGCACGAAAGCCGGACTGACGCGCCATCTCCAGGAAGGCTCCGTCGCCGGCGCCGATGTCGAAGATGCTTGGGCTCTCGACCGGACCGAGCATGCCAGTCAGCCGTGCCAACGCCTCCACGTGTCGGCGATCGACGACATGGGTCCGCAGCTCTGACGCCCACTCCTCGAAGGAGTCGCGGTCACCGTCGTACAGCGCGGCGTAGAACTCCAGGCTCTCGCGGTCGCGCACCGAGTGGAGGCCGCACAGGCAGCACTCCTGGATGACGGTTCCGGTCGCGCGTGACGCCGGATGATCCCTGACATCCGTCGACAGGCAGGCTCGGCACCACTGTGTCATGTCCGGCCCTGGAGATCCTCGAGGATCCGCTTGTCGTGGGCGGGGATGACGGTGACGCCGGGCTGGTTGTTCAGGCCGGCCAACGTGCGATGGTTCTCGCGGATGGCGCGGTGGTCGCGTCCGACGACGCTCTCGAACGCACGCATCGACGGCAGCTTCCTCAGCGGCCGGCCAGACGGTGACGCTTTGGCATAGCTGCTCGCGTCGAACACGGCGTCTCCGGAGTGGATGATCATGCTCCTCTCGCCGGTGTCGACCGCCACGACGGCATGGCCTCGTGAGTGCCCGGGCATCGGGATCAGCGTGATGCCCGGCAGCACCTCGTGGCCGGTGAGGTCGTGCTTCCAGACGTCGCCGCGCCCCTCGTGGGTGCGGAAGTCCGGTTCGTGATCCCATTGCGCCGGGCGGTACCGGACCTTGTCCCTCCAGTCCGGGTCGGTGACCGCGGCGCGGTACTCGTCGGCGGTCGTGTGGACGACAGCGCCGGGGAAGTCGGCGATTCCGCCGACGTGGTCGTTGTCGAGGTGGGTGAGCACGATGTGTGTCACGTCCTCCGGCGCGTGTCCGGCGGCCTTGACCTGGCTCAACGCCGTGTGCCGCGCGTCGCGATCCGCGCCTTGCAAGAACCGGATCAGTCCGAGGCGACGCTCAGGCTCGGCAAGATCCGCCGTTCCGAGCCCGCTGTCGACGAGCACGAGACCCGCGTCGGTGTGGCAGAGCAGCACGACGGCACAGAGCTGCGGCCTGATCAGCAGATTGTTCATGACCGCGCAGTTGAGGACGTCGACTCGCATGGGCTGATCCTAGGGCGTCAGCGTCAGGCAGCGGGGAGCTCCTCGCGCTTGATGCAACGCACGCTCGGATGCTGGGAACACATCTTGAGGATCATCGCGTCGACCACGCTCGACCCGACCATGATGCTGACGTATGTGCGATCACCGCGGTCGAACCAGCGGGGCGAGTACCGCGCGGCCTGTGGCACCAGCACCGACCCGACGATGTGCGGTGCGCTCGAGGATGCATCCATCGAGAACATGATCTCGGTCTGCACGCCGGATTCCTTCTTGCGAGCCCCGACGAAAGTGATGGACCACCCTCGGCTCCATCGTGGACCTGACGACCGAAAGTTGGAAAGCACCGGCGGGGTCAGGAGCTCGCGCTCTGCTCGAGCTGGGCCTTGACGAGCTCGCGGATGTTCTCGATGAAGACGTCCTCGTCGTAGCGAGCCGCACGCTCCATGATGCGTTCGGCGTTCCACTCGCGCGCGTCGAGCTGCTCGAGGGCGCGTCGGACGTGTCCGGCGTCCGGCACCTCGATGAACACCGCAGTGACGTTCTCGACCATCGTCTCGACGAAGCCGCCCCAGCGGAGCACGATGCTGGGCCTGCCGAAGGACGCCGCCTCCAGCGGCGTGAGGCCGTAGTCCTCGTAGCTGATGGCGATGAGGGCTCGCGACCGGCGATACAGCCAGGCCAGCTCTCCGTCGGAGATGCCTTCCAGGAACAGCACGTTGTCGCTGGCGGCGGCCCGCAGCGACCTCTTCTGCGGACCGCTTCCGACGACGACCAGGCGTCGACGGGGCTCGTGCGTGTATGCGGCGACGATCTTGTCGACGTTCTTGTACGGCAGCAGGCGCGAGACGCACAGCTCGAAGGTGTGGCCGCCCAGCCAGTGCTCCACGGACCTCATCGGCTCGGACGGGCAGGTGTCCGTGTTGGGTCGCGGCGCAGGGAGGACCACCGACGGCAGTCCGTACACGGAGTGCACCCGGTCCTGGACCACGGAGGAGATCGTCACGTAGCTCGACGCCGTTTGTGCGGACCGGAAGTCCCACCGGCGGAGCCAAGGGCTGAGCAGCCTGAGGGCGACGGCCGTGCCGCGGGTCGCGTGGTCGCCGAGGTACCTCTGCTGCTGATGCAACCACCGTGCCGGTGAGTAGCAGTAGACGAGCTTCGCGCCCGTACTCGTGACTCCATGGGCCCATCCGCTGCTGCTGGCGAGCACGACGTCGGCATCGATCTTCATCGACGAGACGACCCTCGGGAGGAGTGGCAGTGCCAAGCGGTGATGGCGCCGCAGGTAACGGATCCTGTTCAGCCAGGACGGACGCACGTCGAGGTGGGCGTACTCGGGGAACGTCTCCGCTGGTTGGTACAGGGTCGTGTAAATCGGAGCGTCCGGGAACGCCTTGGCCATCGCCAGGACGACCCGCTCGGCACCACCGCGTTGCGTCAAGTAGTCGTGAGCAATCGCAACACGCACGTGGTCACCCATCGGACTCCGTTCAGCTGGTGCCCAAACCCTATGACACGCCTCGCCGGCCGCGAACTGTGGTCAGCGCCGCATGGGCCTTCCGAGCGAGGCGATTGCGGCGCAGGATGCTGCGTGGAGTCAGCGGCGTCGGCCACAGCACCTCGACGTCGCGTTGGTGGAACACCGTGGTCTTGTGGGCCGTCCGCCACCGACGTCCGTAGACCCGCCGGATCGCTTCGCGGAAGAGGGCTGCGTGGTCGTTGTCGGTGAAATACGTCTTGTTGTAGGCGATCGCGAACGGGACCAGCGTTCCGCCGCCGTCCAGGTACCGCAGGGTGCCCACGGACACCCCCGGCCACTCCTCGTTGAACACGTCGTCGACCACCACGATGCCTCCGGGGCCGATCGACTGCTCCGCCGTCCGCATGTCGACGTGCACCGTCTCCTCGGTGTGCCCGCCGTCGACACTGAACATCCGCACCGGTCCGTGCGCGAGCTCCCGGACCTCGCTGCCGGTCAGCTGCGTGGAGTCACCCTGCTTGACGACGACGCTGGACCAGTCGCCCCACCGACGCACATGGGACTCGAACCGGTGCAGATCTCCTTGCCCTGACTGGTCGACGTTCAGGTGCTGGTCGTCGAACACGTCGATGGCGACCGCCGCGACACCGGGCCGGTTCAACAGCTGCAGGCCGATGAACAGCTTGCCGTGGTGCACGCCGATCTCGGCCACCGCTCCTTCGACCCCCGCGCTCTCCTGCGCGTCGCTCAGAAAGCGCAGGACGTCGAGCGTCTGTGGATCAACCCAGCCGTGAACGGTCCGGTGGCCGAGCGCTCGATATGTCTCAAACGACCCGGGCATGGCCACACGCTACTGCCGCCATGCTCATCCGCGGGCGGTGTCCGTGGCGGTGGGCCTACTGCCGGAACGCCGTGGCTGCGGGACCAGACGGTCGTCGCGATGCATCGACAACCCCACCAGCAGCGACATCATCACCGTCGCCGAGGGCTGATTGGCCACCGGGTGGTCGAGCTGAAGTGCGACCGCCACGAACGCGATGACCGAGCAGCACTGCACGGCGTCAGCGAACGAGCGACGTGAGTTCGCCCAGGAACGGACGACGAGCGCGAGCAACACGACCACGACAAGGGCACCGAGAATGACGCCTCCGCGGTAGACCGTCGCCAGTGGGGCGTTGGCCACGAGATTGGTTGCCCGGTTGAGAGCGGCGTCGCGGAATTCCGGCCGGTCCCACCCCAACCCCCAGATCCAGTGCCCGTCCATGACCCCCGGGAAGTCCTGGAGCGCCTGCCAACGTGCTGACGTGCCGGTGTCCGTGGGACCGAAGGAGTCCAGGAGCCGGCCGCGAACACCCGGGATCGCCAGACCGACCACGGCTCCGGTGACCCCGGACCAGAACAACCTCAGCCGTCGACGTCCACCTGCACGCAGCGCGACGAGGACGACGGCGACGACGACGGTCGCGAGAGCCGCCCGGCTGAGGGTAAGCAACAGGCCGCTGCCGATGACGACGGTCAGGGCGACGCGCATCCGGCCGTCGAAGTAGACGAGGGCGAGGAGGAAGCCGGCCGCGAGGATGAGCCCCGCGATGTTGGCCTCGAGGTAGGTGCCATTGAGCCGGGTCGTGATCGACTCCGATCCCGCCACCTGTTGGACATTGGGGCGCTGAGGGTCGATCCCGGTGAACGACAGAACCCGGGCCATCACCCCGCTCGGGGCGATCAAGAGGATCATGCCCACGACAGACGCCACGGCAGTGCTGACCGCGAACGTCCGTGCAGTCGTCTCCCGCGCTTCGGTCGGCAGGAACCGGATCGGGATGACGACCGCCGTCGCTGCGACCCAGGCCACGAGCTCGATGGACGAGGCGACAGACAAACCGGTCGCGACGACCGACAGGAGAGCAACAGCTGCAAGAGCCAGGACCCACCACTCGCACCACCCGGGTCGGAGCTCCACCCCGGGCACGAACATGAGCGCCACCCACAGGCCGACCGCGAGGACGAGGATCAGGGGTATCTCGGTGCCGGGAAGGTGGGCGTACGGGCTGAAGCCCAGGACCGCCGCCAGCGCGCCGAAGATCGAGAGCGGATGGATCACGGCCACGTATGCCGCGAACACCGCAACGGCGGTCGCGAGAACGATCTCGCGGGTGGAGTCTCCGCGAAGGATCAAGGGCAGCGAGAGCACCGTCACGAGGACGGAGAGGCCCAACGTCATGGTCGGCACCCGTCTCGCGCCTCCGCCAACGCTCACGCGCCCAGCCATTCCAGGACGGCGTCCTGCCCGACTCGGTCGGACCAACGGCGAGCATTGATGTCGTGCAGACGAGCACCTTCGTGGGCGGCCAGCTGGGCGTCGAGCAGGAACGCTCGGCACCGAGCGACGAAGTCGTCCTCGTCCGCTGCGGGCGCCATGCCGATCGCGGCCTCGATCGAGCCGACGGCCTCCGGGCTGCAGACGACCGGGAGACCGCGAGCGGCGGCCTCGAGCAGCTTGACCCGGACACCGCCGCCGACCGTCACCGGCGCTGTGAGCACGCGGCTGCGCGACAACACGGCGTCGACGTCCTCGACCATGCCGAGGTCGGTGACGCCGGATGGGAGATCCCGGGCGGGGTCGGTCGGCCTCGGACCGACGAGCCAGAGCTCGGCCTGGGGCAGGTCGACGGCGATCCGCGGCCAGAGTCGAACGATCGAGTGGGCGGCCTCGGCGTTCGGCCGCCAGGTGCGGTTGCCGAGCATGACGATGCGCGGCGGCGTCGTGGCGACATCGACGCTCGGCGCAGGCGGCAGGGTCAACGGGAGCCAGTGCGCGTCGAGTCCCGCGGCTCGACACGAATCCATGTCGTCGCGGTCGTAACCCGCCACGGCACGAGCCGCTGCCGTGACGCGCTGCTCGTCACGGCGCATCCGGCGGGCCTCGAACCGGCCAGAGAATCGGTGCGCTCGTCGCCAGGCGGACGACCCGAGGACCTCCATGCTGATGAACAGGTCCTGTGCCGGGCGCACCTCTCTCGCCCGAAGGTAGGACTCGGCCAGATGACAGTGCAGCGCCACGAACCGGTCTGCCGACGACCTTTCGATGGCATCCCGCAGGCCGTCGACGTCGAATCGCGTGTGGACGAGACTGCGACGTCGGACCAACGACTCGATGGCCAGTGGCGGCAGCGACAGCGCCGGCTTGCGAACGCGGACGATGCCCGGCTCGTTGCGTTCCGGTTGCTCGGACAGGCAGATGACCTCAGTGTCGTAGCGTTCCGACGCGACCGCCCGCATCGTGCGGAACATCGTCATGTCTCCGCCCAGCGACGTCGTGGGGTCCTTGCCGAGCAGGAACGCGAGACGCTCAACCATCAGCGGCTGCCCGTGGTGCGTCGCGTCGTCCGTAGACACTGCGGGCGTAGGCACCCGACATGATCGTGTCGGCGACGAGGAACGCCGCCGCCGCGCCCGGGCCGCCCTTCGAGCTCAGCGCCACGATCAGGGCCACCTTGACCACCAGACAGACCGCGGTGACCTTCAGGCGGAAGACGTCGCGGTGCTGCATCATCAGCACGACGGTCGAGACGCTGCTCAGCGTGCGGAGGGAGCAGACCGGAGCAAGCCAGGCGAAGGTGAGCCAGAGGTCCTGGTTGAAGTCGGCCAGCCACAGCGTGGTGGCGATGACGCCCATCGCCAATCCCGTGGCCGCTGACAGCAGCAGCGCCGTGCCCAGCGGAGGACCACTCTCCACATCGCCCGCCGACCGCCGCAATCCCTCGTGAAAGGTGTAGGCGAAGCTCTGCCCGAGCGCGCTGAGCGACATCAGGACGGTCAGGCCGAACGAGTAGTAGCCGGCGCTGGACGACGAGGCCAGCAGACCCAGCAGGATCACCCCGGCCTGCCCGTAGGCCACGCCGCCGAGTGACTCGGCCAGAAGCGACCCCGTCCGCGACGTGAGCTCGGGTCGTACCGGTGCATGGACGACGAGATTGCGGACGCCGATCAGGATCGGCGACGCGCATCCGGCCAGGTAGAGCAGGGCGGCGACCTCGATGATCGCACCGGGGAAGAACAGCACGTAGGCCGTGCCGAGACCGATGCCCACCACCTGGCGTACGGCGTCGGCCCGCTGGGCCCGATCGGGATGACCGTCGCGGATCAGCGGGCTGCGCGACGCCTGGAAGCACACGTCGATGCCGGCCTTGCCGACCGCGAAACCGCCGATGAACGTGAACGGCCACAGCAACCACCCGAGGAACACCAGCCCGAGGCCGATGAGCACGCGCGTGGTGCGCTCGCCGTCGAAGGCTTCGCCGCTGACGCGTGGCGCGCGGACGGTGAAGTAGCTGTCGAGCGGCGTGCCGATGAGCGCGCCGACGGCGAACGCGATGGCGAAGATTCCGTACTCGGCGATACCGAACTGCTGCGTCAGAAGCAGCGCCCAGGCGAACAGCAGGGCCTTTGAGGAGTACATCCAGCCGGAGGCGTGGGCCGTGCGGCGCATGTTCGAGGAGGGGGACGCGCCGGCGGCCCGTCTGGTGTTGCCCATCACGGATCCTCGCCGGCGGACGAGGCCTCCCTCCTCAGCACTTCCCGGAGCGCAACGACGCCGATGCTGACCGCGAGGCCACTCAGCGCGCCAGCGAGCAGGTGGAGCGGAACGTTCTGCCCGATGGGGGACGCGGGGGCAACAGCCTCACGGGTGATGACGCCCGTGATGGTCGCCTGCGTCGAGTCGGTGTCATCACCCGTCCTCGCCGCGGGAACATGCTCGGGCTCCAGTCTCCCGACATCGTCGATAAAGGCCTCAGCCACGGCGTTCGCCGAACGGGCCGCTGCCGAGGCTGTCGAGTCGACCACGGTGACCGTCGCCATGGTTTCGCTCACGCTGACCTCGATCTCGGTACGGCTGCCCAGCTCCTCGGCGGTCTCGCCGGACCCGATCGCGTCGACCGCCGATTCAAGGAGGCGCGTGGAGTCGGCGAGCGTCCCGTACGTCGGCATCCTGGACTGGACGTAGTTGCCGAAGAAGGCCTGGTCCTGGCCACCGCGGGGGTCGTATCCGGTGAACAGCACCTGCGCCGACGCCGAGTAGGAGGTGCTGGCAGTGACGGCGAGCAAGCCGGCGACCACGAGACCGACGGCGACCGTCACCGCGATGACGATCCAGCTGCGGGCGACAAGGAGCAGGTAGTCGCGCAGGGTCACGGGTCGGCCTCCTCTACCAGACGGCCCGCGTCGCCGGGCGGATGAACGGTGCATCGCCGTCGCACCATCAACGATGGCAACCGAGTCGACGGTACCGCAGCGGGTGCGCGGAACGGGTGCACCTGCAACGCCCCTTGCTCAGCCATCGCGGTCTCTCCCGGCTTGCTCGGCCACCGCGGTCCGCCGGCGTTCCCAGTCGCGGATCCCGCGTCGAGCCGGCTCCTCAAGCACGTAGTACGAGGCCACCGCAGCCACGGCGATGACGACGATCGCCACGCCGCCGAGCAGCGCCTGCACCGGCCGGTCGAAGTCCTCCGCGCCGATCCTCGCGAACACCCAGAGGATGAGGGTGATCACCAGAAAATGGGTCAGGTAGATCGAGTACGAGATGCGCCCGCACCACTCGACCGGCCCGCTGCCCAGGATGCGCCCGATGACACCGGTCGAACCGGCTGTCGCCAGCACCACCACCCCGAGGAAGGGGTACGCCACGCTGGGAATGACGAATGGGCCCGACCATCCGACCACGATGGTCGCCATGCAGGCGATCGCTGTGGCCACTGCGACCACGACGTCCCACCCGCCGCCGTACCTGCCGTTGCGCAGGGACCGCCAGCCGATGTTGAGGAGGGCGCCTGCGGTGAACCCGAAGGCGATCCGCATCCAAGGAAGGCTGTACGTGAGAGTGAAGGCGCTTGCGTCCGCGTAGAGCGGACCGTAGAGCGTGGCGCCGACCAGCAGGAGGACGAAGGCCGCCACGAACGCTGCCGGCGCGGTGTGGAAGCGCGCGAGCACGAGCGCCGCCAGCGGAAACAGGAGGTAGGCGCCGAACTCGACGGCGATCGACCATGCCGGTGGGTTGATCGAGGTACCGGGTGGTATCCCTTGCAGCATCAGCACGTTCATGGCGACGTTCAGCGGCTCGGCATCCTTCGGCGGGATGCCGTAGCCCCGGTAGCGGATGGCCACCTGGTCGAAGACCACGTAGGCGACCACCAGCGCCACGTGGACTGGCCAGATCCGGGCGAACCGCAGCGTGTAGAAGTGCCTGGTCCGTTCCCACGAGAGCCTGGTCATCGAGTCGAGATACTTCTCGGCGATGATGAACCCGCTCAGGATGAAGAAGAAATCGACGGCGAGCACGGCGAATCCGAAGAGCGCGTTCCTGATGGGCTCGGCGCCCGGCGCCACCAGCAGGAGAATCGGGAAGGCGTGCCACGCGACGACGAACCCCGCCGCGAACGCGCGAACTCCCACCAGGGCCCGGAACTCACCCTCCATGACCGTCATCGGTGATCACAGCCTCGTTCGCAACGGCACCACGGTGCAAGGGTAGCCGCGGCCTGCCTCGTGTTGGTGTTCGACGACGAGTCACATGGTGCTCAGTGCGCCCGATGTCGGCCGTCGGCCCGGGCTCGCTATCCTGTTCCGGTTGCCGGTCACCGACGAGAACACAGCGCTGAAGCGCACGAACGCCCAAGCGTTGCTCCTCGCCCGGCCTCGGAGATGTCGCATAGTGGCCTAGTGCGCCCGCCTGCTAAGCGGGTTGAGGTTGATTCCTCTCGCGGGTTCAAATCCCGCCATCTCCGCCCCGAAACGCACGGAGCCCAGCGAGCGCTCGGCCCTTGCAAGCCACGCTGGTGACCTCGAAGGCCGAGCCGGGCGGAGCTCGCTCCGAACGCAAGGGTCCGCGGTGGCCCAACCCTCGCCGCAAGAATGCCAGGCCCGCGGGTCGCCCAAGTCCTTTCGGCAAGCTCAAGGACCGAACTCACCCTCGAAGCGTCGGTACCCATGTGCCGCGTTCAGCCGGTCGTGGACGTCGCGGAGGAGGCGGATGCGGTCGCGCCCGATGAAACCGAGCGGCAGGTGCTGCTCGGTGCCGTTCGTGAGGGCGAGGTGCAGGACGTCGTGGCTGACGGTGACGTCCTCGACGTCGATCCAGCGGCCGGAGAACAGGCCGCCGGAGGTCCGGGTGCGGGAACGGTAGCCGTCGGCGTCGATGCGCAGCAGCACCGGCGGGCGGATCGCGAACCTCAGTGCTCCGAGGAGGGCGAGCACCAGGACCACTATCGCGGCGTACCCCGCCCAGCGGATTGCGTCGTCACGCGCTGCCAGCAGGAACGCGACGAAGACAGCCACTGCTGCCACGACGATGCAGACACCGACAGTCACGAGAGCGACGCTCCGGTCGAGTCGATAGGTGCTCACGCAGAGGGGGCGGGATTCGAACCCGCGGCTGACATTGCTGCCAGCGACCGCTTTCAAGGCGGTTCCGATCGGCCTCTCCGGCACCCCTCCAGGCGCCGGTGTCACGCTCGCGCGCGGCACCGTGCCGTCACACAGTCTCCCATCACTTCAAGGCGGCGAGCCGGGGAGGCTCGATGCGTCGCTCCGGCTCGACGACGCGGGCGGCGCGCGACGAGCGGTCGCGTACAGCCACACCGCGGGCGACGAGGCCGACGATCAGCCCGAGGATGCTCGAGTAGAGCGTCGACAGGCCGATGTACGACGGGAAGGCTCCGGGCGAGACCAGCGAGGTCGTCAGCACGCCCGTGCCCATGACGGCGAACACCATGATCCACCAGCCCTCGCGGTTCCGTGACCGCATCGAGACGCCGACGATCAACGCGGGGAACCCGATGAACACCTCGACCGGACGAGGGACGCCTCCGAATGTCTGCCGCATCCAGATGACGAGCTCGCTGATCGTGTCGGTGACCATCTGCGAGCCGTGGGTGCGCACGAAGCTTGAGTAGGCGAGGACGAGCAGCAGCAGGATGGCGATGCCGGCCAGGATCGCCAGGTGCTGTCGGCCGAGACCGTGCAGGCCCGCACCGAGGTTCCAGACCACGGTGATCGCGAGGCCGAGCGCCACCGTGAGCACGACGAGGTTGAACCGCTGGTAGCTGACCGGGGCGTTCCACGCGGCGACCGCGACCGTGCCGCTCAGCGCGACGACGATGGCGAGCACGAACTCCCGCACCGCCTTCAGGACCGTGACGGCCGGCCGGGTGATGACGATGGCCCACACCGCGGCGAGCACGGCCGAGACGGCGGCCGCCGCCGCCAGCAGGAGGTTGGCCTCGCTCACGACGGCGGCGATGCCGAGGACCGCGGCGAGACTCGTCCAGATGCGCATGTGACCACCGACGCGGTGGGTGAGCCCCACGCTGAACACGATCAGCAGGAGCGCCGCCCCCGGGCGTTCCACGGCGAACGGCGTGTCGACGGCCACCACGGACGTGCCGGCGGCGACGGTGCCGATGACCCAGGCCACGAACACGGCCAGCATCAGCAGCCGGGCCGTGGCCAGCGACTCGATGCGCGGTTCGCGGGTCGGGAGGTCGTACTCGGGTTCCTTCACGTCCGCCCGTCGTCGTCCGGCCGTCGCGGTCATCAGCCGATCCTTCGATTGGACAACGAGGGGTTGACGTCGCGGGTCTGCGCGATGTCGGCGGGGTCGAGGTCCGCCTGCACGATGTCATCGGCGTCGCCCGCCTCGGCCACGATGGAGCCCCAGGCGTCGACGACGAGCGAGTGTCCGGTGTAACGCTGGCCACCCTGCGCGGCCGCCGCGACGGCGACGGTGTCCTCGACCGCTCGGGCGGTGAGCAGCGTGCGCCAGTGGTGGAGCTTGTGCTCCCCCGCCACCCAGGCGGCCGGCACGACGAACAGCTCGGCTCCGGCGTCGACGAGGGCGCGGCCCATCTCCGGGAACCGCAGGTCGTAGCACGTCATCAGGCCGGTGCGGACGCCGGCGACGTCGATGACGACAGGCTCAACGCCTCCGGCGCTCAGCCGCTCGGACTCGCGGTAGCCGAAGGAGTCGTACAGGTGGATCTTGCGGTAGGTGGCCGCCAGCGACCCGTCCGACGCCACGACGACGAGGGTGTTGAACGGCAGGTCGCCCCTACCATCCAGCCCTGGGCGCTCGAACATCCCCGCGACGACGGTGGCGTCGAGGCGCCGCGCCTGCTCGGCGAGGGTGGCGACGAACGGCCCGTCGAGGGGCTCGGCCGCCGAGGCGAGGTCGTGGTCGGGGGTGCCGAAGTCGTGCATCGTCGCCTCGGGCAGCACCACGAGGTCACTGGAGCCGTCGAGGCCGGCAAGACGGGCCTCGACGAGGGCTCGGTTGGCGGCCGAGTCGGTGCTCGACGCCAGCTGCACCAGGGCGACACGCATGCCGGCCATTCTCTCAGGTCGCGTCTGAGAGACCCCTGAGTCGTCGCATCGTTAACCTCGATGACATGCGAGCCGTCGTCGTGAGCGAACCCGGAGGTGTCGACGCCCTCGAGGTCGTCGACGTGCCCGATCCCGATCCCGGCCCCGGCGAGGTCGTCATCCGTGTCCGCGCGGCAGGCGTGAACCGGGCCGACCTGCTGCAACGTCAAGGCTTCTACCCGCCGCCGCCCGGCGCGAGCGACATCTTCGGGCTGGAGTGCTCGGGCGAGGTCGCGGCCGTCGGCCCCGCAGTGAGCGGCCCAACCTTGGCTGGCCCCGCCGTCGGTGACGCCGTCTGCGCGCTACTCACTGCGGGCGGGTACGCCGAGCTCGTGGCGGTGCCCGCAGGCCAGGTCGCCGCCGTGCCCGAGGGCGTCGATCTCGTCGACGCCGCCGGGCTGATGGAGACCGCCTGCACGGTGTGGTCGAACGTCGTGATGGTCGGGCGACTTCAGCCGGGCGAGACCCTCCTCGTGCACGGCGGCGGCAGCGGCATCGGGACGACGGCCATCCAGATCGCCACCGCCATCGGTGCCCGGGTGGTCACCACGGTCGGCAGCGAGGAGAAGGCTGCCGTCTGCCGCGATCTCGGTGCCGACGTCGTCGTCAACCACCGCGAGCAGGACTTCGCCGAGGTGCTCAGCGACGACCGCGCGGACGTGGTGCTCGACATCATCGGCGCGAAGTACCTGGCCAGGAACATCGACGTCCTCGCCCCGGCCGGTCGGCTCGTCGTCATCGGATTGCAGGGCGGCACGAAGGCCGAGCTCGACCTGTCCGCACTCCAGCGCAAGCGCGGGTCCGTCACGGCGACGTTCCTGCGGGCCCGCTCCGCCGAGGACAAGGCCGAGATCGTCGCACAGACCGTTGAGCACGTCTGGCCGATGATCGCCGCCGGCCAGGTGCGGCCGATCGTCCATTCCACGTTCCCACTCGCCGAGGTCGGACGGGCCCACCAGGTGCTCGAGGAGTCGTCCCACGTCGGCAAGGTGCTCCTCACGCTCTGACGGTCGTTGCCGCAAGGGCCTCCCGGCGGACGCGCCGGCTGCCACGATGTTCCGATGAACAACTCCCGACCATGCTCGCCGCGGCTCTCGCTACCGTGCTGCTCGTCGCCGGTGGATGCGGCGGTTACGCCATCATCTGGGCTCCGGTCGGCGGCAGCTGGAGAGAGGTGTGGGGTGGCCAGGAGAACCCCGGCTGCGAGGAGATGACGCGGCTCGGCGTCCCGGCGGCGATCGCCGGGGACACGTGCTTCGACGGAGAGGGTGAGGTGCCCTACAAACCGTGACCCGTAGGGTGGACGAATGACGGATCGCGAGCCCCCGGCGGAGGAGACACAGACGGCCACGGTCATCGGACCCGATGGAGAACCGATCGAGGTGCCGTTCCCAGAGCGTCGCGAGGGCCCGCTGACGGACCTCGTCGAGCAGCCCGCGAAGGTCATGCGCATCGGCGGGATGATCCGCCAGCTGCTCGAAGAGGTGAAGGCCGCGCCGCTCGACGAGGCCAGCCGCGCCCGGCTGCGCGAGATCCACGAGCAGTCGATCACCGAGCTCGAGGACGGCCTCGCGCCGGAGCTCGTCGACGAGCTCGAGCGACTCAGTCTGCCGTTCGGCGACGAGACCCCCAGCGAGGGCGAGCTCCGCGTCGCCCAGGCGCAGCTCGTCGGATGGCTCGAGGGCCTGTTCCACGGCATCCAGGCCGCGCTCTACGCCCAGCAGGTGCAGGCGCAGTCGCAGTTCCAGAACATGAGGTTGGCCCTTCCGGCGTCAAACGACGGCAAAGGTGTCGATTCGGCTACTTCGGATGAAAATTCTGCGTCCGGGGGGATGTACCTCTAGAGTTGTCTGCGATGTGAGCGGGAAGAGGGAGCCCATGACCATCGTGGAAAACACGATCCTGCCGCCATGCGCTGATGCGCCGGAGGCCTACCTGGACGAGAGCCCACTGGCGTCGTCCGTGAACACACTGCACCGTCAGTGCGCCGGGTGTGCGCTGCTCATCGACTGCCTGTACAGGGCGGTCGTCGAGTTCGACGTCTCCGGCTACGCCGCCTGCACCACCGAGGCCGAGCGGGCACTCATTCGTGAGCGGCTCGGCATCGAGGTCGTGCAGTCGACATTGACGCCGTACGGCGCGCCGCGCGTCGGCGGCGGTCCGGTGAGCCACGAGGCGGTCCTGACCGCGCGCCAGGCCTACCCGAAGGACACCTGCCACCAGCTCGCCGATCGGCTCGGGTGCTCGACGTCCACGATCAAGCGCCACCTGCGTCGCGACCGGGAGCAGCGTGCGGCCGAGGCGGCCCGCCCCGACCCGACCGCGCGGCAGAGCCTGCCGACGATCGACGACGTGCTCGACGCCTTCGACGCCCTGGAGTCGTCCCGGGTCGCCTAGCTTGCGCTCAGGGCACCGTGACGGTCACGGTCGTGGTGCCGGGTGCCACCACGCTGTCCCCTCCATAGGACACGGTCAGCGTGTGCGTGCCCTTCGAGAGCTCGAGCCGGAGGGTCGCCCGGCCCGGTCGACCGAGGGCGAGGTCGTTCCGCTTCAGCTTCCTCGAGCCCTCGTGGACTGTGGCGAATCCGGTGGGCATCGGCGCGTTCGAGACGGAGACGATCACACCGAGTGCCACCTTCCCCGGCGCTGTCTCCGGCGACACGATGATCGTGGAGGTCGCCCTCACCGCCGCCGTGGGCTCTGACGTCTTCGTCACCGTCGTGAACGACTTCTTCGCTCCGGTGACCCTGAAGGTCAGCTGGTGTCCGAGATCGGTGCTGCGGACCTTGTAACGCGTCGGGCCGGTGGCGATCACGTCCTCACCTCGCAGCCACTCGTAGGTCAGCTCGACGCCGTCCGGGCCCCAGTCGCCGGGGTCGGCCGTGAGGTATCTGCCCCGCCTGGGCTCTCCGGAGACGGTGGGGGTCGAGCCTTGGATGCCGCTCGGCTCGCTCTGGCCCGGCTGGGTCACCGCGTCGGTCTTCGCGGACACGACGGTCACGGGGTCGGAGCCTGTCGCCTTGCCGGTCACGCTCACGCTGATCCGCTTGGCGAGCTGGTTCTTGGTCGGGACGAAGGTCTTGCCCGTGGCCCCGCCGATGGCAGCGCCGTCGGCGCGCCACTGATAGCCGAAGGACACGCCGCCGGGACCCCACGACCCCGGCTCAGCCGTGAGCGTGGCGCCGATCTGGGCCCGGCCCGAGATGGTCGGGGTGTCCGAGGTGAACTCGTCGCCGGAGACCTCGTCGGTCGGCTCGGACGACGCCGTGCGCGAGGAGTAGCCCGACTTGGAGCCCGTGACGCTGATCGTCACGGCGTGTCCGACGTCCTCAGCCGTGAGGTCGTACGTGCGGTCGGTCGCACCGCCGATGACGAAGCCGTCGCGCAGCCACTGGTACTTCAGCGACACACCGCTCGGCGTCCAGGTGCCGGCCCTCGCGGTCAGCGTCTCGCCGACCTCGGGCGTGCCCTCGACCGTGGGCACCGGCCCGTTGATGGTGCTGTTGCCCTTGAAGTGGATGAACTGGGTGGGGTACATGCGATCGCCCTTGGACACCTTGAGCTTGCGGTACATCCCCTTGGGGTAGTAGCCGGGCCAGTTGTCCTCGCTGATGATCAGGTAGTTGGGGCCGACCTGGTCGACGTAGACGATGTGCCGGCGACCAGGCCACGCTCCGACGGATCCGACCACGGGCTGGCTGTCGACGCGAACGCCGTTGCGCTTGGCGTTCGGTGCCCAGGTGTCGGCGTTGCCGAGCCGGTACGACGGCATCGGGACACCGTCCCGCTTGAGCCGGTACGCAACGTAGTTGGTGCAGTTGTGGCCGCTGTACATGCGCCAGTGCATGAAGTGCATGTTCGCGGCCCAGCCGCTGTCGCACTTCGCGACATCCTTGACGGCCACGCCGGAGCAGAGCACGGTTGCGCCGACCGCTGGGGTCGACGCCGGGCCGACCACGACGAGCGTGGCGGCCGCCAGCACTGCCCCGAGCAGGGACCCGATTCTGCGCACGGGGTCACGGTAGCGTCGAAATCACTCCTGTATCACGAGAACGAGGAGTTTACTTTCGTCACACGCCGGGAATGGCCCCCAAATCTCACGGTTTGGTGACCATCGCGATTCCCAGGCACATCTCGTCGGTGGTTCCTTCACCCCAGACGACGTACCGCTCGGGGGCGTCCTCGAGCTCGGGAACCAGGTCGCGGAGGGCTTGCTCGTGCCGGCACCTGACCCGCAGGACATCGCCGGGCTCGATCTTCGCGGGCTTCTCGAGCGACCGCGCCCCTTGGTCGTCGAAGTCCCAGACCGGGATGTCGAGCAACCTGCGTTCCTTCGCCGTCCCGGGGTTGAGGGTGATCGAGATCGACCGGCCGAGGAGGTGCATGTGGCCCGCGACCGCCCGGACCGTAGCGGCTTCGTTGATGGTTCGATCGCAGGTCTGAACCCGCGACGCCTTCGGCTCCTTGACGTTGCCGCCGCACAGCAGCTGCAGGCCTGCGACGGTCTGCCGGGACTGGTCGCCGAAGCGCTCCATCACATCGAGCACGGCGGCGTCGCGGTCGCACAGCGGACCGGTCCTCCCGGAGCGGCAGGCGAGCTCGACCGGGCCGGGCAGCAACATGGTCTCCAGCGGATCCAGGTCCGCGGTGCCCGGCGCCAGACGGAGCCGGGTGCTGGTGGTGTCCGGTTCGCTGCCCTCGAGCAGGTTGTAGTGGACCTGCATGATGATGCGGCTGCCGGCCTCGAGAGGAACCCCGATGTCGGACGCGAGGATGCGCTCGCCGCCACCGGGCGCCCAGGCTCCCAGCCACGGAGCACTGCCCAGTCCGCCCATGCCCGCCCCGCCGAAACAGGTCCAGCCCTGACCGTCCACAGCGGCATCCTGCGCCTTGGCGTCAGCGACCTCGTCGGGGCTGACCCGGAACAGGATCACGTGGTGGACGACGTCGCGCTCGCCCGGGACCACGTTGAGACCCGTGACGAACGTGGGCTTCGCGAGCCTCGGATCGAGCAGGAAGCAGCGGTAGTCGTCGGTGCCGGTGGTGGGTGCCTTGGGCGTGTACGGCGCGGGCATCGTGAGGTCGAGGAACTTCTCCCCCGCGCGCAGCGGCTTGCCACCCGGAGCCACGGAGGCGTGGTGGTGGATCTCGGTGCCGGTCGGTGCCATCGAAGCGTCGGGGGCGTCGGCGGGTCCGCAGGACGTGAGCATGAGTGCGCCGGTCACGGCGCAAGCCACGAGGAAACGGCGACGGTCGTCCACCGCCGGAGTATATCTGGGCGACGGCGGCCCTACCTCTTTCGGCTGGCGAGGAAGGCGAGCATCGTCTCGCGCGCCTCGTCGCTGCCGAACAGCCGGGCCGACAGCGTGGCCGTGTCTTCGCCCAGGGCGTCCATGCGGGCGACGAGGTCGTGGTTGAGCAGGGCCTTCGTCTCGCGGAGTCCCTGTGGGGATCCCTTGACGAGGTCGTCGAGCACGCTTAGCACGCCGCTCGCAAGATCGTCGTCGGGAACCGCCCGCGTGACCAGACCCATCCGCGCCGCCTCGACCGCGTCGAACGTGCGACCGGTGAGGAAGACGTCGGACGCCTCGCGGGGCGACAACCTCGGCAGCAGGCTGAGCGAGATGACCGCGGGCGCCAGGCCGAGCCGCACCTCGGTCAGGGCGAACGTGACCGACTCGGCGGCCACGACGACGTCGGCCGCGCCCACGATCCCGACCCCGCCCGCACGCACCGGTCCGCCGAGCTCGACCACGACGGGCTTGCCGATCGTGGCGATGCGGCGCAGCAGCTCGACCATGCTCAGCGGCGTGTCCTTCGCGGTGCCCTCGGCGGCCTCGGAGAGGTCGGCGCCGGAGCAGAACACCCGGCCGGCCGACCTGAGCAGGACCGCCCGCACCGACTCGTCCGCATCGGCAGACTCCAGATGCGCGTTGAGCTCGGCCACCAGTCGGCGGCTCAACGCGTTGCGGTTGTGCTCGCTGTCGAGGGTGATCGTGGCGACCGCGGCCGCGACCTCCAGGTGAACGAGCTCGTCGGTCATGCGCTTCCTCTCTCGTCGTTTCGCTCAGTAAGACTTGGGCAGGCCCAGCGAGAACTGGGCGATGAAGTTGAGCACCATCTCGCGGCTCACCGGGGCGATGCGCGACAGGCGCGAGCCGGCCAGCATCTGCACCAGGCCGTACTCGTTGGCGAGTCCGTTGCCGCCGTGAGTCTGGATGGCGCGGTCGACGGCGTTGCAGACGGCTTCGCCGGCCGCGTACTTGGCCATGTTGGCCGCTTCGCCCGCGCGCATGTGGTCTCCGGCGGCGTAGAGCGCCGCAGCCTTCTGCGTCATCAGGCGGGCCATCTCGATCTCGATGTAGGTCTGTGCCAGTGGGTGGGCGATGGCCTGGTGGGAGCCGATCGGCGCCTTCCAGACCTGGCGCTCCTTGGCGTACTCGCACGCCTTGTCCAGGGCCAGACGAGCCGTGCCGGTGGCGAACGCCGCGCCCATGATGCGCTCGGGGTTGAGCCCGGCGAAGAGCTGCTCGATACCGGCGTCCTCGCTGCCGATCAGCGTCTCGGCGGGCAGCCGCACGTCGTCGAAGAACAGTGTGAACTGCTTCTCCGGCGACGTGAGGCCCATGTCGATCTCGTTGGACGTGAAGCCGTCCACGTCGGTCGGCACCAGGAAGAGAGCCGGCTTGAGGTTGCCGGTCTTCGCGTCCTCGGTGCGCGCGACCACGAGCACGTGGCTGGCCTCGTCGACGCCGGAGATGTACGTCTTGGTGCCCTTGAGCACCCAGTCGCCACCGTCCCGTGAGGCCGTCGTGATGATCTTGTGCGAGTTGGAGCCCGCGTCCGGCTCGGTGATGGAGAACGCGAAGGTCGAGCTGCCGTCGGCGAGGCCCGGGAGCCACTGCTTCTTCTGCTCCTCGGTGCCGTACTGCGCGATGATCGTTCCGACGATCGCGGGGGAGACGACCATGAGCAGCAGCGGGCTGCCGGCCGCAGCCAGCTCCTCGCACACGGCCGCGAGGTCGCCGATGTCGCCGCCACCTCCCCCGTACTCCTCCGGCACGGCCACGCCGAGGTAGCCGAGCTTGCCGGCCTCCTGCCAGAGCTCGGTGGTCTTGCGACCCTCCTTCGCGGCCTGCTCGAAGTAGTCGCGGCCGTACTTGCGGCCGAGCTCTCCGACGGCCTTCCGCAGGGCCTGGCGCTCGTCGGTTTCTGTAAAGGTCGTCATGATCCTTGCTCCTCCTCGATCACGGCCAGCACCGTGCCCGCCTCGACCTGCTGGCCGGCGCTCACGTCGAGCTCGCTGACCACGCCGTCGTTCGGCGCGGTGATGGTGTGCTGCATCTTCATGGCCTCGAGGACGACGACAACGTCGCCCTTGCTGACGTGCTGCCCGGACTCGACCGCGACACTGACGACGGCGGCCGGCATCGGTGCCAGCAGCGAGCCCTCGGCGACCACGTCGGCCGGGTCGACGAACTCGGGCACGATCTCGAACGTGGCGGAGCCGTCGGGACCGTCGACGTCGACCGTGGTGCCGCCGACCGCCACGTCGAACGTCGTGGCCACACCGTCGTCGTCGAGCACCACACGCGTGGGCGAGGCCGACATGACGGTGACCCCGTCGAGGTCGGTGAGCGCCAGTCGTCCGCGCTCGGAGGAGTACGAGACCGTCATCTCCTCCTCGCGGAGGCGGTAGGTGCGAGTACGCGGCTGCGAGGGCACGTTGCGGAACGCGGGCGGCACGTGGGACAGCACGGGTGACGCCGCGACGGCCGCGGTGGCGTGGGCCAGCGCTGCCGCCCCGGCCGCGAGTGCGAGCCGTCGTTCGTCCAGGACCGGAGTCGTCCAGGCATCGAGCCGTTCGTCGAGCAGTGCCGTGTGGACCCGCCCTGCCACGAACTCGTCGTCGCCCAGGATGCCGAGCAACAGCCCGGTGTTCGTGGTGATGCCGTGGACCCGTGCCCGGCGCAAGACGTCGGCCAGCAGGCGAATCGCGGTGCCTCGATCGGGACCGTGTGCGACGACCTTGGCGATCATGGCGTCGTAGTGGATACCGACCGTCGAGCCGGTTTCGACGGCCGAGTCGATCCGCACACCGGGTCCGTCCGGGAACTCGAAGGCCCGGATCGTGCCCGTCTGCGGGGCCCAGTCGTCGGACGGGTCCTCGGCGTACAGGCGCACCTCGACGGCGTGACCATGCGGCTCGCCGGACTCTTCGCCCCCGAGCTCGCGTCCTTCGGCGACGGCGATCTGCAGGGCCACGAGGTCCACCCCGGTGACGAGCTCGGTGACCGGGTGCTCCACCTGAAGACGGGTGTTCATCTCCAGGAAGTGCGCGTGGCCGGTATCGAGATGCGCATCCGCGACGAGGAACTCCACCGTGCCGGCACCGACGTACCCGACCGCCTCGCAGGCGGCGCGGGCCGCGTCGTGCAGTTGTTTGCGGACAGGTTCGCTGACGGACGGGGCCGGAGCCTCCTCGACGACCTTCTGGTGACGTCGCTGGATGGAGCAGTCGCGGTCGCCGACGATCCACACGGTTCCGTGGGTGTCGCACATGACCTGCACCTCGATGTGCCGGGCCGTTGGCAGATAGGGCTCGACGAACACCGTGTCGTCGCCGAACGCCGACAGCGCCTCGGCACCCGCGGCAGTCATCTCACCGGCGAGGTCGGCCGGGTCGTTCACGACGCGCATGCCTCGCCCGCCGCCGCCCGCTGACGCCTTGACCAGCAACGGGAAGTCATGGGGTGTTGCGGTGTCCGGGTCGACCGAGAGGATGGGCACGCCTGCGTTGGCCATCAGCTCCTTGGCGCGGATCTTCGAGCCCATCGCCTCGATCGTCTCCGGGGCGGGACCGATCCAGGTGAGGCCGGCGGCCGTCACCTGGCGGGCGAACTCGGCATTCTCGGAAAGGAAGCCGTAGCCGGGGTGGATGGCGTCGGCACCGGCCCGCTTGGCAGCATCGATGACGAGGTCGGCACGCAGGTACGTGTCTGTCGGGGCGTTGCCCGGCAGACGGACGGAACGGTCGGCCTCGCCCACGAACGGGGCCTCGGCATCGGCGTCGGAGAAGACGGCGACCGTCGTGATGCCGAGGTCACGGCAGGTGTGGAACACCCGCCGCGCGATCTCGCCGCGGTTGGCGACCAGGACCGAGCGGATCACAGGCGGAACACCCCGAATCCCTCCTTGACGCCCTCGACCGGGACGGTGTGGATGACCGAGAGGCAGATGCCGAGGATCGAGCGGGTGTCGCGGGGGTCGATGACCCCGTCGTCGTAGAGCATCCCGGACGTGAAGTACGCCAGCGACTGCTCCTCGATCTGCTGCTCGACGTAGGCGCGCATCTGCTTGTCGCCGTCCTCGTCGTACGGCTGGCCCTTCGACTCGGCCGCGCCCCGGGCGACGATGGAGATGACGCCGGCCAGCTGCGCCGGGCCCATCACCGCCGACTTCGCGTTCGGCCAGCTGAACATGAACCGCGGGTCGTACGCCCGCCCGCTCATGCCGTAGTTGCCGGCACCGTACGAGCCGCCGATGACGATGGAGATGTGCGGGACCTTGGAGTTGGAGACGGCGTTCACCATCTGCGCGCCGTGCTTGATGATCCCCTTCTGCTCGTACTCCGCCCCGACCATGTAGCCGGTGGTGTTGTGCAGGAACAGCAACGGGGTGTCGATCTGGTTGGCGAGCTGGATGAACTGCGCCGCCTTCTGCGAGTCCTCGCTGAACAGCACGCCCTGGGCGTTCGCGAGGATGCCGATCGGGTAGCCGTGCAGCTGGGCGAACCCGGTGACGAGGCTGGTGCCGTACAGCGGCTTGAACTCGTCGAACTCGCTCCCGTCGACGATGCGCGCGATCACCTCGTGCGGGTCGAACGGGATCTTGAGGTCGGTCGGGATGATGCCGAGCAGCTCCTCGGGGTCGTGCAGCGGCGCGGCGTAGTCGGTGACGGGCGCCGCACCCCTCTTGCGCCAGTTGATCCGCCTCATGATCGAGCGGCCGAGCCGGATCGCGTCACGCTCGTCCACGGCCAGGTAGTCGGCGAGGCCGGAGGTGCGGGCGTGCATCTCGGCGCCGCCGAGCGACTCGTCGTCAGACTCCTCGCCGGTGGCCATCTTGACCAGCGGCGGGCCACCGAGGAACACCTTGGCACCCTCCTTGACCATGACCACGTAGTCGCTCATGCCCGGGATGTAGGCGCCGCCGGCGGTGGAGTTGCCGAACACCAGCGCGATCGTCGGCCGCTTGGCCGCACTCGCGCGGGTGATGTTGCGGAAGGACGCCCCACCGGGGATGAAGATGTCCTTCTGCGTCGGCAGGTCGGCGCCACCGCTCTCGACGAGGTTGATGGACGGGAGCCCGTTCTCGGCCGCGATCTGGGCCGCGCGGAATCCCTTCTTCAGCGTGCTCGGGTTGGACGAGCCGCCCTTCACCGTCGGATCGTTGGCGACGATCATGCACTCGACGCCCTCGACGACGCCGATGCCGGTGACGATCGAGGCGCCCACCGTGAAGTCGGTGCCCCAGGCAGCGAGGCTGGACAGCTCGAGGAACGGGGTGTCGGGGTCGAGCAGCAGCTCGATCCGCTCGCGGGCCGTCAGCTTGCCGCGGTCGTGGTGCCGGGTCACGTACCGTTCGCCGCCACCCTCCAGCGCCTTGCCATGCTGCTCGACGAGGTCGGCGACCCGCTCGAGCATCTGCTCGCGGTTCGCTCGGTAGGTCTCGCTGCCGGTGTCGACCGTCGTGGTGCTCATGCGTACCCCAGGATCTTGGCGGCCAGGTCGTTGAGGACTTCGTTGGCGCCGCCGCCGATGCCGAGGATGCGGGCGTCGCGGTAGTGGCGGTCGATCTCGGACTCGCGCATGTAGCCCATGCCGCCGAAGATCTGAACCGCCTCGTGCACGACGAACTCGCAGGCCTCGACGGCCTGGCGCTTGGCCAGCACGGCATCGGCGATCACGGCTGGGTCGGTGGTCGACCCGGTGACCGCCTGCTCGTAGGCCTGCGCCGCGTACGCCCGGGCCGCGGCGGTCCGGCGGTGCATGTCGACGAGCTTGTGCCGGATGACCTGCCGCGACGCCAGCGGCTTGCCGAACGTCTCGCGCTCCTGCGCGTACTGGGCCGCGAGCGCGAGCGCGCGTTGGGCGGTGGCGTAGCCCTGCGCCGCCAGACCCAGTCGTTCGTTGACGAACTGCTGCATGATCTGCACGAAGCCGCCGTTCTCCTCGCCGACCAGGTTCTCGGCCGGAACGCGGACATCGTCGAAGGTCAGCTCGGCGGTGTCGGAGCAGTGCCAGCCCATCTTGCGCAGCGGCCGCGCGACGGTGAAGCCGGGCGTCTCCTTGTCGATGACGAGCACGCTGATGCCGCCGTACCCGTCGCCCCCGGTGCGCACGGCGGTCGTGACGAAGTCGGCCCGCACCCCGGACGTGATGAACGTCTTGGCGCCGTTGACGATGTAGTGGTCGCCGTCGAGCACCGCGCGGGTCCGCAGGTTGGCCACGTCGGAGCCTGCCCCGGGCTCGGTGATGCCGAGCGAGCCGATCATCTCGCCGGCCAGGGTCGGACGCACGTACCGGTCGATGAGGTCGGCGTTACCGCTCTGGACGATGTGCGGGATCGCGATGCCGTGCGTGAACAGGGACGCCAGGAGCCCGGTGGACCCACCGCCGTCGAGCACGCCCTCGGTGACGACGGCCGCGTCGATGATGTCGCCGCCTTGTCCGCCGACCTCCTCGGGGAACGCGACGCCCATGAGCCCGGCCTTCGCCGCGCTCGCGTGCAGCTCACGCGGCAGCTGCCCGTCGTCCTCCCACTGGGCGATGCTCGGCGCGATCTCGCGTTCGGCGAACCGGCGGGCGCTCTCTCGCAGCGCCAAGCGCTCGGGGGTGTCGAAGATGGTCACGAGGCGACTCCCTTGCCGGGCAGCAGGGCGGTGGGGACGGCGGCATCGCGGGCGCGCAGCCACTCACCGAGACCTTTGGCTTGCGGGTCGAGGCGGGTCGACGAGGAGACACCTTCGCCGAGCAACCCGTGGATGACGACGTTGACGGCCGCGAGGTTCGGCAGCGGGTGGATCTCGACGTCGAGGGTCGCGGCTTCGGGCAGGAGGTCTCGCACGGTGTCCTCGTCGAGGAAGGCCGCCAGCCAGGCGAACGCGGCATCACGGTCGGGATGGTCTGAAGGGATCCAGACGCCGAGGTTCGCGTCGCCGCCCTTGTCGCCGGACCGCGCGTGCACCAGTCGGCCGAGCGGGACGCGAACGGTGGCGTCGACCCACTCCTCCGAGATGGTGACCCCGACTCCGCCCGCCGCAGGTGCATCGGCGGTCTCCTTCGGCGGCTCGATGTCGATGCGAGTGCCGTCGGCGAGCACCACGACGTGCGGCACCTCGGTCTGGGGCACGTACGCCGGCCGGTAGACACCGAACGGCGCACCGGCCGTCGGGGGCCGAGTGACGCTGAAGCCGGGATAGGACCCGAGCGCCAGCTGGATCGCGGCGCCGCTGAACGCGCGGCCGACCGGGTTGGGCTCACTGCTCCGGACGTGGCACTGCAGCAACGACGTGCCTGCTGCCTCGGTCGCCGGATCGGGCACGTCGGTGCGGTCGAGCTTCCACTCGACGACGTCCGGCCTCGTCCCGGCGTCGAACGCGGCCTCCATCTGGGCCCGGACGAGGTCCGCCTTCTCGCCGATGTCGAGCCCCGTGAGCAGGAACTCCACGCTGTTGCGGAACCCACCGACGGTGTTGAGGCACACCTTGGTGGTGGCCGGCGGCGGCTCGCCCACGACGCCATTGATGGCGACGCGGTCGGGCCCGTCCTGCGTGACGGTCATCGTGTCGAGACGCGTCGAGACGTCCGGGCCGAGATAGACGGGGCCACCGACTTCGTACATCAGCTGCGCCGTGACCGTGTCGACCGTGACGGCGCCACCCGTGCCCTCGTACTTCGTGATGACGAAGGAGCCGTCAGCCTCGACCTCGGCGATAGGGAAACCGAGCGGCTGGCTCATGTCGATCTCGGTGAACCCGGAGAAGTTGCCACCGGTGGTCTGCGTGCCGCACTCGATGACGTGACCGGCGACGACGGCGCCGGCGAGGGCGTCGAGGTCGTCGCGACTCCAGTCGTGGTGGGCGATCGCCGGTCCGACGACCACCGACGCATCCGTGACTCGCCCGGTGACGACGACGTCGGCCCCGCTCCGCAAGGCTTCGGCGATGCCGAAGGCTCCAAGATAGGCGTTCGCGGTCAGCGTCTGCCCGAACTCGAACTCATCGGCCCGCTCCTGCAGGTCGTCGCCCTCGACGTGAGCGATGGCGACGTCGACGCCCTGCTCGGCGGCGATCTCACGCAGCTTCTCGGCGAGCCCGGCGGGATTGAGGCCACCGGCGTTGGCGACGATCTTGACGCCCTTCTCCTGCGCGAGCGCGAGGCAGTCGGTCATCTGGCTCACAAACGACTTCGCGTAGCCCGTCGACGGGTCCTTCATCCGGTCCCGCCCGAGGATGAGCATCGTGAGCTCGGCGAGGTAGTCGCCGGTCAGGTAGTCGAGCTGGGTCTCGGTCCCTGAGCCTGCCGAAAGGTCGAGCATCTCGCGCATCGCCGAGAGCCGGTCGCCGTAGTAGCCGGAGCAGTTGCCGATCCGCACCGTGCTGTTGGCCGCCCGTGGCCCGGCACCCCCGCCCGCACTCATGACGCACGCTCCGACATTCGGGCCGGGTCGTTGCCCGGCAGGCCGGCGAAGGCCTGGACGATCGTCAGCCAGTGCGCGGCGTCGTCACCCTCGGCGTGGACGTCGACGTCGTCGACGTGCCGTCGCCGGGTGGCGAGCAGGGCGAAGTCGTAGCCCGAGCCGGTGACCCGCTGCGGGGCCTCGGACGACCCCCAGGTCCAGAGGTCGCCGCTCGGGCCGGTGAGAGCCACGTACACCTCGACGTCCGGCACCTCCTCGCCGCGGACCATGTAAGCGAAGCCGCGCGTGCGCACGCCGAGGTGGCAGACGTGCTTGCAGCGGTCGGTCTGCGGCGGCACGATCCCGAGGGCGGCGGCGACGTCGTGGCTGTGCGCCCAGGTCTCCATGATTCGTGCAGTCGCCATGGATGCCGGACTCATCGGCGGCCCGTACCAAGGGATCTTCTCGCCGTCGGGGACCGCGGCCAGCTCACGGGCGAGGCGGGTGCGCCCGTCGCGCCAGCGCTCCAGCAGCTCGGGTGTGGGGATCCTCGCCCACTCCTCGGCGCCGTCGTCGGCGAAACCGGCCGGGTTGGTGGCCGCGACCTTCAGCCCTTCGGCAAAGGCGTCCGGGGCGCTGATCGCCATCAGCGAGGCCTGGTCCGTCCACGCCAGGTGGCCGATCTGGTGAGCGATCGTCCAGCCCTCCGGGGTCGTGACGGTGGCCCACTCGTCGACATCGAGCGGCTCGACCCACGAGTCGACCTGTTCGCTCTCGGCCTCGAGATCGGCGATGACGGCGGTACGGAGGTCGGTCATGGCTTCTCCAGGTTGTGGTCGAGCATGACGGCCCAGGCATCCAGCACAGCATCCCGACGTCGGCTGTCGTCGCTGAGCGCGGCAGCGAGGCCGAGGCCCCGCACGAGGTCGAGGGTGCCCTGCACGAGCTCGCGGTTGTGGCCGACCGACTCGTCGACACCGAGCATCTCCAGGGCGTAGGCGTGGGTCTCGCGACCGACTCGACGCTCCAAGGGGGCGACGGCCACTCGCAGATCCGTGTCCGAGCGAGCGGCGACCCACAGCTCCAGGGCCGCGAAGAAGACCGGCGAGACGAACTGCTGGGCGAGGACGTCGAGGATGGCCCGCGTTCGACCTTCGACGGGCAGCTCCGCGGCCGATGCGGCCATGACGTCGCGGCGTCGCTGCGACAGGTGCTCGACGGCCGCGACCACGAGCTCCTGCTTGCTTGGGAAGTGGTGCAACTGCGCGCCCCGCGACACCCCGGCGCGCTCGCTGACGACCGTCGTGGTGGTGCCGGCCCAGCCGACCTCGACCAGGCACTCGATGGTCGCCTCGAGCAGCCGCAGCCGCATCGCCCGCGTGCGCTCGCCCTGCGTCGTGCGCGCGGGAGCAGGCCCCGCCGTATGGGTCGTCACCCGCCCCAGCATGAGCCTTCCTGCACAAACAGTCAAGCCTGCTTGTTTGTTGCCTAGATTTCCTCCAGCCACCTGACGAGCAGGAATGACAGGACGAAGCACGATGCCCGTGGCGGGTGGAATCGCCTCCTCTCGAAGTATCCCGGCGACCAGCAGGCCCGCCGTCGGGAGGACGCAGGAGGCGGCGGAGGCAACCTCCGCGGACTCGCGGACAACGGCGAGCTCGACTCGTCGCGGTCGCCCGGCTGATGTGACCCTCGGCGACCCTGGACGACTAGGAGCGGAGCCGTCCGCGTCAGCTGGCCTGGAAGAACCAGCGCTTGCGTCCGGTCTCGCCCTCGAGCTCGACGTCGATGACCTCCTCGACCCCGGGACCGGGGTCCTCGTTCACGATCTCGCCGACGATCGGCTCCTCGTGCGAGTCGGGATCGACCGCGGGCTTGCGCTCCAGCTCACCGACCGCGACGCGGGCGAAGTCGGCCGCCAGCTTGAGGGCCTGGCGGCTCTCCGGGATGGCGTCGGCGAGCACCGGGAAGGCGTGGATCTGACCGCGCCACAGGTGGGTCTCGACGTCCACACCTCGTTCGGCCAGCTGCAGCGCCATCGCCTCGACTTCGGGGCGCAGCATCTCGTCCTCGGCGGCCACGAAGAAGGCGGGCGACGTGATGTAGGCGGCCGCGAGCAGCGGCGAGGAGTAGCCCTCGATCGAGGAACCCTCCGGGATCCAGCGCTCGCGCACGAGAGCGATGCGACGCTTGGGCAGGTACGCGTCACGCATCCGCGAGACCCGCTCGATGGCCTTGTCGTCGCGATCGGGGTCGAGGCTCAGCAGGGGCGAGAACGTGAGCAGCGCGGCCGGCGGGGTGAGGCCGCGGCGGGTGGCGAGCTCGGCGATCTTCATGGTCAGGTAACCGCCCGCGGAGTCGCCGGCGACGACGATCTTGTCGGGACGCTCGACCATCTCGAGCAGCGCCTCATAGGCGTTGATGGCGTCCTGCACCGAGTCGGCGACGGTGCCCTCGGGCAGCTGGATGTAGTCGACGGAGATGACCTGACCCCCGGTGTAGAGGGCGAGTCGCTCACAGGCGCGGCGGTGGGTCTCGATGCCGCAGGAGAAGAAGCCACCGCCGTGCAGGTACAGCACCGTCATGTCGCTGGACGGACCGTAGCGGTGCGTCATCGACTCGACCCGGACTCCGCCGAGCTCGAACTGGTACGGCTCGACGTAGCGCGAGCGCGGACCCCTCGCGGAGAGCTTGTCGATCGAGCGCATGGTGCGGAGCGTGCGGTCGTTGAGCGGCATCCAGCTCAGCAGCGGCTTGAGGACGAGGCGGGCCCCACGTTGGAGCACGCGGGCACGCAGGCTGTACTTCTCGTGAACGACCGCCTGCTCGAAGACGACGCGCATGGGTCTGTTGCCGGCCCTGACGATGCGGATGCGCGACAGCTGCGGACGCGACGGCCGGCGCGTCGGCAGCTGCAGACGGGGTAGGGGGAGCTGCGGAAGACGGCTCGCGGTCTCGCGCACCGCGGCCAGCAGCCGCGGTGCACGACGCAGCCGCGCGTTGGCGACAGCCTGCTTGAGTCGGGCCCGCAGCTCAGTCCACATGATCGCCAAGATACCGCCGGTATCCAACGGGAGCAAACGGATGATCGAGCATTTACGCAGGTCAAGCGGCCACTGTGATGGATCAGTCAGCCACGAAGTGGGCGTCGACCTCGACCTGGATGACGATCTCGTCCGGCGTCAGGTCGAGCTCGGCGGCGCCTTCGTCGCTGCCGGTCATCCGCATGAAGACCGGCGTCGGGGACTGGTCGCCGCCCCCGTTGAGCATGCCCGGATCGGCGAACTGCAGGGCGGTGACGCGTCCCCGTCGCACTGCATCGGCATAGGCCTGCGCCTTGGTGATGGCATTGTCGACGGCGGCCTTGCGGACGTCGGACTCGTACGTGCGCCGGTTGCGCATCGTGACGTCCCAGGCGATGCCGGCGATCTCGACGCCGTCCTTGCCTGCCCAGTAGTCGACGAAACCGCTGAGACGCTCGAAGTCGGTGAACTCGGCGGCGAGCTGGACCCGGGCCACGTGCTGGAGCTCGCCGCGGACGCCCTCCCCGATCCAGGGCCGGTGGCTGTAGACCCGGACCTGGTCGTTCGACCACGTGGACACGGCTCCCCGGTCGGCCAGCCCACGCAGCTGCTGGACCAGAGGATCGAGCACCGTGACGGCGTCGTCGTAGACCTGCTGCTTGTCCGTGCCTTCGAGAGCGGCGGCCATCGTGACGGTGGCGCGTTCGGCCGCGAATCGCTGCTCGGCCGCTCCCCGCACCGTGATCTCGAGAGTCATGACCCCATCGTGCCCCACGCGGCCTCGGCGGGGGGCGCGGGCCACGCGCGGCGCATGGGCCGGCCGGGGGTGCCGGGCCACGGGCGGCACAGTGAACTGTGACGTCCGAGACATCGGGGTTGTCAGGTCGACTCCGGTGGTGTTCACTGTTCAGATACCGTCGGTATCCGAAAGCAGAGGCTCCGCATGCCCAGCACGACTGATCGTCATGTCCACGACGCCGTCATCGTCGGCGCCGGGTTCGGCGGCATGGGCGCTGCCATCGCGCTGCGTCGACTCGGCATCGACGACCTCGTCATCCTCGACCGTGAGGACGACCTCGGCGGCACGTGGCACGTCAACCGCTACCCCGGTCTTGCCGTCGACATCCCGTCGGCCACGTACTCCTACTCCTTCGAGCCGAACCCCTCGTGGTCGCGCCTCTACGCGCCTGGTGCCGAGCTCAAGGCCTACTGCGACCACGTCGCCACCAAGTACGACCTGCGCAAGCACATGCGGTTCGGTGTCGTCGTCGACGGCGCACGCTGGGAGGAGGAGCGGAGCCACTGGGTCGTCAACCTCCACGACGGCGAGACGCTCACCGCCCACTACCTACTCACGGCCACCGGCTTCCTGTCGCAGCCGAAGATGCCGGAGATCCCCGGCATCGAGACGTTCGACGGCACCGTCGTGCACACCACCAAGTGGGACCACGAGCTCGACCTCACCGGACGCAGGGCTGCCGTCATCGGCACCGGCGCCACGGCGGTGCAGCTCATCCCCGAGATCGCGCCGAAGCTGGCCGAGCTCACCGTGTTCCAGCGCACCGCGATCTGGGTGACCCCGAAGTCGGACGGACCGGTGCCGAAGCGCCTGCAGTCGCTCTACGCGCGGATTCCGCTCACCCAGCGCGTCGCCCGTGGCCTCGGTTCGGGCATCCTCGAGGTCATCATGGTGGCCGGCGTGCTCAAGTACCGCCGCTTCAAGGTCTTCAACGGCATGGCCGAGAAGTTCGCCAAGAGGCACATGGCCCGCCAGGTGAAGGACCCCGAGACGCGGCGAAAGCTCACGCCCGACTACTCCTTCGGCTGCAAGCGCCCGACGTTCTCCAACGACTACTTCCCCACGTTCAACCAGCCGCACGTGCACCTCGAGACGACGCCGATCGCCCACATCGAGCCCGACGCGATCGTGACCGACGACGGTGTGCGCCATGAGATCGACACGCTCGTCCTCGCCACCGGGTTCAACCTGTGGGACACCAACTTCCCGGCCATCGAGGTCATCGGCCGAGAGGGCCGCAACCTCGGCAAGTGGTGGCGCGAGAACCGCTTCCAGGCGTACGAGGGCATCGCGGTGCCGAAGTTCCCCAACTACTTCAGCCTCAACAGCCCGTACTCGTACTCCGGACTCTCCTACTTCACGACCATCGAGAGCCAGATGAAGCACATGACGCGGCTCATCAAGGCGATGCGGCGTCAAGGCGCCACGCAGTTCGAGGTCACCGAGGAGGCGAACGCCGAGTTCCTCGCCCGGATGAAGCACAACCTCGACGACTCGGTCTTCACGCTCGGCTCGTGCTCGACGGCCCGCAGCTACTACTTCAACCAGCACGGCGAAGCGACCTTGCTGCGTCCGACGTCGACGCTCGGTGCCTTCCGCGAGGCAGCCCGCTTCCCGATCTCCGACTACGCCCTGTCCTGACCGCGACCCTAGGGTCGGGACATGACGACTCCCACTCCCCCGTCGGACCAGAACGTCGCGGACCTCGTGCTCGAGGGGGGCGGGGTCAAGGGCATCGCCCTGGCCGGCGCCGTCTGGGCCTTCGACGACGAGCGGTGGACGTTCCCCCGCGTCGCCGGCACATCGGCCGGGGCGATGGCGGGAGCCGTGATCGCGGCCCTGCAGGCGGCAGGTGAGCCGCTCTCCCAGGTCGTCGAGCTGGCCAAGACGCTCGACTACCACAAGTTCCGCGACCGCGGCTTCCCCGGCAGCTGGCTGGGTCCGCTCGGCGTCCTCACCGACCCCTTCTCCGTGGTCCTCGAGCAGGGCGCCTACGAGGGCGACTACCTCCACGACTGGATTCGGGGCGTGCTCGCCGACCTCGGAGTCCACACGTTCGGCGACCTGCGGCGCGACGACCCGGCCGACGACGGCCACATCCACCACGAGTACTCGCTCGTCGTCACCGCCAGCGACATCTCGCGCAAGCGACTCGTCTACCTGCCGTGGGACTACGCGGAGTACGGACTCGACCCGGACGAGCAGAGCGTCGCCGACGCGGTGCGGGCCTCAGCGTCCATCCCCTACTTCTTCGAGCCGGTCACCCTCGACGGCACCCGCGGACGCTCGACCCTCGTCGACGGCGGCCTGTTGTCCAACTACCCGATCTCGGCGTTCGACCGGCTCGACGACCTGCCGCCTCGCTGGGCGACGCTCGGCATCAGGCTCGACGCGCTGGGCATCGGCGAGGAGCCTCCGCCCGAACCCGTGCGCAACGTCGTGTCGATGGGCATCGCCCTCATCGAGACCGCGATCGAGGCCAACCAGGCCGAGCACGTCCTCGACCCGTGCAACGTCGCCCGCAGCGTCTACGTCGACACCCGCGGCGTCGGCGCCGTCGACTTCTCGATCAGCGACGAGGAGCAACGACTCCTCATCGAGCGCGGCCGCGAGGCGGGCGCCGAGTTTCTGGCGAAGTGGGACTATGACGCCTGGCTGAAGAACTGCCGTCCCGCGTGGGCCCGATGACGAGCGCCGAGGACTGGGACGATCGCTACCGGTCGTCCGACCGGGTCTGGAGTGGCCGACCCAACCCGCAGCTGGTGGCCGAGGCGGCCAATCTCGCGCCCGGCCGCGCGCTGGATGTCGGCTGTGGCGAGGGGGGCGACGCCATCTGGTTGGCCGAGCGTGGCTGGGAGGTCGTCGGTTCCGACATCTCCCACGTGGCACTCGACCGCGCCGAGCGGCACGCACCGTCAGATCTTGCCGACCGCCTCACCTGGCGCCAGGGCGATCTCGTCACCGAACTGCCCGAGCCGGAGGGGTTCGACCTCGTCACCGGGCACTACATGCACCTGCCGCCGGCTCCGCGCGCGACGATGTTCCGCGGTCTGGTCGCAGCCGTCCGCCGCGGCGGGACCCTGCTCATGGTTGGTCACGACGTGCGCGAGATGCACGCCGGGCCGGGCCGCCACCAAGGGCCGGAGGTCTACTTCACCTTCGACGAGCTGGCCGGCCTGCTCGGACCGGACTGGCGGGTCGAGGTGGGCGAGATGCGCCAGCGTCCGCCCGACGACCCGCACGGACACGACCTCGTGTTCCGCGCCCGACGAGAATGAGCGCAGGGAGACGTGCCTTAGACCATCCGGCGCAAGACGCTGAGCGGTGCGTGCTTCATGACCTGCCCGAGCGGCGCCCACGGCCACGGCGGTATCGCGGAGTCGGTGACCTCGCGCTCGATCGCCTTGACCAGCGCCTTGCAGCCGGTCTCGGTGTCGACCATCAACTTGGTCTGCTCCGCTCCCTCGTTCATCTCCGACATGATGTAGCCCGGGAAGAGGGTGGTGACCTTGATGTCGTGGTCCTTGCGGTTGATCAGGTCGGAGCGGATCCCCTCGGCGAGGTGGGCGACCGCCGCCTTGGTGGCCGCGTACGTGGTGATCGTCCCCGGCAACCCGCGCATGGCCGATATGGACGAGATGACGACGAGGTGGCCGGCCTTGCGCTCGTAGAAGTGCTCCATGGCGGCCTCGCACTGCGCGAGCGCGGCGACGAAGTTCGTCTCGGCGGTCTCCTTGTTGGCGTGGAACTTGCCGGTGCCGATCCGTCCGCCCTTGCCGAGACCGGCGTTGACGATGACGCGGTCGAGCCCGCCCAGGTCGCGGATGGCCTGCTTGAAGACGGTGAACACCTGGTCGTGGTCGTTGACGTCCAGGCCGTGCACGACGACCTCGACGTCCGGGTGGCTCTTCTCGATCTCGATCTTCAGCTCGTCGAGCCGGTCGACGCGACGCGCGGTCAGGGCCAGGTTGTGGCCCTTGCCGGCGAGGATGCGGGCCATTCCGGCGCCGAGACCGGAGCTGGCCCCGGTGATGAGCACGTTCTTGCGCATGGTCATCCGCGGATACTATCGGCCTTCGAAAGTCGATCAGGCCCGGGTCGTGACCGGATCACAGCGAACAGGGGATCCACATGCGCAAGGTCGTGCTCTACAGCCTGATGCCCGTCGACGGCGTCGCCGAAGAACCAGGCAACTTCGTGTTCGACTTCGACGACGAGATGTACGCCAGCCTGGGTTGGGTCATCGCCACGCAGGATGCGGTACTGCTCGGGCGGCGGACGTAGACGAGTGGGCGGGCTACTGGCCCGCCGCCGGTACACCGACCGGAGCGGTGCTCGTCGACGACCGGTTCTCAGACGACGACTGAAGGTCGCTCAGCGCAGCCAGACTCCCCCTGACGGCCCATTGTCCGTCGCGTCCGGACGGCAGTACGTTGCACGGAGATTCCGCTTCTCTGGGAGGGCGACCCGATGACTGATCCACAACCCACGACGACACCGGAGCAGGACGTGACGCCCGACGCGATCATGCAGCTCGGGTTCGCTTTCTGGGGCTCGAAGACGCTGCTGAGCGCGATCGAGCTCGGACTCTTCTCGGAGCTGGCGCAGGCCGGCGGGCTCGACACTGAAGCACTCCGGGAGCGACTCGGTCTGCATCCACGGAGCGCGACGGACTTCCTCGACGCTCTGGTGGCGCTCGGCATGCTCGAGCGCGAGGATGGCCGCTACGCCAACACTCCGGCGACCGACCTTTTCCTCGATCGGGCCAAGCCCACGTACGCCGGGGGCATGCTGGAGATGGCGAACGCCCGCCTCTACGAGTTCTGGGGGTCACTCACCGAGGGTTTGCAGACCGGCGAGCTCCAGAATGAAGCGAAGGGTGGCGGGGACTTCTTCGGGACGCTCTACGCCGACCCGGCCCGGCTGGCGCAGTTCGCACGGGCGATGAGCGCCATCAGCGGAGGCGTCGCTCAGGCGATCGCCGCCACATTCCCCTGGCGAGACCACGGCAGCGTGATCGACATCGGTTGCGCCGAAGGTGCCGTGCCGGTGCAGATCGCCCTGGCCCACGAGCACATCACCGGTGGCGGATTCGACCTGCCGCCTCTCGAGCCGATCTTCGACGCGCACGTCGCTCAGTTTGGGCTCGGCGAGCGCTTGGCGTTCACTGCCGGCGACTTCTTCGCCGACCCGTTGCCACGGGCGGACGTCCTCGTCATGGGTCACATCCTCCATGACTGGGACATCGACGAGAAGCGGCTCCTGGTGAAGAAGGCGTACGACGCTCTGCCCGACGGCGGTGCACTGATCGTCTACGACGCGATCATCGACGACGAACGGCGCGACAACGCCTTTGGCCTGCTGATGAGTCTCAACATGCTGATCGAGACACCAGGTGGGTTCGACTACACGGGGGCCGACTGCCGCGCCTGGATGCTCGAGGCGGGTTTCCGTGACAGCTACGTCCAGCACCTGGTCGGGCCCGACTCGATGGTCGTCGGGACCAAGTAGGCGCTTCAGCGGAACGTCACCAGGTCGCGCGGCAGGTGGGCGTGCTCGTTGAACGAGAGCACGCGAGGGCCGGTGCTGCCGTTGATGACGGTCGTGACGCTTGCGTTGACGACCACGGCGTTGAGCCGGATGAACAGGGAGTCGTCGCCGGCCAGCAGGTGCGAGACGACGGTGGCGATCGGGCCCCCAGACGTGAAGACCGCGACGTGCTGCCCGGACCCGGCGGCCTCGAGGACCCGCTCGAACGACCCGACCACGCTCCCGTGCCAGTCGGTGTACGCGAGGTCGGCCTCGGGAAGGCTGCCGTCCATCCAGCGTGCGAGGGACGACTCGAGCACCGGCTGGAACTCGCGCGGCGTCATCGAGAGCCGGTCGACAGTCAGTGTGTCGGCGAGCGAACGATGGTCGTACTCGTCCCACCCGGCGTCGACGTCGTACCCGTCTCCGCGGCCGCTCGCGTCAATCGCGGCGACGGCAGTCTGGGCGTGCCTCTTGAGCGAGCCCGCGACCGCGGCCGTCGGTGCCCAGTCGGCCGCCTCCCACGCCATGCCGAGCAAGGCCGACTGACGGATCCCACGCTCGGACAGCTGGTCGTAGTCCTCGGCTTCCCAGGAGGCCTGGCCGTGCCGGATGAGATGGATCGCGCCCACGTCGGGAGCCTATCCGTCGGTGGACACGGCAAAGGGCCGGCCCGATGACTCGAGCCGGCCCTCCCCTGGTGCTGTGCCGCGATCAGCTGGGCGGCATCAGGACGGAGTCGATCAGGTACACCGTCGCGTTGGCGGTCTTGACGCCACCGCAGATGACCTTCGCGCTGTCGCCACCGACCGTGATGGTGTCGCCCTCGCCAGTGACCTCGAGGTCGGCGCCGTTGACGGTCTCGAAGGTGCCGGCGATCTCGTCGGGACCCTTCTGACCACCGGCGATCACGTGGTACGTCAGCACGCTGGTGAGGGCGTCTTTGCCCTCGGGCGTGCCGAGTGTCTTGACGGTCTCCTCCGGCAGCTTCGCGAAGGCCTCATCGACCGGCGCGAACACGGTGAACTCGCCACCGTTGAGCGTGTCGACCAGGTTGACGTCCTTGTTCAGCTTGCCGCTGACGGCATCCGTGAGGGTCTTGAGCAACGGGTTGTTGCTCGCGGCCGTGGCGACCGGGTCCTGGGCCATGCCTTCGACCGAGCCGGCGCCGTCCGGAACCTGCTTGGCGTAGTCGGCGCAAGCGGGCCCGACGAGCTCGCCTCCGGCCTCTTCGGCGGGTGCCTCCGTGGTCTCCTCGTCGGCGGGTGCCGGCTCGTCCTCCGAGCCACAGCCAGCCGCGAAGAGTGACAGCGAGGCGACCGCCGCTACTGCGAGAGTCTTGCCTTTGGTGTTGCGCATTTCCTTCTCCTTTGGTTGGGGTCGTGCTACTCGACGCGGAACTGCACGCTGTGCCATCCGGTCGATCCGTCCGGCGCGATTCGAGCGCGGTCGGAGGTCTGGGTGTTGCCGTCCTGGTCGGTCGCTCGGACGGAGAGCTGGTGGGCCCCGGACGTGGCCTCGTCCCACGTCCACGACCACTGCCGCCAGGTGTCGATGGAGTCCTCGTCGGCCAGCTCGACGTCCTGCCACGGTTCGTTGTCGACCTTGACCTCGACGCGCTGGATGCCGGTGTTCTGGGCCCAGGCAACGCCGCCGACGCGGACCTTGTCGGCCGGGAACGACTGGAACGACTTGGGGACGTCGATGCGGGAGGAGAACTTGATGGGTGCCTTCGCCGAGTACCCGCGGGTGGTCCAGTAGGCCTTGAAGTCGGAGAACCGGGTGACCTCGATGTCGGCGAGCCACTTCGTGGCCGAGACGTAGCCGTACAGGCCGGGGGTGACCATGCGCACGGGGAAGCCGTGCTCGAGTGGCAGCGGCTCGCCGTTCATGCCGACGGCGATGAGCGCGTCGCGGTTCTGGTCGGTGAGCGCACTGAGCGGCGTGCCGATCGTCATGTTGTCGGCGCTGGTCGTCTTGACGGCATCTGCCCCGGCCTGGACGCCGGCTCGGGCGAGCAGGTCGCGCACCGGGACACCGAGCCAGGCGGCGTTGCCGACGTAGGGCCCACCGACCTCGTTCGACACACACGTCAGTGTGATGCGGCGCTCGACGAGCCGCTCCTTGAGCAGGTCGCGGAAGCTCAGCTCGATCTCGTTGTCGACCATCCCGTGGATGCGCAACGTGTAGCCCTCGGCCGGAACCTTCGGCACGGTGAGCGCGGTGTCGACCCGGTAGAAGTCGCGGTTCGGGGTGATGAAGCTGCTGACGCCCTTGACGTCCGCCTGGGCGCCGGCGGGGACGGGCGCTGCGGCCTCGGCCGGGCGGGGAAGGGAGACGTCGAGTCGTGACTCGGCCGCACCGTTCTGGCCGAGGAACTTCGCGACCACGCCGCCAAGAGCGATCCCGGCGCTCGCTCCGAGCACCGCGCGGAGGAAGGAACGGCGGTTGAATCCACTGGGGACGTCGTCACCGACCCTCGGTGCGAGCTCGAGCGCCCGGAGAAGGACCACGAGCGCGCCGAGGCTCACCGCGAGCGTGACGAGCGCCGGGACCAGAGTGAGGGCAAGCGGCGCGGTGGCCGTACGATCAAGGGCTGCGGCGCCCAGCGCCAGCAGGCCCAGACCGACGAAGATGCCGTAGGCGAGGCGAGGGCGGCGCAGGCCGATCCATCCGGTGACCGCGGCGATGACGAGCAGCGTGGCGATCATCCCGCCGATCAGCACCGGCTTGTCGTTCTCGCCGAACTGCCTGACCGCGAACTCCTTGAGGAATCGCGGCGTCATGTCGATCGCGCGGTTGCCGATCGAGACGACGGGCGAGGGGACGCCGGTGAACAGAGCAGCGATGCCGGTCGCGATCGCGACGCCGACCGTAGCGGCGAGGAGGCCCGAGAGCGCGCCGGTCCACCAAGGGGCGAATCGCCCGGAGTCGCGCTCAGCCACTTCGGCGCGCGTGCTCGTCCTCTGCACGTGGGTCATTCGCCACGGCGCGCCGTGTGGATGGGTCGGGGGCCTCATCCATCTGCGCAGATGCGCGGGACGGCGTCAGCCGACAAATGTCACGACCTCGTCGAGAGCCGCGCGGGACGTGCGGTAGCTCGCGGTCGGATGGTCGGGATCGGGCCATCCGAAGCTGATGCCACACACCACCTTGCGGGTGTCCGGGAGGTCGAACCATTTCCGCAGGAACGGGGCGCCGGCGGCGAGCGCCGCCTGGGCACAGGCACCCAGGCCGAGCGCTTGCGCGGCGAGCAGGAACGAGTCGACGTAGAGACCGCAGTCGATCGCGCCGTAGACGCCGAGCTCGGCATCGGTGGTGAGGATCGCGGCGTGCGGGGCGCCGAAGAACTCGAAGTTGCGCAGCATCTGATTCGCCGAGGCCTCGCGATCGCCCTTCTCGACGCCGACCGCCTCGTACAGCTGCCAGCCACTCTCGCGGCGGCGCTCCTGGTAGACGCCGCTGTAGCCGGCGGGAAAGTCGAAGTCCGTGCCGGAGAAGTCGATCGACTCGAGCAGCGCCTCCTTCAGCCTGACCGTCTCCTCCCCCGAGGTGATCACGAGCTGCCAGGGCTGGGTGTTGCACCACGACGGCGTGCGCTGCGCAATCGTCAGCAAACGCTCGATGACGTCACGGGGGACCTGCTCGTCGGTGTACCCACGGCAGCTCCAGCGGTCGGTGAGGAGATGTTCGAGTACTTCGACGTCGCTCACGGCATCCGGCGCCGGGTCATTCATGGCATCCGCCACTGGGTCATTCATGGCATCCGCCACTGGCCGATGAGGGTCTGCAGGAGGGCGATCAGCGCGATCGGCTGGTCGAGCATGATGTGGTGGCCGGCGTCCGGCACCAGGGTCACCGGCACGTGGCCGCCCAAGATCTCGGCGACGCTCTCCGTGATGTCGGTGGTGGCCATGCCGCGCTCACCGCGCACGAGCGCCACCTCGCACCCGGCCGCCGCGAGATCCTCGGGTTCCATCTGCGAGCTGAGGAAGATCTGCGGGTCGAACGCCCAAGACCATCCGCCCTCCACCTCTCGCACCGACTGCTCGGCAATGTGGCGACGGATGTACTCCAGGCCGTCATCCTCGGGCAGCGCGCGGAACCGGGCGATGATGGTCTCCCGGTCGGGACGCACCTTGTGCTGGGGCAAGGTGACGTTGCTCTGCAACCAGGTCCGCGCCTCCGGTGACATCTCGCGCACCGGGGAGTCGATCGCGGCGACGCCGCGCAGCTCCGGTCCGTGGCTGCGGGCGGCGGTGAGCGCGACGAAGCCGCCCATGCTGTGGCCGATGATGACCGGACGCGCGTCGCTCTCGTGGCCGGCGACGGCGAGCACCTCCTCAGCCCAGGTGTCGAGCGAGTAGGCCTCGCGATGATCGCTCGCCCCGTGGCCGGACAGGTCGATCGCGAGGACTCGGTGCTCGACGGCCAGGAACGGCGCGACGTGGTCCCACCACGCGGCGTTGGCGGCCCCGCCGTGCACGAGCACGACGCCCGGCTCGCCCGGCTTGCCCCAGGCGCGGTACGCGATCCGCGCCCCCTCGACCTCGAGGTCGAGGGTGTCGTACGGCTCGGCGATCGCGTCCGTGAACCAGGTGGGGGTACTCATGGGGGCCTTCCTCAGTTACAGTCACGCTTGACTGTTTCTGTCCACGGCAGCACCATACCGCCGTCCGGACGCGAGGAGAACTCATGGGTCTGTCTGGTACCACGATGATCATGTCCGGCGGCAGCCGCGGCATCGGTGAGGCGATCGCCGTGCGCGCGGCCCGCGACGGCGCCAACGTCGCCCTGCTCGCCAAGACGACGGAGCCGCACCCGAAGCTGCCCGGCACCATCCACACGGCCGCGGCTGCCATCGAGGAGGCCGGCGGTCACGCGCTGCCCCTCGTCGGCGACGTGCGCGACGACGACTTCGTCGCGAGTGCAGTGGAGCAGACCGCGGCGCAGTTCGGCGGCATCGACATCGTGGTCAACAACGCGAGCGCGATCAACCTCTCGCGCACCGAGGACCTGCCGATGAAGGCGTACGACCTGATGAACGACATCAACTGCCGCGGTGCCTTCCTGCTCGCGAAGACGTCGATCCCCTGGCTGCGCCAGTCGTCGAACCCGCACATCCTCACGCTGTCGCCGCCGATCTCGCTCGACCCCAAGTGGTTCGGTCAGGCGACCGGCTACACCATCGCGAAGTTCGGGATGAGCCTCGTGACGCACGGCCTGAGTGCTGAGCTCCGCGAGGACGGCATCGCGGCCAACTCGTTGTGGCCACGCACCGCCATCGACACCGCGGCCGTGCGCAACGTCGTCGGTGCCGGCCTGGAGCAGCACTCGCGCAACGTCGCGATCATGGCGGACGCCGCACACGCGATCCTCACGCGTCCGTCGCGCGAGGTCACCGGACAGTTCTTCATCGACGACGACGTGCTCGAGGCCGCCGGCGTCACGGACTTCTCCGTCTACCTGAACGGCGGACGCGAGGAGGACCTGGCTCTCGACCTCTGGGTCGAGCCCAAGGGGCCCCACAACCCCGGCCTCCGACTCGGATAGCGCTGGGGACTTGATGCTTGACTGATTGGTTAATTAACGTCTAGGTTAAATTCATGTCCACCACACAGCTCGCACCGGCAGAGCTCGACCGGGTGTTCTCGGCCCTGGCCGATCCGACCCGGCGCGAGATCCTGACCCGGCTCGGGGCTGGCGACGCCACAGTCAATGAGCTGGCCGAACCCTTCCCGATCAGCCTCCCGGCCATCTCCCGCCACCTCAAGGTGCTGGAGAGGGCCGGACTGATCACCCGCGACCGACGGGCGCAGTGGAGGTCCAGCAGCCTCCAGGCCGCGCCATTGAAGGAGGCGACCACGTGGATGGAACACCTCACCCAGCTGTGGGACGCCCGCTTCGACCGCCTCGACGCACACCTCGAGGTCATGAAGCGCATCCAGAACCAGCAGACACCAGGCCAGCCCGACGCCAACCACAAGGAGAAGGACAATGACTGACTCCACGTACGAGGTCGAGATCTCCCGCTACCTCGACGCCCCGCCCGAGCTCGTGTACCGCGCCTTCACCGACCCGGAACAGCTCGCCCAGTGGTTCGCCCCGCTCGCCTTCCACGTGCCGCTCGACACCGTCGATGTCGACATCCGCCCCGGCGGCCACTGGAGGATGACGATGGTCAGCCACCTGACACCGGACTGGAAGTCGCCGATCAACGCCACCTTCACGGAGGTCGTCGAGAACCGGCTGCTCGTCGGCTATGAGATCGCCGAGGATTTTCCGGGCGTGGACGACGGCACCAAGTTCTCGCTCTCCATCGAGTTCGTGCCCGAAGGCACCGGCACCCGTCTCGAGCTGCGTCAGGGCCCGTTCCCCGAGGAGATGAGAGACCTGTCCGCCATCGGCTGGAACCAGTCACTCTCCAAGCTCGACGGACTGCTCGCCACCCCGGCGAAGTTCCGCAACAACCCCGAGGACTTCGAGGACTGAACCCCGCATGGGACCGGGCGGGGACCGCGGCCCCTGACCGGCCCTATGCTCGGCAGATGATCGAGGCGAGCTCCGTCGCCGAGCTGCTCGCGGGCGCCACTGACGTCGCAACGATCGACAGCGCGGGCAAATCCGGCGCCCGGCTCGAGCGGGTGCGGATCGGCGGGGAGCCCTACGTCGTGAAGTACCTCGACCCGCGGACCGACTGGACGATGCGAGCCGCCGGCGTCCTCGGGAGCGCGATCCTGGAGCTTTGGCGTCGCGACATCCTTGCTCGGCTGCCGACGTGCATCAACCAGCCGATCGTCGCGCTCGCCCGCGAGGACGAGATGACCGTGCTCCTCATGCGCGACGTCGGCGACTGGCTCGTCCCCGTCGCAGGCGGCCCTGTTCCGCCTGACCAGCACCTGCGCTTCCTCGACCACATGGCGGCCATGCATGCGACGTTCTGGCAGACGTCCGACGACATCGACGTCGTGTCGAATCGGACGCGGTACCTGGAGCTGTCACCGCACACGGCCGAGCGGGAGGCAGCCCTGGGGTCCATGCACCCAGTCCCCCGGCTGATCGGAGAGGGCTGGCCGCTGCTGACCGAGGTCGCCCCGACCGCCGCGGCCATCGTCGTCCCACTGGCGAACGACCCCGCACCGCTCGTCGACGCTCTTGCAGACTCTCCCGAGACACTGGTGCACGGCAACTGGAAGCTCGACAACCTCGGCACCGACCCGCAGGGGCGCACCGTTTTGGCTCGACTGGGAGCTGCCCGGCCGTGGGCCTGCGCTGAGCGACCTCACCTGGTACCTCGCGATCAACTGCCGGCGCCTGCCGCAGTCGAAGGAGGACACGATCGCCGCCTACCGCGAGGCGCTGGAGCGCCACGGCGTCGCCACGGAGCTGTGGTGGTCGCGACAGCTCGGACTCTGCCTGCTCGGCGCCCTCGTTCAGTTCGGGTGGGAGAAGGCGTTCGCCGGCTATGACGACGAGCTCGCCTGGTGGGAACGCCGCGCGGTCGAGGCGGCGCACCTGCTGACATGAGCGAGTACGACGCGGCCGCCCAGGCGTGGGCCGAGGGACCTGCACCGGTCTACGCTCGGTTCGCCGCAGCGATGCTCGAGCACTCCCCCGTGCCGTTGGCCGGTGCGCACGTGCTCGACGTCGGAGCCGGCACCGCCGTGGCCAGCGACGCCGCCCTGGCACTCGGCGCACGCCGGGCGGTCGCGAGCGACGTCGCGGTGGAGATGCTGCGACGGCGAAGTCCGTCGATCCCGGCCGTCCTGGCCGACGCCGGCCGCCTACCATTCGGCGAGAACACGTTCGACCTCGTCATGGCGGCCTTCAGCCTGGGACACCTGCCGGACCCAGTCGCAGCACTGACCGAGTGGCACCGGGTCGGTGCCACCGCGGTGGCCAGCACTTTCGCCCCCGGGCCGCCGCATCCGGCCAAGACGGCTGTCGACCAGGCCATGGGGCAATTCGGCTTCGTGTCCCCGCCTTGGTACGAGCGGGTCAAGCACGACCTCGAACCCCAGGTCGAGGATCCGGCATCGCTCGCCGCCCTGGCGACGGCGGCGGGCTTCCGTCAGGTCTCGATCACGCCGATGGCGATCGACGCCGGTCTCAGCACGCCGGCGGAGATCGTGTCCTGGCGGCTCGGCATGGCTCACCTGGCGCAATTCGTCGCCGATCTGCCTGCATCCCGGCGCGCGGAGGCACGTCAGGCGGCCGAGGACTCGGTCGCCGATCTCGGGCCGGTGACGATCGAGATCCACGTGCTCAGCGCGAGCTGAGCCTTCAATCCACAAGGCGTCGGTCTGCGTCCTTCCGCAACGCCGCCTCGTGCGGGCCGGCCTGCCGCGCCAGGCCGTCGGCCCAGGTCTCGGCGACGTCGACCCATGCGTCGACACCCAGTGCTGCGCCCGTCTCACCCTTCCAGCCCGACCGACCGATGCGTGAGCCGTAGGTCACGCTCCGCCACGTCGAGACACGGTCCTTCGAGCGGGGCAAGGCGGACCTGGTGGTCTCAGTCGGTGGCAGCGAGATCGGTCGACTCACCCTTGAGCCGGGCTGGAAGTGGTCCGAGCACGTCAAACCGCTGGCGGGCACCGACCTGTGCGGGGCAACGCACTTCCAGTACCACGTCCAGGGCGTGCTGCACGTGAAGATGGCCGACGGCACCGAGTTCGATGCCCACGCGGGCGACGTCACAGCCCTCCCACACGGGCACGACGCCTGGGTGGTTGGCGACGAACCGGCGGTCGTTGTCGACTGGTGGGGCGCCTCCGACTACGCCAAGAGCTGAGCGTCCTACGGGGTGCGGCGCATCAGGGCGACGAGCGAGTCGCTCGCGGTCGACACCAGCTCCTCCGGCGTCATCTCGACCTCGCCGAGCAGCCACGAGGCGACCAGCTCCGACAGACCGGCGATGAAGATGACGCCCTGGAGGTGATCACGAGGCGGCGGCCACGTCTCGTCGCCGAAGAGCCCGTGAGCCTCCGTGGCCACGAGCGCGGCGAACGAGCCGAGCAGTTCGTGGCGTCGAGTCCGCAGGGCTTCGTTCGCTGTGGACTCGATGACGGCGACGCGCACTGCTTCTGGTGCGTCGACCACGAAGTCGACCACGGCTCCGATCGTTGCCCGCACCCGGTCGGCCGACTCACCCGAAGATGCAGCGACTGCTTCGAGCGCCGTCCGGGCGATTTCGTCGGAGATCTCATCGAGCGCCGCCACCAAAGCCTGATCGCGGTACCCGAAGCTCTCGTAGAAGTAGCGCTCGGTGAGACCGGCCCGCGCGCAGATGGCCGTCATCGTGGTCCGGGCCTCACCCACGCCAGCGAGCAACTCGATCGTGGCATCGACGAGCCGGGCTCGCCGAGCCGCCGTCCGCTCGTCGGCGCTCTTGCCGCCGTAGCTCCGCGCAACGTCCGTCACGCCGACATCTTGACAGCCGACGGGACGCGCGACAAACTGACAGGGCATCCTGTCAGATGGAGAATCGATGGCCACGATCGCTGTCCCACGACCCGTCGCGCCACGTCGTCGGCTGATCCCGTTCGTCGGGCACACCTTGGCGTACTTTCACGACCCGCTCGGCACGATGAGCTACCAGTACGAGCAGTTCGGCCCGGTGTCGCAGATCAATTTCGTCGGTCGACCGTGGACGATGCTGCTCGGCCCGGATGCCTGCGAGATCGCTCTGCGCAACGCGGACAAGGCCTTTGCCAACGCCGGCGGATGGGGATACCTCATCGGCCCGTTCTTCGACCGAGGGCTCATGCTGCTCGACTTCGAGGAGCACCATCACCACCGACGCATCCTGCAGGAGGCGTTCACCCGCGATCGCATCGCCGACTACGCCGCGACGCTCGGACCCGCCGTTCAGGCGGGTCTCGACGCCTGGACACCGGGTCCTGCGTTCCGGGCCTATCCGGCCTTGAAGGACCTGACGCTCGACCTCGGCACGCAGATCTTCATGGGCGAGACCGACGCCGACGCTGCCGAGCTCGCCCGGGTCAATCGTGCCTTCATCGACTGCGTGCAGGCCGCGATGGGCTTCATCCGTGCACCGCTTCCCGGGACGCGCTGGCGGCGCGGGCTGCGAGGACGACAGCTGCTCGAAGACTTCTTCCGTCGGCGCCTTCCGGCTCGCCGCGCGTCCGGTGGCACCGACCTGTTCTCGGCCCTGTGCCAGATCGAGACCGACGACGGCCAACGGCTCAGCGACGACGACATCGTCAGCCACATGATCTTCCTGCTGATGGCGGCCCACGACACGTCGACCATCACGGTCACGACGATGATGCAACAGCTCGGGCAGCACCCGGAGTGGCAGGCGCGCTGTCGCGCCGAGTCCATGGCGCTGCCGGCCCATCCGACGCTCGACGAGCTCGACACCCTCACCTCGGTCGACCTGGTGATGAAGGAGTGCCTACGCCTCGTGCCGCCCGTGCCGGGTCAGGCGCGCCAGGCCGTCAAGGACACCGAGGTTCTCGGACAGCACATCCCGGCCGGACGGCTCATCACCGTGGGCGTCCATCTCTCCCACCACATGCCCGAGCTGTGGCCGGACCCGGAGCGGTTCGACCCGGAGCGGTTCGCCGACCACCGCCGTGAGGACAAGGTGCACCGCTACGCCTGGCAGCCATTCGGCGGTGGGGTGCACAAGTGCATCGGTCTGTACTTCGGCAGCGTCGAGGTGAAGATGATCGTGCACCAGCTGCTGCGACGCTTCGAGTGGACGGTCGACCCCGACTACGTCGTGCCGATGAACTACCACTCCCTTCCGTTCCCGAAGGACGGCCTTCCGGTCAATCTCCGCCCACTCCTAGGATCAGGCGCATGAGTCGCGACATCTCCACCCTCTCGATCGTCATCACGGGCGGCGCCCGCGGCATCGGCCGCGCCGCCGCCGCACGGTTCTCCCGTCAGGGCGCGCGCGTCGCGATCGGCGATCGGGACGCCGACCTCGCGCGCACAGTCGCCGTCGAGCTCGGCAACGGAGTGGTCGCCGCGCCGCTCGACGTCACCGAAGCCGCCTCCTGGTCGGCGTTCCTCGAGGAGGTCGCCGAGATCGGGCCGATCGACGTCCTGGTCAACAACGCCGGCATCATGCCGCTCGGCCCCGTGCTCAAGGAACCGGAGGACGTCGCCCGGCGGATCGTCGACGTCAACCTGCACGGCGTCATCCTCGGCACCAAGGCGGTTGCTCCGGGCATGGTCGAGCGCGGACGCGGGCACGTCGTCAACGTGGCGTCGGCAGTCGGACGAATGGCCGTGGCCGACGGCGCCACCTACTCGGCGTCGAAGTTCGCCGTCGTCGGCTTCACCGAGGCCACCCGCGCCGAGCTCGAGCCGCAGGGCGTCGACGTGAGTGTGGTCCTGCCCACCGTCGTGCAGACCGAGCTGGCCGCTGGCGTCCCGGCGGCCCGCGGCGTCAAACCGGTGACCGCCGACGACGTCGCCAAGGTCATCGAGTCGACGATCCGGCGTCCGAAGTCCGAAGTGTGGGTGCCGCGCTGGAGCCAGGGAATCGTCAAGCTCAGCAGCGTCCTGCCCCGTCGAGTGCAGAACGGGATCAGTCGGGCCATGCACGCCGACAGCGTCCTTGCCGACGCCGACCCGGCCGCCCGGGCCGCGTACGAACGCCGCGCCCGCGAGAGCTGACGTTCAGCCAAGGTCTCCCGGGCGTACGATGCCAGCCTCGTACGAGAACACGACGGCCAAGATCCGGTCGCGGGCGCCGATCTTGTCGAGCGTGTGGGCCACGTGGCTCTTGACTGTCGTCTCGCCCAGGTGCAGGTGTTGGGCGATCTCGGCGTTCGAGAGCCCGCGTGCGAGCAGCCCGAGGACCTCGCGCTCGCGTGCGGTCAGTCGGGCGAGCCGCTTCTCGGTGTCGGGCGACGCAGCCGTGCGACCCCTGACGTGTTCCTCGACCAGGCGAACGGTGAGCCGGGGATCGAGCAACGCCCCGCCGTCCACCGCCGTCCGCACGGCGTGCAGCAGGTGCTGACGTGGTGACGACTTCAGCAGGAATCCGCTCGCACCGGCCTCCAGCGCCTGCACGACGTACTCGTCCAGGTCGAACGTGGTCAGCACGAGAACACGGCACTCGCCGCTGCCCGTCACCCGCCGCGTCGCCTCCAGACCGTCGACCCCGGGCATCCGGATGTCCATGAGCACGACGACCGAATCGCGGCCCGGCGCGTCAGTCCTTCGAGCGACGGCGGTACGCAGCGAGCGCCAGCGGGGCGAAGATCGCGGTCAGGACGATCGACCACGCGATCGACGCCCCGACGGCGTTCTGCAGCGGCCAGGCCGCGTCGGCGCCGGCAGGAGCGCCGTTGCCCCAGAGCTCCCGGCAGGCCTGGGTCAACGCGGACACGGGGTTCCACTCGGCGATGAAGCGCAGCCAGCCGGGCATCTGCTCGGTGGGCGCGAACGTGTTGGCGACGAACGTCAGCGGGAACATCACCGTGAACATGAAGCCCTGGACGGCCTCGACCGTGCGCATCAGCGACCCCACCCAGATGCCGAGCCAGATCATCGCGAACCCGAACAGCACCAGCAGCAGGAAACCGAGCACCGCGTCGAGAACACCGTTGCGGATGCGCCAGCCTATGAGCACGCCGGTGACGCCCATGACGGCGATGCCGATGCTGGAGTGGATCAGGCTGGAGATGCTCCGCCCGATCAGCACCGACGATCGCGAGATCGGCAGCGACTTGAGCCGGTCGACGATGCCCTTCTGGAGGTCGTTGGTGAGGCCCATGGCCACGACGGCGGACGAGAAGATCATCGTCTGCACCATGATCCCGGGCAGCAGGAACTCCTTGTACGACACGTTGCCAGGTGGCTGGATCGATCCGCCGAACACGTACGCGAACAGCAGCACGAACATCACCGACTGCACGGTGACGTCCATGAGCATCTCGGGCATCCGCTTGATGTGGATGAGGTTGCGCCAGACGATCGTGCCCGACGCCCTCAGCATGGACGGCGGCGAGATCGGCGGCCGGCTCGCGGTCAGCATCGTGGTCATGACATGGCCTCTTCCAGCTCATCGATCTCATCGGTGTCGTCTTCGGCCTTGTGGCCGGTCAGGTGCAGGAACACGTCGTCGAGACTCGGACGTTTGAGCCCAAGGTCGTCGACCTCGATGCCGCTGCTTTCGAAGACGTTGCCGATGCGCGACATGTCGCCGAGCCCGTCGGCTTGGGCGGTCAGCCGGCGAGCCGTGACGTCGACGTGAACCTCGGGCGAGCAGCTGCGCATGAGCCCCTCGGCCCGTGGCAGGTCGGCTGCGTGCGTCAAGGTGAGCACGACGCTCGCGGCGCCGGCCTGGTCCTTGAGCTGGGTGGGCGTGCCCGCGGCGATGACCTTGCCCTTGTCGATGACGATGATGTCGTCGGCCAGGTGGTCGGCCTCCTCGAGGTACTGCGTGGTGAGCAGCAAGGTGGTGCCTTCACCCACGAGCCCCCGAAGCACCTCCCACAGCTCGGTGCGGCTGCGCGGGTCGAGCCCGGTGGTGGGCTCGTCGAGGAACAACACCGGCGGGGCCGCGATGAGGCTGACCGCGAGGTCGAGCCGCCGGCGCATGCCGCCGGAGTACGTCTTGGCGATCCGGTCGGCCGCCTCGGTGAGCGAGAAGCGTTCGAGGAGCTCGTCGGTGCTGTCGCGGATGTACCGCTTGGGCAGCCCGCAGAGACGCCCGATGAGCTTCAGGTTCTCTCGGGCAGTGAGCAGCTCGTCGACCGTCGCCGCCTGACCGGTGAGACCCATGCTCCGGCGCACGGCGTCGGGCTCGACGAGGATGTCGTGGCCCGCCACCCGCCCGGTTCCGCTCGTGGGGACGCTCAACGTGGTGAGCATCCGCGTGGTGGTGGTCTTGCCGGCGCCGTTGGGCCCGAGCAGACCGAGGACGGTGCCTTGCGGCACCACGAAGCTGACGCCGTCGACGGCGACGTTGTCTCCGAACTTCTTGACAAGGTCGACTGCCTCGACCGCTGGACCCGCGTTCATCTGATTCATCCCTCCCGCATCTTGCCGCCCGGTGCAGCGGAAACACTATCGCTTTGTTCCAACTAGGAATACCAGACAGTACTGACAGAAAGCGTCGAGAATCGGCCAAGGAGCGGGTGAGCCACCGGTCTGGAACGATCGGGATGGAGCGGAGGACACCATGGGTGAGGACGTCTCGGACCAGGGGGAGCGTGCGGGTCAGCAGGCCCGGCACAGCACCACGATGCGTGCGGGAGCGCGGGTCGGTCTGGTGGCCTACGGCGTGGTGCACCTGCTGGTCGCCTGGATCGCCCTTCAGGTGGCATGGTCCGGGGGTGGGGACGCCAGCGGCGGCGGGGCGTTGCGCAAGCTGGCCGAGCAGCCGTTCGGCGTCACCCTGCTCTGGATCACCGTCCTCGGTCTCGTCGTGCTGGCGCTGTGGCAGCTGCTCGCCGCGGTCCTGGGCTACCAGTCCGAGGACGACGAGAAGAAGCGGACGTTCAAGCGTCTCTCCGCCGCCGCTCGCACGGTCGCCTACGGCTTTCTCGCCTTCGCCGCTGCTCGCATCGCGGCCGGATCGGGCGGCTCAGGTGGGCGCTCGAAGGAGGAGGGCGTCACCGCCACGTTGCTGGCGGTGACGGCCGGGCGCGTGCTCGTGGGTGCCATCGCGATCGCGATTCTCGCCCTCGCGCTGCGCCAGGCCTGGCGGGGCATCACCGACGGCTTCACCAACGATCTCGAGGTACAGGCCACCACGGGCTCCAGCGGCACGACCGTGCTCGCTCTCGGTCGCATCGGATACGTGGCCAAGGGGGTCGCGTTCGGCATCATCGCCGTGCTCTTCGCCACTGCGGCCGTCACTTACGACGCCGACAAGGCAGGCGGACTCGACGACGCCCTCGGCACGCTGCGGGAGCAGCCGTTCGGCCCCTACCTCCTCACCGTCGTCGCACTCGGCATCGCGGCCTTCGGTATCTTCTGCTTCGCCTGGGCTCGCCACGCTCGCACCCGCTGACTCTGTTGCGCCCTCCACCTCGCGGGGCCACGATCGATCCATGTCCGGCTGGATCCGCGACCGCGGACTGCTGATCGCCAACCTCGCAACCGCTCTCGATGCCGCCGCAGGTCTTCTCGGCCGGCCACCGTTGCCGGACTCGTGCGACCAGGCTAGGCCGCCGCTGTCGTCAGAGGCGGTCGCGCCGCAGGCGGTCAAGGCGAAAGCGGCCAGCGGGGCCGCGGCAAGGTGGCTGTGAGTGGTCAGACAGCCTCAGCAATACGCAAATGGGATGGCTGACGATGTCAACCCGATCTGGCCCCACCCTGACGGCTTGAGTGGACCCAGGAAGGCCGGTCGCACCTGGGAAGACGGGTGCCGGTAGCCCTCCCCTCACCGGGCATAGCTCCGGGCGGGTCTTGCGGGACGATCAAACCGGTCGTGCGCCTGTTGACCTGCGCCGTTCCCGTCGTGGTTCCCCTTTCGGGAATCCCGCAGACGGTGCCGCGTGTGGGCAATCGATCGCCGCGCGGATCGGTGGACAGAATGTTTGATGTTGATGTTCCGAGAAGAGGACCGTCGAGCCTTGATAGTTCGGTGTCATCCTTCATCAGCACCGGCCACACCGAGCGGACTCGGTCGGCCAACGTCGCTGCCGAGGCGGCGACGGCGAGCGCGTTCTCGATCCGCTCGATGCGTAACCGTTGGATCGCCTCCCCCAGCAGCTGCTCGGCGCTGCGCAGCGAGAAGTCGACCAGACCGTAGCGCGCGAGGTCATGAGAGATGAGTTGCACGAGCGCTGCACGTCGTGCCGCGCCGCGGACGGAGCCGGCTGAGCTGCGGTACGCCGGGGTCTTGGTCATGGCCGACGATCGTGCCACAGGCGCGGCCGCCGACCCGTCGACGAACTAACGAGTCACAGAGTCGCGACAGCGGCGGTCAGCAGCGCGCCGCCGTGTCCCGGGTAGAGCCGTTCAGGTTGGTGGGCAGCGATCAGGGATTTCAACGCTCTGACGTCACGACTCGTGTCCTCGGAGTAGAAGTGCGTGTGGGGGCGGCCAGGTCGGCTCGGGGCTAGCAGACCGAGGACACCGCCCCGGACCAGGTCACCGAGGACGGCCGGCACGCCGGGTTTCGTTCCGACCAGGGCCACCGAGCCAGCGGTGTGCCCGTCGACCGGCACCGCGAGCGCCCTGATCCCATAGGGCTCCAAGTCCAGGACGTCGTCGATCAGCACGTCCGGCTCGTAGGCGGTGAAGGGCTTGTCGACGAACGGCGAGATGATCCGCGCGGCGATGCTGGTCGAGGTGACGGTGAAGTTGTGGCCGGCCCGCAGGATCGGCGCGTCCGCGGCACCGACCAGCACCGGCACGTCGCGTCCGACGAGCTGCCGGGCGCCGCCCGCGTGGTCGGCGTGGCCGTGGGTGAGCAGGACCGCGCTCAGCGTGCGGGGGTCCGTCCCCAGCCGGGACAGCGCCTTGCGCAGTCGCGGCACCGCGGCCTCGGTGCCGGAGTCGACGATGATCGCCCCGTCATGGCCGCGGACGAGGTAGACGTTCGAGGCGGGCAGACGGATCGCCGTGATCTCCATGTGGGTTCCTATCTCTCCATTGTGAACACTGTTCGCACTTTCTTTGCTTCCTCGGCGGAACCGGGAAAGAGAGCGATCTGAGCGACATACTAGACCAGTCTGTATAATGGCGGGAATGGCACCCAACAGCAAGGAACGGATACTTCGCAGCGCGGCCAACCTGTTCCGCACGCAGGGTTACCACGCGACCGGACTGAACCAGGTGCTCAGCGAGGGCGGAGCGCCCAAGGGCTCGATGTACTTCCACTTTCCCGGCGGCAAGGAACAGCTGGGCGCGGAGGCCATCGCGATGTCGGGCACCGAGATGGAGGCTAAGTTCGACGAGGTGCTGAGCCAAGCGCCGACGCCGGGCGATGGCGTCGCACGCATCATCGAGATGCTCGGGGTGGGGATGGTCGAGTCGGGATTCACCGCTGGTTGCCCGATCGCCACGACCGCGCTGGACGCCGGCGGCACCAGCGAACCGATCCGCCAGGCCTGTGACGACGCCTTCGTCGGCTGGCAGCGCCAGCTCGCGACGCACCTGTCCGCCCACGGGACCCCCGATGCCGACACCGTGTCGACCATCGTCCTCGCCGCCGTCGAAGGTGCCTTGCTGCTGGCCCGCACCCGCCACGACCTCGCTCCGCTCAACGCTGTCGCGGCCCACCTGCGCACCAAGCTGGACGGCTGAGATGCGCGTGCACCGCCACAACTGACGACCACGTTGCCCGCCCGCGCCGGGGCGATCACCACCGACGCACGAACAACGACGAGACAACCAGACGACCCAACCGAAGGAAGACTCACATGAACGCCGTACGTGACCTGTCCTTGGAAGCGATCCAGCTCCAACAGGACGACCGCGTCCTGACTGCGACCATCACGAACCCGCCGCTCAACATGGCGAACCCGCTGTTCCTTCGCGAGCTCGAGGTGCTGACCAAGGCCGTCGACCGCGATCCGTCGGTCGGCGCTGTCGTCCTCACCGGAGGCGTCGAGGGGCGCTTCCTGACCCACGCCGACCCGAGCGATATCGGCGCGATGGCCGAGATGCCGCATCCGTACAAGCTGCCGATGCGCCTGGTCGAGCCGGGGCTGCGGTTGTTCAACGTCGTCCTGAGACTGCCCGGTTTCTCCCGTGCGTTCGAGCGGATCGGTGGTCCCACGGGCCGCGGATTCGTCTGGGGCGCGCGCTGGAAGCGAACGGTCCTGCGCATGAACCGCTCGGGTGCCGTCTACCTGGCCGCGATCAACGGTCCGGCGCTCGGCGGCGGCCAGGAGATCGCACTCGCCTGCGACCTGCGCTACGCCGCCGATGCCGCCCACGTGCAGTTCGGCCAGATCGAGATCCTGGCCGGCCAGATCCCCGGCGGAGGCGGCACGCAGCGGCTCCCCGGCCTGATCGGCACCGGCCGGGCCCTCGAGCACATCCTCGAAGGCGCTCCCATCGGAGCGAAGGAGGCCCTCGATCTCGGGCTCGTGCACTACCTGGTCGCCGAGCACAACCTCGTCGCCGAGACCCAGTCCACCGCGGCTCGGCTGGCGCATCGGCAGCCGACCGCGATCGCCGCGGCCAAACGGTCCATCTACTTCGGCACCCGCGGGCGGTCGTTCTCCCGCGGGCTCGACATGGAGCTCTCCGGGTTCGTGTCCGGCCAGATGACCCGCGCCTCAGCCGAGGCCCTCCGTACCCTCAACGCCGACATCGCGCGGTTGAGCGACAGCCCGTTCCTGGCGGACCCCGAGCCCTGGATCGAGGGCACAAGGGTCAAGCAGACCTGATCTGACCTCCGGACGCCTCGCCGCACCTGGACGGCAGGCCGAGCAATAGGCTTCTGGGGTGGCCATCGCACTCTGGCTCCTGTCGGCGCTTGCGTATGGCATCTCGGATTTCCTCGGCGGTATATTCGCCAAGCGATCGTCGGCTTGGCAGGTCGCGATCGTGGGACAGACGCCCTACTGGCGCCACTGCGTCGCAGAAGGATCCGGCTTCGGGACATGCCGAGGCCGGATCGCATCGCGGAGTGCCGTCGCGGGCGGCTGCGAATGTTAGTCGAGGACGAACTCGCGCAGCAGGCGGGCGAGCTCGTCAGGCTGGTCCTCGGTCACCAAGGGTGCCGGAGTCGTCGATCTCGACGAGTCGGCCCTGGGGGAGGAGCTCGGCGAGCCGATGTCCGTGGTCGCGGGGCATCATCGGGTCCTCGGTGGCCCACACGACGAGCGCGGGGCGGTCGAAGTCGCGCAGCCGCTCGGACCATTCCAGCAGCG
>JBPCJE010000037.1:0-34438 GCA_051005615.1 Aeromicrobium sp.
TACGGTCGTCGGGTCAGCCGGGCCAACGACCGCCGACGTGGCGGGGTCGTGGAGTCGCAGTGCGGCGGCACGCTGTTGCTGGCTCGCGGCGACGTCGCCGCCCGGATGGGTCTGCCGGTCCTCGGCGTCGTGGCCTACGCGGCCTCGTTCGCCGACGGCGTGCACACGTCGATCCCGGCACCCGGCATCGGCGCACTGGCCGCCGGCATCGGCGGACGCGAGTCGGCCCTGGCCCGTTCGCTCGGCGCTCTCGGCGTCAGCGCGGACGACATCGGTGTGGTCAGCAAGCACGACACGTCCACGGACGCCAACGACCCGAACGAGTCCGAGCTGCACGAGCGGCTCGCGGCGGCCATCGGTCGCAGCCCCGGCAACCCGATGTTCGTCGTCTCGCAGAAGACGCTCACCGGTCACGCCAAGGGCGGCGCGGCGGCGTTCCAGCTCGTCGGGCTGTGCCAGGTGCTGGACTCCGGCACGGTGCCGCCGAACCGCAGTCTCGACTGCGTCGACGACGTGCTGGCCGAGCACGAGCACCTGGTGTGGCTGCGCGAGCCGTTGGCCGCAGGGCCGCTGAAGGCCGGCATCGTGACGAGCCTCGGCTTCGGGCACGTCGCCGGACTCATCGCGCTGGCACACCCGCAGGCGTTCCTCGAGGCGCTCGATCCCGCCGATCGCGCGACGTACGTCGAGCAGTCGCGGGTCCGCACCATCGAGGGCCGACTGCGGTTGACCCGCACGATGTGCGGTGGCGCCCCGGCCTACCAGAAGCCATCCAGCCGCCGCCTGGGTTCGAACGGTGTGAGAAGCCTCGAGGCCTCGATGCTGCTCGACCGCGAGGCTCGCCTCGGCGACGACGGCGTCTACTCAGCGAAAGCTTGCCGATGACCGGCAGGGGTGCCGGGCTATGGGCGGCCCGATGAGCACCGTCGTGGGAGTCGGGGTCGACCTGGTCCACGTTCCGTCGTTCGCGGACCAGCTCGGCCAGCCCGGCTCGGAGTTCGACCAGGTCTTCACGCCGGGCGAGCGTCGGGACGCGAACGGCCGCTCCACGGACGCCGCTCGACACCTCGCCGCCCGATGGGCGGCGAAGGAGGCCGTGGTCAAGGCCTGGTCGGCATCGCTCTACGGCACGCCGCCGGTGATGGGGGATGAGGCACTACACCTGATCGAGGTCGTCCCTGACGCCTGGGGCCGGCCGGGCATACGCCTGCACGGCGAGGTCGCGAAGCACCTCGATGGCTGCACGGTGGACGTCTCCCTCAGCCATGACGGCGACTACGCGACCGCCTACGCGGTGCTGCATCGCGCCTGACCGTCCTGCCGCCGGGATGATGGTCGGATGCGGCGCATCATCTTGGCACTCGCGCTCGCGCTGGTCGTTGCGGGTGCGCTGACGGTCGCGGCTTCGTTTCGCGAGCCGGACCCGCCCGACCGTTTCGACGCCGGTGCAGCGATGCGGCTGCTCGAGCAGCAGATCGCGCTGGGCCCGCGCCCGGCCGGCTCAGCCGTGTCGCGCGCCCTTGCCGCGCAGCTGCGCCGCGAGCTGCCGAGGGGCCGTTACCAGGAGGTCCCGGGCGGCCTGCGCAACGTCATCGGCACGGTCGACGGCGGCGACCCGGAGCGGATCGTCGTCGTCGGCGCGCACTACGACACCAAGGACGAGTCGGGTTTCGTCGGGGCCAATGACGGCGCGTCGGGCACGGCCGTGGTCGTCGAGCTGGCGCGCAAGCTCGAGCCGCGTGAGCTGCGTCCGACCATCGTCTTCGTGCTGTTCGACGGCGAGGAGTCGCCACGCGGGACCGACAACGAGGACTTCCTTCGCGATGGTCTGCGCGGCAGCAAGGTTGCCGCGAAGGCCTACCGCGAGGCGGAGGCGATGATCCTGCTCGACTTCGTCGGCGACCGCGACCTCTCGATCCCGCGGGAGTCGAGCTCGGACCCGAGACTGTGGTCGAAGCTGAGGGCGGCCGCGGAGCGCGTCGGGCAGGCCCGCCATTTCCCGGACGCGGTCAGTAGCCGGGTGCTGGACGACCACACGCCGTTCCTCGACCGCGGAGTCCCGGCGATCGACCTGATCGACTTCGACTTCGCCTGCTTCCACCGGCCTTGCGACGATCGCTCCGCTGTCTCCGAGAGCAGTCTGGACGCGACCGGCGAAAGTGTGCTCGAGCTGCTCCGCTCGCTCTGAGGAGGCCCTCGTGAGGCTCAGTCGCTGTTGGCGGCGAGCAGGTAGGCCGCGAGCAGGCGCTTGAGCTCGATGACGGCCTCGGCGTGGCTCTGGCTGTCGCGGATGGAGAAGTTGAGCATCGAGTACACGACGTGCACGACCACCTCGGCGATGATCGTGCGTCGCTCGCGGGGCGTGCCGGGGGTGAGCGGTCCAAGCACGTAGGCGACCTCGGCGGCGAGGTCCCGCTCCGTGACCGCCGCGGTGGCGCGGGTGGCCGGCGTCGACTGCACGGCGTGCCAGACCGCGCGACGAGACCGGTCGTTGACCCAGAGCTCGGCCAGGTGATCGACCAGCCGGTCCAGGAACTTCAGCCAGTCGAGGGAGGGGATCTCCCGGGCGAACTGCTCGAGCTCGAGCCTCACGGCCACAGCGTCGACCCGGTCGAGCTCGCAGACCATGACGTACTTGTTCTGGAAGAACTGGTAGAGCGTGCCGATGGGCAGGCCGGCCCGGTGCGCGACCTCCTCGCAGGTGAACGACTCGAAACCGAATTCGAGCAGCAGCTCGCGGGCCACCACGAGCAGGTGGTCGAACTTCTTGTGGCTGCGCTCCTGCGTGGGGCGTCGCCGGGGTTCGAGGATCTCCGCGGTCACGCGCTCGACTCTAACTAAGTCTCGTCGACACGTCCTGCGTGCAGGCCCGCGGCGATGAGCGGCTCGATGAGATCGCCGATGCCGTCGAATCCGCTGCCGAGCGTCTGACCGTGCGAGTGTCGGTAGTGGATGCCTTCGAGGATGACTGCGAGCTTGAAGAACGCGAGCGCGAGATGAAAGTCCAGATCGTCGACGTCGCGCCCCGACTGCTCGTGGTAGCGCCGCAGGACGTCCTCGCGCGGGAGGTAGCCGGAAGCAAGGGCAGCGTCGGAGATCATGGCCTTCACAGCTCCGGACGGACGGACCGTCTCGGCGAGCTGCTGGTAGGCCAGCAGGACGGCGAGATCGGTGAGCGGGTCGCCGAGCGTGCTCATCTCCCAGTCGAGCACCGCCGTGATCGTGTCTCCCTCTCCGTCTGGTGCCGCGTCCACCAGCAGGTTGTCGAGCCGGAAGTCGCCGTGGACGATCGTGGCGTCGCCGCCGCTCGGAATGTCCGCCTCGAGATTGGCGATCAGCTCATCCATGCCGGTGAGATCGCGGCTGCGCGAGGCGTCCAGCTGCTTTTTCCAGCGCCGGACCTGGCGCTCCAGGTAGCCGTCGGGACGGCCGAAGTCACCGAGACCCACCGACGCGGGCTCGACGGAGTGCAGCGTGACGAGCGTGTCGACCATGTGCTCCGTGATGGCGCGCGTGCGGTCCCGACCGAGCTCCTGCAGCTGCATCGCGCGACCGTAGGGTGTGCCGGCGACCCGCTCCATCACGTAGAACGGGGCACCGATGACCGTGTCGTCCTCGCACAGGGCGAAGGTCTCGGGGACCGGGACTTCTGTGGGGCCGAGCGCGGTGATGACGCGGTGCTCGCGAGACATGTCGTGGGCGGTGGCGAGCACGTGCCCGAGCGGAGGCCGCCGGACGATGACCTCGGCGTCGCCGTCGGTGACCGCGTAGGTGAGGTTCGACTTGCCGCCGGTGATGAGCGTCGCCTCGAGCGGCCCCGACAGCAGGCCGGGGCGCTCCTTCCCCAACCATGCGGCCAGAGCGTCCGTGTCGAGACCTTCGACAGTACTCATGGGATGGGTCAGTCCTTCGGTCCGCCGGCCACGTAGATGACCTGGCCGGACACGAACCCCGCGCCCTCGCTGACGAGGAACGAGACCGTGTGGGCGATGTCCTCGGGCTGGCCGACGCGCGCGACCGGGATCTGCTCGGCCGAGAACTTCTTGAAGTCCTCGAAGTCGACGCCGATGCGCTCCGCGGTGGCCGCGGTCATCTCGGTCTCGATGAATCCGGGGGCGATCGCGTTGGAGGTGATGCCGTACTTGCCGAGCTCGATGGCGAGGGTCTTCGTGAAGCCCTGGATGCCGGCCTTGGCCGCGGAGTAGTTGGCCTGGCCCCGGTTGCCGAGGGCCGACGTGCTGGACAGGTTGACGATGCGACCGAACGAGGCCTCCGTCATGTGCTTCTGGGCGGCCTTGGTCATGAGGAACGCCCCGCGCAGGTGGACGGCCATGACGGCGTCCCAGTCGTCGACGGTCATCTTGAACAGCATGTTGTCGCGGATGATCCCGGCGTTGTTGACGAGCACCGTCGGCGGACCGAGCTCGTCGACGATGCGCTCCACGGCCGCCTCGACGCTCGCGGCGTCGCTGACGTCGGCGCCCACGGCCAAGCCGGTGCCGCCGGCTGACGTGATGGCGTCGACCGTCGTGGCGCAGGCTGCCTCGTCGAGGTCGAGGACCGCGACCTTGAGACCATCCGCGGCCAGGCGTTTGGCGACTCCGGCCCCGATGCCGCGGGCGGCTCCGGTGACGATCGCGGTTCTGGGCTGAGCGTCCTCGGACACGGTGCTCTCAGGCAAGGGGACTCCTTCGATCAGCGGGTAAGCGCTTGCTTAGGGACGGTGCTCAGACGGTAGCAGAAGCAGCATTTCCCCAAACGTGAGGTTTTCCTCATCTTGCGATAGACTTGAGGAAAGCCTCATGTTTTACCGAGAGACCAGGGAGACGACGTGACACAGCTCGACACCGAGCCGACCACGACCACGGCGACCACGGCGACACCGAATCATCGAGACGTCCTCACGCAGCGACGCGACGAGCAGTTCGTCCGGGTCGAACCGAAGGGCAAGCGCGTCTACACCGCCCTCGAGAGAGCAGAGACCCTCGTGGATCCGGGCACCTTCGTGCCGATGACGCCTTTGCGCAAGGCCGGATCCACGGGCGGTAGTGGTGTCGTCACCGGTTGGGGCCTCACCAGCGGCCACCCCGTGGTCGTGATCAGTCACGACCCGGCGGTGGGCGCCGGAGCGATCGGAGCGGTCTTCGCCGAGACGGTGATGCGCGCCCAGCGCCTCGCCATCGACAAGGGCTACCCGATCGTCTACATCAACGACTCCGGCGGTGCCCGCATCCACGACGGCATCCACGCCTTGCACGGTTGCGGCGGCATCTTCGCCCTCAACGTCGAGGCCAGCCACAAGGTGCCGCAGATCTCGCTCATCCTCGGACCCTGCGCCGGTGCGGCCGCCTACTCGCCGGCGCTCACCGACTGGACGATCATGGTCGCCGACCAGGCCCAGATGTTCCTGACCGGACCGGCGATCGTCAAGGCCGCCACAGGGGAGGACGCCTCGGCTGACGACATCGGCGGCTCCCGCCTGCACACGACCGTCAGCGGTGTCGCCCATCTCGAGGTCCCGTCCGAGGACGCGGCGCTCGACGCGGCGCGCAGCCTGCTCTCCTTCCTGCCGGCGCAGATCGGCGGAGCAGCCAAGCTGGTCGAGCCGCGTCCGGCCGACCGGGCCGCCGTCGAGCGGCTGCCGTTCGTCGTGCCCGACAAGTCGAGCGTCGTCTTCGACATGAACGAGGTGCTCGACGCCGTGCTCGACGACCGTGAGCGGCTCGAGCTCATGCCGAACCACGCCCCGAGCGTGCTCACCGTCTTCGGCCACCTCGACGGCCGTCCGGTCGCCGTCGTGGCGAACCAGCCCCAGGCACGAGGCGGCATCCTCGACGCCAAGGCGTCGGTCAAGATCTCGCGGTTCGTCGACTTCTGCGCGAAGTTCGGCCTGCCGATCCTCACCTTCGTCGACGTGCCCGGGTTCCTGCCCGGCACGGTCGAGGAGGGCCGCGGCGTCATCACGCAGGGCGCCACGATGCTGCGCGCCTACGTCGAGGCGTCCTCACCCGTGCTCACCGTCGTCGTCCGCAAGGCCTACGGCGGCGCCTACATCGCGATGGGTGCCCGGTCACTGGGTGCCGACTTCACCTGGGCATGGTCCGGGTCCGAGATCGCCGTCATGGGTCCTGGCGGTGCGGTCGCCCTCCTGCACCGTCGCGCCCTCAAGGAGGCGGAGCGTCCCGACGTCCTGCGTGACGAGCTGGCGGCCGAGTACCGCGAGAACGTGGCTCGCCCCTACCTCGCCGCCGAGGCCGGTATCGTCGACGACGTGATCCTGCCCGAGGAGACCCGCGGCCGCATGGCCGACGCGCTCCGCATGCTGACGCACGAGTCGGCCGGCTGATGCACGAGGCCAAGGCCGAGATCGTCGCGAACGTCTGGAAGCTCGTCGCCTCCCCGGGCGACGAGGTCGGCGCCGGCGACGTCATCGCCGTTCTCGAGACGATGAAGATGGAAATCCCCGTCATCACCCCCGTCAGCGGCAGCGTTGCCGAGGTGCGGGTCACGCAAGGGCAGATCGTCCAGGAGGGCGACGTCATCGCAGTCATCGCCTGATCCATCTGCGACCATCGGTCGCGTGCATGAGATCCACATACCGATGCGCTGGGCCGACCTCGACCAGCTGAACCACGTCAACAACGTCGTCCACGTCGACTATGCGATGGAGGCCCGCACCGGTCTCGTCGACGACGGGTTGCTCGAGGCCGAGCTGCCGATCCGACGCGTGCGGGTCGGATTCCTGCGCCCGCTCCTGCTCAGCAGCAAGCCGGTGCTGGTCCGGTCGTTGCGCGACGGTGACGTGCTGACCCAGGAGATCCGCTCGCACGACGGCTCGGCCCTGTTCTCGACGCTCATCACCGAGCACGGTCGGCCCGAACGGATGGACGACCATCGGGGTACGCCGCTCGGGATGCAGGTCCGCCGCAGCGACGTCGGTCCCGACGGTGCGGTCACGATCACCCGCCTGTTCGAGCTGTTCCAGGAGACGCGGATCCTCTCGTTCGCGTCGGTCATCCCGCATCGCCAGGCCGGCCGATTCGTCGTCGGCCGGGTCGAGCTCGACCTCGGCGATCCACTGCCGTGGCGGCGCGATCCGTACCTCGCTCAGACCTGCATCTCCCACGTCGGCCGCTCGTCGTTCAGCTCACTGACACGCATCGAGGGTGGCCGGTACGGCTCGGCCACAGCCACTCTCGTCGGGTTCGACCTGCAGAACCAACGGTCACGTCCGCTTGACGACGACGAGCGCGAGGCGCTCACCGCCGCCCTCCTGCCCGTCTGAGTCAGGACCCGGCAAAGACTTACGCGTCGACCGTGTTGACCATGAACGTCGCCGCGTGCTGCACGTAGGCCCAGAACTCCGCGTCCTGCTCGGGCGTCAGCGAGACGGCGTCCAGGCCCTCACGGAAGTGGACGAGCCAACGGTCGCGGGCCTCCATCGTCACGGCGAACGGCGCGTGTCGCATGCGCAACCGAGGGTGGCCGCGCTGCGTCGAGTACGTGGTGGGTCCGCCCCAGTACTGTACGAGGAACATGGTGAATCGCGCCGCTGCCGGCGCCAGGTCCTCGTCCGGGTAGAGGGGCCGCAGCACCTCGTCGGTGGCGACGCCCTCGTAGAAGACCTCCACGATGCGGGCGATCGTCTCGTGACCGCCGATCTGCTCGTAGAACGTCGGTTCGGCGGCCGTGGACCCGCTCACGGAACCTCACCGGGCGGCTGGCCGGGGATGAACGACGTGGGGATGTGGATCCCGGCGGCGTCGAAGCGGGCCTTGATGCGCTGACGGAGGGCGCGCGCCACCGGCCACTGCTGCAACGGCGCGGTCTTGAGCACGACGCGGACGACGGCACCGTCCTTGTCGAAGCGCTCCACGCCCCACACCTCGGGCGCCTCGATGATGATGTCGTGGTAGCGCTCGTCCTCGTACATCGCGGTGGCCTCCTCCTGGAGGAGCTGCTGCACCTGGTCGAGGTCGGACTCGTACGCGACGGTGATGTCGAGCACCGTGCGGGCCCAGTTCTGGCTCTGGTTGCCGACCCGCAGGATCTCGCCGTTGCGCACGTACCAGACGGTGCCGTCGACGTCGCGCAACCGTGTGACCCGCAGGCCGACCGCTTCCACCGTGCCGACGGCCTCCCCGAGGTCGACCGAGTCACCCACGCCGTACTGGTCCTCCAGGATCATGAAGATCCCGCTGAGGAAGTCCTTGACGAGGTTCTGCGCGCCGAACCCGAGGGCGACGCCGACGATGCCGGCGCTGGCGATGATCGGGGCGATGTTCACGCCGACCTGGTCGAGCACCATCACGATGATGATTGCCAGGATCACGCCCGAGGCGATGCTCGTGAGCACCGAGCCCATGGTCTGGGCGCGCTGCTGGCGGCGTTCACCGGCTCCGGGCCGAAGGTCGGCGAGCACGGCGCCAGCCTTGCTGCCCGCGATCACCCCCGGAACGACGCCCGCGCTGGCACGCCGCACGATGCGATCGATGGCGCGCTTGACGAGCCACCGGAACACGAGCCCGATGACGAGGATGAGCACGATGGACCCGGGAGTGACCACGTACCACGGCAGTTCTCGGTCCCCGGGCAGGTCCCATTGTGCCGGGAGCAACCAGTCGAGGTAGGACATGTCACCAGCCTACGGGCGGCTAGGATGTGGCCATGAAAGCTTCCGCTCGCGTTGTTGCCATTCTCACGTTCGTGGCCGTGCCGCTCGTCGGGCTCTCCACTCCGGCGCTGGCCGACAGCCCGAGCACGTGGGCCGAGGGTGAGTCGCGGAGCATCCTGGAGAACCTCATCTTCTTCGGCGGTGGCACCGTCGGACTCTTCGTGCTGATCGCCCTGTTCGCGCTGGTCACAGCGCGCAACAACTACATTCCGCCGCCCCCCAGCACCGAGGTCGAGGTCGCCGACTCGCACTAGGACGCGCCTTCCGGGTAGTTCCATGTAGCCATTCCCGCGGCGCGTCCTGTCCTGCCAGAGTGAGTGCGGGAGACAACCGAAAGGCGCCTACATGAGACTCCGAGCCGTTGCTGCCGTCGCCGTGCTGCTCTTGGCAGCGGCATGCGGTTCCGATTCACCGACGGAAGAACCGGCGACCGACGAACCGACGAGTGCGTCGCCGTCCGCCAGCGAGCCTGCCGCCGAGGAGCTCGTGGCCGCCCCCGGAGCGATCGGACCCGCGCTCGCGGGTATGACGGTCGAGGAGGCCAACGCGACGGGCCTCTTCGAACCTCGCGAGGAGGTCGCTGACGACCCCTGCAAGGACGAGAACCCCCCGATCCAGTGGAAGGCACCCAACACCGAGACCCTCACCGTGCGGGTCAAGGGCGACACGATCTCGTCGTTGGGAGTCAGGGACGGCGTCGAGACCGCCAAGGGTATCGGCGTCGGCTCCACCTACGGCGACGTCAAGGCCGCCTACCCCGATGCCAAGGCGGAGCCCTCGCAGGCCCTGGGATCGACCGTCTACCGCCAGGACGGCGACAAGTGGCTCGGGATGGGCTTCGACGAGGACCCCGACAACGTCGAGGACGCCTCGAAGCTGCTCTACATGGAGGTCTCCGTGGGCGAGAAACCCGCCACCTTCCTGAGTGGCTGCGGCTGACGACGCCAGCCATCAGAAGATCGCGGGGAGGACACGACTTGCGACCTCCCGGCAATGCCGATCACTCGACTGCGCGTGGTCGGTTTGAATCTCACAAGGCGACGAGTGCGGTGACGGCCAAGGAGCGGCCGGCGAGGTAGGTGCCTCAGGCGCCGATGGTCCGGACCACCCCGGAACATCGCTCGGGAATGGCCCGCCGCCCGGTGCGGGAAAAGGCCGGTGACTCGTTGACGGGGCTGTGATCACGTTGGCTCCTGATAAAGTAAGGGTACCTGACCAATATAGAAAGGTCACCTTACTAATGTCAAGCCCTGAACTGACGCCTGATTCCCCACCGCTCATCGTCCTCGTGCATGCCGCGGACCGCGCGTTCCAGGACGAGATGGTGCATGCGGCCGTGCGGCGCGGGTACGGCGCACGTCCCGCGCACAACGCCGTATTTGCGACGCTGAGCCGGGAGGGCTCGCGGGCATCGGACATGGCGCATCGAGCCGGCATCACGAAGCAGTCGATGGGTGAGGTGGTCCGAGAGCTCGTCGACCTGGGCCTGCTGGAGATGAAGCCCGATCCGGATGATCGCCGGGCCAAGCTCGTCACGTTCACCGAGGTCGGGCTCGAGCAAGCGATGGCGGGTCGGCGTCATCTTGTTGGACTCGAACGGGAGTTCGTCGAGGAGTTCGGTGACGAGACCTACCAGTCGGCACGCCGCATCTTGCTCCGGGTGACCGAGATCCTCGCCGAGCGGGCGAAGGCCGATGAGTCAGCCGAGTCGTTGGGCGCGTAGAGCGCGCGCCAGGTCGTCGCGGCCCTCCGACACGTAACGGGTCGCGGCAGCGCCGGCGGACGTCGACGCCAGCCACGCGTCGACCTTGTCGAGCGTGGCCTGCGCGGGGTTGGCCAGGGGGAACAGGTAGATCAGGGCGACCTGGCCGATCCAGACGCCCATGTCGTCGATGATCGTCTTGGCGAGCTCGAGGTAGCGGTCGACGTACGGCTCGAGCACCTCGCCCTGACCGGACACCTGGAACGCCAGCGCGATCTGACGCCGCGTCTCGTTGGGTGTGTCGGGATCGACGGCGGCCCGTTGCCATGCCTCCGCCTTGGCCTCGGCCGTCGGGCGGATCGCCGAAGCTCCGGCAGCGCTCTCTTGACCAGAGATGGTGTTGTCGCGGTCGAGCTCCGCGGCGATCTCGTCGTCGTCTGCGTCACCCAGCCGGGCGAGCGCGGACACCAGCGTCCAGCGCAGGTCGGTGTCGACACTGAGGCCGTCGAGCCCACCCCCGAGGATCTCTCGGAGGTGTCCGGGCCCGGACGCCGCGGTGGCATAGGCACGCACGAGCGCGAGCTGGTGGTCGCTGCCGGGCTCGGCGTCCTCCACCAGCGCGCGCAGGCCGGACTCCCACCGCTCGGCCAGCTCGGGCCGGGCCGCGTCGGAGGTGAACAGGTTCACCGCGCTCTGCCCTTGGCGCACCAGGGAGCTGACGGCAGTGAGATCGGTCTCCGATCCGACGCCGGCCAGCACCAGCGACACGAAGTCCGTGGACGCCAGCTCGGCGTCGCGTGTCATGTCCCATGCCGAGCCCCAGCACAGGGCGCGGGGGAGCGACTCGTCGAACGTGGCGATGCTCTCCAGCAGCGTCGAGAACGAACGCTCGTCCAGACGGATCTTGGCGTAGGTGAGGTCGTCGTCGTTGAGGAGCACGAGGTCGGGCTGACGGTGGTCGAGCAGCTCGGGGATCGGCGTGGACGCCCCGCGCACGTCGGTCTCGAACCGCTCTGTGCGGACGAGCCGTCCCTCGATCTGGTTGTACAGCCCGATCGCGATCCGGTGCCGGCGCAGCGTCGGGAACGCGTCGATCGCGGTCTGCTCGACGGCGAAGGACGTGAAGATTCCCTCCTGATCTGTCTCGAACCGGGCCTGCAGGGTGTTGACGCCGGGCGTCTGCAGCCACTCCTGTGACCACTCGCCCAGCTCACGTCCGGAGGCCTCCTCCAGCTCGGTCAGCAGGTCGGCGAGCTCGGTGTTGTCGTACGCGTACTTGGTGAAGTACGTGCGCAGTCCGGCGAAGAAGTCCTTCTCGCCGACCCAGGCGACGAGCTGCTTGAGCGCCGAGGCGCCCTTGGCGTAGGTGATGCCGTCGAAGTTGGCCTCCACCGCATGCAGGTCGTGGTTGTCAGCGGCGATCGGGTGTGTCGAGGGCAGCTGGTCCTGGCGGTAGGCCCAGTTCTTGCGGTTGTTGGTGAAGCCGGTCCACGCCTCGGTGAACCGGGTGGCCTCGACCGACGAGTGGTGGGCGGCGAACTCCGCGAACGACTCGTTGAGCCACAGGTCGTCCCACCACCTCATGGTCACCAGGTCGCCGAACCACATGTGCGCCATCTCGTGCAGGATCGTGTTCGCCCGCTGCTCGTACGCGGACACCGTCTGACGGCTCCGGAAGAGCATCTCGTCGCGGAACGTCACGCAGCCGGCGTTCTCCATCGCGCCCATGTTGTACTCCGGCACGAACAGCTGGTCGTACTTGCCGAACGGGTAGGCCATCTCGAAGGCGCTCTCGAAGAACGCGAAACCCTGCTTGGTGATGCCGAAGATGTCGTCGGCGTCAAGATGTTCCATGAGCGACTGGCGGCAGAACAGGCCGAGCGCGATCTCGTCGTACTCGCCGTGGTAGGCGTCGCGCACGACGTGATACTCGCCGGCCACCAGCGCCGTGATGTACGTGGACATCCGCTCGGTGGGTGTGAAGTGCCAGACCGAGACACCGCCGTGAACCGCCTCCGACTGTGCAGGTTCGGGTTGGGGTGTGGGGGAGTTCGACACGACCTGCCAGTCGGTCGGCGCGGTGACGTGGAACTCGAAGGAGGCCTTGAGGTCGGGCTGCTCGAAGGTCGTGAACACGCGGCGGGCGTCGGGAACCTCGAACTGCGTGTAGAGGTACGGACGCTGGTCGACCGGGTCGATGAAGCGGTGCAGACCTTCGCCGGAGTGCGAGTACAGGCAGGTGGCCTCGACGCGCAGCTCGTTGTCGGCCGCGAGACCGGTGAGAGGGATGCGGCTGTCGCTGTAGACGGACGGGTCGATCGAGGCGCCGTTCAACGTGATCGAGGAGATCTCGCCGTCCACGAGGTCGACGAACGTCGAGGCGCCGGGTGTGGCGCCGAACCGGATCGTGGTCGTCGAACCGAATCGGCTGTCGGTGTCGAGGGTGAGGTCGAGCTCGACGACGTAGGTCTCGGTGGAGACGACCGCCGCGCGCTCCCGGGCTTCTTCGCGGGTGAGATTCGTACCAGGCATGCCGCCACCCTTTCATGGGGCACGATGGAGCCGTGGACATCCCGTTCGCCCCCATTCCGTTCGCCGAGTCACCACGTTCGACGGTCGGCATCGAGTGGGAGCTCGCCCTGGTCGACTCCGACTCCGGCGACCTGCGGCAGGTGGCCCAGACGGTGCTCGACGCCGTGGCACCCGAGAGCGGCCGGGAGCACCCGCTGATCCGCCAGGAGCTCTTGCTCAACACGGTCGAGGTGGTCTCCAGCGTCTGCCGCACCGTGGGCCAGGCGGGCGCCGATCTCGAGCGTGCCATCGAGGAGATCCGACGCGTCACCGACCCGCTGCGGGTCGAGCTGATGTGCGCCGGCACGCACCCGTTCGCTCAATGGGACAACCAGAAGGTCACCGACAAGGAGCGCTACGCCACGCTGATCGACCGCACCCAGTGGTGGGGACGTCAGATGCTCATCTACGGCGTCCACGTGCACGTTGGCATCGAGGACCGCGACAAGGTGTTGCCGATCAGCTCGGCGATGCTGTCCTACTACGGCCACCTGCAGGCGCTCAGCGCGTCGTCGCCGTTCTGGGGCGGCAAGGAGACGGGATACGCGTCCAACCGTGCCCTGATGTTTCAGCAGCTGCCCACGGCCGGGCTGCCGTTCCACTTCCAGAAGTGGACCGAGTTCGAGGCCTACGTCGACGACATGCTCAAGACGGGCGTCATCGACGTGTTCGACGAGATCCGCTGGGACCTGCGGCCGTCCCCGAAGTTCGGCACGCTCGAGGTCCGCGTCTGTGACGGCATCCCGAACATGGCGGAGCTGCTGAGCATCTCGGCGCTGACGCACTGCCTGGTGGAGCACTTCTCGTCCGAGCTCGACGCCGGTCGAACGCTGCCGAACCTCCCGCCCTGGTTCGCCCAGGAGAACAAGTGGCGCTCGGCCCGCTACGGCATGGACGCGATCCTCATCCTCGACGAGCATGCCGGGGAGGAGCTCGTCACGACCGATCTCGAGCGGCTTCTCACGCGTCTGGAGTCGGTGGCTGAGCGCCTCGGCTGCGTCGACGAGCTCGGCGGGATCCGCGACATCATGGCCGACGGCGCCTCGTACCAACGCCAGCGTGACGTGGCCGCGCGGCACCGAGGTGCGCTCGATGCGGTGGTCGCCTCGTTGGTGGAGGAAATGCGAGCGGGGCGACCGTTGTTGTCATAGGTATGACCACATCGGGGAACACTACAGCCATGGACATCAACACCGCCGCCGAGACCGTGGACTTCTGGTTCGATCCAGCCTGCCCATGGGCGTGGATGACCTCGCGATGGATGCTCGAGGTGGAGCAGGTGCGTGACGTGCGCACCGACTTCCACGTCATGAGTCTGTCGGTGCTCAACGAGGACCGTGACGACATCGACGCGGACTACCAGGCGAAGGTCGACGGCTGGTGGGGCCCGGTCCGCGTGGTCACTGCCGCCGAGCAGGCGCACGGCTCGGAGGTGCTGCGTGACCTCTACACCGCGCTGGGCACCCGTCACCACGTCGATGGCCTCGAGTACGACCAGGAGGTCTACGTCGAGGCGCTCGAGGAGGTCGGTCTTCCGGCCGACCTCGCCGAGGCCGCTGACGTCCCAGATCTCGACAAGGCCGTCCGGGAGTCGCACGCCGAGGGCATCGACCGGGTCGGCCAGGAGGTCGGCACTCCCGTCATCTCGATCGACGACACCGCCTTCTTCGGGCCGGTCATGAGCCCGGCGCCCGAGGGTGAGCAGGCCGGCCGCGTCTTCGACGGCGCCCGCCTGCTGGCCGGATACGACGGCTTCTTCGAGCTCAAGCGCTCGCGCACCCGCGAACCCATCTTCGACTGAGACCTCACCGGCCGCGTAGCCTGCGGCCATGGTGCTGACGCCCGACGCCGATGCCTTCCTCCGCCTCCTCGAGGCCGACGCGAAGATCACGGCCGGTCTGAGTGTCGACGAGGTTCGTGCGCGGTCGCGGTCGATGGCGATCGAGGCCGCCGACCGCGTCGGACTCGACGACGTGCGGGACGTCGACGCCGGCGGGGTTCAGTGCCGTCTCTACCGGCCGCGTATCGGGGCGCCGGTGGCGCTCTACGTGCACGGCGGCGGATGGGTGCTGCACGACCTCGAGACGCACGACGCCTTCTGCCGTGAGCTCGCCCATCGCACGGGGTGGGCGCTGCTGGCCGTCGACTACCGTCGCGCCCCGGAGCATCCGTACCCGGCACCGCTCGACGACGTCGAGACCGCGGCACGGTGGCTGCGCGACGAGGCCCGTGGACTGCGACTCGCGACTGAGACGGTGGCGGGCATCGGCGACTCGTCGGGCGCCAACCTGCTGGCCGGACTCACCGTCCGCGCGCCGGGCCTCCTCGACTCCCTCGTGCTGATGTACCCGCCCGTCGACGCGGCTGCGCCGTTCGCCGACGAGGACAACGCCGCTCTCGACGCCACCGGCATGCGTGCTTTCTGGGACGCCTACGCGCCGGACGCGGTGGGCACCAACCCCGAGGTGAGCCCACTGCTCGCGGACCTCGGCGCGTTCCCGCCGACCCTGGTCATCACCGCGGAGCACGACATCCTCCGCGACCAGGGCGAGGCGTTCGCAGCGGCGTTGGCCGCGGCCGGCGTCGACGTCACGGCCTGGCGTGCGCTCGGGACGATGCACGGCTTCTGGCGCCAACCGACCATCCTCGCCGCGTCACGCGCCGCTGTCGCCGCGGTCGCCGCATTCCTGTCCCGACGTGACTGACAGACTGCCTGCATGCGCGTGCACCTCGGCTCCGACCACGCCGGCTTCGAGCTCAAGACCCACCTGATCACCTGGCTCGCCGACCACGGCCACGAGCCGGTCGATCATGGCGCCCTGGTGTACGACGCCGACGACGACTACCCACCGTTCTGCATCGCCGCGGCCCAGGCGGCCATCGATGAGCCGGACTCGCTGGCGGTCGTCGTCGGCGGGTCGGGCAACGGTGAGCAGATCGCCGCCAACAAGGTCCGGGGCGTCCGTGCCGCGCTCGCGTGGAGCACCGAGACGGCTGAGCTGGCTCGTCAGCACAACAACGCCCAGGTGATGTCCATCGGCGCCCGGATGCACTCCACCGAGGAAGCCACCGCGATCGTCGAGGCCTTCCTGACGACCGCCTGGAGCGAGGCAGACCGCCACCAGCGACGCATCGACATGCTGATCGCGTACGAGGAGGCCGGCGAGATTGCCTGAGGGCCACACCCTTCATCGCGTGGCCGCCGAGCTGGGCGAGCGGCTCGCCGGACGTCCCGTCGTCTCCACCAGCCCGCAAGGCCGATTCGCCGGCGGCGCCGCGCGGGTCGACGGGCATCGCCTCCGCACGGCGGAGGCGTGGGGCAAGCATGTGCTGGTCGGTTTCGAGGACGTCGCTGAGAGCGTCCACGTCCACCTCGGGCTGTTCGGAGGGTGGACGATCGCTGAGTCGATCACTGGGACCGACGCGGAGCCCCAGGTGGTCGGTCAGGTGCGGTGGCGCCTGAGGAGCGAGACGGTGACGGCCGATCTGCGCGGCCCCGCCGCATGCGAGCTGCTGACGCCGGACGAGCGCACGTCCTTGGTGGCCCGCCTCGGCCCCGACCCGCTGCGCGACGACGCCGACCCAGACGACGCATGGCGGCGGATCTCGGCGTCCCGCGCACCCGTGGCGACGTTGCTCATGGACCAGTCCGTGATCGCGGGCGTCGGCAACGTGTACCGAGCCGAGGTGCTGTTCCGTCATCGGCTCCCACCCGATCTGGCCGGACGTGACCTCGGCCGTCCGGCCTGGGAGGCGGTGTGGGCCGATCTTCGTGCCCTGATGCGAGACGGGTTTGAGTCGGGACGCATCGACACCGTCCGACCCGAGCACGTGCCCGAGGTGATGGGGCGCGACCCGCGGGTGGACGATCACGGCGGTGAGGTCTACGTCTACCGCCGCGCCGGCCTGCCCTGCTGGCTGTGCGGGACGCCGGTGCGGACCAGAGTCCTCGGAGGGAGAAATCTGTTCTGGTGCCCCGGCTGCCAGCGCGCCGATAGGCTCATCTCGTGACTTCGAGGCTACGAGTTGCCCTATCGGCGCTCGCCGCCTTCATCGACGAGAAAGCGCTGGCATGGCGGTACGGGACGCGCCGTGGGCAGTTCTTCGCCATGGCGGTGCTCGCGCTGATCTCCGTCGGCATCATGGTCGCGTCCCTGATGAGCTACAACCTGTTCCCGGTGGCGACCTACGTTCTGCCGCTGCTGCTCGGCAGCATCACCCTGCGCTACCAGCCACTCCTGCTCTTCGTCGGGCTCGTGGCGGCGTGTGCGGCGGTCACTGTCACCAGGGAGACCATCGTCAACGGCTGGTTGGCGCCACGCATGAGCAACATCATCATGCTGGTGCTGGTCGCGGTGATCGTCCTGTTCGCGGCCAGTCGCTACCGCAGCGGTCTTCCCGGCCAGATGGGTGAGGCGATGCTCGTCGATCTCAACGAGCGGCTGCAGGTACAGGGCATCGTCCCCACGCTCCCGAACGGCTGGCAGTCGCAGTCGGCCATGCTGTCTGCCGGCGGCGCGAAGTTCGCCGGCGACTTCCTCGTCGCGAATCTCTCCGACGACCAGAGCCAGCTCGAGATGGTGCTGGTCGATGTCTGCGGCAAGGGGGTCGGCGCGGGCACCCAGTCGCTGCAGTTCGCCGGGGCCCTCGGCGGCCTCATCGGGTCGTTGCCTCCGCTCGGCCTGTTCTCGGCGGCGAACGACTTCCTGCTCCGGCAGCGCTGGGACGAGGGTTTCGCGACCGCGGTCCACGTCCTCGTCGACCTCGACTCGGGGGCGTTCTCGGTCATCAATGCCGGCCACCCACCGGCCCTGCGGTGGTCGGATCGCCAGAGCCTGTGGAACGTCGACGGGGCCCGTGGCACGGCCCTCGGCGTCCTCGATCGTCCGGACTTCGTCCGCAGTACCGGCGTGATCGAGCCGGGCGACGCCCTGATGTTCTACACCGACGGTGTGGTGGAGTCCCGCGTGCGAGACGTCCGCAGCGGCATCGACTGGCTGCGGGGAATCGCCGGTCGGGTCATCCTGGCCGACGGGTTCGAGGACGCGCCTCGACGGATCCTCGCCCACGTCACCGGCGGCGACGACGACCGTGCGGTGCTCGTGCTCAGCCGTGAGCGCCCGGTCGTCGACTACAGCCGGGGTCGCTAGGCCGCACATGCCAGGATCCGGTGCAGTCAGGGTCTGGGCAGTCAGGGTCTGGGCAGTCAGGGTCAGGGCAGTCAGGGTCTGGGCCGCGGGTACTGGCTACGCATCGCCGCGTCCCACATCCGGTCGGTCATCATGCTGCGGGTGGCCAGCGACACCTTCGCGGAGGGCGTCACGGCGTACCGCGTGCGTGGACGCCGGGTGGTGAGTGCCTTCTCGATGACCTTGGCGACCGAGTCCGGCGGCCCGCCCAGGTGGCGCATCGGGCCCTTGTAGGTGTCGACCGTGGTGCTCGCGACCTGCTTGTTGAAGTCGGCGTACGGGCCGTGGTCGTCGAGGTCCATCGAAGCCACTGCGGCCTGGTCGAAGTTGGTCGTGATGAGACCGGGCTCCACGACGACCACCTTGACCCCGAAGCCGGAAACCTCGAAGCGCAGGGCGTCGGAGAACGCCTCCACCGCGAACTTCGTGGCGTGGTAGGCGCCCCCACCGGGGAACACCACCTTGCCGCCCATCGAGGAGAGGTTGACGATGCGGCCGTCGCGCCGCTCGCGCATCCCCGGGAGCACGAGCTGGCTGAGGCGCAGCAGACCGAACACGTTGGTCTCGAACTGGCGGCGCACGTCGCCGAGGTCAAGGGTCTCGACCGCTCCGGACAGCGAGTACCCGGCGTTGTTGACCAGGGCGTCGACGTGTCCCGACTCTGCAATGACGGCTTCGACGGCGGCGACCATCGTCGCCTCGTCGGTGACGTCGAGCGCGAGCGTCCGACACCCGGCGCTCGCAAGCGCGTCGAGGGTCTCGGGGCGTCGGGCGGTGGCGTAGACGGTCCAGTCGCCGCTCATCGCCAGACGGGCCGCAGTGGCCTGGCCGATGCCGGACGAGCAACCGGTGATGATGACGGTCTTCATGGCCCGATCATGGCACTGTTGGCTGCCATGAGGCACGAAGTGTGATGGAGCGGACGACGAGTCCCTTGATGGGCGCCTGCGGCGCGGTGGAGGGGCCCATCGAGTCTCGTCGATCAGACGGACCGCTTCGCGGTGGAGCGGACGACGAGACTCGAACTCGCAACATTCTGCTTGGAAGGCAGAGACTCTAACCAATTGAGCTACGTCCGCGTGCTGCGTGAGCAGCGCGTCCATGATGCCACAAGGGCCGAGCCCCAAGAAATGGCCGATTCCGAACGGTTCTCGACCGATCTCCAGCACGAACGGTTGATCGTCGGCCAATGCTCTTGGCGGGAGGTACGACACCCCGTAGCGTGAAATCCATGGCGGACCCAGATGTCGAGAAGGTCCTTCTCGACCTCGAACGACAGGGCTGGGACTCGCTGTGTGACGGCACCGGAGCGACGTTCTACGGCGACCTCATGACCGACGACGCGGTGATGGTGCTGGCCAGCGGGGTGGTGATGGATCGCGCGGCCGTGGTCGCCTCACTCGAGCACGCTCCGCCGTGGCACAGCTACGACATCGACGAGGTCCGCCTCGTCGATGTCTGCGAGGACGCAGCGGCGCTCGTCTACGTGGGCACGGGCTACCGCCACGGCGACCAGCCGGCGTTCGTGGGAATCATGTCCAGCCTCTACGTCTGCCGCGACGAGCGGTGGCGGCTCGCCGTCTACCAGCAGACGGCGATCTCAACCTGAGCCGAGCCGCACATCGGCCGCCGACATCGTCTGCTCGGCCGCGAAGAGCTCCCGTTCCTGTGCCGCCCAGACGTCCCACCACGGCTCGTACACCTCGCCGTCGCGCGCCACGGCGCGCTCGCGTCGGACGTGATCCGGCGCGTCGACCCAGATGAGGAGGCTCAGATGGGGCCGGATGACCCGGGAACCGCTGCCACAACCGTCGAGGACCAGGCAGGGAACCGGCGCGAGCGTGAGGACATCGCCCGGACGGTCCGCGATCCAGTTCCATCGACGGACGGCGGCCGTCTCGCCGGCCGCGATCGGTCCAAGCAGGTCGCGGACGATCACCGGGGGCATCGCCGCGAGCCCGTGCCACCCGGGAACGAGCTCGTCCACGCGTACGACGACCGCACCGAGCTCGGCGGCCAGCCGATCGGCGAGGTCGGACTTGCCCGCCCCGCTCGGACCGTCGACGGCGACCACCGTGGTCGAGCCGCAGGCGGGGAGGCGACGGCCCACGGTCGCGGCGAGGTCCTCGTACCGGATTCGGGCCACCGTTCCAGTGTCCACCCACGAGCATTCCCGCGGGGGCGAGGTGGTGACCGGCCGGGCCCTGGCGCTGGACGATGCACGTCGACCGTCGGTGATCGAGCTCGCCTTCAACGACCAGACGGGCGGCGGGGAGACCGCCGCAGCGATGTCGGTGAACGGCGGCATCCCCGCGGGCGAGGTGATCCATGTCGAGTTCGTCCTGCCCGACGACGCGCTGATCGGGCACCTGAGTCGACGAGCGACTCGGCTGGGCGGTCCAGGCTCGGTTCGCCCATGCGACCGACATGCGCCAGCGCGATCTGCATTCCTCGACGTCGTGAACGCCAGCCCTCGGACCCCGGTTCCCGGGGCTCAGCCGCTCGAGATGGCACGCGGCTACGAGACGGTGGGTTTCATGGGGCGCGGGCGGCGCACCGACAAGTGGGACGTCTCAGCGCGGCTGCTCACGCCCCGAGGTCGTGCGAGGTGGATCGGCCGAGATCGAGGTCGAGCTCCCGCCGTCGGGGGTCGCCGACCGTCGGATCGAGGTGGGCGTCACCTGCCGGGAGCACTGGACGACGCGACCTCACCAGGGCGACATCGGCAGCAACATGTCCGAGCTGGTCCATGAGTGGTTCGAGCCGCTCCACCTGGCTGGCGACCGTCCGCGAGGGTCACCCCGACAAGGGCCCGCAGAATCAGGCCGAGCTGACGGTCCTGCCCTGACGCAGGCGGGCCTATACCGGATTCGGACCACCATGCCGGTGTCCACTAGACTTGAGAGCCGGCGACGGGATGTAGCGCAGCTTGGTAGCGCATCCGCTTTGGGAGCGGAGGGTCGCAGGTTCAAATCCTGTCATCCCGACGAAGTCGGGGATGACCAGGATTTGAATCAAATCCAGGGGTCCCCGCCGCGCAGCGGTGGGGCGCATCCCGACCACCCCTTGCCGTCCACCATCTACAGGAGCGTCCACGTGAAAAGCAGCACCGAGTCCTTGAGCCCGACGAGGGTCAAGCTCACCATCGAGGTGCCCTTCGACGAGTTCCAGCCGAGCCTCGACGAGGCGTACAAGACCATCGGGTCGCAGGTCACGGTACCCGGGTTCCGCAAGGGCAAGGTGCCGGCGGCCGTCGTCGACCAGCGTGTGGGCCGCAACATCGTGCTCGACGAGGCCATCAACAGCGTCCTCCCGCAGTGGTACAGCCAGGCCGTCCAGGAGCAGGAGATCCAGCCGCTGAGCCAGCCGGAGATCGACCTCACGAAGTTCTCCGACGGAGAGCCCATCGAGATCACCGCCGAGCTCGACGTCCGTCCCGAAATCACCCTCCCCGACGTCTCGGCCATCACGGTCGAGGTCGCTGACGCCGAGGTCTCCGATTCCGACGTCGACGAGCAGATCGAGGCGTTGCGCGAGCGGTTCGCCACGTTCACCGCGGTTGAGCGCGCCGCCCAGGACAGCGACTCGCTCACCATCGAACTGGCTGCCACCGACAAGGACGGCAAGCCGATCGAGGGCGCCGAGGCCGAGGGCATGCCCTACACCGTCGGCCAGGGTGAGGTGCTCGACGGACTCGACGAAGCCGTGACCGGCCTCGAGGCCGGCGCCACCGCCACCTTCGCCAGCCAGCTCGTCGGCGGCGAGCTCAAGGGCAAGGACGTCGACGTCACCGTCACCGTCACCGAGATCAAGGAGCGGCACCTGCCGGAGCTCGACGAGGAGTTCGTCCAGACCGCGTCTGAGTTCGACACCTTGGAGGAACTGCGCGCCGACATCCTCGAACGTGTCACCCGCGGCAAGCGCATGGAGCAGGCCAACGAGGCCCGCGACCTCGTGCTCGAGGAGATCATCGGCCAGGTCGAGGTGCCCATCCCCGACGCCATCGTGGCCGAAGAGCTCACCGCACGTCGGGAGCAGGTCACCCAGCAGCTCGCGTTCGCGGGCATGAGCATGGAGGCCTACCTCGAGGACGAGGGCCAGACCGCCGAGGAGTTCGAGGTCGACCTCGAGCGCCGCGTGCGGGAGTCGGTCATCGCCCAGTTCGTGCTCGATCAGGTGGTCGCCGCCGGCGACTTCGGCCTCGACGACGCCGAGCTCAGCCAGCACATCATGCGCCGCGCCCAGCAGTCCGGCCAAGACCCGAACGCCTACATCCAGCACCTCATGGAGCACAACCACGTGCCCGAGATGATGAGCGAGGTGATGCGCGGCAAGGCGCTCGCCTCGCTGGTCGAGTCGGCCACCGTCAAGGACGCCTCCGGCAACGAGCTGGAGCTGTCCCGCCTGCGTGCCGACGGCACCATCGCGTCCGACGAGGAGCTGGCCGCCGAGGCGGCCGCAGCGGTCGAGGCCGACGACGACCAGCTCGAAAAGTGACGAACGACGCGTCCGTCTGAGGTTCCGATCCGGCTCGGATACCGGCAGTATGGGGCCATGCCCTCCGAGCCCGCGCGGACGACCGACGTCGCCGCTCTCGCGCTCGACCACGTCGACCGCCTGATCGTGGGCACGGTGCGCGAGATGCACCAGGCCGTCGCCACGCGTGGCTTCCGCGCCACGCGCGCGGTCGGCGGACGCATCCCGGAGTCGTTGCACGCCGCCGCCGTGACCTCCATCTACGGAGCGATCTCAGGCCTCCTGCGTGTCTCGAGCGGGAGCGTCCGTGCATTGGCGGCGCGCGGCATCGGCCGACCGGTCGAGAGCACGCGGCGTGGGCGGCGGATCGTGTCGGTCGTCAACGGACTCATCGGCGACGAGCTGCGCATGCTCGACGACCCGCAGGCGATCGTCATGGCCGTTCGCAAGGACGGTGCCGACGTCCCGGCCACGGGCTGGCAGGTGGCCGAGGCCTTCCGAGGTGGTTCAAGCCATCTCGTGGTCTTCCTGCACGGTCTGTGTGAGGACGACGAGTCCTGGTCGCTGGGCGAACGCACCCGCGGAGCCACCTACCCGTCACGGCTGCGGGACGAGACCGACGGAACCCCGGTCATGATCCGCTACAACACCGGCCTCCATGTCTCCGAGAACGGTCAGCATCTCGACGTCCTGCTGCAGCAGCTCATCGAGGCGTGGCCGGTCCGCGTCACCCGCATCACCCTGGTGGGCCACTCGATGGGCGGACTCGTCGCCCGCGCGGCCACCAACCACGCCACCGCATCGGGTCAGACCTGGCACCATCTCGTCCGCGACGTGGTGTGCTTGGGCACGCCGCACGGCGGAGCCGCACTCGAGAAGGTCGCGCACGTCGGCTCGCGCGTGCTCCGGTTCGTGCCGGAGACGCGACCGTTCAGTGCCATCCTCGAGTCGCGCTCGGCCGGAATCGTCGACCTGCGACACGGCTACATCAGCAATGACGAGTGGGAAGGTCAGGACCTCACCGGTCAGTGGGGCCTCGACCGCATCGCCGCCGCTCCACTCGCGCACGCCGAGTACCACTTCGTCGCGTCGACTCTCGGCGCATCGCAGCGGCATCCGTTCAGCTCCGTGCTGGGTGACCTGCTCGTGCACTTCTCGTCGGCCACCGGAGTCGGCCGCACCGGCCCGATCGTCGGCGGCGCCCGGTTCGAGTACATCCCGAGCGCGAACCACTTCGCGCTGCTCAACCACCCGCGGATCGCCGACTGGTTGGTCGAGTGGCTCAATGCTCGCGCCAGCGACCCCCGCGAGCTGACCGCCTCCGGAACGCACGACTGATCCCCACTCCCACTCCCGAATCCGAGGACCACATGCCCGACCGTGTTGCACCCATCGAGGCGACGATCCACGTCGACGCGACGCCTGCGCGCGTGTGGGAGATCGTGTCCGACCAGCGCAGGATGAACGAGTGGAGCCCGGAGACCTGGCGCCAGAAGTTCTTCGGCGACGAGATCGGCGTCGGTACGCGCACCATCAACATCAACAAGCGCAAGGGCTTCTTCTGGCCCACCTCCAGCCGGATCACCGAGTTCGTTCCCCAGAAGCGCATCGCGTTCTACGTCATCGGCCCGGCCGCCACGTGGTCGTACGACCTCGCGCCGAATGGCGACGGCACCACGGTGACCGAACGACGCGAGCTCAAGGGTGGCCGCCGCTCCATCACGTCGAAGATCACGGCCGCGCTCGCGCTCGGCGGCATCGCCGAGCACGACGTCGAGCTCGTCGCCGGCATGGAGGAGACCCTCGCGCGCATCAAGGCCGAGGCCGAGCGGGGCGCCTGACCGACACGTCTGCCGTCAGCGAACAGAGGGTGTCTGCGCGTGTCTCGTGCCCTCTCGCCGTCTAGGGTCGAGGACGTGAACACAGAAAACCCCACCTCGAACCGGCTGAACCCGAGCCAGCACCGCATGGCTGCTGGGGAGCTCGGTCCCCAAGACCTCGACGGCCACATCTACCAACGGCTCCTCAAGGAACGCATCGTCTTCCTGGGCGCGGAGGTCAAGGACCAGAACGCCAACGCGATCTGCGCCCAGATGCTCCTGCTCAACGCAGAAGACGAGAAGTCCGACATCTCCCTCTACATCAACTCACCCGGTGGCTCGGTCGACTCCGGCATGGCCATCTACGACACGATGCAGTTCATCACCAACGATGTCGTCACGGTCGGTATGGGTCTGGCCGCCTCGATGGGCCAGTTCCTGCTCGCCGCAGGTACCAAGGGCAAGCGGTACTCGCTGCCGCACGCGCGCATCATGATGCACCAGCCGTCCGGCGGCATCGGTGGGTCGGCGTCCGACATCAAGATCCAGGCCGAGCAGAGCCTGTTGCTCAAGAAGCAGCTCAACGAGCTACAGGCCCACCACACCGGTCAGTCGCTCGAGCAGATCGAGCTCGACTCCGACCGCGACCGGTGGTTCACCCCCCAGCAGGCCGTGGATTACGGCTTCATCGACCACGTGGTCCTGAGTGCAGGAGACCTCAAGTGAGCTACTACATCCCCCAGTGGGAAGAGCGCACGTCCTACGGGTTCCGGCGCATCGACCCCTACGCCAAGCTCTTCGAGGACCGCATCATCTTCGTCGGTACCCCGATCAGCGACGACGTCGCCAACGCCGTCATGGCCCAGCTCCTGTGCCTGCAGCAGATGGACCCCGACCGCGACATCCAGCTGTACATCAACTCACCCGGCGGATCGTTCACGGCCATGACGGCCATCTACGACACGATGCGCTACCTCAAGCCCGACGTACAGACCGTCTGCCTCGGCCAGGCTGCCTCGGCGGCCGCCGTGCTGCTGGCCGCGGGTGCACCCGGCAAGCGGTACGCGCTGCCGAACAGCCGCATCCTCATCCACCAGCCGTACACCGAGGGCACCGGCGGTCAGATCTCCGACCTGGAGATCCAGGCCAACGAGATCCTCCGCATGCGCGCGCTGCTCGAGCAGATGATCGCCGACTCGACGGGCAAGACGACCGAGGAGGTCAGCCGCGACGTCGAGCGCGACAAGATCCTCACCGCCGAGCAGGCCGTCGAGTACGGACTCATCGACCAGGTCTTCGACACGCTGAAGACGGCAGCGGTCTGACCCGCGACGTTCGACGTCCGGGCCGGTACTGTGATTTTCACGACATCGGGTCGCCCGACTACGCCTGCGAGAGGACATGACACGTGGCACGCATTGGTGAGACCGCCGATCTGCTGAAGTGCTCGTTCTGCGGCAAGAGCCAGAAGCAGGTCAAGAAGCTCATCGCCGGGCCGGGTGTCTACATCTGCGACGAGTGCATCGACCTCTGCAACGAGATCATCGAGGAGGAGCTCGCCGAGGGTGCCGACCTCAGCCTCGGCGAGCTGCCCAAGCCGCACGAGATCTTCGACTTCCTCGGTGGTTACGTCATCGGTCAGGACGCCGCCAAGAAGTCCCTCGCGGTCGCCGTCTACAACCACTACAAGCGCGTACAGGCGCAGGCCTCGACCGGCCGCAAGGACGACTCCGTCGAGCTCGCGAAGTCCAACATCCTGCTCGTCGGACCCACCGGCTGCGGCAAGACGTATCTGGCCCAGACGCTGGCCCGCATGCTCAACGTGCCGTTCGCCATCGCCGACGCCACGGCCCTCACCGAGGCCGGCTACGTGGGCGAGGACGTCGAGAACATCCTCCTCAAGCTCATCCAGGCCGCCGACTACGACGTCAAGAAGGCCGAGACGGGCATCATCTACATCGACGAGGTCGACAAGATCTCGCGCAAGAGCGAGAACCCCTCCATCACGCGTGACGTCTCCGGCGAAGGTGTGCAGCAGGCGCTGCTGAAGATCCTCGAGGGCACCACGGCCTCGGTTCCGCCGCAGGGCGGGCGCAAGCATCCGCACCAGGAGTTCATCCAGATCGACACCACCAACGTGCTGTTCATCGTGGGCGGTGCATTCGCCGGTCTCGAGGAGATCATCGAGCAGCGCAGCGGCAAGATGGGCCTCGGCTTCAACGTCGACCGCAGCGAGACCACGGCTCCCGGGGAGCCGGAGAAGCTCTACTCCAAGGTGCTCCCGGAGGATCTCCTCAAGTTCGGTCTCATCCCGGAGTTCATCGGACGCCTGCCCGTCATCGCGGCCGTCGACAACCTCGACCAGGACGCTCTCGTCTCGATCCTCACCCAGCCACGCAACGCGCTCACCAAGCAGTTCGAGCGACTCTTCGAGATCGACGGCGTCGAGCTGGAGTTCACCCGCGAGGCGTGCGAGGCGATGGCCGAGCTCGCCCTCGCCCGCGGCACCGGTGCGCGCGGGCTCCGCTCGATCATCGAACACGTCCTCCAGCCGGTCATGTATGACATCCCCGGCCGCGACGACGTCGCCAAAGTGGTCGTCACCGGCGAGACGGTCGAGGGCTCCGACGGCCCGACCGTGCTCACCCATGACGAGGTCGAGAAGAAGGCCTCGTAGGTTTCGTCCCCCGACCGAAAGGCCTCTCGTGGCCACCGTAGACATCACCCTGCTCGGAGCCACCGGATTCACCGGTGGACTCACCGCCGACTACCTGGGCGCGAACCTCCCAGCCGACGCCACGTGGGCGATCGCCGGACGCAACGAGGTCAAGCTCCGCCGGGTTGTCGACCGCATCTCGACCGCCGGTGGAAACACCCCGTCCGTCGTCCTGGCCGACACCGCCGCCGCCGCCGCGATGGCGTCGATGGCCGAGGGCACCCGCGTGCTCGCCACCACGGTCGGCCCCTACCTGCAGCACGGCGAGGCGGCCGTCAAGGCGGCTGCCGAAGCCGGCATCGTGTACCTCGACCTCACCGGCGAGCCGGAGTTCGTCGACCACGTGTGGCTCACGTACGACGAGGTCGCGAAGTCCACCGGGGCCACCTACCACTCGGCGCTCAACGCCTTCTCACGTCTGCGCGATGCCGCCCGCACGGGCAAGGAGCGCATGGCCTCCGAGCCACGCCCCACCGACCGCACGATCCGAGGCGGAGGCAAGATCGGCCGAGGCGCGGACGGACAGGGCTGGGGACTTCCGCTGCCGACCATCGACCCGCAGATCGTGCTGCGTTCGGCTCGTGCGCTCGACCGCTACGGCCCCGACTTCCGCTACGAGCATTTCGCCCACTTCAAGACGCGGCGGATGCTCGTGGCCACCATCGCCGGCGGGGGAGTGCTGCTCGCCGGCTCGCGGCTCGGCCCCACGCGCAAGGCGCTCGGCAGGCTGCTTCCGCAAGGTGAGGGACCCGGCCCCGAGAAGCGCGCCTCGTCGTGGTTCAAGCTCCGGCTCGAGGGTGAAGGTGGCGGCAAGCGCGTCGTCACCGGCCAGACCACCACGGCAGTCGCCATGGGCGACCTGCTGATCGAACGGTTGCAGAAGGGCGGCATGCGCTTCGAGGTGCTCGAGAGCTGAGTCAGTCGGCGGCGAGCGTGGCCAAGACATGCAGGCCGTCGCCCGTCGTGTCGGCCACCATCTCGACGTCTCCCACGACGCGACCGGCGGCCCTGACGTCGTCGAGCGCCTGGGTCAGCAGGTCGAGTGCCTCTTGCGAGGCATGCACGGACACCGCGGTGACCTCGGTGCGCTGGCTCACCTTGGCCACCGACTTCGCGCCGCGGATGCCCGCGAGGGCCTCGGCGGCCGTGGCGAGGAGCGCCGGGTTCTGCGGCACGGTCTGAAGGTCGACGTCGGCGTCCGGCCACGTCGAGCGGTGGATCGAGCCTTCCTGCCACCACGACCACGCCTCCTCGGTGACGTACGGCAGGAACGGCGCGAGCAGCCGCAGCTGCACCGACAGGGCGAGAACGAAGGCCGCTTTGGCGGACGTGCCGCCGGCGTCCTCGCGACGGGCGCGCTCCTTGACGAGCTCGAGGTAGTCGGCGCAGAAGTCCCAGAAGAACTTCTCGGTGACCTCCAGCGCCGCCGAGTAGTCGTAGCCGTCGAAGTGCTTCGTGGCCGCCTCGACGACCTGCCGCAGGCGCCTGAGCATCGCGAGGTCGAGCGCCTCGGTGACCAGGAAGGGGTCGAGCAGGGAGGCGTCGGCACCGAGGCCGTACTGCTCCTCGGAGGCCAGCACGAACTTGCTCGCGTTGAGGACCTTCATCGACAACCGACGGCCAACCTTCATCTGGGTCTCGTCGAATGGCGAGTCAGCACCCGGTCGTCCGCCTGCGGCACGCCAGCGGACGGCGTCCGCGCCGTACTTGTCGAGGATCTCGTCCGGAACGACGACGTTGCCCTTGGACTTGCTCATCTTCTTGCGGTCGGGATCGACCACGAAGCCGGAGATGGCGGCGTGGGTCCACGGAACGCCACCGAACTCCAGGTGTGCTCGGACGACCGACGAGAACAACCAGGTGCGGATGATGTCGTGGGCCTGGGGGCGCAGGTCCATCGGGTACGTGCGGGCGAACAGGTCGTCGTCGCGCTCCCATCCGCACACGATCTGTGGTGAGAGCGACGACGTCGCCCAGGTGTCGAAGATGTCCGGGTCGGCGACGAAGCCTCCCGGTTCACCGCGCTGCGACTCGTCGAGACCCGGCGGCGTCTGCGACGCGGGGTCGACCGGCAGCGTTCCCTCGTCGGCGAGGATCGGGTCGTCGTACACCGGCTCGCCGTCGGCGTCGAGGCGGTACCAGACGGGAATCGGGATCCCGAAGAAGCGCTGACGCGAGACGAGCCAGTCGCCGTTGAGACCCTCGATCCAGTTGGTGAACCGCGACTGCATGTACGAGGGGACCCAGGCCACCTCGTCGCCGCGGGCGACCAGGGCGGCGCGCAAGTCGGCCTCGCGTCCGCCGTTGGCGACGTACCACTGACGGGTCGAGACGATCTCGAGCGGCTTGTCGCCCTTCTCGTAGAAGTTGGCGACGCGTTGCGTGGGCTCCGGCTCGCCGTGGAGGTCACCGGAGGCCCGCAGCGCCTGGACGCTCAACTCACGTGCGGTGAACGTCGTCTTGCCGGCCAGATCGCCGTAGTGGGCGCGGCCGTCCTCGTCGGTGATCCAGGCGGGGACATCGGCCAGGATGCGACCGTCGCGGCCGATGATCGTCCGGTTGGGGAGCTGTAGCTCGCGCCACCACTGGACGTCGGTGAGGTCACCGAACGTGCAGCACATCGCGATACCGGCACCCTTGTCCATCTCGGCGGCCGGGTGTGCCAGCACGGGGACCTCGACGCCGAACAGGGGCGAACGAACCGTCGAGCCGAACAGGTGCTGGTGGCGCTCGTCGTCGGGATGGGCGATGAGCGCGACGCAGGCGGCGATGAGCTCAGGCCGCGTCGTCTCGACGAACACCGGGGCGCTCTTCCCGCCGATGGTGCTGTGGTACGAGACCCGGTGGTAGGCGCCCGGGTAGTCGCGCGCCTCGAGCTCGGCCTGGGCGACGGCGGACTGGTAGGTGACGTCCCACAACGTCGGGGCGTCCTGGAGGTATGCCTCACCGCGACCGACGTTGCGCAGGAACGCCCGTTGCGAGACGGTCTGGGCCTCGGCCCCGATGGTCGTGTAGGTCTGCGTCCAGTCGACCGAGAGGCCGAGGGTGCGCCACAGGCGTTCGAAGACCTTCTCGTCCTCGACGACGAGCTCGTTGCACAGGTCCACGAAGTTGCGTCGGCTGATCGAGATCTGCCTCTTCGGGTCGGGATCGGCCGGAGCCGTGAAGTCGGGGTCGTAGGGGAGCGTCGGGTCGCACCGGACGCCGAAGTAGTTCTGCACCCGGCGCTCGGTGGGCAGACCGTTGTCGTCCCACCCCATCGGGTAGAAGACTTCCCGACCGCGCATGCGCTGGAAGCGGGCGATGAGGTCGGTGTGGGTGTACGAGAACACGTGTCCGACGTGCAGGGAGCCGGAGACCGTCGGAGGAGGCGTGTCGATCGAGTAGATCTCCTCGCGCGTCTTGCTGCGGTCGAAGCGGTAGGTGCCCTGCTCCTCCCAGCGCTGCGACCAGGTGGCCTCGAGGCCTTCGAGCACGGGCTTGTCCGGCACGCCAGATCTTGAGGGCACAGTCACGTTGCGACAGTCTAGGTGCCGCCGTTCGGCGGTCAGACCCTGACCGGCTCCTCGATCAGCACCTCCGCGCTCGGCTTCTCTTCGTCACCCTTCTGGGCCAGCTGCGAGGGCCACCACATGTGACGGCCGAGGTCGAGGTTGAGCGCTGTGACGAGGACCGATCGCACGATGATCGTGTCGAGCAGCACGCCGACGGCAACCGCGAAGCCGAGCTCGGCCATGAACACGATCGGCAACGAACCCAGCGCGGCGAACGTGCCCGCGAGCACCAGACCGGCTGACGTGATGACCCCTCCGGTGGCTCCGATGCCGATCAGCGCGCCGCGGCGGGTGCCGAACTTCAACGCCTCCTCCCGCACCCGGGTCATCAGGAAGATGTTGTAGTCGATGCCCAGCGCCACCAGGAACACGAACGCGAACAGAGGGAAGGACGAGTCGGCTCCGGCAAAGCCGAACACGTTCTTGAACACGAAACCGCTGATGCCGATCGCAGCACCGAACGAGAGCACGACCGTGGTCAGCAGCACCAACGGTGCAACCAGCGCCCGCAGCAGCACAGCGAGGATCAGGAACACCGCCACCAGGATGATGGGGATGATCAGCCGGTTGTCCGCGGCCGAGGCGTCCTGCACGTCGTGGTTCACGGCGGAGTTGCCGCCGACCTTGGTGTCGGCGCCGACGATGGCATGCAGGGCGTCGCGCACCCGGTCGACGGTGTCGAAGGCCGCCGTGGTGTCCGGCGCCGCCGCCAGAGTGCCCTCCATGTAGACGCGGCCGTTCTTCTCGCCCTTCGCCTCGACGCTGGAGGGCACGATGCCCTCGACGCCGGCGAAGGTCTTGCTGACCTCGTCGGTCGCCTCGGAGTCGGCGAGGACGACCACAGGATTGCCCGCGCCACCCGGGAAGTGCCTGGCCACGGCCTTCTCGGCCTTCACCGACGGCTGCTCCGTGGTGAAGCTCTGCTCATTGGTGAGACCGTCGGCATCGAGCTGGAAGGTGCCAAGGGTGAAGAACACGAGGATCACCGTGGTGACGAGCCAAGTGGCGCGCGGAGCCTTGGCGATGCGCCGACCGACGCGGCCCCAGAAGCCCTTCTCGTTGGGCTCGGCATCGCCGTGGTGCGGCACCAGCGGCCAGAACGCCCAGCGACCGACGATGACCAGCAGAGCCGGCAGCAGCGTGAGCATGACGAGCAGAGCGACCGCGATGCCGGCGGCGGTGACGGGGCCCAGACTGCTGGTGGAGTTCATCTTCGCGAACGCCAGGCACAGCAGGCCGATGATGACGGTCGCACCGCTGGCGATGATCGCCGGACCGGCGCGGTGCAGGGCGTGCGCCATCGCGACGTGACGGTCCTCGACGCGTCGCAGCTCCTCGCGGTATCGGGCGATCAGCAGCAGTGCGTAGTCGGTGCCGGCGCCGAAGACCAGCACCGTGAGAATGCCGGCACTCTGGCCGTTGACCGTGAGGCCGGCCTCCTTGGCCAGCAGGTAGACGACGCCCTGGGCGATGCCGAGGCTCGCGACACCGCAGACGAGGGGGATGAGCCACAGGATCGGGCTGCGGTAGGTGAGCAGCAGCATCACCACGACCACACCGACGGCCGAGATCAGCAGGATGCCGTCGATGCCCGCGAACGCCTCGGCCTGGTCGGCGCCGAACGCCGCGGGGCCGGCGATGCTGACGTCGAGACCGTCCGAGCCGTCCGACTTCTTGAGATCATCGACCAGGTCGGGGAGGATCTCCCAGCCGTCGGACCCGACGCTGAAGGTGACGATGGACTGGAGGGCCTTGCCGTCCTCGGACGGGATGGGGCCGATGATCTCACCGGAGACCAGGTCGAGGTCGGCGAACGCCTTGGCGTCGGCGGCGGCAGTGGCGGCATCGGCCGGGGTGATGCCGGAGTCGCGCTCGTAGAGCACGACGGCGGGGATGGCCTCGGGGTCGGTGAAGTCGCGCGACTCCTCGAGTACCTGGGTCGACTCGGCATCACCCGGGAGCCAGGCGCTGATGTCGTTTTCCTGGACGCTCGTCAGCTTGGAGGCGAGTGAGCCGAAGGTGCCGAGCATGATCAGGGCGATGACGAGCACGATCCACTTGGTCCAGTGGTGCGTGATCCATCCGGCGAACTGTTGAGTCATGAGGATTCCTCGGGTCGTTCCAACAGGTGGCACCATCATGGCGCACCCCCCTGACAGGATCGCCATCGGTGGTGACCCTGAGCGGTCCCCGAGGCATGGTCATACTGAACGGGACATGAAGCCCTCATATGCGCAGGTCGAGCAGGCCTTGCTCGGTCGTTGGCCGGAGACGAAGCTCGAGCCGTCGCTCGACCGCATCCGCGCCCTGTGCCGTCTTCTCGGTGACCCCCAGCAGGCCTACCCCGTCGTCCACCTCACCGGCACCAACGGCAAGACGTCCACGGCTCGGATGATCGACTCCCTCCTGTGTGCGCTGGACCTGCGGACCGGACGCTTCACCAGCCCGCACCTGCAGTCGATGACCGAGCGCATCTGTCTGGACGGCGAGCCGTTGTCCGAGGACGACTTCGTCGACGCGTTCGCGGACGTGGCGGCCTACGCGCAGATCGTCGACGACTCCACCGACGGCCCGGCGCTGTCGTTCTTCGAGATGACCGTCGCCATGGCCTACGCAGCGTTTGCGGACGCCCCGGTCGACGCGGCGGTCGTGGAGGTCGGCATGGGTGGCTCCTGGGACGCCACGAACATCGCCGACGGGCAGGTCGCCGTCGTCACCCCGATCGCCGTCGACCACGCGGCCTACCTCGGCGACCGCGCCGAGACGATCGCCGCGGAGAAGTCCGGCATCGTCAAGTCGGGTGCCCACCTGGTGCTGGCCGAGCAGGAGCCCGAGGTGCTCGACGTCGTCATGCGCCGCGCCGTCGACGTCGGAGCGAGTGTGCTCCGCGAGGGTGTCGACTTCGGGGTCGCGGAGCGGCTCACCGCGCTGGGTGGCCAGATGGTCGACCTGCAGGGCGTGGCCGGTCGCTACGACGAGATCTTCCTGCCGCTGCACGGAGCCCATCAGGCCCGCAATGCCGGGTATGCGCTGGCGGCCGTCGAGGCGTTCACCGGCTCGCACGAGCTCGACGACGACCTCGTGCGCACGGCCTTCGCGGACGCGTCGTCACCCGGTCGCCTCGAGGTCGTCCGGCGCAGTCCCACCGTTCTCGTCGACGCGGCCCACAACCCGCACGGTATCCAGGCCGCACTCGAGGCCGTGCAAGACGCGTTCACCTTCAGCCCGCTCATCGGCGTGGTCGGCGTCATGGCCGACAAGGACGTCGACGAGATCGTGCGGCTCCTCGAGCCGGTGCTCGCCGAGATCGTCTGCACGCAGAACAGCACCCCCCGCTCCATGCCCGCGGCCGAGCTGGGCGAGATCGCCGACGACGTGTTCGGCGCCGAGCGGGTCACCGTCGTCCGCCGCCTCGACGACGCGATCGAGCGGGCGATCGCGCTGGCCGACGCGAGCGAGGGCTACGAGGACGCGATCGGCAGCGGCGGCGTCCTGGTGACCGGATCGGTCATCACCGTCGGCGAGGCGCGCCTGCTGTTCGGTGGGGAACCCCAATGAGGATGACACTGTGAGAGGCATGTGCGCGGGGATGCTGACGCTCGAGGCCGTCATCCTGGCCCTGAGCGTCCCGGTGATGATCTCGGTCGAGGGGGTGGACGCCCCATTGGTTTTCGGGCTGGGGCTCGGACTCGCGGTGCTTTGTGTGCTCACCCCGGGGCTGCTGTGCCGTCCGTGG
>JBPCJE010000038.1:0-16647 GCA_051005615.1 Aeromicrobium sp.
CCCCTTGTCTCCTCCTCCCCTCCCCCTCCCTCCCACCACGGTGGGCGCTGCGCGGGCGTAGGAGCGACCCGTACAGGCTGTTGCGCAGGTCGGTGCCCCTCGATCTCGGCGACGGCGACGGCGATCGAATGCCAGAACGCAGCCATTCGGTGATCGCCTTCAGCGACGCAACTCTCGCGGTCGACGACCACGAGCAGCATCTGATGACGCCGATCATCGAGCCCGGCGAGGGCAGTGACGATGTCCTCGGCTGTTGATCTATGCCGGCATGACGAACTCGATGCTCCACAGGTCAAGGGCCTTCGTGGAGCTCGCCGGCCCGAGGTCACCATCCTCACCTACGAGCACCGTGACGACTACGTCGCCGGGCGCGCCGGGCTGCGAGAACGCGGCGCGATGATCGACGGGATGCACATCGCCAACGTGTGGGAGGACCTGCGCGGCTGGGACGACGTGCAGCTGAAGCAGGCCGCGGCAGAGTTCTCGCCCGGCGCCGAGTCGAGCTTCGAACCGCTGGGCGAGCGCGGCGACCGCGCGAGCCCGCTCGTCAACACCCTCCACGACGAGGACGACGATTCGGTCGTCCAGGTCGACTACTTCCGGGCGGACTGGACGCTGCTCGGCTCCGACCCCGCAAGGTGCCCGGCGACGAGCCTCGCGCATTCACGCTGTGCGACACGTCCGGAGCTCCGCTCGGCACCTGGCTGTCGGTCTGGGACCTCTACTACTTCTGGCTCGACTCACTCCCGCGCGACCCGATCGCGTGGACAATCAGCGACTCCGAGACCACGCCAACCATCTCGTCGCTACCACCGTGACGACGTGGTCACGATCCATCTCGTGCACGGATCCCACCTCGTGCCGGGTAGCGGCCGTCCGATGGGTGAGCTCTCGAAGGACTGCAAACGCGTCATGGAGCGCCTCGACCAGTGGGACGGCGTCGTCTTCCTGACCCAGCAGCAGCTCGACGAGGTCGACGCCCTGCTCGGGCCGGGCACCAGCCGTCATGTCATCCCGCACGGCCGGCACGTGCCCAGCGAGCCGCCCAACCTCAAGCGGTCCAGCTCCGCACCGTGACCGGCGTCCCGCTCCGGCCGGAGGACGCCAGACCAGTCAGTGCTCGGCGTGCTCGTAGTGGACGTCACGGTGGCTGAGCACCGCGCCGCACGTGGTGCAGCGCAGCACCTGCTCGAGGTCGCCGTCGTCGGTGCTGTGGCTCAGGCGAAGCGGCGGACGGTCCATGAGCCAGCTATCCCCCCAGCGCATCATCGCGACGGTCACGCCGTAGAGATCGCTGCCCTTCTCGGTGAGCCGGTACTCGTGGCGCTCCGGACGGGTCTGGTAGAGACGGCGCTCGAGGACACCGTGGTCGACCAGCTGGGCCAATCGGGCTGACAGCAGGTTCCGGGCCACCCCGAGGTTGCGCTGGAAGTCGACGAACCTGCGAACACCGAAGAACGTCTCGCGCAGGATCAAGAAGGTCCACCGGTCTCCGACCTCGTTGAGCGCGGCCTCCACCGAGTCCGCTCCACGCACCCCGGCCGGTGGGCCGTCGACCGCGGTCAAGCCGCTCGCAGAAGTCACAACGTCCACAATATCGCGAGTCAGTTGCAATTCTCTACCGACACAACATACAGTGGGTAGCAAATCAGTACTGACTCTGAGGAGCCCGCATCGTGACCCACATCGACGACGGCGTCCTCCCGATCACACCTGAGACTGCTCCACCCAGCTCGCACCATGTCACTCGGGACTACGAGGAGCTGCTCTACGGTGAGGACGGACCGGTCGGCCGCATCACGCTCAATCGGCCCCGCGCGCGCAACGCCCTCTCGATGAAGCTCTCCGACGAGCTCACCCACGCGTTGGAGCAGGTGCGTGACTCGGCAAGCCTCAAGGTGCTGGTCATCCGCGGCGCCGGCGGCACGTTCTGTGCCGGCGACGACATCACGGAGATGGCCGAGTGGGGCACGGCCAACGCGGTGATGCGCCGAGTCCACGGCTACCAGCACATGGCCAACGTCTTGGAGGAGCTGGACAAGGTCACCGTCGCGGTCGTGGACGGATTCGCCGTCGGCGGCGGCCTGGAGATCACGATGGCCTGCGACTTCGTGATCGCCGGCCAGTCGGCCAGGTGGGGCATGCCCGAGGTCGACGTCGGCATCACGCCGGGTTGGGGCGGCACCACCCGGATGGCCAGGCTCATCGGCCGACGGATGACCAAGGAGGTCAACCTCCTGGGCGCATTGCACCCGGCCAGCCGTGCCGCCCAGCTCGGGTTGTGGAACCGGGTCGTCGCTGACGACCTCCTGGACCAGGAGGCCGAACAGCTCGTAGAGCTGGTGCTCAGCAAGAACCAGCAGGCGGTGCGGCAGCTCAAGTTCATCATCAACAACGGGGTCGAGGCCGATCTGCACACGGCACAGGCGTTCGAGGCTCTCTCCGCGGGCCTGACCGCATCGGTCAACGGTGGCTGGCGTGTCGAGGATGCCGACGGCGGCGCCGGAGTCGTCGGATTCGTCGAGAAGAACGAGACCTGGGATCGTCGCCGGCGCATGGCCCGAGACTTCTGGTCCGACGGACCGGTCGCGTGATCTACGTACCCAGTATCCGGAGGTGTCGTGGGTCATTGCGCCGACCGGCCCGCTCCGTCAGCATCAGCCCATGAAGCACTTCGTCAAGGGCGTCAAGCCCTGGCACGTGGTGGCAGACATCTGGCTGGCCAACGTCATCGGCACGGGCCTGCTCTTCGTCGAGTACTTGTTCGTCCTGCCGCTGCCGGAGGAGGCGCGGGCAGCGGGCGTGACCCGGGACAACATGATCCTCGGGATCGTCTGCACGGTGGTCAGCTGGATCGCCTTCGCCATGTACGGGGCTCCGCGTGCTCATCGCGCGCTCGACTGGACGGTGCGCGGCACCGATCCCAGTCCCGAGGAGCAGCAGCTGACGCTCGACCTGCCCTGGTCGTTGTTCAAGTTCGGTGTCGTCCTCTGGAGCTTGTCGACCGCAGCATTCCTGGTGCTCGACCTGTCGATCAGCGTTCCCTTCGGATTCCTGGCAGCAGGTGCGGTCTTCTCCGGAGGTCTGGCGACCGTGGCGACGGCCTTTCTCCTGAGCACGCGGCTGCTGAGGCCCTCCACGGCTCGAGTGCTCGAGCTGCATCCACCGGAGGCCGGGACGACGGCCGGTGTCGGCGAACGGGCGATCTTCATCTGGAGCCTCACCACCGGCGTACCGCTGCTGGGTCTCGTGATGATGGTGGCGTTCTCGCCGTTCTCCGAGGCGTCACTGGAGAGGCTGTCGATCAGCGGCCTCGTCGTGGGTCTGATCGTGCTGGCCGGCGGGCTGTTCGCCACACTGCTCTTCGCCAAGTCGATCGGCGAGCCGTTGGGTGAGCTGACCACGGCGCTGGCCGACATCGAGAGTGGTGACCTCCACGTCCATGTGCCGGTCGACGACAACGGGGAGATCGGTCAGATGCAGGCCGGGCTCAACCGGATGGTGGGGGCGATGCGCGAGCGGGAGCAGCTGCGCGACCTGTTCGGACGTCACGTGGGCGAGGACGTCGCTCGACTGGCCCTGCAGGACGGCGTGGCTCTCGGCGGGGAGGAGAGAGAGGCGGCGGCCTTGTTCGTCGACGTCATCGGCAGCACCACGTTCACGGCGACACGCTCGCCCGCGGAGGTGGTGATGGCGCTGAACCGCTTCTTCGGGGTCGTCGTCGACGTGGTGGCCGCGCACGGCGGGCTGGTGAACAAGTTCGAGGGCGATGCGGCGCTGTGCATCTTCGGAGCACCCTTGGAGCTGCCGGACCCCGCGGCGAACGCTCTACGGGCGGCCCGGGAGATGGCCGAGCGGCTGAAAGAGGAGGTGCCGGACCTCGACGCCGGGATCGGCGTCTCGCAAGGCTTGGTGATCGCCGGAAACATCGGCGCAACCCAGCGGCTGGAGTACACCGTGATCGGCGACCCGGTCAACGAGGCGGCCCGGTTGACGGAGCAGGCCAAGGAGCATCCAGGGCGCGTCGTGGCGTCACAGCGGATCGTCGACCGCGCCGAGTCCGGGGAGCGGGATCGTTGGCGACTGCTCGAGCCGTTACTGCTGCGCGGTCGGCTGGAGCCGACGACGCTGGCGGTTCCGCGCTGACGTCAGCCGAGGAGGCGGAGCAGGTCGCTGAGCGGACCTTTCGCCTGAGCCCAGTCGGGCCGGGCGTCCGAATGCCATGGCAGAAGATGCGTCAGGGCATTTCGTGGATTCACCCGCGCCGGGGTCTCGGGCAGCGAGGATCTATGTGCTTGAACAGTCTAAGGCCGAGATGGCCGCCCGTAGATGCCTAGCGAGCCCCGACAGAAATGAGACCCTGTCCCGCGCAAGTACGCCGTCGCGAATGGTGGCGTCATCGCGATGGCCATCAGTCCGCCGACGATCGCGGCCAAACCGGCCCACCGCATCCACGCTGTGGTCCGCACGGTCGTCATTGTCCTGGTCGGCGACCGTCGCCGGTCCCGAACAGCGCCGCTGCGGACCTGAGTTCACACAACCTCTAGGTGTCCTTCTGCCAGCTGCGACGTCGGAGTGATAAAACAGGCTGAGCCCGTCGGCAACAGACGCCAGACGGCCGACAGACGAGGGATCCGCCGAATGTCGACTCAGCCACCTCCGCCTCCCCCACCGCCGCCGAACACCGGCGGACACCAGAGTCCCGGGGGCCAGAAACCGCCGTCCAACCTGGTGTGGGGCATCCTCACGACACTGCTCTGCTGCCTCCCGTTCGGCATCGTGTCCATCGTCTACGCAGCGAGGGTCGACGGGAAGTGGAGTGCCGGTGACGCCGCCGGCGCCCAGTCCGATTCCGACAATGCCAAGAAGTGGGCCATCATCGCGGCGATCACTGGCGCCGTCCTCGGCGTCCTCTACGTGATCTTCGTCGTGGCGATAGGGTTCAGCATGACCGGCGACTCGACCGGCAGCGGGTTCTGACACCCATCGTTCGATCGGCTCAGGCGTCGGAGCGGGACACCGCCCGACGCTGGGTCGCCCCTGCTGCCCTCGCCGCGCTCGCCGCGGCGGGGGCAGCGGCGGTCCTCCTCCGGGATCCGCACCAGTCCCATGCGTGGGGCGCGTGTCCCGTCAACGCCCTCACCGGTGGCTACTGCCCGGGTTGCGGCAGCATGCGCGGTCTCCACGACCTGCTCGTCGGCCACCCGCTCGAGGCGATCGGCCACAACCTGCTGCTCCTGCCGGCTCTCTTCTGGCTTGGATGGTGGTGGGTGCACGAGCTGGCAGCGGCAAACGGTCGCGGCATCGCGGGACCACCGTCGTCGGCGCGCTTCTGCTGGTCCCTGCTCGCCGTTCTCGCGGCGTTCACGATCCTCCGGAACCTTCCCGGCTCTCCGCTCGCGCCCTGATGCCACCGCTCTGTACTCGCAGATGAGCGACCGGGACCTGGCGATGCGGTGGGTGCGTGGGTGGGCGCACATCCATGCGTCCCACGTGGAGCACGTCGACGGCTGGCCGCTGGTGCACGTGCGGCGGGCCTCGCGGGAGACCGAGATCCTGTGCGTCGACCCAGGTCGCGCGGCATTCGAGGCACTGGCGCGACACACGGCCCATGACCCGCGGGAGATGCTCACCGTGATCGCGCGAGACCTCTCGGCGTATCACGCCCCTCCCCTGCCGCCGGGACTACGTGTCGAGCGGGACGACGAGATGTTCATGACCACGACGCTCGCGGCGTCGACCGTTCCCGTGCCCGTTGGCCTCACCCCGCGCTGGGTGGTCGACGGCCCCCGCGCCAACTACATGCTCGACGACGGCAAACGTCTTGCCGCCGAGGGCACCGTCGGCGTGCTCGGAACGGACGCCGTGTTCGACGCCGTCGAGACATCTCCTGCACACCAGCGGCACGGCCTCGGACGTCACGTGATGAGCTTGTTGACGATGTGGGCCGCCGATCATGGCGCGACGACCGGCCTGCTCGCGGCCTCAGCCGACGGGGCCGGGCTCTACACCGCGCTCGGGTGGGACGCGACCCTGAAGTTGTGGTCACTCATGGGCGTCGACGACTGACGGTCACCGTCGCCGCGACCACCCACAGGATGAAGAGGGCAAACGGCATGAACAGGAATACGGTAAGCGCCACCAGGACCGCCACCGGGTAGCTCGCCACAGAGAGCCATCGAGGCAGGAGGCCCGGGGTCCTGGCCGCGATCGCGATGAAGACTCCGGCCGGCAACATCCCGCCAAGGCTGAAGGCGACGTACCCGAGCTGCGGGAGCACGGCTTGACCGGACTCGAGTCCAGGGTCACTGAAGAACGAGCCGAACAGGAGGCTGAGCGGCACCGTGGCGTAGGCGAGCGATGCGACGATCATCCCGATCGCTGCCGCTGCTCCGGTGATCATCAGAGGAGCCCGGTAGGCCCCGGTGTCGCAGGACAGTGCATGGGCGAACCAGACGAAGGCCAGGCCCGCCAGGAGCAAGAGGACGGAACCCGCGAGGTAGCCGATCCTGTTGCCGGTGTCGGAGAAAAGGGCGACGAACTGGCTGTCGGAGTCGGCGAACGATCCGACCAGCTCCCCGAGAGGCACGACGGAACCGACGAAGAGGATCACGAACACGGATCCGGGACGCACCACGTTGAGCACGAGCTCACCATCCCACGCCGGTCTCAGCCGTCGGCGGTGCGGCGGCAGACCTCGTCCCACAGAGTGGGCTGGAGGCGGAATTGGGCGCGAGACGCCGTGTCGTCGACTCGTCCTCCGCAGCAGCAACGAGAGCGCGGGCCACGTCGCCGACGTCGGTCCACGAGCGCGGCTGGTCGGCCGAGCCCGATCACCCAGGCCCGCTTGCCAGCCCTCAACGCGGCGAGGTGGCGGGTGACATGACCGTTCTTGCCCACCCCGGGTCCGACGTGGTCGGCACCTCGCACCTCGACGATCCGAATCCGTCCAGCCTCGGGCGGCGAGTGCATCGGCCCACATGCCGGCCCGCAGCCTCGCCTTCTTGTCGGTTGCGGCATCAGGATGGGACTCGGTCATCGGCTGGTCGAGCGGGCCGTCAGGGGTAGAGGTTTCCGGTGATCACGTACGTAGCGCCGGTAGCCACGTCCGTGAGCCGGTCGGCGTCAGTGGCATCGACCGCGACACGAGCGCGACGCCAGAGCGGCGCTCGGCCAGGAGCGCCGCGACGTGCCGGCCGACTGGCCCCGCCCCGACGATGACGTGACGATCAGGCATCGGACTCCCAAGCCATGAATCCGAGGACGACCATGCGCATCTCGCGCCGTGCCTTGCGCTTGATCTCGTCCTCGAGGTCGGGACGCCCATCGGGCGTGTCGACGACCTGCTCAGCCCGATACACCATGTTGCGCACGAAGAGACCGGACACCATCGTCACGTCGTCGCCACTCCACTTCGCGAGCTGCGGGACACGGGCCAGGAACACGGCCAGCTCGCTGATGAAGAGCTCCAGCTCGTGCTGGATCGCGGCGCGGACCGCTGCCGAACCGCCGAGCCGCTCGCGGGCGACGAAGGCGAAGTGCTCGCGATTGTGCTTGACGGCCGCGACGAGGACGTCGGCCGACGCGTCGATGAGATTGTCGACGATGTCCGGGTCGCGCTGGGCGCCGCGGATCATCCCCCGCAGCGTCGCGAACGACTGCTCGACGAGCGCCAGGCCCACCTCGTCCATGGAGTCGAAGTGCCGGTAGAACGCCGTCGGCACCACCCCGGCAGCCCGGGTGACCTGGCGCAGGCTGAGCTGCGCGAACCCGTGGTCGTGGCTCAGCCCGAGCGCGGCGGCGAGGATCGCCTCACGGGTGCGTTCCTTCTGAGCCCGCCGTGAGGGCACAGGTTCGGACATCGGCCCAGTGTAGTGGGGGTTTCGGTGAACATCTGTGTTCTTCGTGCTTCAGGTCACGCGGACACCGGTTGCGCATGGCGTGCGGTCATGTCAGAATCTGAGTGTACAAGCGTTCACTCAATGGAAGGGTCGACATGGGCGTCATGCGCCGCGCACTCGGCTCGCGAGCCGTCTCCACCTTGACGTCGCCCCACTCCGTCGACCACTTCCTCGAGCAGATCCACCCGATGCTCACCGTCGACGACGTGCGCGCCCGCGTGGTGGGAGTCGTCCACGAGACTGGTGACGCCAGCACCGTCGTCCTGCGCCCGAACGGCGCCTGGCGCGGCTTCGTGCCGGGCCAGCACGTGCAGTTCGGCATCGAGGTCGACGGAAAGCGACGCGTCCGCGTGTTCTCCGTCTCCAGCTCCCAGACCAATCGAGACGGCACGTTCAGCGTCTCGGTGAAGGCCCACCCGGACGGCTACGTGTCGCAGTTCCTGCACCACGAGCTGACACCGCGCACGATCGTCCATCTGTCCCAGGCCGAGGGCGAGTTCGTCCTCCCAGCCGTCGTGCCCGACCGGCTGCTGCTGGTCAGCGGCGGCTCCGGCATCACCCCCGTGATGTCGATGATCCGCACCCTCCGTGACCGCAACCACCAGGGCGACGTCACGTTCCTGCACTACGCCCGCTCCCGTGACGACGAGATGTTCGCCGACGACCTCGACGGACTGACCGACGAGACGAATTTCGACGTCGTGCGCATCTACACGCGCGTTCCCGAGAAGGACGCCGCTCTCGCCGGCCGCTTCCACGTGGACCACCTCAAGCACCTCGGCATCGATGCCAGCGACACACTCACCTACGTGTGTGGCCCGGCCGGCCTCATCGCTTCCGTCCGCGACACGTACAAGGAGCTCGGTGCAGCCGACCAGCTTCGTGCCGAGTACTTCAAGGTGCCGACGGTCGACCTCAACGCCGCCGATGCCACCGGCACCCTCACCTTCGATGCCAGCGGTGAATCGGCCGACAACTCCGGCGCCACGATTCTCGAGCAGGCAGAGGCCGCCGGCCTCACGCCTGCCTTCGGATGCCGCATGGGCGTCTGCAACACCTGCGCCGTCAAGAAGCTCCATGGCGCCGCCAAGCACGTGGTGAGCGGCGAGATCTGCGCCGACACCGACGAAACGATCAAGGTCTGCGTCAACGTCCCCGTCGGGGACGTCAGCGTCGCCCTCTGAACAGGAGAGACATGTCCCGCAAGCGCACCTACGCTCCGATCGAGCCGCTGAGCGCCAGCAACCACAATGCGGCGCCGAAGCCGCTCACGTCGGACGACCCCGACCACACGTCGAACATCGGCCTCGAGTACATGACGCGCGACGAGCTCGAGGAGTTCGGCCGCGAGCTCGATGGCGTGCGCCAGCGCGTGCTCGACGACCTCGGCCAGAAGGACGCCGACTACATCCGCCGCGTCATCAAGGTGCAGCGCGCCTTCGAGGTGCTCGGCCGCGTCGGACTGTTCATGCCGTTCTACCTGCCCGCGTTCATCGCCGGTCTCGCGTTCCTCGCTCTGGCCAAGGTCATCGACAACATGGAGATCGGCCACAACATCATGCACGGCCAGTACGACTGGATGAACGACCCCACGATCAATGGCAAGAGCTTCGAGTGGGACCTGGTGGCCCCGGCCGAGGACTGGAAGCACGGCCACAACTACATCCACCACACCTACACGAACATCCACGGCATGGACCGCGACATCGGCTACAACTTGCTGCGGATCGACACCGGCCAGCCCTGGTACGCCACCCACCGCTTCAACCTGCCGCTCGCATTCGTGCTCATGCTCCTCTTCGAGTGGGGCGTCATGTACCACGGTGTCGAGCTCGACGAGTACCTGTCCGGCCGCATGTCGAAGCCCGAGTTCAAGGCGCGGAGGGCACGAGCGATGAAGAAGATCCGTCGCCAGGTCCTCAAGGACTATGTGGCCTACCCGCTGCTCGCCCTGCCCCTCGTGCCGTTCGTCGGCTGGTGGGCCCCGCTCGCGGTGCTCGGCGGCAACATCGTCGCGAACGTCATCCGCAACGTCTGGACGTTCCTCGTCATCTTCTGCGGCCACTTCCCCGCCGAGGTGCAGACGTTCGAGGAGAAGGACGTCCTCGGTGAGTCACGCGGCCAGTGGTACGTCCGCCAGTCGCTCGGCTCGGCCAACATCTCCGGGTCGCGCCTGTTCCACGTCATGACCGGCAACCTGAGCCACCAGATCGAGCACCACCTGTTCCCGGACATCCCGGCGCGGCGCTACCCGATGATCGCTCCGGAGGTGCGCGCCCTGATCGAGAGGCGCGGACTGCAGTACAACACCGGCCGCATGGGGCGTCAGGTGTCCAGCGTCGCCCGTCAGCTCGCCTCGTTCGGACGCAAGCCCAGCGACCCCTACCTCATCGGCAACAGCCCGGAGTCGAAGGCTCTGCGCCGTGCCAAGCGCGAGGAGGCCGCCCGCCGTGCCGAGGCTGACGAGACTGCAAGAATGGCGGCATAGCAGCCCGACCCAGACCTGAGGAGCGACGTCCATGGCACTGAGCCGCCGCGAGATCGCCAAGGACGTCGTCCAGCAGGGCGCTGAAGCCGCGTTCGCGACGGCCGGCCACGTGGCGGCGATCTTCTTCGACGCGGGCCGGCGCATCACCTCCGAGCTCGGCACATTCGGCACGGAGATCTTCGAGATCGCCGAAGCCAGCCGCAAGGCCAGCGAGGACGGTACCGACGGAGGGGAACATCACACCCCGGCCACCCATCCCGGTGACGGCTGAGCGCGAATCACTCACATGAGCTCTGTCGCAGTCGTCGGGTCGGGCGTCTCCGGCCTCACGGCCTCCTATGTCCTGGGTCGTTCGCGCGACGTCACGCTGTTCGAGGCCGACGACCGCTTCGGCGGCCACGCCCACACGCACCAGGTCGACGATGCCCACAGCGTCGACAGCGGGTTCATCGTGCACAACGACCGCACCTATCCCCTGCTGCGGCGCCTGTTCGCCGAGCTGGACGTCGCGGTCCACCCCACCGAGATGAGCATGAGCATCCACTGCGACGGGTGCGGCCTCGAGTACGCCGGTGGGCGAGGCGCGGCCGGCATCTTCGCGCAGAGACGTCGCGTGGCCGATCCGCGCTTCCTGCGGATGCTGACGTCGATCAAGCGGTTCCAGCGTCTTGCGCTCGCACTGCTGGACGAGGACGAGGCGGCCGACGAGCCGCAGACCTACGGCGACTTCCTGCGCGTTCACCGCTTCTCCGACCACTTCGTCGCCCACTACGCGATCCCCGTGGTCTCCTGCGTGTGGTCGTCCGGACACGAGACGGCGCTCGCCTACCCCGCGCGCTACCTGTTCGCCTTCCTGAAGCACCACGGGTTCTTGTCGATCAAGGGCTCGCCGCAGTGGTTCACCGTGCAGGGCGGGTCCCAGGCGTACGTCCGGAAGGTCACCGAAGCCGTGGGGGACGTCCGTTCGTCGACGCCCATCCGCGCCATCTCCCGCAAGCCCGACGGCGTGGAGATCCTCGACGCGCACGGCGAGGTGCACCGGGCCGACTCCGTGGTCATCGCCACCCACGCCGATGACGCGCTCGCCCTGCTCACCGACCCCACGGACGACGAGCGGCGGATCCTCGGGGCATTCGAGTATTCCCGCAACGAGACGGTGCTGCACCGCGATGGCAGCCTCCTGCCCGACGCCGAGTCGGCACGGTCGTCGTGGAACTACCGCATGGACGACTGCAGCACCCGCCTCGACCAGACCGCGGTCACCTACTGGATGAACCGTCTGCAGGGCTTTGAGAGCGACGAGCCGTTCGTGGTGACGTTGAACTCCACCGATCGCATCGACCCCGCCACCGTCATCGCCTCCATGCACTACACGCACCCGATCTACACCACGGCCTCCGTGGCGGCCCTGCGCGAGCTGCCATCCCTCTCGACCGGGCGCACCGCGTTCGCGGGCTCGTACCACGGGTGGGGATTCCACGAGGACGGCTGCCGATCAGGCGTGGAGGCCGCGTCGGCACTGGGAGTCGACTGGTGACCACCCCGAGCCTCCCGACGCTTCCGGCCCTGGTGACGGGCCGGGTGAGCCACACACGCCGCACGCCGCTGACGCATCGATTCCGCTACCGCGTCTACCAGTGGCTCGTCGACCTCGACCAGATGCCGCAACTCCCCCGTTGGCTGCGGCCGTTCTCCACGTTCAGCGCTGCTGACCACATCGGTGACCCGACTTCTGACATCCGCGGCAACATCGAACGCTTCTGCGCCGCCCGTGGAGTCGACGTGGCCGACCACCGCATCCTCATGCTGGCCAACGCGCGCGTTCTGGGGCACACGTTCGACCCGCTCAGCGTCTTCTGGGCGATCGCGCCCGACGGCTCCCTGACCTGCATCGTCGCCGAGGTCCACAACACCTATGGGGAGCGGCACGCCTACCTGCTGCAGACCGACGACAACGGTCGCGACCAGGTCGACAAGGCGTTCTACGTCTCGCCGTTCTTCACCGTCGAGGGTCGATACGACCTGCAGTTCCGCCTCACGCCCGACGTCGTGTCGTCGACCGTCGTGCTCAAGCAGGAGGGCGAATCGGTCTTCAGCGCGACGTTTCGGGGCGAGCCGAAAGCGGCCACACCGGCCCGTCTCGCAAGACTTCTCGTGACGATGCCCTTCATGACCCATCGAACCAGCCTGCTGATCCGAATCCATGGTGTGTGGCTCTGGTTGCGCCGCCTGCCGGTCGTCCCCCGCCCGGCACACCGACCTCAGGAGGGAACCCGATGAGCGAAGCCGTCCAGGCCAGGTGGCCCGGCATCTCGCACACCCCCCGCACCCCGCTCAAGGCCCGGGTGGCGAGGATGATTCTCAGGCCAGCTGCGCAACAGGTCCCGGTTCGGCTCACCTTCCCCGACGGCACCGTCTGGGGCGCCGGCGGCCCGCACGCCCCCGAGATGGCGATCACTCGCCCGCAGGCGTTCTTCGCCCGCATCGGCCAGGACACCAAGATCGGCTTCGGCGAGGCCTACATGGCCGGCGACTGGACCACTGGCCCCGGTACTGACCTCGCCCACCTGCTCACCCCGTTCGCCGAACGGCTCGCCAACCTCGTGCCCAAGCCTCTTCAGAAGTTGCGTGGCCTCGTCGACGACCGGCTTCCCCACCACGAGCGCAACTCGATCGAGGGCTCACGCTCCAACGTCGAGCGTCACTACGACCTGTCCAACGATCTCTTCGCGGAGTTCCTCGACCCGACGATGACCTACTCGTCGGCGTGGTTCGAGTCCGACACCGAGTCGCTGCAGTCGGCGCAGGAACGCAAGATGGACGGCATCCTCGACCAGGCCGGCGTCGGCGAAGGCACCCGGATGCTCGAGATCGGCAGCGGCTGGGGCGCCCTCGCCATCCGCGCCGCACAGCGCGGAGCCCATGTCACCACCATCACGATCTCCCAGGAGCAGGCCGCGCTCGCCCGTGAGCGGTTCGCGGCAGCCGGTCCGGATGTGGAGTCCAGGATCGACCTCCAGCTCGTCGACTACCGCGAGGTCGAGGGAGAGTACGACGCCATCGTCAGCGTCGAGATGATCGAGGCGGTCGGCGAGGAGTACTGGCCGGTCTATTTCAGCACCACCGACCAGCATCTCGCGCCCGGCGGCAAGGTCTCCATCCAGGCGATCACCATGGCCGACCACCGCTACCGGGCCACTCGCAACTCCTACGGCTGGATCCAGAAGTACATCTTCCCGGGTGGCCTCCTCCCCTCACCCGAGGCGATCGACCGCACGCTCGCGCAGCACACCACCCTCGCCGTCACCGATCGCCATTCGCTCGGAAGCGATTACGCGCGGACCCTCCGGATGTGGCGCGACCGATTCGACGAGAACTGGCCGGCGATCAATGCGCAGGGCTTCGACGAGACGTTCCGTCGCATGTGGGAGTTCTACCTCGCGTACTGCGAGGCCGGGTTCGGCACCGGCTACATCGATGTCGTGCAGATCCAGATGCAGCGGCCGCAGGAGGCGGGGGCTTGATGTCCGCCGTGTCGCGGCTCCCGATGCCGATCCAGGAGTCGTACGAGTGGCAGCACCTCGGTGCCTGCCGTGAGGTCGACCCGGAGACGTTCTTCTCCCCCGAGTCCGAGCGCGGCCCCCGCCGCCGCGCGCGCGAGGCCGCCGCCAAGGCGTTCTGCGGGCGCTGCCCCGTGGTGGCCCAGTGCCTCACGCACGCGCTCGACGTCCGCGAGCCCTACGGCGTCTGGGGCGGCCTCAACGCCACCGAGCGCGTGCACCTCCTCCGCGCCACGGGCTGACCTACGCCCAGAAGACCCGCTCGACGACGCGACGCGCGTGGCGGGTGGTGCGGAGGTACTCATCGACCATGCGTTCGCTCTGGTCGATGCCGTAGCCGAGCAGGTGGGCCACGCCGGCCCGCTCGGACGCCTGCTCGACCATCGACTCGGCCGGCTTGCCGCGCATCAGGACGACCGCGTTGCGGATGCGACTCACCAGACGCCAGGCCGACTCGAGCTGAGCGGCGTCGTCCGTCGTGAGGAGCTCCGCCTCGGTGGCGGCGTGCAGCGCCTCGAGCGTGCGCGTGGTGCGCAGGCCGGGGACCTCGTGGGCGTGACGCATCTGGAGCAGCTGCACGGTCCACTCGACGTCCGCGAGCCCGCCGCGTCCCAGCTTGAGGTGCGTGTTCGGGTTCGCATCGCAGGGCAGGCGTTCGGAGTCGATCCGGGCCTTGATCCGGCGGATCTCGCGGATCTCGTCCTGGCCCACGCCTCCCTCGGGCCAGCGCAGCGGATTGATCAGGCCGGTGAAGCGTGTGCACAGGTCTCGGTCGCCCACGACCGGTCGGGCGCGCAGCAACGCCTGGGCCTCCCAGACGGCGGAGTACTTCTCGTAGTACGACCGGTACGCACCGAAGGTGCGCACGAGCGGGCCGTTGCGGCCGTCCGGTCGCAGGTCCGCGTCGACCTCGAGCGGCGGGTCGTCCGACGGCGCCGACAGCATCGTGCGCAACCCCGTCGCCACGGCGGTGGCGGCCTTGGCCGCGTCGTCCTCGTCGGCGCCGTCGAGCGGGTCGTGCACGAACATCACGTCGGCGTCGGAGCCGTAGCCCGACTCGTGGCCACCGAGTCGTCCCATCAGCACGATCGCCATGCGGGTCGGCAGCTCACCGCGTTCGGCCTCGACCGCCGCGGTCGAGGCCACCAGCGCGCTGGATAGCGTCGCGGCGGTGATGGCCGACAGCGCCTCCCCCACCTCGACGATGTCGAGCCGTCGCAGCACGTCGGCGATGCCGACCCGGGACAGCTCCCGGCGTCGCACCCGACGCACCGCGCGGATGGCATCGCTGGGCTTGCGATGGCGCCGGGCGGCGAGATCCATCTCCGAGTCCAGGCGCGCAGTGTCACGCGGCACGAGCTCGGCGTCGTCACCCAGCAGCGCCACCGAGTCCGGGGCGCGCAGGATGAGGTCGGTGACGTAACGGCTGGACCCCACGACCAGGGACAGCTGCTCGGCGCCCTCCCCCTCGTCGCGGAGCTTGCGCAGGTACCAGTGCGTCTCGCCGAGCCCCTCGGAGATCTTGCGGAACGCGAGCAGGCCCGCGTCCGGATCGGGCGACTGGGCGAACCACTCGAGCATCGCCGGCAGCAGCGACCGCTGGATGGACGCGCGACGCGAAACGCCCGAGGTGAGGGCCTGGATGTGCGCGAGCGCTCCGCGCGGATCGGCAAAGCCCAGTGCGGTGAGCCGCTGCTCGGCTGCCTCGGACGTCAGCCGCAGGCCATCGGTCGGGATGGACGCCACAGCCTCCAGCAGGGGCTGGTAGAAGAGCTTCTCGTGCAGCCGCCGCACGGCCCGCTTCTGCGCCTGCCACTCCTTCTCCAAGCTCTCGGCCGGGTTGTGGCGGAAACCCATGCTGCGACCGATTCGGCGCAGGTCCTCCGAATGGTCGGGCACCATGTGCGTGCGACGGAGACGGTGCAGCTGGATGCGGTGCTCGAGCGCCCGCAGGAACTCGTATGCCTCCTCCATCGCGGCGCCATCGCGTCGCCCGACGTACCCGCCGTCGATCAGCGCCTTCAGCGCCGACAGCGTGGTGGGGCTGCGCAGCGACTCGTCGCCGCGACCGTGGACCAGCTGCAGCAGCTGCACCGCGAACTCGACGTCACGCAGGCCCCCGGCGCCGAGCTTGAGCTCTCGGTCGCGGTGGCGGGACGGGATGTTCTCGATGACGCGGCGGCGCATGGAGCGCACGTCGGGCACGAAGTTGGCGCGGGTGCTGACCGACCACACCATCGGCGAGACGGCCTCCAGGTAGTCCCGGGCGAGGTCCTCGTCGCCGGCGGCGAACCGCGCCTTCAGGAGGGCCTGGAACTCCCAGGTCGAGGCCCAACGGTCGTAGTACGAGACGTGGCTCGAGACCGAGCGCACGAGCGGACCGTCGCGCCCCTCCGGTCGGAGGTTGGCGTCGACCTCCCAGATGACGCCCTCGGCGGTGTGCTCACCGCACAGGCGCATGGTCGCCGACGCAAGCCGGGTCGCGGCATCCACGGCCGTCTGCTCGTCGGCGCCCCTGGCCGGCTCGTACACGAAGATCACGTCGACGTCGCTGAGGTAGTTGAGCTCGCGACCGCCGGTCTTGCCCATCGCGACGATCGCCAGCCGGCAGCTGTCGGCATCCGCCTCGCCCACGCGGGGGAGGGCCAGGGCGGAACCGAAGGTATCCCAGGCGAGATCGGCCAACTCGGCCCACGAC
>JBPCJE010000039.1:0-12995 GCA_051005615.1 Aeromicrobium sp.
CTGCACGGGCCAGGCCGCGCACTGCTGCTCCCCTCCCCCCCCATCGCTCTGCTGGCCGCGCGCGCGGCCGGCAAGGTCATCCTCGACGGCGTCTTCAACGACGTGAAGAACGTCGACGGATTCGCGGTTGAGGCGCGGCAGGGGCGCGAGATGGGCTTCGACGGCAAGACCCTGATCCACCCGAGCCAGGTCGAGCCCACCAACGAGGCGTTCGCGCCGAGCGAGGCCGACGTCGAGCACGCCGGTGAGGTCATCGAGGCCTATGAGCAGGCCCAGGCCGAGGGCCGCGGTGTGGTCACCGTCAACGGACGCATGATCGAGCACCTGCACGTGCGCGACGCGCAACGCATCCTCGCGTTCCACGACGCCATCACCTCCCGCTGACGCAAACAGCGGGTGGTGACCTCGTGGTCACCACCCGCCGTCTGCCAGGTAGCGGTCTTCAGTTGCGGTTGGCGCGGAGGCCGAACATCTCGTTGTGAATCGCCTGCTGCTGCTGGCGCAGCTTGCGTCGCTGACGCACGGCCTCCAACAGCACCGCGCGATCGAGCTCGGACATCTCATCCCAGGCGCGCGTGTCGCGGGCCCGTCGGGACTCGAAGATGGTCACGTCCTTCACCTCCTCTCCGTCCGTACCGGTCGTCGGTGAGGAGTTGGTCTGGTTCTGTGCGGACATGAGTCGTGGATCGAGCTGCGTGGTCATGGCGCGCCTCCCTTCTGTGGTGGATGGATGGTTGGACAACAAAAAGCGCTTCGGATTCGCCATCCGAAGCGTTGATCGACGTACTGACAGAAAGCTACGTCGAGGGCACTGCTCCGGAGATGAGACCGGCGAAGAGCATGGCGGCATCACGGCTGGACACGGCCGTCGTGATGGTCATGGAGAACATCTTCAAGGGGCTCACCTCCTTCAGGTGCTGACGCTCCATACGAAGCGCCCGGTCACGTTAGCGCAGGTCACGTGCCGTTGTCGAGTGTCCGGCGTGTCGCGGCACCCACGTCAATCGAAATCCAGGCGCTCATCGATCTCGTCGCGGCTGTAGCCACTGGCGTACAGGAGGTCGGCCGCCAGCGACCGCACCTGGGCGGCGATGGACGCACTGTTCATCGTCGCCGCCGTGGGCAGAGCCAGCGACGCCATGCGGGCCGCCTGCACCAGCTCACCGCGAGCCTCGTCGAAGTCGTCCTGCTCCGAGAGGTCGTCGGCGAAGATGCCGATGGCCCCGGCGAGCGCATCGATCGCGAGGGCCATGTCGGAGGGCACCTGCTCGTGGTGCCGCAGCAGCGCAGACGTCTTGCGGGCGAGCACCCGGGCGTCGCGCACGGCGTTGTCGAGGTCGATGACGGTCGCGGTGTAGAGCTGCACGTGGGCCCGCTGGCGCCAGCGCATCGGCGAGATGCGGGCGATCTCGGCCACGTTGTTCGCCGTCTCCCTCATCGAGTCGACGAGGGGCTGCATGCCGCGCGCGCGGTCGAGGGCGCGGTCGGCATGGCCGCTGTCCCCCTCGCGCAACGCCGACGCGACGAGCGTCAGGACTCCGCCGAGCCGGGTGAGGAAGGTCTGCACCTCGCGGTCGATGTCGCGCACCGGGTTGCGCGGGATCAGCAGCACCATCGCCAAGCCGACGAGCCCTCCGACGAGGGCGTCGAGAAACCGCGTCACCGCCGGGTTGCCGGTGCCGGCGAAGGGGATCACGGCCGTGAGCAGCACCGACGACGTTGCGGCCTGCGTGAGGGCGAGGCCGGTGAGACCCAGCAGCGTGCCGACGACCACGGCGAGCGCGACAACGAGCGCCATCTGCCACGCCCCACGTCCGATACCGAGGATCAGGAGCTCGCCGACCAGCACGCCGGTGGCCACGCCGAGAACCAGCTCGAGCACCGTGCGGACGCGCGCGCCGCCACCGGAGATGAGGGCGACGATCGCGGCGACCGGCGCGAAGAAGGCCTGCTCGTGGTCGAGCACCTCCGTGGCGATGAGGAAGGCGATCGAGGTGGCGAGGCTGAGTCGCAACAACAGCCGCCAGCGGCGTCGGATCGTCCAGAGCCGGTCGGTGAACGAGTCGTCCGCGTATCGCAGCCGCAACCGCCTCAGAGGGATGTCGCGAGCGGGACTCATGGACGCATCACAGATAGAGGCCGGTCTGGCCTTCCTCGATCCGCTCCGACGCGACGGCGTGGAGGTCGCGTTCGCGCAGGAGCAGGAAGTCCTCGCCGCGGACCTCGACCTCGGCGCGGTCGTCGGGGTCGAAGAGAACCCGGTCGCCGATCTGCACCGACCGCACGTGCGCCCCGACGGCCTCGACACGCGCCCACGCGAGGCGCTTGCCCATCGTCGCCGTGGCCGGGATGACGATGCCGCCGCTGCTGCGCCGGTCGCCCGCCTCGTGGTCGAGCGAGACCAGCAGCCGGTCGTGCAGCATCCGGATCGGCAGCTTGGCCGGGTCGGCGGGCATGGTCAGCGCGTCAGTCGACGGATCAGGACGAATGCCGTGATGACAGCAGCCGTACCGGCGACCACCGGCACGATCGTCTCGAACCTGGGCGAACCCTGCTCGTCGACGAATCGGCTCTTGACGTTCTGGATGCTGCGTCGGGCGATGCTCTTGGGGTGCGCGCGGTCGACGAGCTGGTCGACCGTACCGGCCAGCCGCAGCCGGATCTGCTCGATCTCGTCGACCAGCTCATCGGTCTCGGACTTGCCCACGGGTGCCTCGCTCTGCTCGGGTGATCGGTATTGAAAGGATAGGGCCCATGACGACACGACTGCAGCCCGGCGACACCGCACCCGACTTCACCCTCCCCAGCGACACGGGAGAGGCGGTCACCCTGTCCGACCTGCGGGGCGGGCGCGTCATCGTCTACTTCTACCCCACGGCCATGACGCCCGGCTGCACCACGCAGGCCTGCGACTTCAGCGACTCGCTCGACGACCTCAAGGCCGAGGGCTACACCGTCGTCGGCATCTCCAAGGACACTCCCGAGAAGCTCGCGAAGTTCCGGGCCAAGGAGAACCTCACCATCCCCCTGCTCTCCGACGTCGACAAGGACGTCCTCACCACCTGGGGAGCCTTCGGCGAGAAGAAGCTCTACGGCAAGGTCGTCGAGGGTGTCATCCGGTCGACGTTCGTCGTCGATCCCGACGGACGCATCGAGGTGGCCCAGTACAACGTCAAGGCCACCGGGCACGTCGCGAAGCTGCGCAAGGATCTCGGCCTCGAGGCGGCCTGACCCGGCTTGGAACGCACCGACAAGGATGTGACACCTTCCTGGCCGACCTCGGCAACGATGACCTGAGCACTCTCGACGCCCACATCGCCGAGGTCTTCGCCGGCACTTGACGGGTGCTGTGGGAAGGCGCCTTCTGGGGCGGCAGCGAGCAGAGCATCATCGGCTACGGCGACTGGACTCGCCAGCGGCCCGGCAAGCCCGATCGGGCGAGAGCAGCTGGACCAGGCTGAGACATCCGAGTAGCTCGCGCGCCTTCTATGTCCGCGGCGTCCCCCGACCATCTCGCGGCACTCGACGGAGGGGTCACCTCAGCTCTGCTCCTCGCCCTATCCTTTGGTACGGGCCGAAGTGGTGGAATGGCAGACACGCGGCGTTTAGGTCGCCGTGCCTTCGGGCGTGCGGGTTCAAGTCCCGCCTTCGGCACAGGTGCCCTGGCACGAGGGGTGGGAGACTCGGAGAGCCATGACGCGAGCCACGCCGGAGATCCTTCTCCGCACGCCGAGCCCGGAGCTGCTCTCACTGCCCTGGGAGCTGCCGCTGGAGGAATGGACGCCGCCCGAGGTCCCGCTGCGGGACGTTTCCGTGGGGCCGAGCCGACACCTCGTGAAGTTCGTCGAAGCCGACGGGACGCTCTGGGCCGTCAAGGAGATGTCGAAGCGGCTCGCCACCAAGGAGTTCGAGGTGCTGCGCCGGCTGCAGGACATGGATCTTCCTGCAGTACGTCCGGCTGGTCTCGTCGTGCAGCCCGATCGCGAGACCGCGATCCTGGTGACCCGGTTCCTCGAGGGCTCGTGGCAGTACCGGCGCCTGTTCATGCGGCTTCCACCCGATCGGCCCAAGCATCGCGAACGCCTGCTCGATGCGATGGCGGGCCTGCTGGTCGAGCTGCACCGCCACGGAGTGTTCTGGGGCGACTGCTCGCTGGCGAACACGCTGTTCTCCCGCGACGGCCAGCTCCTGCAAGCGTGGCTCGTCGACGCCGAGACCAGCGAGATCCACCCGCAGCTGAGCGACGGCCAACGTCAGCACGATCTCGAGATCCTCACCGAGAACGTCGCCATGGGGATGATCGACCTCGCCGTGCGGCTCGAGCGGCCCAGCAGTCTGCACGGCACCCTCATCGAGGAAGCCGAGGGCATCGCCGACAGGTACGCGGCCCTGTGGGACCTGCTCCATGCCGAGCCGACCTTCGGCTTCAGCGACCGGTACCGGATCGAGGGCACCGTCAGAAAGTTCAACGAACTGGGCTTCGTCGTCGACGAGGTCGCTCTTCAACCGGTCGACGCCGCGGACCTCCGGCTCAACGTCCGGGTCGGCGGCCGCAGCTACCACGCCCAGCACCTGCGCGACCTCACCGGACTCAGTGTCGGCGAGGGTCAGGCCAGGATCCTGCTGGCGGACCTCCATGCGTACCACGTCCATCTGAGCCGCGAGGCCGGGGAAGACGTGGCCGAGCACGACGCCGCCTCACAGTGGGTCCAGGAGGTGCTCAAGCCGAACATGACGCGAGCCCACGCCGCGCTCGACGGAGTGGGCTCGGCGATCCAGGCGTACTGCGACCTACTCGAGGTGCGATGGCTGCGCAGCGAGGAAGCCGGCCACGACATCGGCTTCGGCGCGGCACTCGACGCCCTGTCTCGTGACGTCCCGACCGACTCCGCCGCCAAGATGAGCGTCGCCGACGCACCGACCGGCACGATCCCGGCCATCGATCCCGACGAGGAGGACCTGGCAAGTGACTGACGCCGCCGCGTCTGCGGTTCTAGATTGGACTCGTGCCCGAGACGCAGTACGCGCGTTGCGGTGACCTGAGCCTCGCCTACCAGGTGTTCGGTTCCGGTCCGCTGAACGTCGTCGTGTGCGGTTCGTTCGTCACGAACGTCGAGGTGATGTGGGGGTCGCCGGAGTACAAGTCGTTCTTCGACCACATGGGCTCGTACGCCCGCGTCCTGATCTTCGACAAGGGCGGCGTCGGTCTGTCCGACCCGATCGGCAAGGTGCGGACGATGGAGGAGCGCACCGAGGAGATCGAGTCGGTGATGGACGCCGCCGGATTCGAGCAGGCCGCACTGATCGGCTACAGCGAGGGCGGAGCGGCGTCGATCCTGCTCGCCGCGACCAGGCCCGAGCGCGTGCGGGCCTTGGTGCTCATCGGGTCGACGGTCATCAGTCCCATTCCGTGCTCGGTGGATTGGGAAGATGCAGTCGACCTGGAACCATCGGTGCTCGTTCAGCGCGTCGGCGAGATGATCGGCGCCGAGTACCTCCCCGAGGAGCACCAGATCATTCGACTCCAGGGGGTCGGCCGGTTGGTCCGGGACGCGTGGGGCACGGGCGAGGCGATGGCGCTGTTCATGCCCTCGATTCGATCGCGCCAGCAGCTCGGCATGATCGAGCGGGTCAGCGCAAGCCCGGGCATGGCGCGAGCCACCGTCACCGCCTTTTCCAGCCTGGACGTGCGGTCGGTGCTGCCCACGCTGCGGCTGCCGACACTCGTCGTCCACGCCACCGACGACATCGTGCCCGTCCAGTTCGGCCGCTACCTCGCAGACCACATCCCCGGTGCCCGGATGCTCGAGTTCCCCGGGCACGACCACGTTCCCTGGCTCTCTGCGACCGGAGTGACCCACGCCATCGAGGAGTTCCTCACCGGCGCGAAGCCCCGCGCACAGACCCAGCGTGCACTGCGCACGATCCTGTTCACCGACATCGTGGGTTCCACCGAGCGCGCGACCGCGATGGGCGACGAGCGCTGGCATGCGCTTCTCGACCGGTACGACGAGGTCACCCGCGCCACCGTCGAGTCGACGGGTGGTCGAGTCCTGAAGAGCACCGGCGACGGCCACCTGGCCACTATCGACGGCCCGGCTCAAGGAATCCGTTGCGCCGAGGCCGTCCGTTCTGCGGTCGAACCGCTCGGCATCGAGCTCCGTTTCGGTGTCCACACCGGCGAGTGCGAGCTGATGGGGACGACATCGGCGGCATCGTGCACATCGCCGCACGCGTCATGGCGCAGGCCACACCGGGCGAGATCATGGTCTCGAGCACGGTGCGGGACCTCGTCACCGGAAGCGGCATCGGGTTCGACGACCGCGGCGTCCACAGCCTCAAGGGTGTTCCTGGTGAATGGCAGCTGCTGGCCGTCGACGCCGCCGGCCCGAGCCCGACACCTCGGGAAGCACGCCTTGCGGCGCACCCGACACCTCCCGTCAGCGAAGGGCTGCGATCCACCGACCGGGCTTTGGCGGTCGTCGCCCGGCGTGCGCCCGGCATGATCCGAGGCTTCTCGAGGTTGTCGAGCCGCACGTCACGGTCCACCGCGCCCGCTCGGGCCGCGCAGCTGCGGTGATCTCATGATCCTCGTCGTGGGGGAATCGCTCGTCGACGTCGTGGAGCGAGCCGACGGCACGCGCACCGAGCACGCGGGCGGGAGTCCGGCCAACGTCGCGGTGGGCCTGGGTCGACTCGGCCTCGACGTCACGCTGGCCACGTCGATCGGCGACGACGCCCACAGCGAGCTGATCGAGTCACACCTCTCCGACGCCGGTGTGGCGCTCACCGCGGGCTCGCGCACACCGGGCCGGACGTCATCCGCAGTCGCCCACCTCGGACCCGACGGAGCGGCCACGTACGACTTCGACGTCACCTGGGACCCGGGCCCGATCGAGACTCCGGGCGACGTGAGCGCGGTGCACACCGGCTCGATCGCCGCGACCCTCGCTCCCGGCGCGGACGACGTCGAGACACTGGTGCGGCAGCTGCAGCCCACGGCCGTCGTCACGTTCGACCCGAACATCCGCCCGGCGCTGCTGCCCGATCGCGACGAAGCGATCCGGCGCGTTGACCGCCTGGTCGGGCTGGCCGATGTCGTGAAGGTGAGCGACGAGGACCTCCGGTGGCTCGATCCCGACCAGCCAGTCGAGGCCGTCGCCGCACGATGGCTCGACATCGGGCCGTCGGTCGTCGCGGTCACCCGGGGAACAGACGGCTCGACCGCGTTTGCCCGAACGGGTCGTCGCGAGGTCTCTCGACAGTCGGTCACGGTTGTCGACACCGTCGGTGCGGGCGACGCCTACATGTCGGGGCTCATCGCCGGTCTACACGGCGAGGGCCTGCTGACCGGCGCCCACCGAACGGAGCTGCGAGACATCGATCAGGAAACACTCGGTCGCGTGGCGACGATGGCAGCGACGCGAGCGGCTTGGGTGGTCGGGCGCGCGGGAGCCTAGGCGATGAGCTTCGGGAGGCCGCGCGAGATCTGCAGCGTCAACACCTTGCCGATCAGCGCAGCCATGCCGGGAGCCGGAGCGTCGAAGCCGATCCTGTAGTCGAGCTGGGTGCCACCGTCGGCGGTCGGCGTCAGCCGCTGCACGCCCCAGTGGCCCTTGAGCGGTGTGCCCTTCGTGACGCGGTACTCGATCAGCGTGTTCGGGTCCGCCGCCGTGACGGTCTCCTCGAACGCCGGCAGCGGGCCGGGCTTCAGCCGTCGCATCGAGCCGACGCCGTTGCGTGAGGCATCGCCGTCGCGGAGACGGGTGATCTTGGCGCCGAACACGCGGCCGAGGTTCTCGTGCTCGGCGAGCGCCTCGAAGACGGCGGCGGGATCGGACCGGAACATGTGCGTGACGTGAACGCGCTGAGGGGCTGCCATGGGCGATGAGTGTACGGCCTAGGCTCTTGCCTGATGTTCCGCATGCTGTTCCACGAGCCGAGAATCCCCGGCAACACCGGCAACGCGATCCGTCTCGCCGCCGCGACCGGCGCCGAGCTGCACCTCGTGGAACCGCTCGGCTTCGACCTGTCCGACGCCCAGCTGCGCCGTGCTGGTCTTGACTACCACGACCTCGCGGTCATGACCGTGCATCCGGACCTCGACACGGCGTTCACGGCGCTCGGCCCCGCACGCGTTTTCGCATTCACCACCGCGGCCGAGCGCATCTACACCGACGTCGCCTACGAGCCGGGGGACGTGCTGATGTTCGGCGCCGAGCCCGACGGGTTGCCCGACAACGTCCTCGCGCACCCTCGCATCGCCGATCGACTGCGCCTACCCATGCTCCCCGGACGACGCTCGATGAATCTCGCAAACTGCGCGTCGATCGCCGTCTACGAGGCCTGGAGGCAACACGGGTTCAGGTGAGCTTGGAGCGTACCCCCGGACGTTGGCGATGCAGGAACGGCCGGCCCAGCGTTCGCATGAGGCCGGGCGCGCGGTGCGCGGCGGCGAGCAGGGCGCGATCCCGCGGACGCAACGTCTCCATCGGTCCGGGAGTAAGGGCAGCGACCGCCGGGTCCACCTCGCTGACCGGGCGAGCATCCGTTCGGCCGTCCGCCGTGACGGCGAAGAGGTGCCACTCGTCCGGCACGCCCTTCAGCACATGACTGCCTCGGTCAATGAACTCGAGGCCGGAGCCGAGCACCAGCTCACGCACGGTGCTCGACACCATCACCTCGCCGGGACCCGCCTTGGCGACGACGCGGGCGGCAACGTTCACGGCGATGCCGGCGACGTCGTCGCCGCGCCGGTCGCACTCACCTGTGTGCACACCGGCGCGCACCTCGATGCCGAGCGGGCGGACCGCGGACCCGATCGCTCTGGCACAGCGGATCGCCTTCGCCGGCCCCTCGAACACCGCGAGGAACCCGTCGCCCATGGTCTTGATTGGACGACCTCCGTAGCGTTCGAGCTCGACGCGAACGACCTCGTCGTGGTGCTCGACGAGCGCCCGCCAGCGCTCGTCCCCCAGCTCCGAGGTCCGTTCGGTCGACGAGACGATGTCCGTGAAGAGGATGGTGGCGAGTGCGCGGTCGGGGTCCGACCGGTGCCGAGCGCCGGTGAGGAACTCCTCGACCTCGTCGACGATCGGCTCCCATTCGCCAACCCACACGAGATGGTCCCGCCCCGGGAAGACGGTCAGCTTCGCCCCGGGGATCTCTTGTGCGAGGTATCGGCCGAGCTCGACCGGTACGAAGCTGCCCTCGCGATTGACGACGAGAGTCGGTGCCGAGATCCTCGGCAATGCTGCTCGGACGTCCATGTCGAGGCACGCGTTGAACAACGCCAACGCCATCCCGGGGCTGGCGCAGATCCGTTCGGCGCTGCCGAACACCTGCGTCACACCGGGAAGAGTGGCCGCACTCGGTGCCCACAGCGCAAAGACGCTCCCGTTTCCCCAACGCTTCACGTTCTCCAACATGACGGTCCATGGATGCTGAAGGCGTTCGCGGTGCTCCGGGAGGTAGTCGGGATCCGACTGCCACTTGGCCGCGGTCTCGAGCAGCACCAACCCGTCGCATCGCTCCGGATACGTGGCGGCGAACAGGATCGACGGCGTGCCACCCTCCGAGTAGCCCAGCACCGAGGCATGGTCGACCCCCACCGCGTCCATGACCGCCAGGATGTCCTCGACGCGCTGCTCGGCCGTCGGTGGGCCCGATACCGGGTCGGACTGGCCGGTGCCCGGCTTGTCGAACAGGATCAACCGGCAGAACGACATCAGGCGCCGGAACATGGCGTTGGCCTGCGGGTCGCTCCACATCAGCGCCATGTGCGAGACGATCCCGTTGACCAGGAGGAGGTCAAGCGGGCCGTCGCCGACGACCTGGTAGGCGATGCTGATGTCGCCCTTCTTCGCGTAGTGCGTCTCCGGCGCCATCTCGCCACGGTAGTACCGAACCACCTCGCGCCGTGCGGACTTTCGTTTTCGGATGACGTTTCGGTGACTCCGCCGATTCCACCGAACAGACGGTCGGTTCGGACGTGTCCTGCTCCTGCTCTCGGGAGGAAACGCCGTGTCAAGATCGGTCCTGCGCACCATCGTGGTCGTCGCCACGACCATCGCATTGCTGGCTGCGTGGCAGACGGCGCGGGGCGGTGAGAAGCCAGACGTCAGCGGACCGTTCCAGCGCGGCATCGTCGTCGTTCGATCACGGCGGAGTACAACGACGACGAGGGCGATGCTCTCGAGGGCTGGTGGAGCATGGTCGGGCGTCATTTCGGGACGCACGTCACGGCACACGCGCAGTCCGGTTCGGGCTACCTGCGCCAAGGGCTGGCGTGCAGCGGTGACCGCTTCGTCGACCGTGCCGAGGCGTTCCGCGGCACGGCTCCGTCACTGTTCATCGTGGAGTGCGGCCGCGACGACTGGGCCTCATGCATCGAGGGCCGGCACGTCGAGGCCCCCGACGCCGATATCGCCGGCGCCGTCAACGACTACCTCGATGTTCTCCAGGCGAACCTGCCGGGCTCGACCCGCATCGTCGTACTGGGTCCGCCGTGGGGAACGCTAGACCAGCTGGGCCGCCAGCGTCTGACCGCCATCGTGTACGCCGCTGCCAAGGCCCACGGGGTGCAGTACGTGAGCACGATGGACACCATCGATCGACGTGAGCGCGTGCTCGACGGCATCCACCCCAACCGCGCCGGCAGCAGGGCGCTCGCCGACCGCGTCACCGCCGCCCTGGAGTAGTCAGCCCAGCGCGGCCACGACGTGCGGCGCGATGGCCGCAATGGCGTGACCGCGGTGGCTGATGCGGTCCTTCTCGGCGGGCGAGAGCTGGGCAGTGGAAACGTCGTAGCCGTCGGCGGCGAACAGCGGGTCGTAGCCGAACCCGCCGTCCCCCTGTTCGGCCCGCAGGATGCGACCTCGCATCTCGCCGGTCTCGACGACCTCGATGCCGTCGGGCGTGCAGAACGCCATCGCGCAGCGGAACGTGGCACCGCGACGTTCGTCGGGCACGTCGCCGAGCTGGCTGAGCAGGAGCGCGTTGTTGGCCGCGTCGCCGCCCTCGTCCTTGGCGACCCCGCTCCAGCGCGCCGACAGTACGCCCGGCATGCCGTTGAGGGCGTCGACGCAGAGGCCCGAGTCGTCGGCCAAGGACGGCAGGCCAGTGGCCGCGAGGCATGCGCGGGCCTTGAGCCGAGCGTTTCCCTCGAACGTCGACGCGGTCTCGGCGGGCTCGCCATAGGGGGCGACGTCGTCGAGGCCCAGAACTGCGTTGCCGGGCAGGAGTGTGTCGAGGATGCGCCGGAGCTCGGCCAGCTTCTTGACATTGCGCGACGCGAGCACCACCCGACGCGACGTCACGCGCTCAGAGCCTCGGTCTGCAGCTTGGTGAGATCGGCGCAACCCTTGGCCGCGAGGGTCAGGAGCGCGTCGAGCTCGGCCCGGTCGAAGGGCGCGCCCTCGGCAGTTCCCTGGACCTCGACGAACGAGCCCGAGCCGGTCATCACGACGTTCATGTCGGTCTCGGCCCGCACGTCCTCCACGTACGGGAGGTCGAGCAACGGCGTGCCGTCGATGATGCCGACGCTGATGGCGGCGACGGACTCGACGAGCGGCTCGCCGACGAGGGCGCCCGCGGCTCGCAGGTGCGCGACGGCGTCGGACAGGGCGACGTATGCGCCCGTGATGGCTGCGGTTCGGGTGCCGCCGTCGGCCTGCAGGACGTCGCAGTCGATCGTGATGGTGTTCTCGCCGAGTGCGTTGTAGTCGATCGCGGCGCGCAGCGAGCGTCCGATCAGGCGGGAGATCTCGTGCGTGCGTCCGCCGATGCGACCCTTGACCGACTCGCGCTGCGAACGGTCGTGCGTGGCCTGCGGGAGCATCGCGTACTCGGCCGTGACCCAGCCCAGGCCCGAGCCTTTCCGCCAGCGCGGCACGCCCTCAGACGCTGCGGCTGCGCACAGCACGCGGGTCTTGCCGAACTCGATGAGGCAGGACCCTTGCGCGTGGTCGAGCCACTGGCGGGTGATCGTGACGGGACGCAGCTCGTCGGCCGCGCGGCCGTCCTCGCGAGAAGTCATTGGACGAGCCTATCGAGCAGGTGTGACTTCCCGAGAAACGGATCAGAGCTCGTAGGTGGCGTCGGACGTGACGAGGTCCAGCGGACCGTCCCACGTCGACTTCGCGTCGGCTTCGACCTCGGCACGATCGGTCCACGCCGGGATGTGGGTGAGGAGCAGCTTGCCGACGCCGGCGGCGCTCGCGGAGCGTCCGGCCTGGGCACCGGTCAGGTGCAGGTGCGGAGGATTGACCTTCGACTCCACGAAGGACGCCTCGCACAGGAACAGGTCGGCGCCGGCGGCGAGCGCGTCCAGCTTCTCGCTGGGCCCGGAGTCGCCGGAGTAGACGAGCACCTGGCCGTCGGTCTCGACCCGCATCGCATAGGTCTCCACCGGATGGTCCATGAGAGCGACGGTGACGCAGAACGGGCCGAGCTCCACCGTCTCGCCGTCCTGCCAGTCGTGGCAGTCGAAGTGATTGAGGATGCCCGGATCGGGCTCGGGACCGTAGGCCACGGCCAGGAACCGCGCGGCCCCGGACGGGGCGAACAGCGGGAGTCGCGGGAGGGCGCCGTCGGGATGGTAGCGACTGACCACGTAGTAGCCGGCGAGGTCGAAGCAGTGGTCGGCGTGCAGGTGCGAGATGGCGACGGCGTCGAGGTCGCGGAGATCGATGTGCCGCTGCAACGCGCCGAGCGCACCGTTGCCGAGGTCGAGCACCAGGCGGTAGGTGCGGCCCTCGAACGGGGCCTCCACGAGGTAGCAGCTCGACGGTGAGTCGGGGCCGGGGAAGGACCCGGCACAGCCGATCACCGTCAGTTTCATACCGCTCATGCTGTCACCACCCAGGAGAACTGTTCCACCGACTCGACCTCGGGACCGAGGAAACGGCGGCCGAGGACACCGAAGTCGACCGGGCGACCCGTGGTGAGGAAGTGGTGCTGTGGATCAGGTGCTGTCAGGCCTCCTCTTACGACCT
>JBPCJE010000040.1:0-55761 GCA_051005615.1 Aeromicrobium sp.
AGCGTTAGCGTGAGCCATGAAGGCCTCCTTGGTGGAGTAGTTCCTAGACAGCTCCACTCCACACCGGGAGGCCTTCACCTATCTACGGTTCGCCGTACCCAATCGCACAACGTGCCTGGACATCACAGCTAGCTGATCTCCTTCTCCGACTTGAGCACCTCGTCCGGGTACTTCTTGACGTAGGCCCGCATGGTGTCGTTCTTCATCGCGGTGAAGAGCTCCTTGGACTTGAGCTCGTCGAGCCGGACGACGCTGCCGATGCCGGGGACCGTCTCGGTGCCCGCGACCGGGGTGGTCATGAACGTCACGTCCTTGGCCTTGGTGCCGCGCAGCGAGAGCGCGAGGCCGCGCATGTCACCGGAGTTCCACTCCGCGTCGACGGTCAGGTTCTCGGTGAGCGCCGACAGGGTGCGGGTGAGCCTGACCGGGTTGCGTGTGGTGCCCTTCTCGAGCATCTTCTTCATCATGGCGCGCAGGAAGTTCTGCTGGCGGGCGATGCGGTCGAAGTCGCCACGCTGCAGGCCGTACCGGGTGCGGACGTAGGCGAGTGCCTTCTTGCCCTCCAGCGTCTGCTGACCGGCCTCCCACTGGATCTTCTGGCTCGGGTCGAAGAACGGCCGCGGGATGAAGACAGGGACGCCGTCGACGGCCCTGGACAGGTCCTTGAAGCCGGCCCAGTCGATGATGGCCAGGTGACGCATCCGGACGTCGGTGAGGTGCTCGACCGTCGAGATCGTGCCGGTCGGGCCGTAGAACGAGAAGGCGGCGTTGATCTTCTCCTCGCGCTGGGCGGCGCCGGAGGAGTTGTAGAGCGTGGTGTAGGTGTCGCGGGGGATGGAGACGAGGTAGACGTGTCTCCGGTCCTCGGAGATGTGCACGATCATCAACGTGTCGCTGCGGTACTTGCCACTGGGCCACTTCGTCGCCCTGGCGTCCTGCGCGAGGGTCGTGTCGGCGGGCACCCCCGGCACGGCCTTGCCCTTGTCGGAGCCCAGCAGCATGATGTTCAGCGCCTTGCCCTTGTCGGGGTCGGGCCGGTTGCTGAGCGAGTCCGTCTTGACCTCCGCGATGTTGCTGAACTTGGAGTTCAGTAGGTAGGCGTACGACATCCCGACGCCGAGGACGAGCAGCATGGCACCGAGCAGGCCGGCGATGACCTTGCGGTGGCGACGATGGAACGGCTCGCCGCCGGCACGGCGCTTGCCCGCGTCGCGGTAGCGCCGGCCGAAGTCGCGGTTGCCCATCGTGCTCCGTTCTCAGGTCTCGTGGTGCATCAGGCGCTGCGCTCGCGGGCGCTCAGCCCGCCCGTGATGCCGTGACGACACTAGGGGTCGATCCTGAAATTCTGTCAGAGATCGAAAATTCTGTCAGAGATCGATGACCAGCGTGGTCGGACCGTCGTTCGTCAGTGAGACTGCCATGTCGGCGCCGAACACTCCCTCGACGACCGTGACTCCCAGCTCGCGCAACGCGTGGCAGAACGCGTCGTAGATCGGTTCGGCGACGTCGCCCGGTGCGGCGGCGTTCCAGGTCGGCCGCCGGCCCTTGCGGGCGTCGTCGTAGAGCGTGAACTGGCTGACCACGAGCACACCTCCTCCGGTGACGGAGATCGACTTCTCGTCGCGCAGGATGCGCAGCGTGTGGACCTTGGCGGCCATCCGTCGCGCCTGCTCCACCGTGTCGTCGTGGGTGACACCGAGCAGCACGACGAGTCCGGACCCGATCTCACAGGTGAGCCCGCCGTCGGCGGTGACGCTCGCCTGCGTCACGCGCTGCACGACGGCTCTCATGCGGCCAGCGTAGGGCGGGCCGTCCACGCCCCGGTCGATAGGATTGAGGAATGGCGTTCGAGATCCCGCTCGATCTCCACCCCGACCTCGCGGCGTCGGCGTGGCTGCTCGGCACGTGGCACGGCAACGGTCGTGGCGACTACCCCACGATCGACCCGTTCGCCTACGAGCAGGAGGTGGCGTTCGCCCATGACGGCCGGCCGTTCCTGCACTACTTCAGCCGCGCCTGGATCACCGACGACGACGGTGAACGCCTCCGACTCGGTGCGCTGGAGACGGGGTTCCTCCGGGCCGCCGGGGGCACTGGCGAGGAGAAGGGTGCAGCGGTCGAGCTCGTTCTCGCTCATCCCACCGGCTTCGCGGAGATCTGGTACGGGCGGCTCGACGGGCCCCGCATGACTCTCACCACCGATGTCGTCGCCCGCACCGTCACCGCCAAGGAGTACACGGCGGGGCAGCGCATGTACGGGCTCGTCGACGGCGATCTCATGTACGCGCACGACATGGCGGCCCAAGGCCAGGAGATGCAGTCGCACCTGTGGGGCAGGCTCGAACGTGTCTGACACCGAAACCGTGCGGCGGAGCCCGCTCCTCGACCTCCACGGAGCGGTCGAGGCCGATCCGCCCGACTCAGGAGTGGCCGCACACTACGGCTCCCTCGCCGCGGAGCAACGTCGCTTCCTGGCCGGGGAGGGCTTCGTCGACCTCTCGCACCGCGACGTCGTCCGCATCAGCGGACCCGACCGGCTCACCTGGCTGCACGCGCTCACCACTCAGCACCTCGAGCACCTGCCTCCGGAAGAGCCCACCGAGGTCCTTCTCCTGTCGCCGCAGGGACGGATCGAGCACGCCTTCGCGGGCATCGACGATGGCGAGACGTTCCTCGCCCACACCGAGCCGGGCGCGGCAGCCTCGTTGGTGTCCTTCCTCGAGGCCATGCGCTTCATGTCCAGAGTGCAGGTCGACGAGGCGACGGACTTGGCAGTCATCGGAACCGGTCCTGCGTCGGTGGGCGATGGGTCATGCGAGCCATCGTGGCGCCTGGTCCGGCGCGAGGCACTGACGTCGCTCCCCGACGAGCTCGGCACCCCCGTGGGCATCTGGGCCTGGGAGGCGCTCCGCATCGCCGCCGGCATCTGTCGCGTCGGCGTCGACACCGACGACCGCACCATCCCCAACGAGGCCGGTTTGCTGGGGCGGGCTGTCCACCTCGAGAAGGGGTGCTACCGCGGCCAGGAGACGGTGGCACGCGTGCACACGCTCGGACGTCCGCCGCGCCGTCTCGTGCTGCTGCACCTCGACGGCTCCGTCGACCATCTGCCGGTTCACGGCTCGGATGTGATGGCGGGAGAGACTCGCGTCGGATTCGTCGGCTCGTCCGCCCGCCACCACGAGCTCGGTCCGGTGGCCCTCGCGTTGGTCAAGCGGAACACCGACCCGGATGCCACGCTGATCACCGACGGCGTGGCGGCGTCGCAGGAGCTCGTCGTCGATCCGGAGGCCGGGTTGCACGTCCGTCCCGTGCTCGGTGGCACCCCGTGAGGCGCTTCACGATCCTGACGATCTGCACCGCGAACATCTGCCGCTCGCCGCTGATGGAGGTGCTGCTGCGCGGCCGTCTCGACGCGGAGCGGTTCGAGGTCGCGTCCGCGGGTGTGCGCGGCTGGAACGCCGCCCCCATCGACAGCATGGTCGTGCTCGAGCTCGCCCGGCTCGGCCACGAGGCCACCGACCACCATTCGCGCGTGCTCGACGTCCATCACGTCGAGCAGGCCGACCTCGTCCTCACCGCGGCCCGCGAGCATCGGGCCGCCGTTCTCGCCTTGTCACCGAAGGCTCTGCGCAAGTCGTTCACGCTACGCGAGTTCGCGTCGCTGGTCGCGACCTCCAGCGCCACGTCGCTGGAGGAGCTGGTCGCCGATGCGTCCCGCCGGCGCAGCACCGCACCGACCGACGTCGACGTGCTCGACCCGTACCAGCGTGAGCCCGAGGTGCATCGTCAGGTGGCAGACGAGATTGCCGCCGCCGTCGAAGCCGTGGCCGCCGGCCTGTCCGGGCTGGCCTTTCGCGATCAAGCGATTCGGTGGCGGTGAAGCGCAGATCGTTGCAGATCGGGACTCGAATCGTGCTTTCGGCCCCTCATGCTCTCCTGATGGGAGAGAATGTGTGACGACCAAGATCGCCGTGGGAGTGCGTGCGGCTCGATGGCCGAAGGGAAAGTCAACGTGGCGCAGGACCTCCAGAGGCTCCGTTTCGACGCCAGTGAGCCCCCGACGCTGCAGGTTGTCGATGCGCCCGACGAGCGTCCCGTGACGTCGCTGACCCGTCGGCGCTGGGAACGCAAGTTCGTGCGCCGGGTCCTCGTCACCGATGTCCTCGTGGTCGGTTTCGCCGTCTCCCTGGCCCACATCGTCCGCTACTACGTCATTCCGGCCCCGCAGATCCTCCTCGATCAGAACTACCCCGGAATCTGGCCCGTCAGCATCACGGTCTTCGTCGGCTGGATCATCGCCTTGGCCGTGTTCCGCACCCGCGACCCGAAGACCCTCGACTCCGACGCTCGTCAGTACCAAGCCGTCGCACGAGCCACGTTCGCGCTGTTCGCCTGGGTCGCGATCACCGCGCTGCTGTTCAAGTGGGACATCGCGCGCGCATTCATCGCGTTCTCGTTCACCATCGGACTCACGTTGCTGTTCCTGGAACGCCGGGCCTGGCGCACCTGGCTGTTCCGGCAGCGCCGCAGGGGCCGGTTCCTGGCGAAGGTGCTCGTCATCGGAGGCGTCCGGAGCGCGAAGACCATGACCCTGAGGTTCTCCTCGGACGCCGGTTCCGGCCTCCGCGTCGTGGGGGTGTGGGTGCCCGACCGGGTCGCGGCGCCGAACGAGCGCTTCCACGTCGACGACTCGGCCGTGCCGGTGATGGGCATCGAGTCCGACCTGGGACAGGCGCTCGAGGTCGACGCCGTCGACACGGTGGTCGTCACCGACACCGAGCACCTCGGCCACGACGGCATGCGCGAGCTGGCGTGGGCCCTCGAGGACCGAGACGTCAACCTGCTCGTGGCTCCGAACGTCGTCGACGTCGCCGGCCCGCGCGTCCACCTCGAGGCGCACGGGAACATGCCGCTCATCTACCTGTCCGGCCCCAGCTACTCGCGGGGCAGGACCATACGCCGCGCGCTGTTCGACCGGACGTTTGCCGCGGCCGTGCTGGTGTTCTCATCGCCCTTGTTGCTCGTGGCGATGCTGGCCATCCGCCTCACCGGTCGGGGTCCGATCTTCTACCGCTCGGAGCGCATCGGCATGCACGGCGTGCCGTTCCAGATGCTCAAGCTCCGCACGATGAGGCACGACGCCGACCAGATGCTCGAGGAGCTCGAGCACCACAACGAGGGCGCCGGGCCGCTGTTCAAGCTCCGCGCGGACCCGCGGGTCACCCCGGTCGGGCGCCTTCTCCGTCGCTTCAGCATCGACGAGCTTCCTCAGTTCGTGAACGTCCTCCGCGGCGACATGAGCGTCGTCGGTCCCCGACCTCCGCTGCGGATCGAGGTCGACGCCTACAGCGACCACATGCGCCGTCGGCTGCTCGTCAAGCAGGGGGTCACGGGCCTGTGGCAGGTGAGCGGGCGTTCTGACCTGTCGTGGGAGGACTCGATCCGCCTCGACATCGACTATGTCGAGAACTGGACGATGCTGCGCGACATGCAGATCATCATTCGCACCGCGCGCGCCGTGCTGGCCTCGCGCGGGGCGTACTGAGCCTCCCGGCGGCGGTGCCGGGCCACGGGCGGCCGGATCAACGCCGTACGGGAGACTGGCGGGGTGAATGCTCCGACCTTCGCCGACCTCGGGCTCGTCCCGGAGATCGTCGACGTCCTCGCCGATCTCGGCTATGAGACGCCCACGCCCATCCAGGCGAGCGCGGTGCCGGCTCTGCTCGACGGTCGCGACGTCGTGGGGCTCGCCCAGACCGGCACGGGCAAGACCGCGGCGTTCGCGCTGCCGATCCTGCAACGCCTTGATCCGGCTCGGAAGCACACCCAGGCCCTCGTGCTGGCTCCGACGCGCGAGCTCGCGCTGCAGGTCTGCGAGGCCATCACGACGTACGCGGCCCGTATCCCCGGGATCCGCGTGCTGCCCGTCTATGGCGGGCAGGGCTACGGCGCCCAGCTCTCCGGTCTCGAGCGCGGGGCGCACGTGGTCGTCGGTACCCCGGGGCGCGTCATGGACCACCTCGACCGCGGCAGCCTCGACCTGAGCAAGCTCGAGCACCTGGTGCTCGACGAGGCCGACGAGATGCTCGCGATGGGCTTCGCCGAGGACGTCGAACGAATCCTCGCCGACACGCCGGAGTACAAGCAGGTGGCGTTGTTCTCGGCCACGATGCCGCGCCAGATCCGTGCCCTCGCCAAGCGCTACCTCCACGATCCGGTCGACATCGCGACGCCCGCGGCCACGACCTCGACGTCGACGGTGCGCCAGCGCTGGATCCAGGTGATGCACCACGCGAAGCTCGACGCGCTGACGCGTCTCCTCGAGGTGGAGTCCGGTGCCGGGATGATCGTCTTCGTCCGCACCAAGCGGGCGACCGAGGAGCTGGCCGAGAAGCTCAGATCACGGGGCTTCGCAGCCTCGGCGATCAACGGCGACCTCGTGCAGGCGCAGCGAGAACGCACCATCGGTGCGTTGCGCTCAGGGGCGCTCGAACTGCTCGTCGCCACCGACGTCGCGGCCCGCGGCCTCGACGTCGACCGCATCACCCACGTCGTCAACTACGACATCCCGCATGATCCCGAGGCCTACGTGCACCGCGTCGGACGCACCGGGCGGGCCGGCCGCACCGGCGATGCGATCCTGTTCGTCACGCCGCGCGAGCGCCGGCTGTTGTCGGCGATCGAGAAGGTGTCCGGCCGACCGGTGGAGGAGATGAGCATCCCGAGCGTCGACGAGGTCAACGCCCGTCGAGCGGTGCGCTTCGCCCAGACGATCACCGACAGCATGGGCTCGACCCAGTTCCACACGTTCCGCGGCCTCGTCGAGGACTACGCGCGTGATCACGACGTCGCGATGTCCGACGTCGCTGCGGCGCTCGCCGTGATGAGCGCGGACGACAAGCAGTTCTTTCTGCGTCCCGACCCGCCGAAGGCGGCCCGCGAGCGGCCCACCCGCGAGCGTCCACCCCGCGCCGGAGCGTCGGTGCGTGCGACGTCCGACGGATTCGCTCCCTATCGGATCGCGGTCGGCAAGCGCCACAAGATCGGCCCGTCGTCGGTCGTCGGGGCCCTGGCCAACGAGGGCGGGCTGCGCCGGTCCGACTTCGGCAAGATCACCATCGGGGTCGACCACTCGATCGTCGAGCTGCCCGCCGACATGCCGGACGCTGTGCTCGACGCTCTCGCCGACACCCGCATCTCCGGCCGGCGCATCGACATCCGCCCGGACGGCGGCCCACCCGCGCGCAGCAGGAGCGTCAAGGGCAAGGGATCCCAACGCAAGCCCCGCCACAAGCCCCCTCGCTGACGGGGCTGGTCAGCCGGGCTTGACAGCGATCACCGGGCACGGCGCGTCGAGCAGCACCCGCTGGGCCGCGCTGCCCATGAGCATCTTGCCCACCGCCGAACGGTGCCGGAGCTCGAATCGGACTTCCACTCCTTGACGAGGTGGTCGATCGTCTCGAAGGGCGAGTCGCCCGGCACGAGCACACCCTCGGGCTCGCTCATCAGCTGCGTCAGCGGGGTGGCGTCGAGGAGCTGGTACTCGCTCGCGAAGGAGTACGTGGAGCCGGCGACGCCGAGTCCGACGGTCATCATCGTGTTCTCGTTGCCGGCCCTGCCGCTGAGCGCGGTCATGGCGCCTGCACCGCCGGCTCCGATCACGTTGTCGACGGTGAAGGAACCGCCGGTGATGTCGGCGCCCTCCATGACCTGCACGGCCGCGCGTCCGGTCTGGTCATAGCCGCAGCCGGGGGCGTTCGGGATGATCATCAGCAGGTCGCGGCTGTCGTCGCCGCGGGTGACGCCGCACCCCGCCGTGCCGAGTGCGAGCGCGATCACCGCGATGGTCACGCGTGCGCCGTCGAAGCCTCCATACCGGTCGTGCTGCCGGTTCACGGCGGGTCTGTCGAGGGTGCGCCGCGGCCCTATGCTGAGTGACCATGCGCCGCCTCCTCAACACCTCCCGCGACTACGACTGGGGGTCGTCCGACGACATACCCCAGTTCCTGCGAGAGCCCACCGACGGCCGGCCCGTCGCCGAGGTGTGGATCGGAACTCATCCTCTGGGGATGTCCGTCTTCAGCACAGAAGACGGTGAGGCGCCCCTGTCGTCCATCGCCGGCGAGCTGCCGTTCATGCTGAAGCTCCTCGCCGCGAGCCGGCCGCTGTCGATCCAGGTGCACCCCAATGCGCAGCAGGCTGCCGCCGGTTTCGCGCGCGAGGAGGCCGACGGGGTGCCGATCGATGCCCCGAGCCGCATTTACCGGGACGCTCATCACAAGCCGGAGATGGTCTACGCCCTCACGACCTTCGACACGCTCGTCGGGTTCCGTCCGACGGCGGAGATCCTGCGGATCCTCAGCGCGATCGAGTCTCCGTTGGCCGGGTCGCTGGCCGAGAGCCTGAACGCGCGTCCGGGGTTCAGCGGCATCGTGCGTCTCGTCGAGATGCTGCTCGAGGAGAAGCCCGATGTCGCCGAGATCGACCGCATCGTGACCTCGTGCCGCGACCTCGCCGCCCAGGGCATCGACATCAAGCGCGCCTACGTCACGGCGGTCGAGATCGCCGCTCATCATCCCGGTGATGTCGGAGTGGTCATCTCCCTCCTGCTCAACCGCCTCACGCTGCAGCCCGGCGAGGCCGCGTTCCTCGGCGCCGGCATCATCCACGCGCATCTGCACGGGATGTGCCTGGAGGTGATGGTGTCGTCGGACAACGTGCTCCGGGCCGGGCTGACCTCCAAGCACCTCGACCCGCTCGGGCTGGTGAGCTGCCTCGACAAGGGCATGTCGCGACTGGCGCGGGTGACCCCCGAGCAGTTCGGGTTCTCCACCGACGTCTTCAGCCCGGCCGTCGACGAGTTCGCTCTCGCCATCACCCAGTGCTCACCCTCCGAGCCCGAGGGAGCGCTGCTCCCTGATGCCTCGAGGCGCGTCGTCGTGTGCACGGGCGGAGAGGTCGAGATGCTCAACGAGCACGGCGAGCGCATGACGCTGCTGCGCGGCGAGTCCTTGTACGCCGATGCGTCCGACGGCGTGCTGCGGGGCATCGGCACCGGGGAGCTCGCCCAGGCCTACGCCCCCACGGACGAGACCCCCGACGCCGCGCTGACCGATCTCGTCTAGACCTAGACCAGGTCCTCGCGACCCTCGCGCCTGAGTATCGCGGGTACCTCCTTGACCTGCTGCGCGTGCTCCAGCGTCGTGACGAGCACGGCGTCGCCGGTGTGCACGACCACTGCATCGTGGATGCCCACGACCGCGATGGCGGTGCCGTCCTCGGCACGGGCCAGACCGTCGGCGTCGACCCAGACGACGTCCGGAGACGATGATCGATCACCCAACGCGTGCAGGGCGGCGAAGTCGCCGAGGTCGTCCCAGCCGAAACGTCCGGGCACGACGCCGACGCCGCCCTCGCGCGACACGGGCTCGGCGATGGCGTGGTCGATCGCGATGGGGGTCAGGCTCGGCCAGGCACTCTCGAGCTCGGCCTGCCGGTCGGGGCCGTCCCACGCGAGGGCGATGCGCTCGAGCCCGGCGTGCAGGTGCGGCTGGAGCCGCGCGAGGTGGCCGAGGAGCATGTCGGCTCGCGCGACGAACATGCCGGCGTTCCAGCTGAACGACCCGTCGCGCACGTACTGGGCAGCGGTGGGCTGGTCGGGCTTCTCGACGAAGCGGGAGACGGCGCGGGCGGAGGGGGCGTCCGACACGGCCAGCGGATCGCCGGACTCGATGTAGCCGAACGCCGTGGACGGGCTCCGTGGCTCGATCCCGACGGTGGCGATCAGGCCGCTCTCGGCGACGGCGATGCTCTCGCGGACCGCCGCGCCGAACCCCGCGGCGTCGGCGATGACGTGGTCGGCGGCGAAGGATCCGATGATCGCACCGGGATGACGCCGACCGACGACGGCGGCGGCAAGACCGATCGCGGGCATGCTGTCGCGGGGCGACGGCTCCACGAACAGGCTGGTGAGCCCAGGTAGCTGCTGCTGGACGAGTGGCGCGTGCGTCGGTCCGGTGACGACGTGGATGTGGTCGGGGGGGACGAGGGTGCGGAGACGGTCCCAGGTCTCCTGCAGGAGGGTGCGCCCGCTGCCGGTGAGGTCGAGGAGGAACTTCGGCCGCGTCGAGCGCGACAGCGGCCACAACCGGGTGCCGGCACCGCCGGCCGGGATGACGGCATGGAAGGACTCCAGGCTGCTCACGTCTTGCTCCCTCTCCCACCCGCGCTGTCGCCGCGACGCGTCTCGTCATCGTAGCCACCTCGGCCGGACCGGCGCCGGGGTCTACGGTCGTCCCATGGCTCGGGTCCTCCGGGGGGACGCACACGAGGAGCGCCTTCTGACGCGCCCCTTCGTGCTGCTCGGCATCGCCGACCTCGCCTACTTCACCTCCGTCGGCGTGACGATCCACACGCTGCCCCTCTACACGACTGGTCCGATCGGGTCCGCGGAAGCCGGCGCGGGCCTCGCCTTCGGGGCATTCGGCGTCACGGCGCTGCTCTGCCGCCCGTTCGCCGGCCGGCTGTCGGACACCCGTGGCCGGATCCCGGTGATGATCTTCCGCGCACTCCTGGCCGCGTCCGGCATGTTTCTGTTCCCGTTCGTGGACTCTCTCGGTGCCGTCGTCGCCATCCGATTGCTCCAGGGTGTGGCGGAGGCGGCGTTCTTCGTGGCCGGGTTCGCCTTGCTGGCCGACATCGCGCCGCCATCACGGATGGGTGAGGCGTTGAGCTACAACTCGCTCGGCCTCTACCTCGGCTTCGCGCTCGGTCCGCCGTCGGGGGAGGTGCTGCTGGAGCGGTGGGGCTATGACGCCGCGTGGTACGGCGCCACTGCCCTGGCGGTGCTGGCCGCGCTGCTCGCGGTGGCCATCATCGAGCCGCCGCACGGTCCGGACGACGGTGGTCACGGCATGCTGATCCATCGACCGGCGATCGCGATCTCGCTCGGGTTCTTCGCGTCGCTCGCTGCGATCGGCGGTTTCCTGGCGTTCGCCTCACTGCACTCCGAGGAAATCGGCATGAGCAACACGAGCTTGGCGCTGCTGGTGTACGGCAGTGTCGTCGTGGTGTGCAGGCTGCTGTTCGCCAAGGTTCCGGACCGCCTCCCGTCACTCCCGCTCGGTGCCGCCTCCTTGGTGGCCATCGGTGGTGGACTCGTGATGGCCGCTACCTGGCAGTCTCCGACGGGACTGCTGCTGGGCGTCGTCGTGCTGGCCGTCGGCGTGACGTTCTCGACCCCGGCGTTCTTCAGCGCGATCTTCGCCACCGCCTCGCCGTCCGAGCGCGGCGCTGCGGCGGGGACGGGCAGCGCGTTCATCGACCTCGGGCTCGGCCTCGGCCCGATCGTCCTGGGAATCGTCGCCGGCGCGCAGGGGATCGTCTGGGCCTTCGGTGCCGGAGCCGGCATCGCGTTCGCCGGCGCCGTCTGGACGCTGTTCCTGGCCTTCGACGTCATCAGGACTCGACCGATCTAGGGTGACCTCATGGACGTCTTGGTCGAGGTCGTGCGGTCGGGTTTGGTCGAGGACCGCCACCGAGGTGTCGCCGTCCGTGTCGACCCCGACGGATCGGTGCTGTGGGCGCTCGGCGACCCGGAGACCGTCGTGTTCCCCCGGTCCGCCAACAAGCCGTTCCAGGCGCTCGGCATGATGCGGGCCGGGCTACCGCTGGAGGGTCCCGAGCTCGCTCTCGCCACCGCCAGCCACTCGGGCGAGCCGTTCCATCTCGAGGCCGTGAGCGGCGTGCTCGCGCGCGCGGGCCTCGATGAGACCGCGCTACAGACGCCGCCGGCGTACCCGGCCGACCCCGAGGAGCACGTCGCCGTTCTGCGTGCCGGCGGGCAGCGTACGTCGATCCAGATGGAGTGCTCGGGCAAGCACGCGGCGATGCTGCTGACGTCCGTGGTCAATGACTGGCCGATCGAGTCATATCTCGACCCCGGCCACCCGCTCCAGCAGACGATCGGCGAGACGTTCGCCCGGTTCACCGGAGCTCCCGCTGACGTCCTGGGTACTGACGGATGCGGAGCGCCGCTGCTCGCCACGACCTTGCGGCGACTGGCCACCGCCATCGCCCGCATCCAGGATGCCCCGGACGGCACTGACGAGCGGCGCCTCGTCGATGCCATGATCGCCCACCCCGAGTACGTCAGCGGCACCCGGCGAGACGAGCTGCGACTCATGCGGGCATTCCCGGGTCTGGTGGCCAAGACCGGGGCCGAGAGCGTGCTCGTGGTCGGCATGCCGGACGGATCGGCGTGCGCCCTGAAGATCGAGGACGGCGGAAAGCGCCCACGCTTCCTCGCGATGCACCGCATCCTCGAGATCGCCGGGCTGGAGGCCGATCTCCTGCATGAGCGTCCGCCGGTGCGGGGTGGCGGCAAGCAGGTCGGAGAGGTACGGCCGGTATTCTGACCTGCGGTGCGAGTCAATTGTGTGACCCATGTCGCACCGTTCCTGCTTGCATTTGCTTGCTTTTGCAAGCAAACTGAGGTCATGGCGAAGCTGACCGTGGGGAAAACCGTCGAGGGACTCGGCGAATACCTCCGCGAGCAGCGACGCCAGGCGCAGATGTCGTTGCGACAGCTGGCCGAGCAGTCGGATGTCTCCAATCCGTACCTCAGCCAGATCGAGCGAGGGCTGCGCCGTCCGTCGGCAGAAGTGCTGCAGCAGATTGCCAAGGCGCTGCACATCTCGGCCGAGTCGCTGTACGTCAGAGCCGGGATCCTCGATCTCCACGAGAGTGGGTCACGCATGGTCGAACATGCCATCGCACTCGATCCGCAGCTGACCGAGCGACAGAAGACGGCGCTGCTCGACATCTATCGCTCGTTCGTCGGCACCGATGTCGTACGCAACGAAGAACTTTCCCAAGTGGTCACCGAAGCCAACCAGGAGGAAGCATGACCATTGCCGATCAGATCAACAGCCAGGTGAAGTCGCTCCGCGAGGAGGTCAAGAACCTGTCCGAGGCCATCAAGAACCTCGACGTCGACGACCTGCGCTCGCAGGCCACCGGCGCCGTCGAGCGCTCGCGCTCGACCGCCAAGACGTCCTACGACGAGGTCGTCAAGAAGGCCGAGGAGATCGTGGAGTCCGCCAAGGAGCTCAACCTCGACAACGCCCAGAAGCGTGCCGAGAAGCTCGTCGACAGCCTCCGCAAGGACGCGCGCAAGAACCTCAAGGACGCGCGCAAGCGTGCCGAGGGTGTCCGTGGCGACGTGCAGAAGCGCGCCGAGGACGTCATCGGTGAGGCTCGTGCCACCGTTCAGCGCGTGACCAAGAAGGCGCCGGCGAAGAAGTCGACGGCCAAGAAGGCCCCGGCCAAGAAGACGGCTGCCAAGAAGGCTCCCGCCAAGAAGGCTCCCGCCAAGAAGTCGACGGCCAAGAAGTCGACGGCCAAGAAGGCCCCGGCCAAGAAGACGGCTGCCAAGAAGACGGCTGCCAAGAAGACGGCTGCCAAGAAGGCCTGACCTTCGGCACCATCTCCGCACGGCACAGCGGGTCCCTCCGGTTCGGGGGGACCCGCTGTCGTGCGTTCGGTAGCCTTCACGGGTGTTCGAGGTCCAGAGCTCCCTCTCCCTGGTGCTGTCGATCCTGTTGTTCGTCGTCAAGCTCGCCGCTCTCGTCGACTGCGTCGCCCGTGACGACTCGAAGTTCGTCCAGGTGGGCACGATGCCTCGTCGCAGCTGGCTGATCATCCTGGCCCTGACGGTCGCCGTCCACGCGCTCACCTGGAACCCGCTCAGCATCCTGAACCTCATCGGCACGGTTGCCGCTCTCGTCTACCTCGCTCTGCTGCGAGGAAGCGCGTAGCTCCGGACTCGTTGAGCTTGAGGGCACGGCCCTCGATGAACTCGGCCCGGTCGTACGGTCGAGGCATGAACGACGTCATCACCACATGGGGTCGGCGCGTGACCCAAGCTGCCGCCGGGTGGCATCTCGTCCCAGTCCCGCTCCCGGAGTCGCTTCGCTGCGCTACTGGGACGGCACCGCGTGGACATCTTCTTCGACGCGTACTTCGATGCCATCCTGGACTATGTGGCTCCTCGTGCTGTCGACGGCCATTTTCGTCGCCTACCAGGCGGCCTTTCTGCGCTGGAAGGGCGCGACTCCGGGAAAGCTTGCTCTGGGGATGCGAGTGCGGTTGCGAGACCGATCCGGCAGGCTGCCCTGGGGCACCATCGGCGCCCGCCTCGCGCTGCCGCAGCTGGTTCCCGGCTCCCTGCTGCGGTTGCCGCTCGCCACGGGTTCGTTCGCCATCGTGGCGTTGGTCCATGCAGTCGTGGTGCTGATCGGCTTGCTCGACCCCCTGTGGGCGACGTGGGACGACAAGCGGCAGGCCCTGCACGACGAGCTGGCCCGCACGAATGTGGTGAAGACACGCTAGAACATGCGTTCGATCCGGCGTAGTCTGGTCACATGACGTCGTACTTCCAGGGCTCGCTGCTCGACGGTGACGCCGGCCCGGAGGTCGCCGAGCTGGGCGACACCGTGCGGCGCACCGAGCTGACGCAGGGTGCGTGGGTCGACGTGCGGCCGGGATGGGTCACCGGCGCCGACGCGCTGTTCCTGCGCCTGCAGGCCGAGGTGCCATGGCGGGCCGAACGACGCGAGATGTACGACCGCGTGGTCGACGTCCCGCGGCTGGTGTGCTTCTACGACCACGATGCCCCGCTGCCCGATGCGTCGCTCGATGTCGCGCGCGACACGTTGGGCGCCCACTACGCCACCGAGCTCGGCGAACCGTTCACCACGGCCGGTCTGTGCTACTACCGCGACGGACGCGACAGCGTCGCCTGGCACGGCGACCGCATCGGCCGTGGCCGGCTCGAGAACACGATGGTCGCGATCGTCTCGCTGGGCGAGCACCGACGGCTGTCGCTGCGACCCAGAGCCGGCCCCACGGCGGTGCCAGGCCGTGGGCGGACAGCTGGGAGGAGCGAGCAGACCGGATTCACCCTCGGCCACGGCGACCTCGTCGTCATGGGCGGCACGTGCCAGCGCACGTGGGAACATGCCGTGCTCAAGACCGCGAAGCCGGTGGGGCCACGCATCAGCGTCCAGTTCCGGCCGTCAGGCGTGCTTTGACGGCCGATCGGCTCAGGACTCGTCGGTGTCGTCGGAGTCGTCGGATGTGTCGGTGTCGCCTGATGCGTTGGTGTCGCTCGAGTCGCTGGAACCGCCGGTCGACTCCACTTCCTCCGCGACCTCGACGCCCTCGGGCCGGTCCGCCCCGATGATGGCGTTGGCCCGGTCGTCGCCCCCTGGCTCTTCGCCGGGCTTGTACGTGAACTCTTCCTTCTCGACGTCGAACTCGCGGCCCGTGTTGTCCACCTCGGCGTTGTGCGGGCGGTTCTCCGGATCGAGGCGCTCCAGACGCTCCTGCTCCAGCTGGTCCTTCTCCTCGTCGGAGAGGTTGTCCTCGCCGGGCTTCGTGGGAGCACCTCCAGAGTCCGAGTCGGAGTCGGTGTGGGTGTCATCGGTCTCGGATGACTCCGTCTCCGTCTCGTCGGAGCTCGTCGATTCTTCGTCGGTCTCTTCTGTGTCGCTCATGGGTTCTCCCTGAAGTCGGTCTCATCTCACCCCCACCGAACCGCAAGCCGACCCGACCGGCAATTCGGGGGAGCGAGGCGTCCGCACGCCTTAGGGTGTCGCCATGACGACCCCCGATCAGGGCCTGGCCAAGATCCATGCGCGTTTCGGCGCCCACGACGGCCACCGCGCGTTGCACGCCAAGGGCATCCACTGCGTGGGGACCTTCATCGCTACCCCCGAGGCCGCGACGCTCACCCGCGCAGGCCACATGACGGGCGAGCCGGTGCCGGCCAGGGTGCGGTTCTCGAACGGCGGCGGCGATCCGACCGTGCCCGACTACGTCCCCGACGTCCGCGGGCTCGCGGTCAGCTTCGTGCTGCCGGACGGCAAGCGCACCGACATCCTCAGCCAGACCATCCCGCACTTCCCGTTCCACGACCAGGAAGGGTTCTTCGCCACCCTGGGCATCTCGAAGCCCGGTCTGGCCGGACTCGTGCGGCTCCCGGCGTTCATGGCCCGCTACCCGAAGGCCGCGCTGGTGGCCGTCGAGGCCAACTCGGTGATCGCTCGACGCCTCAGCTTCGCGGCCCATCGCTACTTCCCGTTCCACGCCGTCAAGTGGGTCGACGCGCAGGGCGGATCGCGCTACGTGCGCTACACGTGGCAGCCGACCGTCCAGGAGAGCGGCATCTCCAAGGCGGAAGCGAAGAGCCGCGGCCGCGACTACCTGTTCGATGGGTTGCGCGAACAGCTCGAACGCGGACCGGTGCACATGCAGCTCGAGGTGCAGATCGCGAACGACGGCGACGATCCCCACGACCCGTCGAACGAGTGGCCGGACGACCGGCGGCGTGTCGTCGTCGGCACCCTCGAGGTGACCGCGGTGGACGAGCAGGCCGACGACGGCATCGTGTTCGACCCGATGCGGCTCACCGACGGCATCGAGCCCTCCGACGACCCCGTGCTCCGATACCGTCCCGACGTCTACACGCTCTCGCACGCCCGCCGCACCGGTGGCTGACGTCCGTCAGCGGCGGCCGCGAGCGGCCTTGGAACGCTCGCTCGCGTCGAGAATGACCTTGCGGATGCGGACGTTCGACGGGGTGATCTCCACGCACTCGTCCTCGCGGCAGAACTCCAGGCACTGCTCGAGCGAGAGTCTCCGCGGCGGGATCAGCTTCTCGAAGTTGTCGGAGGTGGACGACCGCACGTTCGTCTGCTTCTTCTCCTTGGTGATGTTGACGTCCATGTCGTCCTCGCGGGAGTTCTCGCCGACGATCATGCCCTCGTAGACCTCGGTGGTCGGTTCGACGAAGAGGATGCCGCGCTCCTGCAGGTTCGTCATCGCGTACGACGTCACCGCACCCGCGCGGTCGGCCACCAGCGAGCCCGACGGGCGGGTGGAGATGTCGCCGGCCCACGGCTCGTAGCCCTCGAACACGTGGTGGGCGATGCCGGTGCCGCGGGTGTCGGTCAGGAACTCGGTGCGGAAGCCGATCAGTCCTCGGGCCGGCACCAGGCACTCCGTGCGCACCCAGCCGGTGCCGTGGTTGACCATCTGCTCCATGCGTCCGCGGCGCACGGCAAGCAGCTTGGTGATGGTGCCGAGGTACTCCTCGGGCGCGTCGATGGTGAGCCGCTCCACCGGCTCGTGCAGCTTGCCGTCGATCTCGCGCGTGACGACCTGCGGCTTGCCGACGGTGAGCTCGTAGCCCTCGCGTCGCATCTGCTCGACGAGGATCGCCAGTGCCAGCTCGCCACGGCCCTGCACCTCCCACGCGTCCGGGCGGTCGGTGGGCAGCACCCGGATGGACACGTTGCCCACGAGCTCGGTGTCGAGGCGGTCCTTCACCAGCCGCGCCGTGACCTTGGCGCCCTTCTCGCGTCCGGACAGCGGCGACGTGTTGATGCCGATCGTCATCGAGATGGCCGGCTCGTCGACGGTGATGAGGGGGAGCGGCCGCGGGTCGTCGGGATCGGCGAGGGTCTCGCCGATGGTGATCTCGGGGATGCCGGCGCTGGCAACGATGTCGCCCGGTCCCGCCGACACGCCGGGCTTGCGCTCGAGTGCCTCGGTGACGAGCAGCTCGGTGATCTTGACCCGCTCGACGGTCCCGTCGCGCTTGCACCACGCTGCCTGCTGGCCCTTGCGCAGCTCGCCCTCCTTGACGCGTACGAGCGCGAGGCGGCCGAGGAACGGTGAGGCGTCGAGGTTGGTGACGTGGGCCTGAAGCGGCGCACCCTCGGTGAACTCGGGAGCCGGCACCGCCTCCATGATGGTCTGGAACAGCGGCACCAGGTTGTCGTTGTCGGGCATGCCGCCGTCGGCGGGCTGCTCGAGGGACGCCCTGCCGGCCTTAGCGGACGCGAAGACGACCGGGAAGTCGAGGGCGTTCTCGTCTGCCGAGTCGTCGAGGAGGTCGAGGAACAGCTCGTAGGTCTCGTCGACGACCTCGCTGATGCGGGCGTCAGGACGGTCGACCTTGTTGACGACGAGGATCACCGGCATCTTCGCGGCGAGCGCCTTGCGCAGCACGAAGCGCGTCTGCGGGAGCGGACCTTCGGAGGCGTCGACCAGAAGCACCACGGCGTCGACCATCGAGAGGCCTCGCTCGACCTCGCCACCGAAGTCGGCGTGGCCGGGGGTGTCGATGATGTTGATCGTGACGCCGCCGTCGGGGGCGCCGGGGCCGTTGTAGCGGACAGCCGTGTTCTTGGCGAGGATCGTGATGCCCTTCTCGCGCTCGAGGTCGCCGGAGTCCATCGCCCGCTCTGCCAGCTGATGGTGCTCGTCGTAGTTGCCCTGCTGCTGGAGCATGGCGTCGACAAGCGTGGTCTTGCCGTGGTCGACGTGGGCGACGATGGCGACATTGCGCAGGTCTGTGCGCGTCGAGGTGGGGCGGGTGGGCATGCGGAAAAGTCTGTCCTTGCTGAGGGGAATACTCACCGACGGTGAAGTCTTGCCAGTCTAGTAGTGAGGCCGTGACGCGTGAAATCGCGGCAGAACCGTTACTTGCATCACCATGAAAATTGAATTTGCACAACAGTTGCGTCGGCGTTAGTATTTTCCGGTGACCAGGAAGGCCGATGAGCTCTACGCGATGCTGGGTGAGTTCATCCAGCGCGTGTTCAGCCTCGCCGAGGGCGGCGCGATGGACCAGATGATCGAGCTCGACGTCTCGTTCACCCAGGCCCGCACCATGTTCCTGCTGGCCCACACCGACGGGGCCCTGCCGATCAACGAGATCGCCTCGCGACTCGGGCTCTCCGTCGCGGCCACCGGGCGCAACATCGACCAGCTGGTCAGGCTCGGCATCGTCGAGCGACAGGAGAGTCCCGACGACCGTCGGGTCAAGCTCGTCTCGCTCTCACCCGCCGGGTTCGAGATCGCCGACCAGCAGATCGAGCAGAAGAGACGCACGTTGAAGGCGTTCGTCGAACGTCTCGGCGCCACCGAAGCGGAGAACCTCACCCAGGCGCTCCGTCCGATCCTCGCAGGTCAATCCCTGCGCACGAGCACGAAGGACCACCCGCATGTCCACCGAAGCACCTGAGTACCCCGACAAGATCGACGGAGCCGTCCTGAAGGTCGCCGGCGTCGTCGTGGTCGGCGCCGTCATGTCGATCCTCGACATCACGGTCGTCAACGTCGCGCTGCCGACGTTCCAGCGCGTCTTCGCCGACGGCGGGGGCGAGCTCGACTACTCGCTCGTCGCCTGGACCGTCACGGGCTACACCTTGGCGTTGGCCACCGTCATCCCGCTCACGGGCTGGGCAGCCGACCGGTTCGGCACCAAGCGGCTCTACCTCACCGCGATCGCGCTGTTCACCATCGGCTCGGCGCTGTGCGCCACGGCGTGGGACATCAACTCCCTCATCGCGTTCCGGGTCCTGCAGGGTCTCGGCGGCGGCATGCTGATGCCGCTCGGCATGACGATCATGACGAAGGCGGCCGGTCCCAAGCGCATGGGTCGGCTGATGGCCATCCTCGGCGTCCCGATGATGCTCGGCCCGATCGGCGGGCCCATCCTCGGCGGCTGGCTGATCGACACCGCCTCGTGGCACTGGATCTTCCTGATCAACGTGCCGCTCGGCATCGGCGCGATCGTGTACTCGATTCTCGTCCTGCCCACAGATCGTCCGGTCCCGTCGGAGTCGTTCGACTTCGTCGGCATGCTGCTGCTGTCGCCCGGTCTCGCGCTGTTCCTGTTCGGCGTCTCCTCGCTCCCGGGTGAGGGCGGCGACTTCGCTGCCCCCCGGGTGTGGGTGTCGGCCCTGGTGGGCGTCGTGCTGATGCTCGCGTTCGTGTTCCACTCCTTCCGACCGGAGCACCCGCTGCTCGACCTGCGGCTGTTCCGAGACCGCAACCTGGCGGTGTCGACGATCACGATGTTCATGTTCGCGGCGGCCTTCTTCGGCGGCCTGCTGCTGGTGCCCACGTTCTTCCAGCAGATCCACGGCGAGTCCACGCTCAACGCCGGTCTGCTGGTGGCTCCGCAGGGCATCGGCGCGATGCTGACGATGCCGATCGCCGGTGCGCTCGTCGACCGGGTGCCGGTCGGACGGATCGTGCCGGTGGGCCTGCTGCTGATCATCGCCGGCATGTTCCCGATGACGCAGGTGTCCGAGACGACGTCGTACGGAGTCATCATCGGTGCGCTGTTCGTGATGGGTCTCGGCATGGGCGCCACGATGATGCCGCTGTTCACGTCCGCTCTGCGCACGCTCACCTCGCACGAGGTGGCCCGAGGCTCGACGCTGCTCAACATCACGCAGCAGATCGCGAGCTCGGTCGGCGTCGCCGTGCTGTCGGTCATCCTCACCAACCACCTCAAGGACTCCCCGACGATCACCGGCAGTGAGGGCATGAAGGGACTCCCTGACGGTCTCACCGAGACGGCAGCGGCGATCGCTTCTTGGACCAAGGAGGGCGCGGGCATGATCGCCCAGCTCGAGATCCCGCGGTCGGTCATCGAGTCCGGCTTCGTCCAGGCCGCGAGCTCGTTCGCGTCGACGTTCTGGGTCGCGTGGGCGCTCGTCGTGCTCACCGTCGTGCCGGCGCTCTTCCTCCCGCGCAAGCACGAGGTGTCACACCTGCTCGACGACCAGGGAAAGCCCCCGGTCGCCATCCACTGACCGGCTTCAGTGGGTGCGGTGCACCCTGTGCTGGGCGGCCTGGGCGATGGGGCGCACGATCATCGAGTCGATGTTCACATGGTGCGGACGGGTGGCGACCCACGTCACCAGGTCGGCGATGTCGGCGGCGACGAGCGGCTCGTCCACGCCCGCGTACACGTCGTCGGCGGCCGACTGGTCTCCGCCGAACCGGTTGAGCGAGAACTCCTCGGTGCGCACCATGCCGGGCGCGATCTCGGTGACCCGTACCGGCAGGCCGTTCAGCTCGAGGCGCAGCGTGCCGGTCATCGCCGTCACGCCGTGCTTCGCCGCTGCGTACCCGCCGCCACCTTCGTAGACGACGTGTCCGGCCGTCGACGAGATGTTGACGAGGGTGCCCGCACCGCTTGCCACGAGCGCCGGGACCAAGGCCTGGGTGACGAGCAGCGTGCCGATGACGTTGATGTCGTACATGTGACGCCACACCGCGGGGTCGGCCTCGGTGACCTGCTCGAGCCCGAACGCACCGCCGGCGTTGTTGACCAGCAGATCCAGGCGATCGCCGACCGCCGAGGCGAGGGCATCGACCTGTTCGGCGTCGGTGACGTCGCAGGTGACGGCGGTGCCGTCGAGCTCGGCAGCGAGCGCCTCGATCCGGTCGGTGCGGCGGGCGACGCAGAAGACATGGAAACCCGCATCGGCAAGGGCGCGTGCGGTGGCCTCGCCGATGCCGCTGCTGGCCCCGGTGACGACGGCAGTGCGTGATGCGGTGCTCATGGGCGCTCTCCGCGTGGGGTGCTCATGGCGTCATCGTGTCAGCCTTGGGCGGGCGTGCCGGGCTGGGGCGGCCCGGGGGCACAGGGTGCAGGCTTGCGCGGGACTGGGACGATGGTTGCATGCTCAAGCGGATCGCGATGCTCTCGGCGCACACGTCGCCGCTGGAGCAACCCGGCACGGGTGACGCAGGCGGGATGAACGTCTACGTGCTCGAGCTCTCGCGCCAGCTCGCCGCCCGCGGCATCGAGGTGGAGATCTTCACCCGGGCCACGTCGCGCCACCAGCCGCCGGTCGTCGAGGCCGAGCTCGGCATCCTCGTGCACCACGTCGCGGCCGGGCCGTTCGAGGGCCTGCAGAAGAACGACCTCCCTTCGCAGCTGTGCGGCTTCGTACGTGACGTGCTGCGGGTCGAGGTCGAGCGCGACCCGGGCCACTTCGACCTCGTGCACAGCCACTACTGGCTGTCCGGCCAGATCGGGACCGTCACGCGCGAGCGTTGGGGCGTCCCGCTGGTGCACACCATGCACACGATGGCGAAGGTCAAGAACGCCCAGCTGGCCGCCGGCGACGTCGCCGAGCCGATCGGTCGCATCGCCGGTGAGGAGGAGATCGTCCGCCTCGCCGACCGCCTGATCGCCAACACCGCCGAGGAGAGCCGCGAGCTCGTCGAGCTCTACGGGGCGGACCCCGCGAAGATCGAGGTGGTGCACCCGGGCGTCGATCTCGACGTGTTCCGCAGTGGTCGCCAGCTCGAGGCGCGCCGCGCGCTGGGAGTCCCCGACGACGCAGCACTCGTGCTTTTCGCCGGTCGCATCCAGCCACTCAAGGCACCCGACGTCGTCATCGAGGCGGCTGCCCGGCTGCTCGAGCTCGACCCCTCCCTGCGTCAGCGGCTCCGGGTCGCCGTCGTCGGCGGCGCGTCGGGCACGGGACTGGACCATCCGACCGCTCTCACCGACCTCAGCACCGACCTCGGGCTCGAGGACGTCGTGACGTTCGTGCCCACCGTCGACCAGCGCGAGCTCGCCGACTGGTATGCCGCGGCGTCGGCCGTCTGCGTGCCGTCCTACAACGAGTCGTTCGGTCTGGTGGCGATCGAGGCGCAGGCCTGCGGCACACCGGTGGTCGCCGCGTCCGTCGGCGGTCTGGCCACGGCCGTGTCCGACGGCGTCACCGGGGTGCTGGTTGAAGGCCACGACCCGGCCGACTACGCCGCCGCCCTCCACCCGCTGCTCGTCGACCACGGGATCCGCGAGGCGATGAGCGTGAAGGCCGTGCAGCACGCCGAGTCGTTCGGCTGGGACGTCACCGCCGATCGCACGCTTGCTGCCTACGAACAGGCCGTCCGGACGTTCGCCACACGCGACGACGTGGAGGTGAGCCGATGACCGACGATGTCCGCGCCACGATCGTGGCGGTTCTCGATGACTCCGAGCTGGCGTACACCGAGCACCGCGCCGGGGTCTTCGAGGTGGTGCTGCCGGGTGAGCGCAAGCTGCAGACGACCTGCCGGCTCGAGATCGGCAGGCACGCCCTGGGCATCCACGCGTTCGTCGCGCGCAACCCCGACGAGAACCACGAGGCGGTCTACCGCTGGCTGCTCGAGCACAACCTCAAGATGTTCGGTGTCGCGTTCGCCGTCGACTCCTCCGGCGACATCCACCTCGACGGGCGGGTCCCTCTGCACGCCGTCACGGCCGCCGAGCTCGACCGGCTGCTCGGCGCCGTGCTGAGCTATTCCGACGACTCGTTCAACACCATCCTCGAGCTGGGCTTCGCGTCCTCCATCCGCAAGGAGTGGGAGTGGCGGGAGTCGCGCGGTGAGTCCACGCGCAACCTCGAGGCGTTCAAGCACCTCAGGCCGTGAAAGCGCTCGTCTTCGCGGACGTCACCGATCCGTGGTCGTACATCGGTGTCACGCGTCTCGAGCGGGCCGCCGCGACGTTCACCATCGTCACGGGCGAGCCGGTCGACTTCTCGCTGCGGGCGAAGCAGCTCGAGCCGGAAACCCCGAGCTCGGGGCGCCCCCTGATGGAGGCGCTGTCCGAACGGCTGGGCGGTGAGGACAAGGCGGAGTTCCTCAACGTGCAAGTGACGGCCGGCGCGAAGATCACCGGCATCGAGCTCAACTTCGCCGAGGCCGTCGAGGCCAACTCGTTCGATGCCTGGCGGCTGCTCACGTGGGCCGAGGAGGCCGGGCCCGGCGTGCAGCGCGACCTCGCGCACCAGCTGTGGCGCGCGCACCTTCTCGAGGGCGCCGATGTCGCCGACCCGCTGGTGCTGTCGTCGCGCGCTGCGCTCGTCGGCCTCGACCTCGAGACGGCGGACGCGTTGCTGGCCAGCGACGAGTACGCAGCCGAGGTCCGCAAGCAGGACGAAACGGCTCGCTCACTCGGCATCGCTCAGCTGCCATACGTCGTCGTCGAGACGAAGTGGACGCTGGCCGGCGTCCAGTCGCAGAACGACTACGTCCAGGCCCTTCAGCAGATCCACCGTGACTGGAGCCGGTCTTCCGGTCCCTGAGCCCGTCGAAGGGCCCGGATAGGCTCTCCGGCATGACGTACACCTTGGTTCTGCTCCGCCACGGGCACAGCGAGTGGAACGCCAAGAACCTGTTCACCGGATGGGTCGACGTCGACCTGAACGAGCGGGGGGTCGCCGAAGCCGAGCGCGGCGCGGAGCTGCTCCGCGATGCCGGCCTCGCGCCCGACGTGTCCCACACGTCGTTGCTGCGTCGGGCCATCCGCACGGAACAGATGGTGCTCGACGGAATCGACCGCCACTGGATCCCGGTCCAGCGGTCATGGCGTCTGAACGAGCGTCACTACGGCGCGCTGCAGGGCAAGGACAAGAAGGCCACCCTCGAGGAGTTCGGTGAGGAGCAGTTCATGACGTGGCGCCGCTCCTACGACACCCCACCGCCCTTGCTCGCCGACGACAGCGAGTTCAGCCAGGCCGGCGACGACCGCTACGCCGACCTTCCCGACGAGCTGCTGCCCCGCACCGAGTGCCTGGCCGACGTGCTCGACCGCATGCTCCCGTACTGGTACGACGCGATAGTCCCGGACCTCCGCGCCGGCAAGACGGTGCTCGTCACCGCCCACGGCAACTCGCTCCGCGCCCTCGTCAAGCACCTCGACGACATCGGCGAGGACGAGATCGTCGGCCTCAACATCCCCACCGGCATCCCGCTGGTCTACGTGCTCGACGGCGACCTCAAGCCGACGGTGCCCGGCGGCAAGTACCTCGACCCCATCGCCGCCGAAGAGGCCATCGCCGCCGTGGCCAACCAAGGCCGCTGACCCGCCCCACCCTCGAGATTTGAAGGCTTGCGCAGGAAAGACGTCGTCAGAACCTGCACAAGCCTTCAAGTCTCGGCCCGGTAGCGCGATGCCGCCAGCCTGACGTCAGGTGTCGAGCTTGTAGCCCAGGCCGCGGACGGTGGTGAGGTTCACGGGGCTGGCGGGGTCGGGCTCGATCTTGGCGCGGAGGCGCTTGACGTGGACGTCGAGCGTCTTGGTGTCGCCCACGTAGTCGGCGCCCCAGACGCGGTCGATGAGCTGGCCACGCGTCAGCACGCGGCCGGGGTTGCGCAGGAAGTACTCGAGCAGCTCGAACTCCTTCAGCGGGAGCCGTACCGTCTCGCCGTCGACGGTGACGAGGTGGCGCTCGACGTCCATGCGGACGTGTCCGGCCTCGAGTGATGCGGAGTCGTCGACCTCTTCGGCGGAGCCGCGACGCAGCACCGCACGGATGCGGGCGACCAGCTCGCGCGGCGAGTAGGGCTTGGTGACGTAGTCGTCCGCGCCGAGCTCGAGGCCGACGACCTTGTCGACCTCGGTGTCCTTCGCGCTCACCATGATGATCGGCACCGACGACGTCTGGCGGATCTGCCGGCACACCTCGGTGCCGGGCAGCCCGGGCAGCATCAGGTCGAGCAGCACGATGTCGGCGCCGCCGCGTTCGAACTCCGCGAGCGCGTCGGGCCCGGTCTCGGCGATCGCGACGTCGAAGCCCTCCTTGCGCAACACGTACGACAACGCCTCGCTGTAGCTCGTCTCGTCCTCGACGACCAGCACTTTCGTCATGACAGCTCCTCATCGAGATCGTGGGACCACGACGGCAGCACCAGCGTGAACGTCGAGCCCGAACCGGGTTCGCTCCACACCTTGACGTTGCCGCCGTTGCTCGCGGCGACGTGCTTGACGATCGAGAGTCCGAGACCGGTGCCGCCGGTGCTCCTCGCACGTGCGGGGTCGACCCGGTAGAACCGTTCGAAGATGCGGTCGATCTCGTCGCTCGGGATGCCGATGCCGTTGTCGGCGACCGTGATGCGCACGTCGTCGTCCTCCTCGGCCAGCTCGGCGGTGACCGCCACCCGAGACCCTTCCGGGCTGTACGTGACGGCGTTCTCGACCAGGTTGCTCACCGCGGCGTGCAGCTGCGCGCGGTCGCCGTGCACCAACAGCTCGGGCTCGATCGCGGTGGCGATCTGGATCCCCTTGCGCTCGGCCTCGGTGGCCGAGTGCTCGCACGCCTCGGCCACGAGCTCGTCGACCTTCACGACCGAGGCCTCGTCGCTCAGGGTGTCGTTCTGCAGACGGGACAGGTCGATGATCTGCTGCACGAGCCGTGTCAGTCGCTCGCTCTCCGTGTGCATGCGGGCGGCGAACCGCACCACCGCGTCGGGATCGTCCTTCGCCTCGGAGACGGCCTCCGCCAGCAGGTTGAGCGCGCCGATCGGCGTCTTCAGCTCGTGGCTGACGTTGGCCACGAAGTCACGGCGGATCGCCTCGACGCGCTCCACGCGCGTCCGGTCGTCGGCGAGGACCAGCACGAGGCGCGACGTCAGTGGAGCGACTCGGGCATGCACGTGGGTGATGATGCCCCGACGCTGGTCGAGCATCACCTCTGCCTCGCGGACCTGACCGTCCCGCCGCACCTGGTGCACGAGCGCCATGAGCTCGTCGGGCAGGCGATCGTCGCTCAGGAGCCCCATCGCGACCGCAGGCGCGGACACCTGCACGATGTTGTCGGCCGCGTCGACGATCACGGCCGACGACGACAGCACGGCGAGCACGTCCTCGGCACCGGGGGGCACCAAGGGGACCACCTCGGGAACCGTGGTTTCGCGGCGTTCGCTGTATCGCCACATCCACGTCACCAACGCCCCCGCGGTGGCTCCGATCACTCCGGCGATCAGGAGTCCTGCACTGATGTCCACAGCATCGATCGTAGGGCTCCGTCTGCCCGGCGTCCCCCTCCAGACGGCACTTGACGTGCGCCTTTCGAACGCCGTTCACGCCGCGTTCACCGCCGGTCGCCGTTCGTTCACCGCCCGTCACTACTCTGGGGCCATGCGTGACGCGTACTACGAACAGCTCGACACGATCGTCGACGACCTCGTGACCCTCACCGGCACGGTGCGACGTGCGGTCGCCTCCTCGACCACGGCCCTGCTCGACGCAGACGCCCGCCTGGCCGAGCTGGTCATCGCCGGCGACGCCGCGATCGACGATGAGACCGAGGCGATCGAGGAGAGAGCCCTGCTCCTGCTCGCGACGCAGCAACCGGTCGCGACCGACCTGCGCCAGCTCATCGCGACGCTCCGGATGCTCAACGATCTGCAGCGGATGGGCGACCTCTCGGTGCACGTGGCGAAGGTGGCGCGGATGCGCATGCCCGACCCCGCCGTGCCCCCGCAGCTGCACCCGATGATCCGATCGATGGCCAAGGTGGCCGACGAGATGATCGACGCCGCCTCGCGCATCGTCGCCAACCGCGACCTGGTGGCTGCCGCGCGACTCGAGGACGAGGACGACGAGATGGACCGGCTCCGCAAGGACCTGTTCCGCACGCTCCTGAGCGACTCGTGGACGCACGGTGTGGAGCCGGCGATCGACCTGGCCCTGCTGGGCCGGTACTACGAGCGCATCGGCGACCACGCCGTGTCGATGGCGCGTCGCGTGGTCTACCTGGTGACCGGCGAGATCACCTGACTTCGAGCCCGCGGCACGTCAGGTGGCCAGACTCAGGATGACCCGCCTGGCTTCCGCGCCACATCGGCGTACATCTCGGTGCGCGCCACGACGGGTGCCTCGATCGAGATCTCGCCGGCTTGGTCGAACGTCAGCGTGATCGTGACGTAGTCACCAGCACCGAGGGCATCCCCGGTGAGCACGACGGTGGCCGCCGGACCGGTGTTGAAGGTGTCGCCCGGGCCGATGATGGCGGGGGCGGTCTCGACATCGACCTCGGTGCCGTCGCTCGTCGCAGTCGCCGACGCCGAGTCGAGCTTCTGCGTCTCGTCCGTGGTGTTGAGCACGACCGACGACAGGGTGGCCGTGCCGTCGCCGTTGTCGACGGCGAGCGCGTTGTACAGCTGCACCTGGCCCGTTCGCAGGTTGGCACCGACCCCGGGCTGGTACTGCTGATTGGTCTGGGCGTCGACGCCGGTGGCGCTGCAACCGGCCAGCGCGAGGGCGCTTGCAGCGAGGGTCGCGGCCAGGGCGTTGACCAGATGTGCGCGCAACCAGGAGGAGCGTGCCGAAATCACCGGGAGTACCTGCTTCCGTCGAGTGCTGGGGCGATCGTATCGGGGTGGTCAGGGGAGGGGTGTTCTGACCTGCTTCTACACCATCGGCGACGACGATCCGCCGAATTTGGTGTGGGCCGCGCATGTTATCCTTGTCACCTAGGAAAGGTGCTCCCTTGATGACTTTCACGGTCGGCGAAACCGTTGTCTACCCGAACCACGGCGCAGCAGTCATCGAAGACATCGAGACTCGAACGATCAAAGGTGAGGACCGCGACTACCTCGTTCTCCGCATCATCTCCCAGACCGATCTGGTGGTCCGGGTACCGGCGTGCAACGTCGATCTGGTCGGTGTTCGCGACGTCGTCGACGAAGCGGGTCTGGAGCGCGTGTTCGACGTGCTGAGGGCCGAGCACGTCGAGGAGCCGACCAATTGGTCGCGCCGCTACAAGGCGAACCTCGAGAAGCTCCACTCCGGCGACGTCCTCAAGGTCGCCGAGGTCGTCCGCGACCTGTGGCGCCGCGACCACGAGCGCGGCCTGTCGGCGGGCGAGAAGCGCATGCTGGCCAAGGCGCGCCAGATCTTGGTCTCCGAGCTCGCACTCGCCGAGAAGACCAACGAGGACAAGGCCGAGATCCGTCTCGACGAGGTCCTCGCGTCGTAAGCACCACCCCGAAGCCCCTGACGTAGATCGTCGGAGGCTTCGCTATGTGACGACGATGATCGCGGTGGCGATGGCGGCGACCCCCTCACCGCGGCCGGTGAGGCCGAGACCGTCGGTGGTGGTGGCGGACAGGCTCACCGGGGCGCCGATGGTGTCGGCAAGCGCGGCCTGGGCCTCGTCGCGCCGCGTCGCGAGCCGCGGATGGTCTCCGATGGCCTGCACAGCGACGTTGCCGATCTCGAAACCGGCCTCGCGCACGAGGCGGGCCGTCTCGGTGAGGATGGCCACGCCTGACGCGCCTGCCCACGCCGGGTCCGACGTGCCGAACCGGCTGCCGATGTCACCGAGGCCGGCCGCGCTCAGCAGCGCGTCGACCATCGCGTGGGCGACGCAGTCGGCGTCGGAGTGTCCCTCGAGACCTTGGTCCTCGTCCGGCCACTCGATTCCGGCGAGCCACATCGGCCGACCTGTCACGAGCCGGTGCACGTCGGTACCGACGCCGATGCGCGGGGGCGGCGAAACAGATGTCACAGGTCGATCATGCCGCATCGCCACACGCCAACCGGCCGACGCGACGATGATGGACGGGTGACGTCCTCCAGCCTCCGCGGCGTGCTCGCGACTGCTGCTGCGCTGGCGGCGAGTCAGCTGACCGCTGCGGTGCTCGACCTGCGGGAGAGCCCGCTGATTGCCATTGCCCAGACGGCGATCAGGCTCACTCCGGGCGGCGTCGCCGAGCCGATCATCAGCGTCGTCGGCACGGCCGACAAGACGCTCGCCATCGTCTCGGTCGTCGTCGTGATGCTGCTGCTGGGGGCGATCATCGGCACCTGGTGGCCCATACGCCGAGGACGGGGTGTCATCGGCGTGGTCGGGTTGGTCGCGCTGGCCGCGGCCGCCGTGCTGTCGCGGCCGTACGGCTCGTTCGGTGGCGTCGTGGCGTGCGTCGTCGGTGGAGCCGTGCTCGCCGGCGTGCTCGTGCTGCTGCAACGCCAGGCCGACGGCACGGACGATGCCGCGGACGCACCGGGCGTCACCCGGCGGCGGATGCTCACGACGGTCGGCGCGGTCGTCGTGGCCACCGCGGTGGCCGGCACCGCCGGAGAGGTGCTCGGTTCACGGCGGCGTGTCCGGCGTGAGCTGGACCGCGCGCGGGCTGCGCTGCGACTGCCGACCCGGCGCCTGCCGACTCCGTCGGGTGCTGATCTCGGCGTCCAGGGCCAGCCGTCGTGGCGGACGTCCAACCGGGCCTTCTATCGCATCGACACGGCCCTCACGCCGCCGCTCATCGACCCGACGACGTGGCGCCTGCGCATCCACGGAATGGTCGAGCGTGAGGTCACCGTCAGCTACCAGGATCTGCTCGACCGCGGACTGCGCGACGCCTGGGTGACGCTGTGCTGCGTCTCGAACCCGGTCGGCGGCGACCTGATCTCCAACACCGTCTTCAGTGGCGTCCCGATGAAGGACGTGCTCGACGAGGCCGGCGTCCGACCGGGGGCGGACATGCTGCTGTCGACCTCGGAGGACGGCTGGACGTGCGGCACTCCGCTGGCCGCGCTCATGGACGGCCGCGACGCGATGCTCGCCGTCGCGATGGACGGGGTGCCGCTGCCGGTCGAGCACGGCTTCCCGGTCCGCCAGGTCGTCCCGGGACTGTACGGCTACGTGTCGGCGACGAAGTGGGTCACCGACTGGCGTGTGACGCGTTTCGACGATGCCGATGCGTACTGGACCAGCCGCGGCTGGGCGGCACGTGGACCGGTGAAGACCCACTCGCGCATCGACGTCCCGCGCGGACGATCCACCGCCGGGGTAGTCCCGGTGGCAGGTGTCGCGTGGGCCCAGCACACGGGCATCGCCAAGGTGGAGGTGCGTGTCGACGGGAAGGCCTGGCAAGAGACCGAGCTGGCCGCCGTGCCGTCCGACGACACCTGGGTGCAGTGGCGCTGGAGCTGGGACGCCCAGCCCGGAGAACATCGCATCGAGGTGCGGGCCACCGACAAGTCCGGCTACAGGCAGACGTCCGAACGCGCCGACGTGCTGCCCGACGGCGCAACCGGCCACCATGGGGTCGACGTCACGGTCGACTGACTAGGGTTGGCGCGTGACGATCCGCCTGTACGACACCGCCTCGCGGGAGCTGCGCGACCTCGACCCGGTCGTGCCGGGCCGCGTCGGCATCTACCACTGCGGACTCACGCTGCAGGGGCCGCCGCACATCGGGCACATCCGCAAGGAGGTCGTCTTCGACGTGCTGCGGCGCTGGCTCGAGCGGGCCGACTACGAGGTCACGATCGTCGCCAACGTCACCGACATCGACGACAAGATGCTCGCCAAGGGCGAGGAGCTCGGCCGCCCCTGGTACGCCATCGCGTACGAGAACGAGCGCGAGCTGCACGCCGCCTACTCGGTGCTCGGGTGCATCCCGCCCACCTACGAGCCGCGGGCCACCGGGCACGTGCCGGAGATGGTGGAGATGATCGGCACCCTCGTCGAGCGAGGCCATGCCTACGTGGCCGAGGACGGATCGGGCGACGTCTATTTCGACGTCCGGTCCTGGCCGTCCTACGGCGAGCTGTCGAACCAGCGGATCGATGACATGCAGGCTGCCGAGGACGCGCCCCCGGAGGGCAAGCGGGACGTCCGCGACTTCGCGCTCTGGAAGGGGCACAAGCCCGGCGAGCCCGACACCGCGTCGTGGCCGACGCCGTGGGGCCGCGGCCGGCCCGGATGGCACCTGGAGTGCTCGGCGATGGCCGGCAAGTACCTCGGCCACGAGTTTGACATCCACGGCGGCGGGCTCGACCTGCGCTTCCCGCACCACGAGAACGAGCTGGCACCGTCGCGCGCCGCCGGTGAGCAGTTCGCCCGGGTGTGGATGCACGACGAGATGCTCAACCTCGGCGGCTCGAAGATGGCCAAGTCCGTGGGCAACACGCTGCTGGTCAGCGAGGTCGTCAAGCGGGTGCCGGCGATCGCGCTGCGCTACTACCTGGTCGCCGCGCACTACCGGTCGATCGTCGAGTTCAGCGAGGAGGCGCTCGCCGAGGCTGTGACCGCTTTCGAGCGCATCGAGGGCTTCGTGCTGCGCGCCACCGAGGCGACGGGCGGTGTCGACGCAGGCACCGGAATTCCGTGCGCCGAGTTCGTGGAGGCGATGGACGACGACCTTTCCACCCCCGCGGCGCTGGCCGCGCTGCAGGCGGTCATCGCCGAGGGCAACAAGCTCCTTGCGGACGGCGTCTCGGAGGCGTTGCGGGGCGACCTGGCATCCGTGCGCGCGATGCTCGACGTCCTCGGCATCGACCCGCTCGCCGAGCCGTGGTCGGATGTCGCCGCTACCGGTGCGGACGCGGCCCTCGGCACGCTGGTCGAGGCGCTGATCGCACAGCGTCAGGAGGCCCGTGCCGCCCAGGACTTCGCCACGGCCGACCGGGTGCGCGACCAGCTCACGGCCGCCGGCATCGAGGTCGAGGACACCGCGCAGGGTGCGCGCTGGACTGTCCATACCGGCCGCCCGCGGCCCGGCACCGCCGCCGGGGAAGAGGCCTGATGGCAGGCAACAGCAAGCGTCGCGGCGCGATCAAGAAGTCCGGCAAGGGCAACCCCACCGCCGGCTCTGGCGGCCGTCGCCGCAAGGGTCTGGAGGGCAAGGGCCCCACCCCGCGCGCCGAGGAGCGTCCGTACCACAAGGCGCACAAGACGGCGCAGGCCTCCGAACGCCGGCAGGCCTCCAAGCCGCGCAAGGGACGAGGCAAGAGCGATGGCGGCCCGGAGTGGGTGGCCGGCCGCAACTCGGTGCTCGAGCTGATGCGGGCCGTGGTTCCCGTGGCCGGTCTCTACATCGCCGAAGGCATCGAGCGCGACGACCGCATCCGGGAGATCTTCCGGCTCGCCGCCGACCAGCACGTCTCGCTCCTGGAGATCGGACGCCCGGAGCTCGACAAGCTCACCGGCGGAGCGGTGCACCAGGGTGTCGGGGCCAAGCTCAACGCCTACGACTACGCGCATCCTGAAGACCTGCTCGCGCTCGCCGAAGAGCGCGGCGAACCGCCGCTGGTGGTGATGCTCGACGGCGTCACCGACCCGCGCAACCTCGGCGCAGTGGTGCGCTCGGCGTCCGGCTTCGGCGCTCACGGCGTGGTGATCGCCGAACGACGCTCGGCGCAGATGACGGCCGCGGCCTGGAAGACGTCGGCCGGCGCCGCTGCGCGCGTGCCGGTGGCCCGCACCACGAATCTCACCCGCCAGCTGAAGGCCTACCAAGGCGCCGGGCTGATGGTGGTCGGGCTCGCGGCCGATGGCGACGTCGCCCTGCCCGACCTCGAGCTGGGCGACGGCCCGCTCGTCGTGGTCATCGGCAGCGAGGGCAAGGGCATCTCCCGCCTGGTCGCCGAGACGTGCGACCAGCTCGTGAGCATTCCGATGTCGTCGGGCCTGGAGTCCCTGAACGCCGGGGTGGCCGCCGGTGTCGCGCTGTACGCGATCGCCCAGTCGCGCCCCTAGATCGGACTTCGCGCGAGCGCGAGCACCGGGATCACGTAGAGCACCTCGATCGCGATCCCGACGAGCAGCTGTGATGCCAGCGCCGGCACGCGCCAGCGCGCGGGCACGAGCGCGCCGGCGAGCAGGATCCAGAGCGTGAACGGCATCCAGATCCTCTCGACCTCGGCCTTGCCCATGCCCGAGATCGTGGCGAGCAGGATCGTGGCGAGCCCGGCCACGACGAGCACCGCCACCGGTTCGCGCCGTCGAACGGCCGCCAACGCCGCCGGCAGACCCGCCCAGGTCACCAGTCCGACACTGAACGTCCACGCCGCGAGGTTGGCCCACACCCAGTAGTGGTACGACCTGTCGCGCGCGATGCCGGCGTCGTACCGCTCGACCAGCACCGGGTACGCCTCCCACCACGCGAATCCCGCGATGGTGAACGCGGCCGCGACGACGAGGGCGCCGCCCAGGGCCCATGGCAGCACCGACCAGCGACGGGTCAGCCACAGCACCGCCACGGCCAGGATCCCGAGCAGCACCAGCCCGTACGACAGGTAGACGCAGAGCCCCAGAACGACCCCCGCCCCGGTGCCGAAGGTGGCCCGCGATCCAGTGGACGTGCGGGTGCAGGCCACCGCGAGCAGGGCGATTCCCCAGGCTCCGGTGGCCATGAAGAGCCCGTCGCCGTGGCTCATCCAGATCGCGATCGGAGCGAGCGCCAGCCACGGAGCCGCCCAGCGGGCCCAGGTCTCCCCGGCGAGCACCCGCACCGTGACCAGTGCGCCGAGCACCGCCGTGGCGCCGATCGACATCACGGTCACGCCGACCCAGAACGGGTCGTCCAGGCCGAGTCGGTCGAACCCGATGAAGGTCAGCAACGCGCCGGGTGGATGGCCGGCGACGTGGACGTGCCAGTTGTCAGGGTGGGCGTACGGGATGCGGTCGACGAACTCGTTCATCATCTGGCCGACGTCCCGCACACGGACGGCGTCGTAGAGGTACTCACCAGGACGCTCGTAGAGCCGCACGAACCCGTCCCGGCCGTGGGAGATCGCCAAGGAGAACGGCCAGGCCCACGCCGCCACGTAGCTCGCGACGAGAAACCATCGCCACGACAGCCGCTCGACGACCAGCCGCCAACCGGCGAGCAGCACGACGCCGACGATCAGCGGAACGAGGATGCCGGTGCCGATCGACGGGTCCCAGTCGGCGTGAAGTGGCGGTGCATGCACCCGGACGTCCTCACCGGTCAGCACCGGGAACAGCATCGCGGCGGCCACGAGGAGCAGCGCCACCGCCACCGAGGCTTGGAGGTGACGGGTTGCGCTCGCGCCGGGCAGACCCATCAGCCGAGGACGCGGTCGAGGTACGGGTTGGAGAACACGCGGTCGGCATCGGCCTCGTCGCGGACCGCGAGGAAGTCGTCGAACCTCGAGTAGCGCTCGCGGAGGTATGCGGCGTCGACGGTGTTCATCTTGCCCCAGTGCGGGCGACCTTCGTGAGTCGTGAAGATGTCCTGCGTGGCGGCGAAGTAGGCGGTCGGGTCGCAGCGGTGGTACTGGTGCACCGCGACGTAGCAGTTGTCGCGCTCGTGGCCGGTCGACATCCAGATGTCGTCAGCGCCGGTGAACCGCACCTCGATCGGGAACGAGACGGTCTCGTGACCGGCGCCGAACCACGACTGCAGGCCGGCGATGACGTCGGGCAGCGCTGCACGCGGCATGGCGAACTCCGACTCGCGGAACCGCACCCGACGCCGGGAGACGAACACCTCATGGGAATGGTCGGTGAACTCGCGGGCCGAGAGCGCCGAGCCGCTGACGCCGTTCAGGCGCGGAACGAGCGAGCGGCGGCGGGACCCGACCTCGTTGAGCAGCCCGAACAGGCCGTTGCTCAGCAGTTCGTCGTCGACGAGATGACGGACGCGGCCGACCGGTTCGCGTCGAGTGCCCTCGGCGACGCGGTTGTTGCGCTTGACCAGCGCCTTCTCGGTGTGCGGGAACCAGTAGAACTCGAAGTGGTCGTTGTCGTCGATCAGCTCGGGCAGGCGCTCGATCACCTCTGGCAGGGCCATCGGCTCCTCGCGGGCGTGCAGCAGGAACGCGGGCACGCACTGCAGGGTCACCTCGGTGATGACGCCCAGCGCCCCCAGGCTCACCCGGACCGCGCCGAACCACGAATGCTGCTCGTCGACCTCGACCACGTCCCCCTCGGCGGTGACGAGCTGCACCCCGACCACCGCGGCCGCGATGCCGTGCAGCTTGCCGCCGGTCCCGTGGGTGCCGGTCGAGATGGCCCCGGCGACCGACTGGGGGTCGACGTCGCCAAGGTTCGGCAGCGCGAGGCCGAGAGCGAGCAGCTCGGGGTTCAGCTCGTGCAGCGACATGCCGGCCTGGACCCGCACCCGTCTCGCTGCCGTGTCATGGGCGAGCACGTGGTTCATCCGGTCGAGCCGGAGCAGGTACCCGTCGGTGGCGGCGATGGGCGTGAACGAGTGCCCGGCTCCGTAGGCCTTGACCGGCAGGCCTTGCGAGCGGGCGAGCTTCACGAGCGACACGACCTCGGCGGTCGACGCCGGACGCCCGATGTGCTCGGGGTGGGCCTCCACGCTGCGGCTCCAGTTGGTCCAGGTCTCGCGACCCCGGATCTTCTGCACTGTCATCCGAAGTTCTTCCCCTCGCCGCGGTAGGTGGGTACGGACTCGACGCCTCCGTCGGCCGCCACGATCGTCACGGTGTCGAAGCGTTCGCACAGCTCGCCGGCCTTGGCGTGACGCAACAGGACGCGGTGGCCGAGGCGCAGGTCACGCGCGGCGCGTCCCCTGACCGGCGTCTGCACCTCGCCGGCGCCCTCGGTGCCGAGCAGCGCGAGTCCGGCCGGCCACGCCGGCTTCGGCAGTCGGTTCTTCTGCGCCGGCCCCGACGCGATGTAGCCGCCGGAGAACAACGTGGCGACGTCGTCCAGAGGCTTGCGCACGACGTCGAGGGCGAAGTAGGCGGCAGGGCGTGATTCGAAGGCGTCGTAGCCGTCGAACAGGCCGGGGCTGAACAGTCCGGACCCGGCGGTGAGCTCGGTGATGACCGGATCGGCGCCGGTGACCTCGAGGCTGCCGGTTCCCCCGGCATTGACGATGCGCAGGTCAGCGTGCTCGCGCACCGCCGCGACGACCTTGGATCGACGGTCGAGCAGCTCGGCGGCCGAGCGCTTCTTGACCAGTCGCACAGCGGACGACGAGTCGGGCAGCCCGGCGATCTGGGCGTCGTAGAACATCACGCCGCGCAGCTCGAAGCCCGGCCGCCCGGCCACGACGCTGGCCAGCCGTGCAGCGTCCTGGGCGGAGTGGACGGGGGAGCGCCGGACGCCGAGGTGCACAGGTCCGAGCTTCAGGGACGCGTCGACGTCGACACAGACGCCGATGACGGGATGGCCCGGCCCGGCGAGCCGGTCGAGCAGGTCGAGCGACTCGGCGGAGTCGACCATGAGAGTGATCGCCGCAAGGCGTCGTTCGTCCGCGATGAGGGCGCGAACTCCGGACGCCGAGGCGGTCGGGTAGGCGAGCAGGATGTCGTCGATGCCGAGATCGGCCAGCCACACCGACTCGTCGAGCGAGTACGACATCACACCGGCGAACCCGTCCCGCTGGAGCGTCCGTTCGACGACACTCCGGACCCGCACCGACTTGCTCGCCACCCGGATCGGCACCCCACCGGCCCGCCGCACCAGGTCGTCCGCGTTCGCCCACAGCGCCGGTTCGTCGACGATCGCCAGCGGCGCATCCAGCTCGGCCGTGGCGGCCAGGAGGCGGTCGAACGGTTCGGGCACGCGGTCAGACTAGTGCCGGATGCCGTCGGGCCAGCCGCGTACCATGGCGTGGCTGCTTGGCGCAGCAGGCCGGAGTGGCGTAGTGGTAACGCAACAGTCTTGTAAACTGTTGACGCGGGTTCGATTCCCGCCTCCGGCTCCAGTGTCCGAATGCGGCCATGACGTCTCCACCATGAGGGTGTGCCAACGGTGTGGTGCGGAGCTGACGAAGTGCCATCAACAGGTCTACTGCAGCAATGTTTCAGCGTTCAGCTGAGCGGCAATCGCCGCCACGACATTCGCCTCCACCTGCTCGCGGAGCGGGCCGGATGCTGTGCGATGTGTGGCTGACCGGCGAATGGATGGGGTCGCCATTGACGCCTCGAACAACCGCCGCGAGAACCTGCGTCTCGTGTGTCTGAATGGCGACTCGCAGCTGCCGACCTTCAAGCCCGCAATCGGGGGAACGGCCGAGCCTGGCGCACCCAGAGGCATGTCGGCGGCAAGTCGTACTGACCTCGGCTGAACAAGTCCCTCGACATCGCAGAGCATCCTCGCGAAGATGTTCGGGCCCGCGAGGCTCTCGACACGGCGCTGCAAGTAGAGGACCGTTGGCATCGTGGACGTCATGGGACTTCATCGCAGAGCGGTCGCGAACTTCACGCAGAAGGTCGAGCAGATCACCGTCGACCAATGGGACCGGCCCACGCCGTGCTCCGAGTGGGACGTACGTGCGCTGGTCAACCACCTCGTCTACGAGGAGCGCTGGACCGAGCCGCTGGTCGACGGCAGGACGATCGAGGACGTGGGAACGTCTCTCGACGGCGACCTGCTGGGAGACGACCCGCTGGCCGCATTGGCGGCGTCCGCGGCGGAAGCCGTCGCCGCGGTCGACGAGCGCGTGCCCGCCGGTGGGACCGTTCAGCTGTCCTTCGGCGACGTCCCGATCACGGAGTACGTCATGCAGCTGACCGCCGACCACCTCGTCCACGGCTGGGACCTGGCGGCGGCCACCGGAATGAACCGGATCCTGGACCCCGAGCTGGTCGCCGAGGTGTTGGACTGGTTCGCGCCGCAGGAGGACACGTGGCGCGGCGCCGGAGCGATCGGCCCGCGGAGCGACGCCGGCGGTGATCCGCAGTCCGACCTGCTGGCCGCCTATGGTCGCGACCCGGACTGGGAAGTTTGAGGCGAGATCGTCAGGTCGTCCGCGCCGCGAACGCGAGGGCTCGCTCCTGGAGCGAGCGCAGGAATCGCTCGAGGGTGGCGACGTCGTTGTCGTTGGTCGACTGCTCGAAGCCGACCAACAGGTAGAACGCGGCGCGGGCGAGGTCGGCGGACTCCTCGGGGTCGCCGGTCAGGGCGAGGAAGGCGTCGGTGACGGCAGCGAGACGCTCCTGATCGACTGTGCTGGACCTTGCCGACCTCGGGATCGACGCCCGCCCATACCCGGATGGCCGCCTCGGCCGAGTGAGGGAGGCTCACGCCGACGCGGAGCAGCAGCTCGACCCGTTGCTCGGGATCGACCTCGGCGCGGGCCAGCTCGGCAGCGCGCAACGTGCGTTCGGTGTGCCAGTGTTCGACGAGCTGTCCGGTGAAGTCCTGCCAGCTGTTGAACGAGTGGTAGAACGCGCCGGTCGTGACGCCAACGCGCCCACACAGCGGGGCGAGCTTGAGGGAGCCGTAGCCGTCCTCGGCCAGGATCTCCATGCCGGCATCGAAGAAGCGGCCCTGTCGGCGAGGCCATCCGCTTCGTCAACGCCCGTCCCAAGCCGCTCGCGCTGTACGCGTTCACGGGCTCGAAGGACGTCAGGCGCCGGATCGCGGACGAGGTGCCGGCCGGAGGGGTGGTGTTCAACCACATCGCCATGCACGTGCTCATCCCCCAGCTGCCGTTCGGCGGCGTTGGTGACAGCGGCATGGGCGCGTACCACGGCGAGTGGGGTTTCTGGACGTTCAGCCATCGCAAGTCGGTGCTGTCCAAGACCACCAGGCCCGATCCGCGGTTCGTCTACCCGCCATACACTCAACGAGCGCTTGCGCTCATGCGTCGCATCTTCTGAGCGACCACGAACTGGAGGAGCCCGTCATGAAGGTCGTCGCCGACGAGGACAGGTGTGGAGGCCACGGTCTCTGCGAGGCCATCGCGCCGGACCACTTCGAGGTCCAGGGAAACGGACTCGTCACGGTGCTGCGTGACGACATCGACGAAGGCGATCTCGTCGACATCGAGGATGCCGTCGCGAGCTGCCCGACCGAGGCGCTGCGGATCGAGGACTGATGACGGACACGGCGGGGGTGCCTGGCCGTGGGCCGGGAACGAACACGCCTGCTGCCGTGGCGGCGTGGCACGAGTTCGTCCGCACCCGCGACCGGCAGGCTCTGCAGTTGCTGCTGTCCGACGACGTGGTGTTCCGCTCGCCTGCGGTGCACAAGCCCCAGGCGGGGCGCCGGCTGACCACGGCGTACCTCGAGGCGGCAGTGGTGGTGCTCGGACCGCGGCTGACGTACCACCGCGAATGGTTCGCCGACGACTCGGCCGTGCTCGAGTTCACGACGGTCGTCGACGAGGTCGAGATCCACGGCGTCGACATGCTGTCGTGGGGCGCCGACGACCGACTCGTCGAGTTCACCGTCATGGTCCGGCCGCACAAGGCACTCGTCGCGCTCATCGAGCAGATGGGTGCGGAGCTGGAGCGTTCGACCTCGTGAGCCGACCAGCATGAGTCGGGCCGTGTTCGTGGCCGGGGTACCAGCGGCATCAACCTCGCGCTCGCGCAGGGATTCTCGGCCGAGGGCGACCGTGTGGCTGTGCTGGGCGTCGACGGGGGACTGTCGCTCGGCGGCTCGAGCGCTATCACTCAGGCGATCACCCCGTAGCCGTCAATCCTCCGCGCGACGTTCGAGCTCTTCTGCCGACTCGGAGTCCTCCGGGGGCGCGGTCTCGTCGACGGAGGAGTCGATGCGTTCGTTGACGTAGCGCAGGATCTCGGCGGTGGTGGCCGCGACGGGCACTGCCAGGAAGGCTCCGGTGATGCCGAACAACGTGCCGCCGGCCGTGACCGCGAGCAGCACCACGGCCGCGTGCAGGTTGAGGTTCTTGCCCTGCAGGTAGGGCGAGAGCACGTTGCCTTCGAGCTGCTGCACGAAGATCACGATGATCAGAGCGATGAGTGCGTCGCGCGGGCTGTTGGTCACGAGCGTCACGAGCACCGCCAGCGCGCCGCTGATGAACGCACCGATGATCGGGATGTAGCCGCCGAAGAACGTCACCACCGCAAGAGGCACCGCCAACGGAACTCCGAGGATGGCCAGCCCGACGCCGATGATGATGGCGTCGATGAGGGCCACGAGCGACTGGGTGCGGATGAAGCCGCCGAGCGTGTCGAAGGCGCGTCCCATGACCTCGGCGGTGTGCTCGCCCGCGCGGCGACCGCCGATCGTCGCCAGCAACGGCAGGAACCGGTGGCCGTCCTTGACGAAGAAGAACGTGAGCATGATCACCAGCACGAGGTTGACGACCGCCGACGTGGCGGCGCCGATCGTGGAGAACACGCCCGAGCTGATGGCCTCGGCGCTGTTGCGAAGCCGGTCCTGCACAGCCTCGATGGCCCGGGTGATCTGGCCTTCGGAGAGCCCGAGCGGGCCGCCCGTGAGCCAGTCACGCACCTTCTGCAGGCCGCCGGCAGCGCTGTCGGCGATCTCGGGCGCCTGCCCGGCGACCTGCGGTGTGAGTGCCGCGATGATGCCCACCACGCCCGCGATGAATCCGAAGACGACCGCGAAGCTCGCGACGCCCGACGGCACCTTGCGGTTGCGGAGCCAGGACACCGGGGGACCGAGCACAGTGGCGACGATGAGCGCCATCGTGACCGGGAAGATGATCACCCAGAACTCGCCGATCACCCAGCCGAGCACGTAGACCGACGCAGCGAGGACGACGAGGCGAAGCCCCCAGCGCTGGATGCCGTCGAAGGCGTCGTCGATGACGGCGGCGCGGTCGCGCCCGGTGCCTGCACTCATGCCGGTCAGCCTAGTGCGGGAGGGACCAGTCGACCGCTTCAGCGCCTTGCTCTTCGAGCAGGGCGTTGACCCGGCTGAACGGTCGGGATCCGAAGAAGCCGCGCGACGCCGACAGCGGGCTGGGATGGGCGCTCTCGATCGTCGGCGTGCTGCCGAGCATCGGCTTGAGTCCCTGCGCGTCGCGGCCCCACAGGACCGCGACGAGCGGCTGTTGACGGGCGACGAGGGCGCGGATCGCCTGTTCGGTGACGGCCTCCCAGCCGTGGCCGCGGTGGCTGGCGGGCGCTCCGGCGCGCACCGTGAGGACACGGTTGAGCAGCAGCACGCCCTGCTGCGCCCAGGCCGTCAGGTCGCCGTGAGGGCACGGGGTGATGCCGAGGTCGGCCTCGAGCTCGGCGTAAACGTTCACGAGGCTGCGGGGGAGCGGCCGCACGCCCGGAGCCACCGAGAACGAGAGGCCGACAGGATGGCCCGGTGTCGGGTATGGGTCCTGTCCGGTGATGAGCACCCGCACGTCGGCCATCGGCTCGGCGAACGCGCGAAGGATCCGGTCGCCCGCCGGGAGGTACGACCGTCCTGCGGCGATCTCCTCGCGCAGGAAGCGGCCTGCGGCCGTGATGTCGTCCGCCACCGGCGCGAGGGCGGCGGCCCAGTCGGGAGCCATCAGGTCGGACAGGTCGCGAGTCATGCCGCCACCTGGCGCAGGGCGGTGGGCGCGAGGAGTCCGGCGACGACGCACCCGACGATCGGGACGATGAACGCGGTGGTGAGCGGAACCCACGCGGTGAGGAGGCCGATCGACGCGGGCCCGGCGAGGAGCCCCAGGTAGCCGAGGCCGGCGACGCGGGCCACGTAGGTGCCGGACGAGCCGACGTCGACGTTGCCGGCCGCCGTGAAGAACTGCGGCACGCAGCCGGCGAGCCCGATGCCGAACACGCCCCAGGCCACGATCGCCGTCGGTGCGTCCGGGGCGAGTGCGGCGCCCGCGAGCGCTACCGCGCCCACGAGGGCGGCGACGCGGACGAAGACGCCCGGGCCGACCCGCGCGACGACGCGGTCGGCGAGGAGTCGGGTCGCGGTCATCGCGACGGAGAACGCACCGAACGCCCACGCGGCGACGTCCTTGTCCGCGCCGAGCGAGTCGTGCAGGTGAACGGCGCTCCAGTCGTACGCGACGCCCTCGGCGAGGAGCAGCACGAAGGCGAGCGTGCCCAGCAGGACGACGCGCGACGACCAAGGCGCTCGAGGCCCGGGTCGGTCGGCCCGGGCAGTCTGAGCGGACGCGGTTGGCAGCAGAGCCGTCCGGGTCAAGAGCGTCAGGCCGGCACCGGCCGCCGCGGCAACGCCCAGGCTCACGCGCAGGTCGATGCCGGCAGCGATGAAGGCACCGCCGAGGACGGCCGCGAGGACGCCGCCGAGAGAGAAGAAGGCGTGGAAGGCGCTCATCACCGGTCGTCCGTAGCCGCGCTGGACCTCGACCGCGTGCGCGTTCTGCGCGACATCGACTCCGCCATTGAGGAGCCCGAGCAGCGCCAGCGCCACGGCCAGGGTCGGCACGTCGGTGGCGAACGCGGGCCCGAGGAGCGCCGCGCAGAGCAGCAGGGCGGAGACGACGGCGACCGGACGCGAGCCGTGCGAGTCGACGAGGCGCCCGGCCACCTGCATCCCGATCAGCGCGGACCCGCCGAGCAAGAGCAGCAGCAGACCGAACTGCGCCTGACTGGCGCCGGTGCGGTCGAGGATCTCGGGGATGTTGACCACCCACATGCCGAACACGAACCCGTTGAGCACGAAGATCGCCGTCGTGGCGCGACGCGCGGGCACCAGGGGCATGGCTCCAGCCTAGGGTCGTAGCCGTGTCCGCCATCTCCTCCTACCGCACGCTGCTCCGCACCGTCGGGCCCGCGTACGTCACGGTGGCGTTCCTGGGACGCATTCCCCTCGCGATGAGTCAGCTCGGCACGCTGGTGCTGGTCAGCACACAGACCGGCCGGTACGCACTCGGCGGTGCGGCGGCCGGTGCTCTCGCCGTCGCCAACGCCATCGGGGCGCCCTTCGCCGGCGGCCTCGCCGACCGGATCGGTCAGCGCCCGGTGGTGCTCGGCCAGTCCATCGCCGGGGCGATCGGGCTGCTGGCGGTCGTGGAGGTGACGCACCGCGACCTCGCCGCACCGACGATCATCGCCGTGGCCGCGATCGCGGGCCTCGCGATCCCGCAGATCGGACCGCTGGCCCGCGTGCGCTGGGGGCCGGTCGTGCGTGACGCCGACGACCGCGTGCGACTCGTCGACGCCGCATTCTCCTACGAGGGCGCGGCCGACGAGGCGTCGTTCGTGCTCGGTCCGGCGTTGGTCGGCGTCCTCGCCGTGATCGCCGACCCGTCCGGTGCGTTGGTCTGCGCGGCGGTGGTGCTGGCGGCGTTCGGCTCCTGGTTCGCACTGCACCCGACGGCAGCCCTCACCGGCAGCGACCGGGTGCCGGGGCAGGCGCGCGGCCGACTGATCAGTGCGGCGTTCGTCGTGCTGGTGCTGGCCCAGATGTGTGTGGGTATGGTCTTCGGCGGCACCCAGACCGGCTCCACGGTGCTGGCCACGGCGGAGGGCCAGCCGGGGCTCGCCGGCGTCATCCACGCGACCCTCGGAGTCGGCAGCGTGATCGCCGGCCTGGCGGTCACCGGCCTGCCCGAACGCGTTCTCTACGCGACCCGCATGCTCGTCTCGGCGGTCGGCCTTCTCGTGCTGGCGTCGCCGCTGCTGCTGGTGGACTCGATCGGCCCACTGATCGGCGTCATCGCCCTGCTCGGCTTCGCGGTCGCGCCATACATGATCAGCAACTTCGCGCTCGCCGGGCACCTGGTCTCCGGTGACCGCGTCGGCATGGCGATGACGATGCTCGCCGGCGCCACCGGGGTCGGCTACGCCATCGGCTCGTCGGTGGCCGGGCGACTCGCGGACTCCCTGTCGTCGCACACCCCGGCCTTCGCCGTCACGGTGGCCGCCGCCGCCATCGCCGTGCTGCTGTCGCTCGCCTCCCAGCGACTCCTCCGCGACGCCCGGCCGCCGGTCTGACCCGCGAATGGCGCAAATTCGTCGCCGGTGAACGTCTACGACGGCGTGTCACGGCGAATCTGCGCCACTCGCGGTCGGATGTACGCCACTCGGCGAGCCAGCAGCAGCGGCGGTCAGCGTGCGAGGCGCTGCTCGAGAGCTTTCCGTGCAGTCGGCCACTCATCGTCGGTCATGGAGAACACGACGGTGTCGCGCCAGGAGCCGTCGCGCCGGACGCGGTGCTTGCGGAGCACGCCCTCGCGCACTCCGCCGATCCGCTCCACCGCGACCTGCGAGCGCTCGTTGGCGATGTCGACGTGCCACACCACCCGCGCGCATCCGAGGACGTCGAACGCCCGGCGCATCAGCAGGAGCTTGGCCTCGGTGTTGACGCCGGTGCGCCAGAACCGCCGGCCGAGCCAGGTGACCCCGATGGCGACCGAGCGGTTGACGGGGTCGATCTCGTAGTACGTCGTCAGGCCGGCGACGGCGTCGCTCGCACGGTCGACCTGCGTCCAGGTGATCGTGTCCGGACGTGCCCGGTACCACTCGTGCAGCTGTGCGGCCTCGGCGAGCGTGGTGGGGCGGCCGAACGACTGCCAGCGAAACACCTCGTCGTCGTCGGCCGCCGCCAGCAGACCGGCCGCGTGATCCGGGTTCAGATGTACCAGTGAGACGTGCTCACCCTCGAGGTCAGGGGTCTCGTACCAAGGGCTCACGAGGGCCCGCGGGAGCGGCGCATCTTCTTGTCGTGCGACGGGCGCTCGACGGTGAGCTCGTCGAGGAATGCCGTGGCCCAGTGATCGATGTCGTGGTCGACGACGGTCTTGCGCATGGCCTTCATGCGGCGTGCGTTCTCGCGCGGTTCGGCGCGGATGGCCTCGAGAAGTGCGGCCTTCATGCCATTGATGTCGTAGGGGTTGACGCGGTACGCCTGGCGCAGCTCGGCGGCGGCGCCGGCGAACTCGCTCAGCACGAGTGCTCCCGCGTCGTCGTACCGGCAGGCGACGTACTCCTTGGCGACGAGGTTCATGCCGTCGCGCAGCGGGGTGACAACCATGACATCGGCGGCGCGGTAGAGGGCGGCCATCTCCTCACGCGGGTACGACATGTGCAGGTACGTGATGGGCTGCCGCCCGATGCGACCGACGTCGCCGTTGATGCGCCCCACGAGACGGTCGATGTCGTCGCGCAGCAGGCGGTACTGGTCGACCCGCTCGCGCGAGGGCGTGGCCACCTGCACGAAGACGGCGTCGTCGACGCGCATCGATCCCTCGCTGATGAGCTCGCCGAAAGCGCGTAGCCGCTGCCGGAGACCTTTGGTGTAGTCGAGCCGGTCCACGCTGAGCAGCACCGTCTTGGGGCTGCCGAGGCTCTCGCGGATCTCCTTGCAGCGCGAAGTGACGCCCTCGCTGCGGGCGAGCTGCTCGAACGCGTTCGCGTCGATGGAGATCGGATAGGCCCGGGCGATGACGGTGCGACCGTCGGGGAGGTAGATCAGGTCGCGGTGGGTCTTGTGTCCGACTCGTTCGCGGACGAGACGGACGAAGTTCTGTGCGGCGCCCGGCAGCTGGAACCCGACCAGGTCCGCACCGATGAGGCCCTCGAGGATCTGTCGTCGCCACGGCAGCTGGGTGAACAGCTCACGTGGCGGGAACGGGATGTGCAGGAAGAATCCGATCCGCAGGTCGGGCCGAAGCTCGCGCAGCATCGCCGGCACGAGCTGCAGCTGGTAGTCCTGCACCCACACCGTGGCGTCGCGCTTGGCGACCCGGGCCGCCCGCTCGGCGAATCGCTGGTTGACGGTGACGTAGGAGTCCCACCACTCACGGTGGAACTCCGGTGGGGCGATGACGTCGTGGTACAGCGGCCACAGGGTGGCGTTGGAGAATCCCTCGTAGTACTCCTCGACCTCCTGGGCCGACAGCGGCACCGGGACGAGACGCAGGCCGACGTGCTCGAACGGCTTGAGCTTCTCGTCGGGCGCACCGTGCCAGCCGATCCAGGCGCCACCCTTGCGGCGCATGACCGGCTCGAGCGCGGTGACGAGCCCGCCCGGCGACGTGCGCCACGTGACCGTGCCCTCGGGGGCAATGAAGCGGTCGACAGGCAGACGATTCGCGATGACCACGAATTCCGCGAGACCAGCCGCCATGGTCGTCACCCTAAGGGGTGCAGCTGCTTGCGCGCTTCGCGCGGAACGGCCGAAGGACCGACGACCGGCCTCCTTCGGAGGCATCGCAGGCGACTCCGTCGCCCCGGTCGTCCATGGTCAATGGTCCAGCTGCCCGCGGATCTCGTCGAGCACCCGCATGACGGCGACGGTTCCGTCGAGCGGGAGCACCTCGGACTCGGTGCGATCGGCGCGCAGGCAGGCCGCGACCTCCTCGATCTCGTGCGCGTAGCCGCGGCCCGTGACGGGTTCGGCGTGCGTCTCGAGGGTCTCGCCGTACGCGTACGTGAAGCCGGCGGCCTCGTGGAAGCGGGCGGGGATCTCCAGGCGTCCGCCGTCGCCCGACACGGCAGCACGATTGTCGGACCACGCCACCTGTGTCCACGCCAGGCTCGCGACCGCGCCGCCGGGGTAGGTCAGGGTGGCGCCACCGCCGAGATCGATGCCGCGGTCGGACAGCGTGCCGGCCGCCCTGACGTCGTCGGGCTCGCCGAGCACGAGGTGGGCAAACGTGAGGGGGTAGATGCCGACGTCGAGCAGTGAGCTCGCGCCGAGTGCGGGGTCCCACAGCCGGGCGATGTCCGCGGGAGCGACGAAACCGAGCTCGGCACGGACCTGGCCGATCGTGCCGCAGGCGCCGTCGTGCGCGAGCTCCACGACGCGTCGGATGTTGGGGTTGGTGCGCATCCACATCGCCTCGGCGAAGAACAACCGGGACTGTCGCGCCGTCGCAACCAGATGCTCGGTCGACGCCGTCTCGAGCGTCAACGCCTTCTCGCACAGCACCGCCTTGCCGGACTCGAAGCACCGCAGCACGTCCTGCTCATGACGACCGTGGGGCGTCGCGACGTAGACGACGTCGACCTCGGGGTCGTCGGCGAGCTCGCCGTACGAGGGGTGCGCACGGACCGGCGTGGACGGACTGGAAAAGTGTTCCGCGAACGCTCGCGCGGTCTTCCCGGAGCGCGAACCGACAGCCACCAGGACGTTGCCCGGAACAAGTGCCAGGTCCTCGGCGAAGCTGTGGGCGATCTTGCCGGTGGCGAGGATTCCCCAGCGAACGGGCGAGTGCCGCATCATTTCACTCTAGAACACACCCTCAGACACACAGCCGCAGCGAATGACATCGTTGTGATTTACCGTAGGATTCACCCATGAGCGCAGCCGAGCAGACCGGGCGTGGTACGTCCGCGGCCTCCATCGACGGCTCCGACCTCAGTGAGCGCGACCGCGAGATCCTCGCCCTCGAGCGGCTCTGGTGGCAGTATGCCGGAGCCAAGGAGCAGGCCATCCGCGAGAAGTTCGACATGTCGTCCACGCGCTACTACCAGGTGCTGAACGCCCTCATCGATCGCGACGATGCCCTCGCGTTCGACCCCCTGCTCGTCAAGCGCCTCCGGCGGCTGAGGGCGCAGCGGCAGCGCAGCCGCTCGGCGCGGCGCCTGGGCATCGATCTCTGAGCCGCCGCTCGTGGTCGATCACCGAAGGACCCCGGGCCGCAAGGCGTATGTCCTGCCGGGCTGGTTTCTGCTCCTCACGGCGGCCGCGTGCTTCGTCGGTCTCATCGGCCTGGGCTGGGCCGCGTTCTTCATGTCCGGTGGCGACGAGGAGCCGGTGAGTGCCGCGACCGCGTCGGCCGCTCCCGCGCCATCGTCCACGCCGAGCCCGACCCCCAGCGCGAGCGAGCCCAGTCCCAGCGAATCGCCCACTGGGAGCGCCGAGCCCAAGCCCGAGGTCAGCCGGGACGACATCACGGTCTCGGTGCTCAACGCCAGCCGCACCGTCGGTCTCGCCAAGCAGGTCGCGACCCGCGTCACGAGCGCCGGCTGGACCGTCGCCAACGTCGCCAACTGGCAGACCGGGGCTGCTCAGAACGCCGTCCACTTCCCGGCCGGACGCAAGGCCGAGGCGCGCCTGCTCGCCAAGGATCTCGGCATCGACGCGGTGCTGCCCACCACCGCAGGCATGAGCACGGACCGCCTCACGGTGATCCTGCTCCGCCTGCCATGATTCGGTGCATGTCGCGCACGACGGCCGAGGTGGAAGCGGTGGTGGCCGATCCGTCGGGCACGCTGCTGGCCCTTGACTTCGACGGCACCCTCGCACACGTGGTCGACGATCCCGAGATGGCCTTCGCGCACGCGCACGCCGTCGACGCTCTGGCCCGGCTCGGACCCCTCCTCGGTCAGATCGCGATCATCACCGGCCGGCCGGTCCGCCAGGCGCTGGAGCTCGGCGGCTTCGTCGGACGTCCCGGCTTCGAGTCGCTCGTCGTGTGCGGCCAGTACGGCGCCGAACGCTGGGACGCTGCCACCGGCGAGACGCCCGAGCCCGACCATCCCGAGGCGGTGCGGATCCTGGCCGACTGCCTCCCGCAGTGGCTTGCCGAGCGCGGAGCCGACCACGTGCGCGTCGAGGACAAGGGGCTGGCCGTGGCCGTCCACACGCGTGGGCTCGAGGACGGTCTCCTCGACGAGCTCGCCGGGCCGCTGGAGGCGCTCGCCGCGGAGCACGGACTCACGGTCGAGCCGGGACGTCAGGTCGTCGAGCTGCGCGCTCCCGGGCCGGACAAGGGCGAGGCGCTGGAGCGGCTGGCCGAGGAGGTCGCGGCGCGCCACATCGTGTTCGCCGGCGACGACCTCGGCGACCTCCCCGCCTTCGACGCCGTCGACCGGCTGCGGTCCAACGGCCTCGGTGGACTGCTCGTCTGTTCGGCCTCCGACGAGCAGGACGCGCTCGTCGCCCGGGCCGACCTCGTCCTCGACGGGCCAGACGCCGTGGCCGTCTGGCTGGGCGGACTCGCCGACGCGCTCGACGCGGGGCAGGCATCCTGACCCCCCAGCCGCACACCCCGTGGACGCGGATCCGTACTGCCGTCAACTGGGTCAACCTGAGCACGCTGCTCGGCCTGCTCGTCGCGGGACTCGGGGGCACCACACGGTCCCGGCGCGGACGCGGAACCTACGTGTGCACCGGCTACCGCTACGGGTTTCCTGTTGCCGGCGCCTTCACGATCGGCAGCGTCATCATCAGCAAGCACGATCTCGAGTGGATCCAGGCGAGGCCCTTGCTGCTGCAGCACGAGGACCGGCACTGCACCCAGTACGCGTTCCTCCTCGGACCGGCGATGCTGCCGCTGTACTTCCTGTCGGTCGGCGTCTCGTACCTGATCGCCGGCAACCACTCGGCGTACAACCCGTTCGAACGCCTCGCCGGCCTCGACGACGGCGGCTACCCGCCCCCGACCACCCGCTTCTCCCGTCGACCCTGATCCGCCGCCACATGGCGGAACCGACGTCTCACTGGTCGGACCGATTGGACGCATGGTGAGACGCGCCCGTACGCTGAAACCCACTCATCATGAGGGGCAGAGGGACACGGCCCGACGAAGCCCCAGCAACCAGCTCTTGCGAGCCAGGTGCTACATCCGTCCCGGACGAGAGTCGATCCGGGGAAGATGATCAGGAGAACTCGTTGAGTACCACCGCTCCACACCCAGTCATCGCGGCATCGTCGCCGCGCGAAGGCGCGTTCGGCCCGGCACGCTCGTTGGGGTGCCGCGAGTGCGGCACCGAGCGCGAGCTCGGCCCGTTCTACGCCTGCCACGAGTGCTTCGGGCCTCTGGAGGTCAAGTACGAGTTCGGCACCGTCACCCGTGAGCAGATCGAGGCTGGTCCGCGCAGCATCTGGCGTTACAAGGACCTCCTGCCGGTGCCTGCGGACGTCGCCTCCATCCCCAACACCGACCCCGGCTTCACGCGGCTGGTGAAGGCCGACAACCTCGCGCGCGAGCTCGGCATCAGGTCGCTGTGGGTCAAGGACGACTCGGGCAACCCGACGCACTCGTTCAAGGACCGCGTCGTGGCCGTCGCGCTGGCTGCCGCGCGCGAGCTCGGCTTCACCGTCCTGGCCTGCCCGTCCACCGGCAACCTGGCCAACGCGGTCGCCGCCGCCGCTGCACGCGCCGGAATCCGCGGCGTCGTGTTCATCCCGCACGACCTCGAGCAGGCCAAGATCCTCGCCAGCGCGGTCTACGGCGGCTCCCTGGTCGCTGTTCGCGGCAACTACGACGACGTGAACAAGCTCGCCAGCGAGATCGCCGGCGAGGAGCCCGACTGGGCTTTCGTGAACGTCAACGTGCGTCCCTACTACGCCGAAGGCTCCAAGACACTCGGCTACGAGGTGGCCGAACAGCTGGGGTGGAAGCTGCCCGAGCAGGTCGTCATCCCGGTCGCGTCCGGGTCGCAGCTCCCCAAGGTGGACAAGTCGTTCGGCGAGCTCACCCGACTCGGCCTTGTCGACGACACGCCCTACAAGATCTTCGGAGCCCAGGCCACCGGCTGCTCGCCCGTCTCGGCCGCGTTCAAGGACGGCCACGACGTGGTGCGTCCGGTCAAGCCCGAGACCATCGCCAAGTCGCTCGCGATCGGCAACCCCGCCGACGGCCCGTACGTGCTCGACGTCGCCCGCCGCACGGGTGGCGCGGTCGAGGACGTCAGCGAGGACGAGATCCGCGACGGCATCACGCTGCTGGCTCGCACCGAGGGCATCTTCGCCGAGACCGCCGGTGGCGTCACCGTCGCGACCCTCAAGAAGCTGCTGGATGCCGGCAAGCTCGACCCCGACGCCGAGACCGTCGTGTTCAACACCGGCGACGGCCTCAAGACCCTCGACGCGATCTCCGGTCGCGTCGGCCCCTCTGCCACCATCGATGCCACGTACGATGCCTTCGTCGACGCCGACATCGCCTGACCCGGAACAAGGAGCTTCGCATGGCCGTCTCGGTCCGCATCCCCACGATCCTGCGCACGTACACGAACGACGAGTCGCGGGTCGACGCCGACGGCACGACGCTCGCGGAGGTCATCGACTCGCTGGAGTCGAGCTTCCCCGGCATCAAGTCCCGCGTCGTCGACGAGCAGGGCGCGCTGCGCCGGTTCGTGAACATCTACGTCGCCGAGGAGGACGTGCGCTTCGCGAACGGGCTCGACACCCCGACCCCCGAGGGCACGCAGATCTCCATCATCCCAGCGGTCGCCGGAGGTTGAGCCCGGAAGGGCTCGGCCGTCGGCGGACCGCGCCGCGGCCCGGAGGGTCGCCATGGGCACCGCTGTGTCGGGTGGATGGCTGCCGGTAGGCTCAGCCCAGGACGCGAGCGTCCCCTGGGTCTTTCGAAGTAGTGAGTGGAGTTCGGCAATGGTGCAAGGCACCGTCAAGTGGTTCAACGCGGACAAGGGTTACGGCTTCATCGAGGTCGAGGGCCAGGACGACGTCTTCGTCCACTGGTCCAAGATCAAGTCCGAGGGCTACAAGACGCTCGAGGACGGTCAGCCGGTCGAGTTCGAGGTCGTCGACGGACCCAAGGGCCGCGAGGCCAACGAGGTCATCGGCCACTAGAGACCCCACTCGTGAGCGCAGTCACGTGCTGGACGACACACGCTCCAGATGTAACTGACAGTTGCAGTGTCACATCGTCGTTGTCATACTCCGGGTATGTTCATCTCCGCGAACGAACCCCCTCCCACCGGTGGCGCCGCACTCGACCAGGTGATCGGCCTCAGCGTCGGCGCCATGATCGTCACCGCGGGCCTGCTGTGGATCGCCTGGGCGCACCGAACCCATCGCATCGAGTGGTTCCAGCGTGCCGGCGAGGCGCTCCGCGCCCGCACCGGTGAGCCGGGATGGGCCTCCATCCCGGCCGTGTTCGTCGCGAGCTCCCTGGTCATTGCGCTGCTCGGTTTCCTCTGGGATGTCAGCCTGCATGCCGGCCGAGGCCGCGACGCCGGTCCGCTCGCCAACCCGGCCCACTACCTGATCCTCTACGGGCTCTTCGCCCTGTTCGTGGCCGGCATGTCGGCCGTCGTGTACTCCCGCGACGGCGCCAAGCCCGGTATCGCGTCGGTGCGCATCACCCGCCACTGGTATGCGCCGGTCAGCGGCATCTTCATCGCCGCCTGCGGCCTCTACGCCCTCATCGGCTTCCCGCTCGACGACGTCTGGCACCGGCTGTTCGGCCAGGACGTCACGCTCTGGGGCCCGACGCACATCATGCTCATCGGCGGTGCGGGTCTCTCGACCGCGGGCATCATCCTCCTGCACCGCGAGGCCGAGTTCTCTGACGAGTGGCGAGATCGGGTGTCTACAACGGGCTCCGAGGTGCTGCACAAGCTCACGCTCTCGATGGCCTTCGGCGGTCTCCTCATCGGCCTCTCCGTCTTCCAGGCCGAGTTCGACTTCGGCATCGCCCAGTTCCGCATGGTGTTCGCTCCGCTGATGATCGCCGCCGCTGCGGCGCTCACGCTCATCGCGGCCCGTCTTTACGTGGGTCCGGGGGCGGCACTGTTCGCGGCGTTCTTCTTCGTGATCGTCCGCGGCATCGTGTCGTTCGTCGTCGGCGACGTCTTCGGGCAGGCTGACCACGTCTTCCCGCTCTACCTCGGCAGTGCGCTCATCATCGAGCTGCTGGCCCTCTCCAAGCTGAAGGACAAACCACTCGCCTTCGGCGCGGTCGGCGGGCTGCTGATCGGCACGGTCGGCACGGTCACCGAGAAGCTCTGGAACGACCTGGTGTTCCAGTTCCCCTGGCCGCAGGACATCTGGCTCGAGGGGCTGGCGATGACCATTCCGGTGGCCCTCGGTGCCGGACTGTGCGGTGCCCTGTTCTTCATGGGCCTCACCGGCAACCTGCCGTCGCCCAACGTCGGACGTGCCATCGTGATCGGGTCGATCCTGGTCACCGGCGCGGCCGTGGCCAACGGTCTGCTCGCGACGGTCCCCAAGGATGCGTCGGCCTCCATCACCACCACCCAGGCCGGCACGGACGCGGAGCCCGAGATCATGGCGAAGGTCTCCGTGCAGCCGGCGGACCTCATCGACGACAACCCCACCTGGGTCCAGCTCACCGCCTGGCAGGGCGGAAGCGATGACAAGAAGGGCGTCGTCACCCATGAGCTCACCCGCACCGGCCCGAACACCTGGGAGTCGACGAGCCCGGTGCCCGTCGGCGGCAACTGGAAGACGTTGTTGCGGGTGCAGGACGGTCGAATGCTCGCCGGCGTGCCGATCTTCATGCCCGCCGACGCGCCGCTCGACGCCAAGGAGGTCCCGGCCGGCCCGCAGTTCACCCGCGACTTCGTGCCGGAGATCGAGATCCTCCAGCGTGAGCGTGAGTTCGACGCGCCCGCCTGGGCGTGGGGCGTCGCCAACCTGATCGTGCTGCTGTGCAGCCTCGCGATCCTGGTCGGTATCTCCGTCGCCGTCGGGCGGGTCTCGCGCAGCATCAGCGCTCATGGGGCCGGTCAGAGGGAGTCGAGTGACGCGCCTACGCTGACGTCATGATCCCCGTTGGTGAGCAGTTGTTCGCTCACCATGCCGCCCTGCTGGCCATCCCGGCCCTCGTGCCGGCCGTCGTCGTGGTGGCCGTGGTGCTCCACATCGCGCGGAAGGACCGGCGCGAGGAACGGGAGGAGCGGGAGATCATCGACCGCGCGTTCACGGACGAGCCCACGGACGATCGCGGCCCCGGGAAGGACTCATGAGGAAGGTCCTCGCCGCCATGTTCGCCGCCGGGCTGCTCCTGAGCGGCTGCGGCGAGGACAGCGACACGGGCACCGTGTCGTCGTCGTCCAGCCCACGCGCGTCGGAGACGGCTGAACCCGCCGCCGGCGTCGTCGTCGACATCGCGATCAAGAACGGCAAGGTCACACCGCAGGGCGACCGCGTCGATGCGAAGGTCGGCCAGAAGATCACCTTGCGCATCACGTCAGACGTGCACGACTCGATCCACGTCCACTCCGAGCCCGAGCACGAGTGGGAGGTCCGCGAGGGAGACGACACCGAGAAGTCGTTCACCGTCGACAAGCCCGGACAGGTCGCCGTCGAGTCGCACCGTCTCGACGCGACGATCGTCCAGCTCGTCGTTCGTCCCTGACCGTGCTCGCGGCCGGGTTCGTCGCCCACGGCGTCGGCGGCTCCACGGACCTGCCCATCCCGTTCCTGTACGCGATGGTCGGTGCCTCCTGGGCGCTCACGATCTCGTTCGCCGTGCTCGCTCTCGCGTGGCGCGAGCCGAGGTTCGAGTCCGGGGACGACCCCACGGATTCTCTTCCGCGTCGTCCGTGGCTGGCGGCTGTCGGTGCCCTGCTCGCCGCATGGATCCTGGTCGCGTTGTTCGCCGGCCGGGACGACCCGGACAACGCCGGTATCGGGGCGGTCTACATCCTGGTCTGGGTCGGTCTCGTGCCGCTCGCGCTCCTGGCCGGTCACGTGTGGCGCGACCTGTCGCCGTGGCGCACGATCCAGTCGCTGGTCGGACGTCTGGCGGGGCGCCCCGACGGGTTCGTCGCCTATCCACGGCGACTCGGCTACTGGCCGGCTGTCGCAGGCCTGCTCTCCTTCGTGTGGCTCGAGCTCGCGTCACCCGACCCGGGCGACGTCGGCGCCGTGCGCCTCTGGGTCGCCGTCTACATGGTCGTGACGATCGCGGGCGGCATCGTGTTCGGGCCACGCTGGTTCGACCGTGCCGACCCCTTCGACGTCTACAGCGCCGTCGTGGCTCGGCTTTCGCCGTTCGTCAGAGACCGCAGGTGGCGACCTCACAACTCACTGCGATCCCTGCCGGAGGTCCCGGTCGAGCCGGGGCTCCTCGTGCTGCTCGCGACGCTGCTCGGCTCGACCGCGTACGACAGCTTCTCGGCGTCGTCGTTCTGGCAGTCGAAGGCGCTGTCGGCCGGTGTGCACAGCCTGACGTTGCTGGGATTCTGCGTCGCGGTGGCCGCGCTGTTCCAGGTCGCGGCACGGGCCACCGGGGGCGTGACGTCCGACAGCGGGCTGCGCTGCCCGGCAAGCTCGCCCACTCCCTGGTGCCGATCGTCGTCGGCTACATCTTCGCCCACTACCTGACCTACCTCGTCGAGAAGGGCCAGTCGGTGGTGCTCGCCCTGGCCGGACTGGAGGTCGATGTCACCGACGTGTTGTCGACCCACACCTCCGCGCTCGCCGCGCTGAAGGTCTCCTTCGTCGTGGCCGGGCACGTGCTCGCGGTGGTCGCGGCGCACGACCGCGCGCTCATCGTCCTGCCGCGCGCGCACCGGCTCTCCGGCCAGATGGGCATGCTGCTGCTCATGGTCGCCTACACGTTCACGGGCCTGTTCCTGCTGTTCTCGGTGTGACGAGGGGGCCGTTGCATCCGGTTGATTAGCACTCGTATGATGAGAGTGCCAGACCACCAGATCGGCCGATTGCGGCCGATCGCACTACGTCGACCGGAGAGATCCACACATGGCCAAGACCATTGCTTTCAACGAGGAAGCGCGTCGTGCGCTCGAGCGCGGCATGAACCAGCTCGCCGACGCCGTGAAGGTGACACTCGGCCCCAAGGGCCGCAACGTCGTCCTCGAGAAGAAGTGGGGAGCCCCCACGATCACCAATGACGGTGTCAGCATCGCCAAGGAGATCGAGCTCGAGGACCCCTACGAGAAGATCGGTGCCGAGCTCGTCAAGGAGGTCGCCAAGAAGACCGACGACGTCGCGGGCGACGGCACCACCACCGCCACCGTGCTGGCCCAGGCACTCGTGCGCGAGGGCCTGC
>JBPCJE010000041.1:0-34614 GCA_051005615.1 Aeromicrobium sp.
AGCGTTAGCGTGAGCCATGAAGGCCTCCTTGGTGGAGTAGTTCCTAGACAGCTCCACTCCACACCGGGAGGCCTTCACCTATCTACGGTTCGCCGTACCCAATCGCACAACGTGCCTGGACATCACACCTAGGCGTCCTCACCGGTCCCGGCCTCGAGGTCCCAGCGCTCCACGAGCGTGCGCGACCGGGTCTTGGGGTCGAACGCGAACAGCGCGTCGACGGCTCGCGAAGCCGCATGACCGTCGTCGGCGTGGTTGAAACGGGCCGACCAGGCTTCGTACCGCTCGTCGTACGTCGGTGCCCAGGAGTCGATCGAGCCGAGGAGGTCGACGACCTCCTGCGGGGTTCGCACGACCGGGCCGACAGAGATCTCCTCGAGGTCGAAGTAGACGCCCCGCACCTTCGGGTCGGTGTACTCGTCGATGTCGGGTGTGAAGAAGATCATCGGCCGCCGCGTGACGCTGTAGTCGAACATCATCGAGGAGTAGTCGGTGATCAGCAGGTCGGCGGCCAGATACAGGTCGTTGATCTGCGGATACGTGCTCACGTCGATGACGTGGTCGTGCCGGACGACCGCGCCCCGGTCGAGCATGCGCACGTGGCCGCGCTGCAGGAAGGTGAAGCCCGGGCCGAGCTGGTCGGACAGCTCGATGACGTTCAGCAGCCCGACCTCCTGCCCCTTCTCCCGCCAGGTGGGCGCGTACATGACGACGGTGTTGCCCTCCGGGATCCCGAGCCGGTTGCGGATCTGCGCGGCACGTGACGGGTCGGGGTCGCGAAGCTCGTCGTTGCGGGGATACCCGGACTCGACGATGCCCTCCGAAAAGTCGTACGCGCGGCGGATGATCGAGGTCGTGTCGGCGTTCTGGGAGATGAACATGTCCCAGTTGCTGCGCTCCAGCCTGGCCTTCTGGAGGTGCGCGCCACCCAGCTTCGAGCGGTCCAGGCCGATCATCTTGTACATCGAGCCGTGCCAGGTCTGAAGGACCGTCTGGAACGACCTCTTCACGTAGCGCGTGCGGAGCCACTCGTTGGTGACGACCCACCGCGCCGTCTCGCGCACCTTCCACCACTCCTGCGAGCCGATGACCAGCGGCGTCGCGCCCTCGGGAACGTCGATCGAGAAGTCGTCGACCGACCAGTACCGGCGCAGGTCGGGATGGCGGCGGGCGATCTCACGATCCATCGCGCGGGGGTTGCAGGTGGCGTTGCGCCCGAAGAAGCTCTCGAAGTAGACCGCGTCGACCGCCGGCAGACTGCCTCCCGCGAAACGGTCGAAGAGGATGTTCTGGTGGTAGGAGCCGTACTCGGACTCGTGGCGCGGGCGGGTGAACCGCACCCGTAGCTCATCACGTCGGGCGAGCTCGAACCGCAGACGGGTGTCAGGTCGGGAGTCGACGCGCGGCAACCGGTCGACGAGTGACTGGCTGACGAACGTGCTGAACCGCTCACCGTCGATCCAGCCCTCGAGGTCGTACGCACCACGCATCGGCGGCAACGAGGGCCCACCCCACATCGAGATCCGCAGTGGGACGCTGGCGGAGAACCGGCCGTCATCGTCCACCCGGTCGAGCGTGACCGGCAGGTCGAGGCGCGGGGCGGACATCACGAGCGAGAACGCATCGGGGTCGCCGACGATGGTGCCGGTGAGCCGCAGGTGCGGGTTCTCCTCGTCCACCCGTTCGACGTCGTCGACCTCCACGAAGTGCGGGACGTCGACGACCTGCAGCGCGCGGTCCGCGCCCCCACGGATGAGCAGGGTGCTGGAGTGGTCGGGCCGGTGACCGTCCGAGTCGTCGAGGAGCGTCAAGGGCGCCCGGGAACGGTCCGATCCGACGAATCCGGTCCAGGTCGGCGGGTGGCGATCACCGGTCTCGTCGTCGACGACCATCTGTCCGGGCGGAAGAGTGCCCACGAGTCGGACACCGTCGGCCTCGCATTGGACGGTGAGCATGACGTCTTCCTGCCCCTCGCCGCTGAGGCCGAACTCCGACCGTCCTGCCGACTCGGTCGTGGCACCGGCGTCGACGAGAAGGCTGATCTCACGCCCGGTCGCCGTGACGTCACGCACCAGCACGCCCGGCTTGCGGGAGACGATCAGCACGCCACGTCGGTCGTGGAAGGCAGGACCGACCAGTCGGTGGCCCATCGGCTGCAGCCGCACGACCGCCGGGGAGCCGAACGGGTTGTGGCGTCGCCAATGCCCCCAGGAGCGGCGCCCGCCGCCGGTGACGCCGATGCGCACCTGCCACGTGCCGCTTCCCGGAAGGCTCGCCAGCGTCTGGGCATCGAGACGCGCCTCGAACGCCATGTTGCTGTAGTTGAGCTCGGCACGAGGCACTGCGCCCAGGACGTCGAGGTCCCTGGTCGGCGTCGCGACCGCACGGATGCGTGCGCGTCTGAAGCGGCGATGCAGCCACACGTCAAAGGTGGGGAGCGGTCCCTGGTCGGCGCCGCGGACGAACGCCCAACCCTGGAGCACGAGGTCGTCGCCGTCCCAGACCGCCCGACGAAGGTTGGCCATCCAGCCGAAGTGCAGGAACGGGAACCAGCGGCCGAGGAGACGGTACGTGGAGCGGATGAGCTGGAACAGACGCCGGACATGGGGATTCGGGGACAGCCGAGCTCGTCTTGCCACCCGCCGCAGCAGGATCCTGGGGTCCACGCCGCCACTCAGCCGAACACGTGGGCGTCGGCGCGCGCGGACTCGAGGACGCGGGCCATCCACCGCGACTCCGAGTCACGCAGGCGGAACGTCTCGCGCTCGCCGCGCCGGATCATGGAGCCGAACTCGGCGATCTCGTAGCGCAGTCCGTCGCCGTCGAACTTGTAGTAGAACTTCTTGTTGTCCGACTGGTTCTCGAACCGCACCTCGAAGTACTCGGTCTTCCACCACGGCGCCGGCACGTAGATGTAGCCACGAGTACCGGCGATCACCAAGTCACCCTCGGCCTTGACCCCGAGCCCGGTGCGCGCCGACGCAACGGCGTGCGGGAAGCGGAAATCGATCCGCGAGTACAGCTCGACGTCGCTGGACTCCGGCTTGAACGACGTCGTGCGCAGGTCCTCGTGGTCCTCGCCGAGGAGCTTGACCACCGCGAGCAGCGGGTAGCTGGCCAGCTCGGCCAGGCTGCCGCCCTCCTGTTGGGCGTCGAGCTCGCGCACGTCGCCGGTGGTCAGCTTGGTGAACGTCGCGTCGACGGAGCGGATGTCGCCGATGGAACCGCTTCGGGCCACGGCGACCAGTCGCTGGAATCCCGGTGAGAAAGCGGTCTTGACCGCCTCGAGCAGCACGACCTCGGCCTGCTCCGCCGCCTCCTGCAACCGCACGCAGTCGGCCTCGGTGAGCGTCATGGGCTTCTCGCAGAGCACGTGCTTGCCGCGCTCGATGGCCGCCAAGGCGTACTCGACATGGGTGCCGTGCGGTGTCGCGATGTAGACGGCCTCGACCGCGTCGAGGAGCTCCTCGTACGAGCCCGCGGCCAGATCGAGGTCATGGCGGTCGACGAAGCTCTTGACGTTCTCCGCACTGCGCGACCAGGCGCCCTCGACATCGATGCCGCTGACGAAGTGCGCCTCGTCGACGAAGCGGTTGGCGATGCGACCGGTGCCGACGATCCCGAGCCGCATGAGGCCGGCGCTCTCCTCGCGCAGCTGGGTGCTGGAGATGCCCTTCGTGCGCTCGAGGTACACGACCTCGCAGTAGTCCTGGAGGTAGTCGAACTTGCCCAGCCAGTCGGAACCGATCGCGAAGATGTCGACGTGGTGCCGTTGGATGTCGTTGATCTTCTGGCCTTCGTACTCCTCGATGATCACCTCGTCGGCGAGCCCGCTGTCCTGGACGTTCTGGATGCGGTCCATCAGGCTCTGCTGGACGTTCAGCTTGCCGCGGGCGTCGTCGAAGTTCTCCGTGGTCACGGCGACGATGAGGTGGTCGCCGAGAGCGCGAGCGCGCTCGAGGAGGCGCCGGTGCCCGTCGTGGAACAGGTCGAACGTTCCATAGGTGATGACGCGCATGGGACTCCTCGGGCCGAATTGGTGCGACCTCAGGTTACCGATGCGTGAACGCGAAACCGAATCGCGGGACGTGGACGAGGTCCGGGTAGCCTACTGGCGTGTCGTCAGCCGATCCCACCTCCCCGCCGCCCGCCATCGACGTCTCCGGTCTCGACCCCGAGATCCGGGTCCAGGACGACCTGTTCCGCCACGTGAACGGCCCCTGGCTCCGCACCACCGACATCCCGGCCGACCGCGCCACCGCCGGCGCCTTCATGACGCTGTTCGACGAGTCTGAGGCCACCGTCCGCTCGATCATCGAGACCTGTCGGGACGCACCGAACAACGATCCGGACGGAGAGGAGCGCAAGATCGGCGATCTCTACGCGAGCTTCATGGACGAGGATCGCATCGAGGCCTCCGGCGCGCAGCCGTTGGCCGACGAGCTGGGCCAGGTCGAGGCGATCACCGACATCGCGTCGCTCGTCCGCACGCTCGGCACCCTCGAGCGCTCGGGCGTCGGCAGCGTCTTCGGCCTGTTCATCGCCCCGGACCGTGGACAGCCGGACCGCTATGTCACGCACCTCTCGCAGGACGGTCTGGGTCTTCCCGACGAGTCCTACTACACCGAGGCCGACTTCGCCCCCATCCGTGAGGCCTACGTCGACCACGTCGCGACGATGCTGGACCTCGCCGGTCTCGACGACCCGGCTGCGCGGGCTCAGCGGGTGATGGACCTCGAGACGCGCCTCGCGTCCCATCACTGGGACCGCGTGGCCTGCCGCGACACGCAGAAGACCTACAACCTCGTCGACGTCATCGAGCTCCAGGCGCTCGCCCCGTCGTTCGACTTCACCGCCTGGTCCGAGTCCGCCCGCATCCCCGCGCCGGCCGTGGCCGAGGTCGTCGTGGCGCAGCCGTCCTTCCTCCAGGGACTTGCCGGCCTGCTCGTCGACGAGGACCTGCCTGCGTGGTGCGACTGGCTGCGGTGGCAGATCGTGCACGGCGGTGCTCCGTACCTGTCGTCCGCGTTCGTCGACGCGAACTTCGAGTTCTACGGACGCACCCTCAGCGGCACCGACGAGCTTCGTCCCCGCTGGAAGCGCGGCGTCGGGTTCGTCGAGAGCGCGATGGGTGAGGCGGTCGGCAAGATCTACGTCCGCACCGAGTTCCCGCCCGCGGCGAAGGAGCGCATGGGCGAGCTGATCGAGAACCTCATTGCCGCCTATCGCGAGAGCATCAGCACCTTGTCGTGGATGAGCGACGCCACCAAGTCGAAGGCGTTGGAGAAGCTGGAGTCGTTCACGCCGAAGATCGGTCATCCGGACGAGTTCAAGGACTACGGCGCGCTCGAGACCGACCCCACCGACCTGCTCGGCAACGCCCGGCGCGCCCTCGCCGTCGCGATGGACCGCGAGCTGGCCAAGATCGGCTCCCCCATCGACCGCGACGAGTGGTACATGACGCCGCAGACGGTCAACGCTTACTACAACCCCACGATGAACGAGATCGTGTTCCCGGCCGCAATCCTTCAGCCCCCGTTCTTCGACACCGGTGCCGACGACGCCGTCAACTACGGAGCGATCGGGGCCGTCATCGGGCACGAGATCGGGCACGGCTTCGACGACCAGGGCTCGCACTACGACGGCACCGGGGCGATGCGCAACTGGTGGACCGACGACGACCGCGCCGCGTTCGAGGGCCTCACCGCGGTTCTCATCGACCAGTACGACCACCTGTCCCCCGAGGGCGGCGACGCCCACACCGTCAACGGGTCCTTGACGATCGGGGAGAACATCGGCGATCTCGGCGGTCTCGGCATCGCCCACCGGGCCTTGCGTCTTGCTCTCGACGGTGCTGAATCGGCGGGGGCCGAGCCCGCGCTGATCGACGACCTCACCGCCGACCAGCGCTTCTTCTACTCGTGGGCGCAGGCGTGGCAGGCCAAGGTCCGACCGGCCGAGACGATACGCCGACTGACCATCGATCCGCACTCGCCGCCGGAGTTCCGCTGCAACCAGGTCGTCCGCAACATCGACGCCTTCTATGGAGCCTTCGACGTGAAGCCCGACGACGAGCTCTGGCTCGACCCTGACCAGCGCGTGACGATCTGGTAACGGTGACGACGACCGCGGAGAGCACGCGCATCCAGCGCCGGATCGTCACGGTGCTCGCGTCCGTCCAGGTCGTCGGCGGTATCGGTGTCGGCGCCGGGATCGCGATCAGCGCCTTGGTCGTCAAGGACGTCACCGGATCGTCCGGCTGGGCCGGCATGGCCGTGGTGATGATGACGCTGGGCACCGCGGCCGCCACGGTGCCACTTGCCGCAGTCGCAGTTCGCTCAGGCAGGCGCCCGGCCTTGACTCTCGGCTGGCTGCTCGGATCCGTCGGTGCCGTGCTGACGGTGCTCGGCTCGGAGCTCGAGTCGCTCCCGCTCGTCCTCCTCGGGCTCCTGCTGTTCGGTTCGGCAACGGCGGCCAACCTGCAGTCGCGCTTCGCGGCCACGGATCGCGCCGACCCTGCTCAGGTCGGTCGGTCTCTCTCGCTCGTCGTGTGGTCGACGACCGTCGGCGCGGTCATCGGCCCGAACCTGACCGGCCCCGGTGCGGACGTCGCGCGTCGCCTCGGCGTTCCCGACCTCGCCGGGCCGCTGCTGTTCTCCATCGTCACGTTCGCCCTGGCGGCACTCATGACGTTCCTGTTCCTCCGGCCGGACCCGCTGGTCCGCACAGAGGGCACCGCCACCCAGCCCGGTGGTCTGCGGGCCGCGATTCCGCACGTGCGAGGTACGGCGCTGGTCGCCGTCTACGCCATCGCCACCGCGCACGCCGTGATGGTGGCGGTCATGGCCCTGACCCCGGTGCACATGGAGGACCACGGATCGTCGCTGCGTGTCATCGGCCTCACCATCAGCCTGCACATCGCCGGAATGTTCGCCCTCTCGCCACTGATGGGATGGTTGAGCGACCGCTGGGGCGCGGCCCGGACGATTCTCCTCGGACAGAGCACGCTCGTCGTGGCCGTGGCCGTCGCCGGCACGTCCGGAAGCTCCGACCTGCAGATCACGATCGGGCTGACACTGCTCGGCATCGGCTGGTCGGCATCGGTCATCGCCGGGTCCACACTGCTCAGCACCTCGGTCGACGTGAGCGTCCGTCCGGCGGTCCAGGGATTCAGCGATCTTGCCCTGAACCTCGCGGGTGCGCTCGGCGGGCTCCTCGCCGGTCTCGTCGTCGCCTGGCAGGGCTTCGGGACGCTGACCGCAGCCGCCGGCGCCCTGACGATTCCGGTGATCCTGGTGGTGCTCTCGGGTCGTCGGGTGGCGGGCGAGCTCAGCGAGCCCGCGCCCTGAACCGGTCGATGACCGGGTCGGTGATCTCGTACCACAGGTCGCCCAACGCCATACCTCGCCGTTTCAACCACGCCCCCAGCGCCACGTAGGTCGTGCCCGAGACGAAGATCGCATCGAACGCCACCATCTCCAGGCTGAACCACGGCAGCGCCATCATGACGGCGATCGACAGGTGGAACAGCAGGACGACGGCGATCGCGATGCGCCGGGTCGTGACCGAAACGATCAGCAGCAGTGGGAAGAACAGCTGCGTGAACACCACCACGTACGTCGCGAGACCGACCATGACGCCGAAGTGCGTGAACATGTCGGTCAGGAACGGGATCGGCTTGTACTCCTGCAGCTGAAGGGGGTAGTACAACGCGGTGCCGTGCTGCCACAGCACACCCTGCGTCTTGAACATGCCGGCCGAGATGTAGATGATCGTCAGCTGGAACGCGAGCCCTGCCACGGTGATGTTGTGGACGCCGTTCGAAAGCCATTGCGGCAGGACACCCTGCGAGTTGTACATGTTGCGCACGATGGCGCGGGCGTTCCGAGCCAGCCCGGCATACCGATCGACGGGCCGGCGCACCGTGCGGCGTCGGCGACGCGCATCCAGCGACCAGTACTCGGTCGTGTGCATGAACATCAGGATGAAGAGGCCGACCCGCAGGATGTTGTCGCCCTGGTCGCCGAGGACCGGGATGCGCTCGATGATCGCCACGTTGCCGAGCAGCATGAGCGGACCGACGACCTTCGCATGCCACCCGAGCACCCAAAGGACGGCCAGCGCGAGGACGCCGAGATAGAAGGCCAGGAACACCTGGCTGCTCATGCCGTCGACGATGTCGGGCTGCCAGTACAGGCCGACGTCCTGGCGCGGCTTGTTCCAGGTCGCCGCGGGCCCGAACAGCAGGTCACGCTGACGAAAGTTGGTGATGAGGATGCCCAGCACCGCGCAGCCGGAGAGGATGCGGGCGAACGAGGCGCCGTACAGCGACCGCTTGTCGCACAGCAGCCACCGCTGCGAGACGTCGTACCAATGGGTCAACACGTCCAGCCCGCGCCCGATGACGGTGGGCGCCTCGTGCGAGGTCGGACTCGTCTCCGGCTTCGTGAGCACGTCGGTCACTTCGACGCATCCCCCTTCTCGACCGTGATCTTCCCCTTCGAGTTCTTCGTCAACGTCACGAAGTCACCCGGCGTCGCATCCTCGACGTACCGGTCGAAGGCCTTTTGGGCGTCCCCCGTCGGAGCCGGAATGGCCCGGCGGAATCCGAAGCTGTAATACGTGAAGGGAACGTCGAGGAAGTTCACGTCGCGCCGCTTGGAGTAGTTCGGGACGCTGCGATGGCCCACGCGGAACTGGACCATGGAGACTCCCTCGCCCCACCGGGCCGTGGCGTACATCGTGAGGAATCGGGTGAGCATCTCGTCGTTCTGAATGTAGCCCGTGACGTCTGACGTGGGCTTGCCGGCGGGACTCAGCTTGACCAGGCGCGAGTAGAGGACCTTCGGGCTGGTCTCGACAAAGTTGCCACGGAGCAGGAGACGCTGGCGTTCGGACAAGTTGGGCACCGCAGCATTGACGTTCCCACCCATGCGCCGCGTGGCGGAGTGGATGCGCGACGGGTTGACGAGGTACTTGATCCGGGCGTCCTCGTCGGCCGTCACGTCGTACCAGTTCGTGAGCTTGCCCGTGCCGGCCTTCGGGTCGCCGATGAACGCGCGGAAGACGACGTTCTCGCCGCCTCGCCGCGGGGTGGGGGCGAAGACCGACCACGACTGCTCGAACGGGAAGTAGTCGTTGTTGATGTAGGACTGCAGGCGCTGCTGGCCGACCGCGTCGCGGATTGGGTTGACCGGCATCACCCAGAGCATGACCAGGAACGAGTGGAGCGCCACGATGACGGCGATGGCCCAGACGACTCCCCGACGTCCGCCGGACGGGAGGTCGATCTCATGGCGGGTGGGAGCTTGCTCTGGCATGAAGAAGACCTTACGTGCACGAAACTGTCCGGGCCGGGGTGACCCCGACCCGGACAGCGCTCATGCGATCGACGAGACGGGACCTCAGGCGAGCTTGCGTCGCCGTTCGGCCACGAGGACGACGCCGGTGCCCATGAGGACCAGAGCGCCGCCGGCGACGAGCAGACCGAGGTTGGATCCGCCGGTGTCCGGAAGTGAGCTGTCGTCGGGGCAGTCCGCCGTCTTGAGGAGCTGGGCGCTGAGCACGCCGCCCTCTCCGGCGCCTTCGCCGCCGCCCTCTTCGCCGCCGCCGGAGGGCTCCTTGTCGGAAGGCTGGTTGCTGGTGCTCACTGGCGTCTCGTCGCCGGCGAGAGGCGTCGGGTCCGCATCGACTCCACCGTCGACGAGACCGTCGAGGGCGCCGTCGACCGAGACCCCGACGCTGTCGACGGCGGTGGCCTGGGTGGCGGAGATCGCGTCGACGTCGGTGGCGAGCACCGCGCCGCCATCGGTCGTCGTGCCGGTGGTGGCATCGACGTCGGTGTCGGTGAGCGTCGCGTCCGTCTGCGAGATCGCTTCGATGTCGGTGCCGGTCGTGACCAGCTCACCGTCGGTCGTGGTGCCCGTCGTGGCATCGACGTCGGTGTCGGTCAACGTGGCGTCCGTCTGCGAGATCGCCGTGATGTCCACACCGTCCGGCGTCGTAACCAGGTTGCCATCGGTCGTGGTGCCGGTGGTCGCATCGAGATCGGTGTCCGTCAGTGCGGCGTCGGTCTGCGAGATCGACTCCACGTCCAGGCCATCGACGATCAGGACCAGCTCGCCGTCGGTCTCGGTGCCCGTCACCGCGTCGATGTCCGTGTCGGTCGCCACGGCGTCCGGCGCCTGGATGGCCTCGACGTCGTCGAAGGTGATCAGGTTGCCATCGATCACGGCGCCGTCGACGTCGACGTCGACGTCCACGTCGGCATCGGTCTGGATGGAGTCGGTGTCGGTGTCGTCGCTGTCCTCGTCGTCGCTGTCCTCGTCGTCGCCATCGTCGTCGTCGCCGTCTTCATCAGCAGAAGTGTCGGCAGAGCTGGGGCATTTCTCCAACCCAAGACTCGATGGCGAGGTGGTGGTCGCAGCGGCAGAAGCAGGGCCGGACCAGACGAACAGGGTTGCGAGCAGCAGCAGGAACGCGGCGGTGACTGCGCGGATGTTCCTCACGTTCAAAATCCTGACGTAGAAAAGTGAGTGGTTTTGCCCCGAGAGGCCCTTGCCATGGACGAATATACACATCCGCAGCGACATCTGTGCAGAGGGCACCGAAAATCGTGCGTTCCGTGACGCAGACGGCGAGATGAACAGAATCACCGGATCAGACCGCGGAGCCGCCCGCCGGGGCACCGCCCGAGGTGTCGATGGCGTCGACCTGAGTGGACACCTCTGCGGCGATGGCCCGCTGGGTGTCCTCGAGCCTACGCAGCAGGAGGTCCGGCTTGTTGCCGAACTCGAAGAAGAACCCGCGACCGGCATCGATGTCGTCGGCGCCGCCCCTGGTCATCTTGATGGTGTCGTCGGCGTACCTCTTCAAGTCGCGTGCGAGCTCGGCGTCCTCTGCGGCCGGCTTCTGGTCGAGCAGCTTCTTGCGGGCCTTCCGGTAGGCCGGCACGACCTCCGTGCGCAGTGCTTCTCCCGAGAACTGCACGGTGAAGCCCTCGAGCAGCTTCCGTGGGTTGACCTGCACCAGGTCGACCCCGGCGTCGACGAACTCCTGCCGGGGGATGATGCGGTTCTGGAGGAATGTGGTGAACCTCTCGAACTGCACGAGCTCGAGGCTGCGGCGGCTCGCGGCCGTACGGTACTCGCGGCTGTGCTTGCGACCGTAGGCCGTGGTCCCCTCCTTGGGGATCGTCGGGATCGTGTCCATCCGCTCGGTCACCTGGTCGTACAGCTTCTGGTAGTTCGTCGCGTTCTCGAAGCGACGCTTGACGACGTAGGCACCCAGCTCGTCAATGGATTGTTCCAGGTCGCGTTCGTACGCCTCAGCGACCCGGCCGGCGTCTTGGACCTGCTGCTTCTGCGCCGTCGACGGCACCACAGTGAACGCCAGCACCACGGCGCCGCCCGCGAGCAGCGCGGTCAGGATCAGCACGGCGCGCAACCGGACCCTCATCGGACCAGTCTCCCGTCCTCGTCGCATCTGAGGTCGCCCCGGGGCAACGACCGGCCGAGCAGGTGGTCGTCGACCAACTCGTCGATGCAGCGATTGCCGGTGTGGTAGGCCGTGTGCCCATCACCTTCACGAGTCAGCAGCCGGGCGGAGCCGAGCTGGCGCACGAGGCTCTCCGACCACTTGTACGGTGTGGCGGGATCGTGGGTCGTGCCCACCACGACGATGGAGTCCACCGCGTCCGCCGACACCGACTTCTGGGGGGACGACGAGGCGACGGGCCACGACGAGCACTCGGCAGCGGACCAGGCCAGCGAGCGTCCGAAGACAGGGGCGGCGTCGCTGAAGTCGGACTCGAAGTCGGCGACCTTGGTGTAGCCGGGAGCCTTCGGGTAGTCCAGGCAGCGCACGGCGAAGTACGCCACGGTCGAGTTGTTGGCGTAGTCCGTGTCGTCTCGCTGGTCATACTTGTCGGCGAGCCGTCGCAGCGCTGTGCCGTCACCGAAGGTGGCCCGGGACATCGTCAGCACCAGGGCGGGCCATCTGTCGCGCTCGTAGAGCGCGAAGGCGATGCCTCGCACTGCGGCAGCCTCGGTGGCAGGGCGGACCCCGGTGGACGGGAGGGGCTTGTCATCGGCCTCCTCGAGCACGTCGACGACCCGGTCCTGCGCCTGGTCGACGTCCTCGCCGAGTGGGCAGCTGTCGAGCTTCGTGCAGTACGAGAGGAACCGACGCAGCGACTTCTCGAATCCCTCGGCCTGCTGGCGGGCGTGACGCCTTGGACTCAGGCTGGGGTCGACTCCCGCGTCGAGCACCATGCGGCCCGCGTGCTCGGGGAAGAGGTGGGCGTAGGTGGCACCGATCTGGGTTCCGTAGGAGGCGCCGTAGTAGTCGAGCTCGTCCTGACCCAGGACGGCGCGCACGACATCGAGGTCTCGCACTGCTTCTTCGGTCGACATGTGGCCGACGAGGTCGCCGGAGTTCTTCACGCACGACTCGCCCAGATTCTCGAACGCGAACCGGAGGTCGTTGATCTCGGACCGCTCGTCGGGGCTGGAGTCGACGTCGAGAAGGCCGTCGAGCTGAGACCTCGTGAAGCAATCGAGCGCCTCACTCGTTCCGACACCTCGTGGGTCCACCCCGACGATGCCGAGCTCCATGCGGAGCGCCCGCGACCCGCCCGCGAAGCCAGAGGCGTACTCGAACGCCGAGCCGCCCGGCCCGCCCGGGTTGACGAAGAGCAGACGACGCGTTGGTTTGTCGTCTGCCGGGCGGTACTTGACCCGCAGGTCGACGGTCCGTCCGCCCGGCTCTTCGTAGTCGAGCGGGACCCTGATCGTGCCGCACAAGCCTCCGCGACACGACTCCCAATCAACGCGCTGGTCGTAGAAGCGCGCCAGGCCGGTCGGGGCCTGCTCGCCTGTGGGCTCCGGGAGCTGGCCCTTGCGCTCGCGCTCCACGACGACGGCGACGAACACCACCCCCGTCATGACCACGGCCATGCCGAGATTGATACGGGAGAGCATGGAGAGAGCGTACGGGGACGACGTCGGCCCTCACGAGAGGGATGATGTCGTCGATGTGGAGCTAAGGGGATTCGAACCCCTGACCTCTTCCATGCCATGGAAGCGCGCTACCAACTGCGCCATAGCCCCGTGTTCTCGGCCCGAAGACCGGTCACCGATCTTAGCCGCTCGCGGACGTCTGCCCCAAACCGGGCCGCTCGTCGTCGGACATCACCGGCTCGGGGAGCGTGCCGGCGTTCCACTCGACGATCCGCCACCGCTTCCGGCCGCCGTACGGCTCCTCCTCGAGCACGGACCACGCACAGTTGCTGAGACCGCCGAACGAGCCCCACGACCCCGGTGGGAACTCCAGGAAGGAGCAGGCGCCGACCCGCGCGACGCCGCCGTGCGCCACGACGACGAGCGTCTCGTCCTCGCCGAGGTGGGTGACGTGCTCGCGCAGCGCGGCAGCGAATCGGTCGCCGGCCTCGGCGTGGGTCTCGCTGCCGGGGATCTTCGACTCGTCGCCGTTCACCCACGCCTGCATGCCCTCCGGCATCCGCTCCCACGACTCGGCCCAGGTGAGCCCTTCGCGCTCACCGAAGCTCATCTCGCGCAGACGGGGGTCTCGCTCGACCCCGACGTCACACAGAATGCCGAGCTCCGAGGCGGTGTCCGCCGCGCGTCGGAGGTCCGAGGTCAGGATGCGCGTCGGGCCGAGCGTGGCCAGCCGCGCCGCGGACTCCCGCGCCTGCTGCCGCCCGACGTCGTCGAGCGGCACGTCGCTCTGGCCCTGGACACGGCCGGCCAGGTTCCACTCGGTTCTCCCGTGCCGCCACAGGATGATGCGCCGGCTCATGCGGTGGGTGAAAGGTCGACGACCGGGCAGTCGCTCCACAGACGCTCGAGCGCGTAGTAGGCGCGCTCGTCGGCGTGCTGGATGTGCACCACCACGTCGGAGTAGTCGAGCAGCACCCAGCGGCCCTCGCGCTCCCCCTCACGTCGAACCGGCTTCGCGTCCAGCTCGAGCAGCCTCTCCTCGACGGCGTCCTGGACGGCCCGCACCTGCCGCGGGTTGGCGGCCGAGCAGAGCAGGAAGATGTCGGTGATGACGAGCTGCTCGGAGACGTCGAAGGCGAGGAGGTCCTGGCCGAGCTTGTCGGACGCTGCTTCCGCGGCCGCCCGGGTGAGCTCGATGGCCCGTTCGCCGGCACTCACGCTGGTTCCTTCCGGTAGAGGTCGTGCTTGGCGATGTACTGAACGACCCCGTCGGGCACGAGGTACCAGACCGGCTCACCCTGCCCGACGCGGTTGCGGCAGTCAGTGGACGAGATGGCGAGCGCGGGAATCTCGACCAGGGTGACGCGGTCGCGTGGCAGTCCCTCGAGCGTGCTGGGATCCAGCTCGTGACCGGGACGTGTGCAGCCGACGAAGTGGGCGAGCTCGAACAATTCTTCGTGGTCGCGCCAGGTGAGGATGGCCGCCATGGCGTCCGCACCGGTGATGAAGTAGAGGTCGCAGTCGGGCCTGGCCGTGGCGAGATCGCGCAGCGTGTCGATCGTGTAGGTGGGGCCGTCGCGGTCGATGTCGACCCGGCTGACGGCGAACCGCGGGTTCGACGCGGTGGCAACCACCGTCATCAGGTAGCGGTCCTCCGCCGCGGAGACCTCGCGCTCGGCCTTCTGCCACGGCTCACCGGTGGGGACGAAGACGACCTCGTCAAGGTCGAACCACGCCTGGACCTCGCTCGCGGCCACGAGGTGGCCGTGATGGACGGGGTCGAACGTGCCACCCATGACGCCGACGCGCCGACGCGCCGTCCCGGCATCGACCATTGGCGTGCTCAGGTGTGCTCGCGACCCTTGCCGAACGACAGCAGCACGAGCATGGCGATGGTGAGGATCGCGATGGAGATGCCACCGACCGCGTACGGATCGATGCCGATGTCGCGCAGGTGCTCGGCGCCGTCTTCGGCGGCCGTGAAGATCGTGAGCATGCGGTCAATGTATCGCGCCTTTCGGCCGATCAATCAACTGCGTACATGGCCCGACCCCACGATGACGTATGTCGTGGATGTCATCTCCGACAGACCCATCGGGCCGCGGGCGTGCAGCTTCTGGGTGGAGATGCCGACCTCGGCGCCGAATCCCAGCTCAGCACCGTCGGTGAAACGGGTGGAGGCGTTGACCATCACGGCGGCTGCGTCGACGCCGACGGTGAACGCCTGAGCGGCCGCGAGCGAGGAGGTGACGATCGCCTCGGTGTGATGCGAGGAGAACCGGCGGATGTGGGCCACCGCGTCGTCGAGTGACTCGACCACCGCGGCGGAGATCTCCAGGGCGAGGAACTCGGTGGCGTGGTCCTCGTCGGTGACCGGTACCACCGCCTCGTCGGCCGCGACGAAGGCGGGGTCGCCGTGGATCGTGACCCCGGTCTCGCGCAACGCGGCGACGACCCTGGGCACGAAAGCGTCGGCGACCGTCCTGTGCACGAGCAGCGACTCGGCCGCGTTGCACACGCTGGTGCGCTGAGTCTTGGCGTTGAGCACGATGGCGAGGGCCATGTCGAGGTCGGCGTCGGCATCGACGTACACGTGACAGTTGCCGACGCCCGTCTCGATGACCGGCACGGTGGACTGCTCGACGACGGTCTGGATGAGCCCCGCTCCCCCGCGGGGGATGACAAGGTCGACGAGCCCGCGTGCTTGCATGAGGTGTTGCGCGGACGACCGGTCGTCGGCTGGGATCTGCTGGATCGCGTCGGCCGGCAGGCCCGCACCCCCGATCGCGTCGCGCATCACGGCGATGATCGCCGCGTTGGACTGGGCCGCCGAGGACGAGCCGCGCAGCAGCACGGCGTTGCCCGACTTGAGACAGATGCCCGCGGCGTCGGCGGTGACGTTCGGCCGGCCCTCGTAGATCATGCCGATGACGCCGATGGGCACGCGGACCTGCTGCATCCGAAGTCCGTTGGGCAGGGTGGACCCGCGCACGATCTCGCCGACCGGGTCCGGCAGGGCGGCGATGTCGCGGAGGCCTTGAGCGAACGCGGCGACCCGGTCGGCGTCGAGGGCGAGTCGGTCGATGACGTGCTCGGTACCCATCGGCCGCAAGTGGCCCGGCACCCCCGCCGGGGTGCCGCCGGCACGGGCCGTCTCGACGTCGAGGGCGTTGGCGTGGAGGAGGTCGTCGGTGGCCGCGACAAGGGCGTCCGCGGAGGCCATCAGTGCGGCGTCCTTGGCCGCGCGCGGGAGCGTGGCCAGGCTGGTGGCAGCCAACCGGGCCCGTCGGGCGGCCTCGTGCACCTGCTCCTTCATGGTGCTCATCCTAGGTTTCGACACGCCCGCTGCGCGGACTGCTCAACCCATCGGATTCTTCCCGACGATCACGAGGTCGTCGCGGTGCACGACCTCGCGCTCGTAGTCGGCCCCGAGCTCGACAGCGAGGTCGCGGGTCGACCGGCCGAGCAACGGGGGCAGCTCGGCGCTGTCGTAGTTGACGAGGCCACGCGCCACGACGGTTCCGTCGGCGGCGACGACGTCGACCGGGTCGCCGGCCGCGAACGTGCCGGTGACACCCGTGATGCCGGCGGGCAGCAGCGACGCCTTGCGCATGGTGAGGGCCCGAACCGCGCCGTCGTCGATGTGCAGCGAGCCCTGGGCGTCACTGGCGTGCGCGAGCCACAGCAGCCGGGTGGGGCGGCGACGGCCGGTGGGCAGGAAGCGAGTACCGACGGCCCCGCCGGCGAGCGCCTCCGCGGCCCGCACTGCCGCGGTGAGCACGACCGGGATTCCCGCGCCGGTGGCGATGCGCGCCGCCTCGATCTTCGTGACCATGCCGCCGGTGCCCACCTTGGACTCGCTGACCCGGGCCACGTCGATGCCCTGGAGCGCGTCGTCGCCGCGCACCTCGGTGATCAACCGACTGCCCGGTTCGTCGGGGTGGCCGTCGTGGAGACCGTCGACGTCGGACAGCAGCACGAGGAGGTCGGCGTGGACGAGGTGGGCGACCAGGGCGGCGAGGCGGTCGTTGTCGCCGAACCGGATCTCGCTGGTGGCCACGGTGTCGTTCTCGTTGACGACCGGCACGACGCCGAGCTCACGCAGCTTCGCGAACGTCTGGTACGCGTTGCGGTAGTGGCTGCGCCGGGTGACGTCGTCGACCGTGAGCAGCACCTGCCCCACCACGAGCCCGTGGATGGCGAAGCGTTCGGAGTAGCGAGCGATCAATGCGCCCTGACCGACGCTCGCTGCGGCCTGCTGGCTGGCGAGGTCGCGCGGGCGCCGAGGCAGCCGGAGCGGGGCCAGACCGGCGGCAATGGCGCCCGAGCTGACGAGCACGACCTCGTCGCCCCGTACCCGTGCAGCGGCCACGGCGTCGACGAGCGCGTCGAGCCGCTCGACGTCGAGCCCTCCCGAGGCGGTCGTGAGGGAGGACGAGCCGACCTTCACCACGATCCGGCTCATGACCCGTCCTGGTTCCCGTCGGGAGGCGGCTCATCGGTACTGCGGGCTTCCCGTGCCTCGGCCTCGAAGGCGCGCTTCGCGGCGAGCTCTTCGCGGCGCGCCTGGTTGGTGCGGCGGTCGTTGTCGTAGAGGCGCTGGTCCTCGCCACGGCGGCCGAGCATCTCGGCACCGGCCAGGATCTGGGGGTCGAAGTCGAACACGACGGCGTCGTCCTCATCCCCGATGACGACGTCGTCACCGGCTTGGGCACCGAGCTTGGTCAACCGGTCCTCGACGCCGAGACGGTTGAGCCGGTCGGCGAGGAACCCGACGGCCTCGTCGTTGCTGAAGTCGGTCTGGCGGACCCAGCGAGCAGGCTTCTCGCCGCGCACGATCCACTGGCCACCGCGTTCGACGATGGTGAACTCCGACCCGACGCCGGGCTCGGCGGCCGGACGGATCACGATGCGGGTGGCTTCGGCCCGCGGCGTGGCCGCACGTTTGGCCGCCACGACCTCGGCCATCGCGAACGACAGCTCACGCAGACCCTCATGACTGGAGGCGGAAACGTCGTACACGTCCAGCCCGCGCGCCTCGAGGTCGTTGCGGACGAATCCGGCGATCTCTCGCGCATCGGGAACGTCGGTCTTGTTGAGCGCGACCAGACGCGGGCGGTCGTCCAGGCCTCCCCCTGTTTCAGCTGAGTAGGCCGCGAGCTCGCCCTCGATGACGTCGAGGTCGGAGACCGGGTCGCGGCCGGGCTCGACCGTGGCGCAGTCGATCACGTGGACGAGGGCTGCGCAGCGTTCGACGTGGCGAAGGAAGTCGTGGCCGAGCCCGCGTCCTTCGCTGGCCCCCTCGATGAGCCCGGGCACGTCCGCGACCGTGAACGTCGTCGAGCCGGCCGTGACCACTCCGAGGTTGGGTACAAGGGTCGTGAATGGGTAGTCGGCGATCTTGGGTCTTGCGCGCGACAGCGCGGCGATGAGGCTGGACTTGCCGGCACTCGGGAAGCCGACGAGCCCGATGTCGGCGACGACCTTGAGCTCGAGGGTGATGACCCTGTGCTCGCCGGGCTCGCCCTTGAGCGCGAAGCCGGGCGCCTTGCGCTTGCTCGAGGCGAGGGCGGCGTTGCCGAGTCCGCCGCGCCCGCCCGCGGCAATGACGACCTCCGTGCCCGCCCCGACGAGGTCGGCCAGGACCTCGCCCTTCTCGTCGCGCACGACCGTGCCGTCGGGCACGGTCAGCAGGAGGTCCCTTCCGTGCGACCCGCTCTTGTTGCTGCCGGCTCCGGGCATCCCGCTGCCGGCCTTGCGGTGCGGCTCATGGTGGAAGTCGATGAGGGTCGTGACGTCGGCGGCCACCCGCAGCACGACGTCGCCGCCGTGACCGCCGTTGCCGCCATCGGGTCCGCCGAGCGGCTTGAACTTCTCACGGTGAACCGACGCGACCCCGTGCCCGCCGTCGCCAGCCGTGACGTGCAACATCACCTGGTCGACGAAGGTGGGGACTGCCACGACTGCTCCTGTTACTCAGAACTCTGTTGGCAAGAAACGGAAAGGGGGCAGCCCGCTCACGCGGACCGCCCCTTCCGGAAAGAGTGGGTTCGCTCGGTCACTCCGCCGGAACTTCGTGGGCCGGAACGATGTTGACGACCTTGCGGCCTCGGCGGGACCCGAACTCGACGGCTCCGTCGGACAACGCGAACAGCGTGTCGTCGCCGCCGCGGCCGACGTTGGTGCCGGGGTGGAAGTGGGTGCCACGCTGACGCACGATGATTTCGCCCGCGTTGACGGTCTGGCCGCCGAAGCGCTTCACGCCGAGTCGCTGGGAGTTGGAGTCGCGTCCGTTCCTGGTGGACGCTGCGCCCTTCTTGTGTGCCATCTGTCAGGCTCCTACTTGATTCCGGTGATCTTGACCTGGGTGTACTTCTGGCGATGGCCTTGGCGCACCTTGTAGCCGGTCTTGTTCTTGAACTTCTGGATGACGATCTTGGGGCCCTTGGTCTGGCCGAGGACCTCGGCGGTGACCGAGACCTTGGCGAGCTTCTCGACGTCGGTCGTCACGGTGTCGCCATCGACGAGCAGCACCGCGGGCAGCGAAAGGGACTCACCCTGCGCCTGGGTGACCTTGTCGATCTCGACGACGTCGCCGACGGCCACCTTCTGCTGCGTGCCGCCACTGCGCACGATTGCGTACACCACGGGATCCTCATTCGTCGTTCGGAAAGTCTGTGCGTGTCGATCAGGGTGTGCCTGGCACACGAGGTCGGCACACGACACGTGCACCGACGTTCCATTCTACGGAGACTGACCCTTGTCGGTCAAAACGTGGCCACCCGCCTTCGGGGCGTCGTTCTTGGCCGCGTGGTCCTTCGGAGCGTCGTCCTTCGGAGCGTCGTCCTTCGAAGCGTCGCTCTTGGGCTTGGTGGCCTTCTTGGACGTCGACTTCTTGGCGGCCGCCTTCTTGGCCGGCTTGGCCGTATCGCCCTTGCCCTTGGCGCCGGCCCCGCCGCCACGACGGCCGCGACGCTGCTCGTCCTTCTTGGGCTCGACCGGCTCGGCCGTGATGACGACCCCACGACCCTTGCAGTGCTCGCAGTCGGCGCTGAACGACTCCAGCAGGCCGGTGCCGATGCGCTTGCGCGTCATCTGGACCAGGCCGAGCGAGGTGACCTCGGCGACCTGGTGACGCGTGCGGTCGCGGCCCAGGCACTCGACGAGACGCCGCAGCACCAAGTCGCGGTTGTTCTCGAGCACCATGTCGATGAAGTCGATGACGATGATGCCGCCGATGTCGCGGAGCCGGAGCTGACGGACCATCTCCTCGGCCGCCTCGAGGTTGTTCTTGGTGACCGTCTCCTCGAGGTTGCCGCCTGAACCGGTGAACTTGCCGGTGTTGACGTCGACGACGGTCATCGCCTCGGTGCGGTCGATGACGAGCGAACCGCCCGAGGGCAGGAAGACCTTGCGCTCGAGGGCCTTGTGAATCTGCTCGTCGATGCGATGCTCGGCGAAGACGTCAGACTCCGCGTCGTCCGAGGCAGGCTCCCAGCGCTTGGCGCGGTCGGCGAGATCGGGGGCAACGTGATCGACGTAGCCGGAGATGTTGTCCCACGCGTCGTCGCCCTCCACGACGAGGGACGTGAAGTCCTCGTTGAAGAGGTCACGGACGACCTTGATGATCAGGTCGGGCTCGGCGTAGAGCAGCTCGGGAGCCTTGCCGCTCTCGACCTTCTTCTCGATGTTCTGCCAGCGGGCGGTGAGGGCCGTGACATCGCGAGTCAGCTGATCTTCCGAGGCACCCTCGGCGGCCGTGCGCACGATGACGCCGGCGTCGTCGGGCAGGACTTCCTTGAGGAGTGCCTTGAGGCGGGTGCGCTCGTTCTCGGGCAGCTTGCGGGAGATGCCGGCGGTCTGCCCGCGCGGCACGTAGACGAGGAAGCGGCCGGGCAGGCTCACCTGGCTGGTGAGCCGGGCGCCCTTCTGTCCGACCGGGTCCTTGGTGACCTGCACCAGCACCGTCTGGCCGGGTGAGAGCGCATCCTCGATCTTGCGCTGCTTGCCGTTGCCGAGAGTGCTCCAGTCGACCTCGCCAGCATACAGGACGGCATTGCGACCGGCGCCGATGTCGATGAACGCGGCCTCCATGCTCGGCAGGACGTTCTGGACCTTTCCGAGATGGACGTTGCCGATCTGCGACGTCTGCGACTCCCGGGCGACGTAGTGCTCGACGAGGACGGAGTCCTCGAGCACCGCGATCTGCGTGTAGTCGTCGCGCTGGCGCACGACCATCTCGCGCTTGACCGACTCGCGACGGGCCAGGAACTCGGCCTCGGAGACGATCGGCGCGCGACGGCGGCCGGCCTCCCGGCCCTCACGGCGGCGCTGCTTCTTGGCCTCGAGACGGGTGGAGCCGGAGACGCCGGTGATCTCGTCCTCGGCGCTGCGACCTTCGCGCACCCTGACCACGGTGTTCTCCGGGTCGTCGGGCGACTTCGCGGCATCCTCACCGGCGCGAGCCCGGCGGCGGCGGCGGCGGGTGGCCCCGTCCTGAGCACTGCCGTTCCCGTTGCCTCCCCCGCTGTCGTTGTCGTCGTCGTTGTCGTCCTGCTGGTCGGAGCCGTCGGTGTCGCCCTCGTCACCCTTGCGGCGGCGGCGGCCACCGCGGCTGCGGCGGCGGCGCTTGGGTCCGTCGTCACTCCCATCGTCGGTAGAGCCGTCGGCACGGTCACCGTTGTCACGATCGTCGTTGGTGTCGGGCTTGGGGCGCGCCGGCTGCGTGGCGATCGCGGGCGGCTGGAAGACCGAGCCGCTCGCGGGCGCGTCGCCGTCGGCCTTCTTGGCCCCGCCATCTTTCGCCGTCCCAGCTTTCGCCGTCACAGCATCCTTCGCCGTCACAGCATCCTTCGCCGGTGCGGACTTCTTGGCCGGTGCCGTCTTCTTCGCCGGTGCCGTCTTGGCGGCCGCCTTCTTGGCCGGCCGCTCGGCCTTGGCGTCGTCGCCCTTCGGCGGGGCGAAGATGTCGGTGCTCAGCGCGGCCGGGGGTCCGGCGGGCCTGCCTGCGGCGCGTCTCCGTGTGGGTGTCTCGGGAGTGGTGTTGGTGGTGGATTCTGCTGGGGTGTCGTTGTCGTCGAGCATCTGCTCTCCTTCGCCCGCGAACCGGAGATCGTCCGGCCGGGGCTGTACGTCTGCGGCCCGCCAGGCGGGCCTGAAGCCTTCGGTCGCCCGACGCGCCACGCGCACCGGGGGTGACGACGGTCAAGGCCTGTCACACGGCCAACCTCACGCCGCCGCGGTCGACACCCGTCAGGATGCGTCGCGGTCGAAGGCGAGTGGATCGCCGACCATGCCGGTGCTCTGGTCGAGCGGGCCCTGCGCCGAGCGAGTCGCCACTGGCGTCTGCTCAACCTGCAGGCCTCCGCGGGAAAGGAGTCCGGCGAGAACGTCGTCCGGTCGTACCGACGGTGTGTCATGTCGGATGACCACCTTCAGTATCGCACACACCTGTCCACCGGCATCGGCCGAACGGGCCTCGAGCGCGACCACGTCGGCGCGGGCGTCGAACGTCCGCAGTCCGCGCTTGGTCATGCGTTCGACCTCGACGACGTCCGCGGCGAGGAACGCCTCAACGGCCCGCGACGCTGTCTCACCGTCGACCCCGACGAGCTCGATCGACCACTCGCTCGCCTGCAATCGCTCCGCGAGAGAGCCCTGACCTGTGGCGACGACGGTCTCGATGATGTCGAGTCCGGGAGGCAACGACGCGTCCAGGTCGGCGCGCACGGCGTCGGGATCGCACTCGCGGGTGAGCCCGATCTCGAGGTACTCGGCCTCCGTCGCCGCGCCCGTGGGCGACGCGTTGGCGTAGGAGATCTTCGGATGCGGACTGTAACCGGACGAGAACGCGATCGGCACGTCGGCGCGTCGCACGGCTCGCTCGAAGGCGCGGGCGAAGTCACGATGGCTGGTGAAGCGCAGGCGGCCCCGCTTGGCGTACCGGATGCGCAGCTTCTGCACGATCGGCAGCTGCGGGTTCGGCGCCTCGGGATTCGGCGTGCCCTCCAACGTGCTCACCGGTTGAGCCTATGGGGAAGATGGGCTGGTGCCCGCACCCGATCGTCGCTCCACTTCTCGCCGCCCGGAGCCCGGCACCCCCGCCGCGGGACGTCTCCTCGTCGGGACGGCGATCGTGCTGCTGGCCCTGAACCTCCGGGTGGCCGTCGGCAGTGTCGGGGTGGTCCTCGATGCCCTGCGCGACGACCTCGGGATGAGCGCTGCGGTCGCCGGAGTACTGACCACGTTGCCGGTCCTGTGCTTCGCGGCGTTCGGCTCGACGTCGCACGGACTGGTCCGTGGGATCGGACTGCACCGCACGACCTTCCTCTTGCTCGTCGTCACGGCCGCGGGGCTCGTGCTCCGAGCGGTGGTGGAATCGTCCGCCGCCTTCCTCGTGCTCTCGGTCGCGGCGCTGGCCGGCAGTGCAGTCGGCAACATCCTCCTCCCGGTGCTGGCCAAGACGCACTTCCCGGACCGGTTGCCGACCATCAGCGCCCTCTACGGTGCGGCCTTGATGACCGGCGCCGCCCTGGGATCGGTGGTCACCGTGCCCGTGGCCGACGCGTTCGGCGACTGGCGGTACGGGGTGGGCGCATGGGCCCTGCTGGCCGCCGTCACCGCCCTGCCGTGGCTGGCGTTCGTCGGGCACGACGTCCACGTCGACCCGGAGGGCGACCGCATGTCGATGCGAGCGGTGGTGAGATCGCCGTTCGCCTGGGCGTTCGCCCTGTGCTTCGGTGCTCAGTCGGCCCAGGCGTACGCCCAGTTCGGCTGGTTCCCTGCGATCCTCCACGACGCCGGGCTGAGCTCGGCCCACGCGGGAGCCATGCAGGGACTGCTGAGCGCGGTCGGCATCCCGGTGACGCTCGCCCTGCCTGCGCTGATCGCGTGGGCCGGATCGCGTCCGATCCTCCCGTGGCTGTTCGCCCTCGTGACGGCGGTCGGCTGGGCCGGTGTGCTGCTCGCCCCCACGGCGGCGGCGTGGGCATGGGCCGTGCTGCTCGGCGTGGGCGGCTGCGCGTTCACCTGGACCCTGACGATGATCAGCCGCAGAACCCGCAGCCCGGACGGCACCGCCGCTCTCTCCGCGTTCGCCCAGGGACTCGGTTACGTCGTGGCCGCCGCCGGCCCGCTCGGGACCGGCCTCCTGCACGACGCGACCGGCTCGTGGACCGTTCCGGTGCTCGTCCTGCTCGTGGCCTCGATGTTCATCGGCATCTTCGGCACCGTCGTCAACCGCGACGTGTTCCTCGAGGACGAGCTCGAGCGCTGAGCGGGGGTCAGCCCGCGTGGGCGGCGCGAGCACGACGAGCGAGATGAGCGGCGAAGGCCAGGCGGCCCCCGACCGTCGCGGCACCTCGCTCGGCGATGTTGCGGCGCTCTTCCAGTCGGGCCGCGAGCTCGTGCTCGTGCTGATGAACCTCGGTGTGCAGGGTGTGGTCGGTGATGATGGTCATGATGTCCTCCTTCGACACCATCGACTCTGGTCCGTGAGGTAGGGGCCGGACATCGGGAGAGCTCCGTATTTCCGCCGCTGGGCTACCTCAGACGACTGACAGCGGCAGCAGGGTCTTGCCGGTGGGACCGATCTGGATCTCGGTGTCCATCTGCGGGCAGACGCCGCAGTCGAAGCAGGGGGTCCAGCGGCAGTCGTCGACCTCGCGGGCGCCGTCGGGGTCGATCGCGTCCTGCCAGTCCTCCCACAGCCAGTCGCGGTCGAGTCCGGCGTCGAGGTGGTCCCACGGCAGGACCTCGGCATATTCACGCTCGCGGGTGGTGTACCAGTCGAGCCAGTTCCGTCCAATGGGCGTCTCGTCGGCCAGCACCTCGGCCGTCATGGCCTCCCAGCGCTCGAACGAGAAGTGCTCGCTCCAGCCGTCGAAACGGCCGCCGTCACGCCACACGGCCTCGATGACGCGGCCGACACGGCGGTCACCTCGCGAGAGCATTCCCTCGATCGTGCCGGGCTTGCCGTCGTGGTAGCGGAAACCGATGGCGCGGCCGAACCGCTTGTCGGACTGCACCGATGCCCGCAGCTTGCGCAGCCGCTCATCGGTGGTCTCGTGGTCGAGCTGGCTCGCCCACTGGAACGGCGTGTGCGGCTTCGGGACGAAGCCGCCGATCGAGACGGTGCATCGGATGTCTCTGCGGCCGGACACCTCACGGCCGACCTCGATGACCTTCTTGGCCAGCTCGCCGATCTGCATGACGTCGTCGTCGGTCTCGGTGGGCAGCCCGCACATGAAGTAGAGCTTCACCTGCCGCCAGCCGTGCGAGTACGCGGCGGACACGGTGCGGACGAGGTCCTCCTCCGTGACCATCTTGTTGATGACCTTGCGCAGCCGCTCGCTACCACCCTCGGGCGCGAACGTGAGACCCGAGCGACGCCCGTTGCGGCTGAACTCGTTCGCGAGGGTGATGTTGAAGGCGTCGACGCGGGTCGAGGGCAGTGACAGCGACGTGTTGCTGCCCTCGTACCTGTCGCCGAGCTGCTTGGCGATCTCGCCGATCTCGGAGTGGTCGGCGCTGCTGAGGGAGAGCAGTCCCACCTCGTCCAGACCGGTCTTCGCCAGCCCGTTCTCGACCATGGCGCCGATGCCCTCGATCGAGCGTTCACGCACGGGTCGAGTGATCATGCCGGCCTGGCAGAACCGGCAGCCGCGCGTGCAGCCGCGGAAGATCTCGACGGAGTAGCGCTCGTGCACCGTCTCGGCCAGCGGCACGAGCGGGTTGCGCGGGTAGGGCCAGGCGTCGAGGTCCATCAGGGTGTGCTTGGCGACGCGCCACGGGACACCCGGACGGTTGGGCACGACGCGCTGGATGCGGCCGTCGGGGAGGTAGGTGACGTCGTAGAACTTCGGCACGTACACGCCGCCGGAGACGGCGAGGCGCATGAGCAGCTCGTCGCGACCACCGGGACGGCCCTCGTCCTTCCACTCCCGCACGACGTCGCTGATGGCGAGCACGATCTCCTCGCCGTCGCCGAGGACGGCCGCGTCGACGAAGTCGGCAACCGGCTCGGGATTGAAGGCGGAGTGCCCGCCGGCCAGCACGATCGGGTCGTCGTCGCCGCGGTCGGTGGCGTGCAGCGGGATGCCGGCGAGATCGAGGGCGGTGAGCAGGTTGGTGTAGCCGAGCTCGGTGGCGAACGAGACGCCGAGCAGGTCGAAGTCGCCGACCGGTCGGTGGGCGTCGACGGTGAACTGCGGGATGTCGTTCGCGCGCATCACCGCCTCCATGTCGGCGAACACCGCGTAAGTGCGCTCGGCGAGGATCCAGTCGCGCTCGTTGAGCACCTCGTAGAGGATCTGGACGCCTTGGTTGGGCAGGCCGACCTCGTAGGCGTCGGGATACATGAGCGCCCACCGCACTTGCGCGGAGTCCCAGTCCTTCACGTTGGCGTTGAGCTCGCCGCCGACGTACTGGATCGGCTTGCCGACGCTGGGCAGCAGCGGCTCCAGGCGTGCGAACACGGACTCGACGGGCATGTCGTCCAGCGTAACCGCCGACGACCTAGGCTCGGTCGGGTGAGGAGAAAGCGTGGTCGGGCGCCGCTATCGTTCCGGTACGTCCCGAAAGCGAAGGACGGCGGTTTCGACCAGCTGGTCACGGTGCACAACCACACCGAGGTCTCGCTCGTGCCGACGATCCGCTACGTGGCTCGCGACATCTGGGGTCGGGAGCTGCCGCACGTCGTGACGCAGACCGTGCACGGGTCGGACCGGGGCCTGCCCCTCCTGCCGGCAGGAGGGACCGGGCACGACATCCTGCGCTTCGACGGACCGGGCAGCCGGGACGTGCGGGCCGTCGACATCCAGCTCGCCGACCTCGCCGAGAGTGACCACCCGGCGCTCGAGGCCGACGTCCGAACGGTCATGATCGATCTCCACGAGAAGGCGACGGCCGACCCCGCGGAGTTCTGGGGCGTCGGACTCGTGAACCCCAACCCGTTCGGCGTGCTGTTGCGAGTCGCGCTCGTCGCGTTCGAGGAGGGCGACCGCGACGACCCGCGACAGGTCGTCGACGTCGTGACGCTACAGGGCGACATCGACGTGGCGTCGACCTCGAACGACATCATCTGGCTGCCCGAGGACGTCCGCGGCCAGTTCCAGGCCGTCGACCACCACCTGGTGCCGCAGGTCCTCGTCTGAAGTTCGGCTGGAGGGATCAGGCCGAGTTGATGGCCCAGTTGAACCGAGGCGCGCCCCGGCCCCTGGCCATCATCACCGACAGCCAGACGCTCATCATCATCTCCGGTCCCTGCGCGGTGTCGATACCGCCGAGGTCGACCATCTGCTCGGCTCGCCAGCCGAAGGCCGAAAGGAGCCCACTCACGCGCTCCTTGGCTCCCGGGTCGTCGCCACTCAGGAAGACGACGTGGTCGCCCGGCACGATCGACGGGTCGACCATGACGGTGCAGTTCATGGTGTTGAGGCTCTTGACGACGAACGTCTCGGGGAACGCTTCCTGCAGACGCCGGCCGATCGAGCTCTCGGGCGACGCGGCCGGCCGCGGGTAGCCGTGCTCGACCGGGACGAGCTCGTTGGACAGGTCGAGCACGGTCTTGCCCGCGAGCGGTTCAGCCCCGATCGACTCCAGCACGGCCATCGAGTTGATCCCGTTCGTGGCGTTGATCAGCAGGTCCGCATGGGCGGCCACGTCGGCGAAGGACCCCGTGCGGACGTCGATGTCGGCGAACAACGCGAGGCTCGAGGAGTCGGCCGAACGGGCGCCGACCATCGCGTCGATCCCGAGATCCGCGAGCCGGGTCGCGAGGGCCTGCCCGACCATCCCGGTGCCCAGCACGCCGACGTTCGTCATGAGCTCGCCAGGTCCGGGAACCACAGGGCGATCTCGCGCTTGGCCGACTCGGCGGAGTCGGAGGCGTGCACGAGGTTCTCGCGGTTCGACAGCGAGAGGTCGCCGCGGATGGTGCCGGGCTCGGCCTCGCGCCCGTCGGTGGCGCCGTTGAGCGCGCGGACGACGTCGACGGCCTCGTCACCCTCGAGCACCAGCGCGACGAGTGGGCCGGAGGTGGCGAACTCGCGCAGCGGCGGGTAGAAGTCGCGGTCGACGTGCTCGGCGTAGTGGGCGTCGGCCGTCTCGCCCGTGATCGTGCGCTGCTCCATCGCGACGATGCCGAGGCCCTTCGCCTCGTAACGGGAGAGCAGGTGGCCCACGAGGCCCCGGCGGACGGCGTCGGGCTTGAGCAGGACGAGCGTTCTTTCCATGCTCGCTAACGTAGCGTGCAGCGTTCGGCGACAACCGCGGGAGGGGAATCCATGACCGGGACGCTCTGGTGGCGTGATGCCGTCATCTATCAGGTCTACCCGCGCTCGTGGGCCGACGCCGACGGCGACGGCATCGGCGACCTCCCCGGCATCACCGCGCGTCTCGGGCACCTCACCTGGCTGGGCGTCGACGCGCTCTGGCTCTCGCCGTTCTACACGTCGCCGCAGCACGACGGCGGCTACGACGTGGCCGACTACCGCGACGTCGACCCGCGCTTCGGGACGCTGCCCGACTTCGACCGGCTCCTCAGCCGGGCCCACGAGCTGGAGCTTCGGGTGATCGTCGACCTCGTGCCCAACCACACGTCCATCGACCACGCCTGGTTCCGGGAGGCGCTGCGGGCCGCTCCGGGCAGTCCCGAGCGGGCCAGGTACCTGTTCCGCGACGGTCGGGGCGAGCACGGCGACGAGCCGCCCAACAACTGGACGAGCACCGTCGGCGGGCCCGGCTGGACCCGCATCACCGAGCCGGACGGGTCTCCCGGCCAGTGGTACCTGCACCTGTTCGATGTCACGCAGCCCGACCTCGACTGGACGAACCCCGAGGTCCACGCCGAGCTCGAGTCGGTGCTGCGGTTCTGGCTCGACCGGGGCGTCGACGGCTTCCGCATCGACGTCGCGCACGGGCTGGTCAAGACCGACGGCCTGCCCGACACCGCAACACCGCACGGCTTCGACAGCAATCCGACGTCGCAGTCACCGATGTGGGACCAGGACGGCGTCCACGAGGTCTACCGGCGCTGGCGAGAGATCACCGACGAGTACGCCGTCCCGGGTGAGGACGCCGACCGCATCCTGTGCGCCGAGGCGTGGGTCAAGCCGCCCGAGGCGCTCGCCCGGTACGTCCGCGGCGACGAGCTGCACCAGTCGTTCAACTTCGCCTTCCTGATGACGTCGTGGCTGGCAAGCGACCTCCGCGCGACGATCACCGAGACGCTCGCGGCCGCCGAGTCCGTCGGCGCGCCCCAGACGTGGGTGCTCTCCAACCACGACGTCGTCCGCCACGCGACGCGACTCGGCTACCCGCAGACGCCGGGCCCGCCCCGACGCAGCGGCATCGGGGCCGGCGATCCGCAGCCCGACGCCGCTCTGGGGTTGCGACGTGCCCGCGCCGCCACCACCGTCATGCTCGCGCTGCCCGGCTCCGCCTACCTGTACCAGGGCGAGGAGCTCGGCCTCCCGGAGGCGACCCGCCTGCCCGACGACGTCCGGGAGGATCCCACCTGGGAGCGCTCCGGACACACCGAGCGCGGTCGCGACGGCTGCCGCGTCCCGATGCCGTGGGAGGGCAGCACGCCGTCGCTCGGCTTCGGCCCGGGAGTGGAGGCCTGGCTCCCACAGCCGGCCGAGTACGGCGCCCTGGCCGTCGACCGTCAACGCGGAGCCGGCGGATCGACCTTGGAGCTGTACCGGACGCTGCTTCGCCTACGCCTCGAGCTTCGTCTCGGCCTCGGATCCCTGACCTGGTCCGACGACGCCACCGACGAGGTCCTGGCATTCACGATCACGACGAGGGACTACCGCGCCGTGCTGGTGCTGGCCAACTTCGGGTCGCCCCCGGCGCGGCTTCCTGAGGGAGCGCGACTGCTGGTGGCCAGCAGTCCCCACGTCTCGGCCGAGCACGGCGTGCCGACCGACGCCGCGGTGTGGGTCGAGATCGATCCCGCCTGATCAGCGCCGTACCCCTTCCGGTTGCGCGCACCACCGTCCGGGCCGTACGTTCGACAGACGTGACAGGCGTCACACAAGTCGGACGGGGTGAACAGATGGCGGTGAGGCTTCCGACACGGCGACGCACACGACGCGTGGTCGCGACCATCGCAGGATCAGTGATGGCGATGAGCGGACTCGCCGCGTGCGGCGGTGACTCCGCCAAGCCGACGCTCAACTGGTACATCAACCCCGATGGGCAGGAGACGCTCAACGCGCTGGCCGACGCATGCAGCACCGACCAGTACGACATCGCGATCCAGCTCCTCCCGGCCAGCGCAACCGACCAGCGCACCCAGCTGGCCCGCAGGCTCGCCGCCAAGGACAGCTCGACCGACCTGATGAGCCTGGATCCCGTGTTCGTCCCCGAGTTCGCCAACGCCGGCTGGCTGGCCCCCTTCAAGGGGGAGCTGGCCGACACCGTCCTCGACGACGACGTGCTCGCCGGTGCAGGCGAGACCGTGCAGTGGGAGGACGAGGTCGTCGCGGCGCCCCAGTGGGCCAACACGCAAGTCCTGTGGTTCCGGAAGTCGCTGGCCGAGGCGGCCGGCCTCGACGTGACCAAGCCGGTGACCTGGGACCAGGTGATCGAGGCGGCTGAGTCCGAGGGTGGCACGGTCGGGGTCCAGGCCAACAGGTACGAGGGTTACGTCGTGTGGATCAACTCGCTGATCCAGGGCGCGGGCGGCAACATCCTCGACCCCGCAACCGTCGAGGACGGACGTGACGCCGACGTGACCCTCGACTCCGAGGCAGGTGCCGCCGCCGCAACGGTGATCCAGCAGCTGGCCGACTCGGGGGCGACCCAGCCCGACTTCACCACCTCCAACGAGGGCACCGCCTTGGGTCAGATGTTCCCCGAGGGTGGTGCGGGCGAGTTCATGACCAACTGGACCTTCGTCTACAAGAACTACCAGGACACCATCGAGGCACCGGGCGGGCCACCTGACGAGGCGGCCTTCGAAGACCTCGGCTGGGCGCGGTATCCCGCGACCGTCGAGGGCGAGGAGTCCAAGCCTCCCATCGGTGGCATCGACATCGGCGTCGGTGCCTACTCCGAGAACCTCGACTTCGCCCAGGAGGCAGCCGTGTGCGTGACCAGCGCCGAGGCTCAGTCGGCACTCGCGGTCAACGAGGGCCTGATGCCGTCCCGCGCCTCGGTCTACGACTCGAAAAAGCTCCAGGATGCCTATCCACCGGATCTTCTGGCGCTCTGGCGCGAGAGCGTCGACACCGGTGGTCCCCGACCCAAGAGCGCCTTCTACAGCCAGATCTCCAGCGCCGTCCAGTCGGTGTGGCACTCCCCCGCAGCGGTCGATCCCGAGAGCACCCCGGCGGAGTCGGCGGAGTTCCTGAGCGCCGTGCTGAGCGGGCAGGCACTGCTGTGAGCACGACTGTGCAGACCGCCACGAAGGGCCACAAAGCGGCCACACCCCGCGACTCCGATCGAGCCCGAGCCGAGAACAGCCTGGCCCGCAAGCTGGTCGCTCCGGCCATCGTGCTGATGCTGCTGGTGACGGCGTTCCCGATGCTGCGGGCAATCTACCTGTCGCTGTTCAGCTACACCCTCACGGCGCCCGAAGAGCGGGAGTTCGTGGGTCTGTCCAACTACCTCACCGCGTTGAGCGACTCGCTGTTCTGGCGCGACACCGCCAACACCGTGATGATCATGGTCGTCACGGTGGCGGTCGAGCTCGTGATCGGCTTCGCGTTCGCGATGGTCATGCACCGGGTGATCTTCGCCCGAGGAGTGATTCGGACCTCGATCCTGATCCCCTACGGCATCATCACCGTGGTCTCCGGCTTCGCCTGGCAGTTCGCGTTCTCCAACACCAACGGCTTCGTCAACAACTGGTTACCGTTCATCGGCACCGACTTCAACTGGTTCAGCGAGTACAACTCCTCGATCATCGCCATCATGGTCTCGGAGATCTGGAAGACCACGCCGTTCATGTCGCTGCTGCTGCTCGCCGGACTGGCACAGGTCTCCGAGGACATGCTCGAGGCGGCCAAGGTCGACGGCGCCACCTGGTGGCAACGATTGTGGAAGGTCATCCTGCCCAACATGCGCGCGGCGATCATGGTGGCCGTACTGTTCCGGGCTCTCGACGCCTACCGGATCTTCGACAACATCTTCGTGATGACGGCCGGCGCCAACGGGACCGAGTCCATTTCGTTCCTGACCTACCGGCAGGTGATCGAGCAGTTCCAGCTCGGGATCGGTTCGGCCCTCTCGGTTCTGCTGTTCCTCTCGGTGCTGGTCGTGGCATTCCTCATCGTCAAGCTCTTCAAGGTCGACCTCGGTGCGGCCCGGCAGGAGGGATGAGATGAGCAAGAACCGCATCGGCATCGTCGTCGGTTGCATCCTGATCCTGACGTGGTGCCTGCTCCCGGTGGTCTGGATCATCTCCCTCTCGTTCAAGTCGCAGGAGGCGATCACCAACGGCAGCCCGGGCTTCATCCCCAGCGAGGGCGGCGGCGCCGGTTGGCAGAACTACGTCGACGTCGTGCAGAACGAGCAGTTCCGCCGGGCGATCATCAACTCCATCGGCATCTCGCTGATCGCCACGGCGCTGTCGGTCATCCTGGCCACGCTGGCGGCGTACGCCATCGCTCGCCTGGAGTTCAGGGGCAAGAAGTTCGTGCTCACCACGGCGTTGGTGATCGCCATGTTCCCGGTGGTCTCGCTGGTGGGTCCGCTGTTCGACATGTGGCGCACCTTGGGCATCTACGACACCTGGCCGGGGCTGATCATCCCCTACATGTCGTTCACGCTGCCGCTGGCGATCTGGACCCTGTCCGCGTTCTTCCGCGAGATCCCGTGGGAGATGGAGCAGGCCGCGCAGGTCGACGGCGCCACGTCGTGGCAGGCGTTCCGCAAGGTCATCGTGCCGCTGGCAGCGCCCGGCGTCTTCACCGCGGCGATCCTGACGTTCTTCTTCGCCTGGAACGACTTCGTGTTCGGGATCTCGCTCACCTCGACCGAGGCGGCCCGTCCGATCCCGGCCGCGTTGTCGTTCTTCGTCGGGGCCGACCCGTTCAACCGGCCGGCGTCGCTGCTGGCTGCGGGAGCCGTCGTCGCGACGGTGCCGATCATCATCATCGTCCTGTTCTTCCAACGCAAGATCGTTTCCGGCCTGACCTCCGGCGCAGTGAAGGGTTGATCCCATGGCAGCCATCGAGATGAAGAACATCGTCAAGAAGTACGGAGACGGGTTCCCGGCCGTCAACGACGTCAGCATCGACGTCGAGGATGGCGAATTCATGATCCTGGTCGGACCGTCCGGATGCGGGAAGTCCACGCTCCTGAGGATGATCGTGGGCCTGGAGGACATCACGTCCGGCGACATGATCGTCGGCGGCGACAAGGTCAACGATCTGGCACCGCGCGACCGCAACCTGTCGATGGTGTTCCAGAACTACGCGCTCTACCCGCACCTGACGGTCTACGAGAACATCGCCTTCCCGCTCCGGCTCTCCAAGGCCAGCGACAAGGAGATCGACGAGAAGGTCCGTGAGGCGAGCAAGACGCTCGATCTCGACGAGCACCTCGACCGCAAGCCCGGAAACCTGTCCGGTGGTCAGCGACAGCGGGTGGCCATGGGCCGCGCGATCGTGCGCGACGCCAGGGCGTTCCTCTTCGACGAACCGCTGTCGAACCTCGACGCCAAGCTGCGCGGTCAGATGCGCACCGAGATCTCCCGGCTGCAGAAGCGTCTCGGAATCACGACGGTCTACGTCACCCACGACCAGACCGAGGCGATGACGCTGGGCGATCGGGTCGCCGTCCTGAAACGTGGTGTCCTGCAGCAGCTCGCGACACCCAAGGAGCTGTACGAGCAGCCGGTCAACCTGTTCGTGGCCGGCTTCATCGGCTCTCCGCCGATGAACTTCCTCCCGGCGACCGTCGAGGGCAGCGACGTGAGCCTGCCGTTCGGCACGTTCAAGATCCCCGACGACAAGGCAGAGAAGACCGCCGGGAAGGGACTCCTCATGGCCGGTATCCGGCCCGAGCACTTCGAGGACGTCACGCTGCTCGAGGACGACCGGGCTCAGTCGAACCAGTTCGAGGCCCAGGTCGACGTCCGCGAGTGGCTGGGCGACCAGCAGTTCGCCTACATCCCCTACGAGGCGGAGCAGAAGGTTCAGGAGCAGCTGAAGGAGCTGGCGAAGGAGGTCGACAGCGAGTCGCTGCGCACGCAGCTCGTCGTCTCGCTGGACTCAGCCAGTGAGATCCGGGAGGGTCAGGCCGCCACCTTGTTCATCAACACCGAGAAGATGCACTTCTTCGACCCGGGAAGCGGCGAGAACCTGACCGTCGGCCTGTAGGCCGTGTCAGGACCCCTCGGCCGCCCACCGGGCCTTGTCGGCCTCGATGCGACGGCCGAGCAGATGGGCGATCGTCCACAGGGCGGCGAACATCGCGCCGACGAAGAACATGACCGGCACGACGAAGCCGAGGCAGATCGCGCCCACCTGGAGCCCGTGGCCCACCAGGTATGCCCACGGACGGCGCAGCAGCCCCGCGGTGAGCACGCACAGCACCGCGAGTCCGAGTCCCAGTCCGAGAGCCAACGGGGCGTCGACGCCCTCGACCGAGATCATCCCCGGGACGCTCAGGGCCAGGATGACGGCCTCGAGCGTCAGCATCC
>JBPCJE010000042.1:0-50162 GCA_051005615.1 Aeromicrobium sp.
AGCCGACCGAGATCGGCCCGTCGACCGGGTCGTACGCGGCGGCCATCCCGAAGGTCCCGGCGGCGATGCGCCGCGCCAGCAGGGCCGCCCGGGTGCCGTCGCCGATCGAGGCATTGCGTTCGGTCACGCCGGCGTCCCCGGGGCCCGTCCTCGGCGTGCCGAACGCCACGTGCGCGACCGCGTCGGCGGTGGCGATGTCGTCATCGGGGCCGAGCAGCCGGATGTCGACCCCGTCCGGCCGGGGCGCGCGGACGGGCGGGTCCAGCACCAGTACCGGATTGGTGTGCACGACCAGGCCCTGCTCGATGCAGACGTCCCGCAGCGACGGGCACACCTCCTGCACCCACTCGAACGCCTCGGGCGCACCCAGCTCACGCTGCCGCTCCCGGACTGCCACCACGTCCGCCGCGGTCACCGGTGCGGTCCCGCCCGGCGTAGGCCGCGCGTAGTAGGGGAATCCGCGTGGATCGCTACGTACGAACAGCGTGAACGGGCCGATCTGCTCGGCTGTCGCAGCAGGTCGAGGCAGCGCGTCGTAGCAGCGGTCAACGGCGGTCAGCTCGTCATCGATGATGCGCACGCGCCGACCGTACGGCAGTCGCTCACGCCCGCCGAGTGACTTCTGCGCGGGGCGTTACCGGTCGGTACGCTGGCGTTCGGATAGTCCGCGACCGGTTGGGTACGCTCCGGCGGAGAGACACCACACGATGGGCCGACGCCGTCCCGCCCCAGCACGTCTGCACCAGCGCCCAAGACCCCCACCTGTGCCACCCAGAACCTGAGACACCCCGCACGTACGAGCTGTCGCACCTTCCCGACGACGAGGGAGCCCCGCCATGCCCTTCTCCGCCGTCCCTGCGGCCCAGGGCCTGTACGACCCCGCGCTGGAGCATGATGCCTGCGGCGTCGCCTTCGTGGTCGATGCCAAGGGCCGCCGGTCCAACGATGTTGTCGCCCGCGGGCTGCAGGCGCTGCACAACATGGAGCACCGCGGTGCTGCCGGTGCCGACCCGGCCTCCGGCGACGGCGCCGGGCTGCTGCTGCAGGTCCCGGACGCCTTCTTGCGTGCGGTCGTCGACTTCGAGCTGCCCGAGGCGACCGAGGACGGGCTCGCGTACGCCGTCGGCATCGCCTTCGTCCCGGATGACGACGAGGGGGAGAGCGAGGTCGTCGAGCTCCTCGAGCAGGTGGCCGCCGACGAGGGCGCTACCGTCCTGGGCTGGCGGGTGCTGCCGACCGACCCGACCGGGATCGGCGCCACCACCCGCGAGGTGATGCCGCGCTTCCGCCAGCTCTTCCTGGCCGGCAACAACGGCGAGACCGACATCGCCCTGGATCGCCTCGCCTATGTCATCCGGGTCCGGGCCGAGCGGCTGGCCCGCGACGCCGGCCGGGGCCTGTACTTCCCGTCGCTGTCGGCGCGCACGCTGGTCTACAAGGGCATGCTCACCACCGAGCAGCTCGACGGCTTCTTCCCTGATCTGCGCGACGAGCGCGTGGAGTCGGCCCTGTGCATCGTGCACAGCCGCTTCTCGACGAACACGTTCCCGAGCTGGCCGTTGGCGCACCCGTTCCGATTCATCGCGCACAACGGCGAGATCAACACCGCCAGGGGCAACCGCAACTGGATGCGCGCCCGAGAGGCGACGCTGGAGAGCGACCTCATCCCCGGCGACCTGAAGCGCCTGTTCCCGATCTGTGACCCGGAGGGCAGCGACACCGCGTCCTTCGACGAGGTGCTCGAGCTGCTGCACCTCGGCGGACGTGACCTCCCCCACGCGGTCATGATGATGATCCCCGAGGCGTGGGAGAACGACCACGTGATGGATCCGGCCCGGCGGGCGTTCTACGAGTTCCACTCCTCGGTCATGGAACCCTGGGACGGGCCGGCCTGCGTGTCCTTCACCGACGGCAACAAGATCGGTGCCGTCCTCGACCGCAACGGGCTGCGTCCCGGACGCTTCTGGATCACCGAGGACGGCCTGGTCGTCCTGGCGTCCGAGGCGGGCGTGCTCGACATCGACCAGAAGACCATCACCCGCAAGGGACGACTCGAGCCGGGCAAGATGTTCCTGCTCGACTTGTCGGAGCACCGGGTCATCGAGGACACCGAGATCAAGGCCACGCTTGCTGCGGAGCAGCCGTACGACGAGTGGCTGTACTCCGGTCTGGTGCGGTTCGAGGACCTCCCCGATCTCGAGCACATCGTGCACACCCACGCCTCCGTCACGCGTCGTCAGCAGGTGTTCGGCTACACCGAGGAGGAGCTGCGGATCCTCATCGCCCCGATCGCCCGCACCGGCGCCGAGACCATCGGCTCGATGGGCACCGACACGCCGATCGCCGTGCTGTCGGACCGGCCGCGGCTGCTGTTCGACTACTTCAGCCAGCAGTTCGCCCAGGTCACCAACCCGCCGCTCGACGCCATCCGCGAGGAGGTCGTCACCTCGCTCGCCGGCACGATGGGACCGGAGACGAACCTGCTCGCGCCGAGCCCGGCGTCGTGCCGCGTGCTGCAGCTGCCGTTCCCGGTCATCGACAACGACGAGCTCGCCAAGATCCGGCACATGAACCGCGACGGCGACATGCCAGGGTTCGCGGTTCACGTGGTGCGGGGCCTCTACGACGTCCACGGCGGCGGAGAGGCGCTCAAGGCCAAGATCGACGAGATCTGCGCCGACGTGTCCCGGGCGGTCGCCGACGGCGCGCGCATCATCGTGCTCTCCGACCGGCACTCCGACGCCGACCTGGCACCGATCCCGTCGCTGCTGCTCACCGGAGCTGTGCACCACCACATGGTGCGCGAGAAGCTCCGGTCGCAGGCCGGTCTGCTGGTCGAGACCGGTGACGTCCGCGAGGTGCACCACGTCGCCCTGCTGATCGGCTACGGGGCCACCGCGGTCAACCCGTACCTCGCACTGGAGTCGGCCGAGGATCTCGCGCGGGAGGGCAACTTCGTCCAGGACATGGAGCCCGGTCAGGCGCTGCGCAACCTGGCTTACGGTCTGGGCAAAGGCGTGCTCAAGGTGATGAGCAAGATGGGTGTGTCCACGGTCGCGTCCTACACCGGTGCCCAGATCTTCGAGGCCGTCGGGCTCTCGCAGGAGACCGTCGACGCATACTTCACCGGCACGTCGAGCAGGCTCGGCGGCGTCGGTCTCGACGTCATCGCCCAGGAGGTCGCCTCGCGGCACGAGAAGGCGTATCCCACCCACGGCATCGTCGGCTCGCGTCGCCACCTCGAGGTCGGCGGCGAGTACCAGTGGCGCCGCGAGGGACCGGAGCACCTCTTCGACCCCGAGACGGTCTTCCGTCTGCAGCACTCCACGCGAACCGGGCGATACGACGTCTTCAAGCAGTACACGAGGCGCGTCGACGACCAGTCGGAACGTCTCATGACGTTGCGCGGGCTGCTCGGCTTCAAGGAGGGCGTGCGACCACCGGTGCCGATCGACGAGGTCGAGCCCGTGTCGGAGATCGTCAAGCGGTTCAACACCGGCGCGATGTCGTACGGCTCCATCAGTCAGGAGGCGCACGAGACGCTGGCGATCGCCATGAACCGGATCGGTGGCCGGTCGAACACGGGCGAGGGCGGCGAGGACCCGGACCGCCTGCACGACCCCGAGCGCCGCTCGGCGATCAAGCAGGTCGCGTCCGGACGTTTCGGCGTCACCAGCGAGTACCTCACGAACGCCGACGACCTGCAGATCAAGATGGCGCAGGGAGCCAAGCCGGGTGAGGGCGGCCAGCTGCCCGGTCCCAAGGTGTACCCGTGGATCGCCAAGACCCGCCACTCCACGCCGGGTGTCGGGCTCATCTCGCCACCGCCGCACCACGACATCTACTCGATCGAGGACCTCAAGCAGCTCATCCACGACCTCAAGAACGCCAACCCGTCGGCGCGTGTGCACGTCAAGCTCGTTGCCGAGATCGGTGTCGGCACGGTCGCGGCGGGAGTCTCGAAGGCCAAGGCTGACGTGGTGCTGATCTCCGGGCACGACGGCGGCACCGGTGCGTCACCGCTCACGTCGCTCAAGCACGCCGGTGGTCCCTGGGAGCTCGGCCTCGCGGAGACCCAGCAGACGCTCCTGCTCAACGGCCTGCGCGACCGCATCGTGGTGCAGACCGACGGTCAGCTCAAGACCGGACGCGACGTCGTCATCGCCGCACTCCTGGGGGCCGACGAGTACGGCTTCGCCACGGCGCCGCTCGTGGTGACCGGCTGCATCATGATGCGGGTCTGCCACCTCGACACGTGCCCGGTCGGCGTCGCCACGCAGAACAAGACGCTGCGCGAGAAGTACACCGGCAAGGCTGAGCACGTCGTCAACTTCTTCGAGTTCGTCGCCGAGGAGGTTCGCGAGAACCTCGCCGAGCTCGGCTTCCGCACGCTCGACGAGGCGATCGGGCACGCGGAGATCCTCGACACGCGATCGGCCGTCGACCACTGGAAGGCCGACGGGCTCGACCTCACGCCGATCTTCTACGTGCCCGAGCTGGCGGCGGACGTCGCGCTGCACCAAACCGTCGGCCAGGACCATGCGCTCGACAAGGCCCTCGACGTGGAGCTCATCGCGCTGTCGGCGGATGCCCTGGAGAAGGGCGAGCCGGTGCGCGCGCAGCTCGAGATCCGCAACGTCAACCGCACCGTCGGCACGATGCTCGGTCACGAGGTCACCAAGCGCTACCGCGGCGAGGGACTGCCCGAGAACACCATCGACCTGACGTTCCTCGGCTCGGCCGGGCAGTCGTTCGGTGCCTTCCTGCCGCGTGGCATCACCTTGCGCCTCGAGGGCGACGGCAACGACTATGTCGGCAAGGGCTTGTCCGGAGGACGCATCATCGTGCGGCCGCCGCGTGAGGCCCAGTTCACACCTGAGGCGCAGATCGTGGCCGGCAACGTCATAGGCTTCGGCGCGACCAGTGGCGAGATCTTTCTGCGGGGGAAGGTGGGCGAGCGGTTCTGCGTGCGCAACTCCGGCGTGAGTGCGGTCGTCGAGGGCGTGGGCGACCACGCCTGCGAGTACATGACCGGAGGACGTGTCGTCATCCTCGGCCCCACCGGACGCAACGTCGCCGCCGGCATGAGTGGCGGCTCGGCCTACGTGCTCGACCTCGACCACTCGCTGGTGAACCCCGAGTTGGTCGAGCTGCGGGCCGTGGCAGGTCCGGATGCTGCCGCCTCCGGCGGTGCGGCTGAAGAGCTGCAGGAGCTCGTGCGCAAGCATCACCAGGAGACCGGCTCCGCGGTGGCCGAGCAGCTGCTCGGCGCATGGGAGGAGTCGCTCCAGCGCTTCACCGAGATCATGCCCGTCAACTACCGCAAGGTCCTCGAGGCCGCCGAGCAGGCGGAGTCCGAAGGGCTGTCCGACGAGGACACGACCGCACGGATGATGGAGGTGGCCGCGAATGGCTGACCCACGCGGATTCATGACCACACCGCGCGAGGAGGCACCCAAGCGTCCGGTCGAGGAGCGCATCAACGACTGGAAGGAGGTCTATCCCGGCGGCCCCGGCAAGGCCCTCCTGCCGATCATCTCCGAGCAGGCCGGCCGCTGCATGGACTGCGGCATCCCGTTCTGTCACCAGGGTTGCCCGCTCGGCAACCTCATCCCGGAGTGGAACGACCTCGTCTGGCGCGACGACTGGGAAGAGGCCATCGACCGGCTGCACGCCACGAACAACTTCCCGGAGTTCACCGGACGCCTCTGCCCGGCACCGTGCGAGTCCTCCTGCGTCGTGGCCATCAACCGTGACGCGGTGACCATCAAGAATGTCGAGGTCTCGATCATCGACAAGGCATGGGAGATGCACAACGTACGTCCGGAGCCGCCGGAGTGGCTCACCGGCCGCACGGTCGCCGTCGTGGGCTCCGGTCCCGCCGGGCTCGCCGCCGCCCAGCAGCTCACCCGGGCGGGCCACACCGTGGCCGTCTACGAGCGTGACGACAAGCCGGGCGGCCTGCTGCGCTATGGCATCCCCGAGTTCAAGATGGAGAAGGTCCAGCTGGACCGTCGCATCGACCAGATGCGTCGCGAGGGCACCGTGTTCCGTAGCGGCGTCGAGGTCGGCGACAAGCTCACCGGCACGCAGCTGCGCGACCGCTACGACGCGGTGGTGCTGGCGATCGGCGCGACCGTGCGTCGCGACCTGCCGGCCCCGGGTCGTGAGCTGTCCGGCATCCACCAGGCCATGGAGTACCTGCCCCAGGCCAACCGCGCCGCACTGGGCGAGGAGGTCGAGGACCAGATCCTCGCCACCGACAAGGACGTCGTCATCATCGGCGGCGGCGACACCGGTGCCGACTGCCTCGGCACCGCGACCCGCCAGGGCGCGCGCTCGATCACCAGCCTGGAGATCATGCCGCAGCCGGGGGAGGGCCGTCCCGAGGCCCAGCCGTGGCCGACGTACCCGATGATCTACCGCACCGCCGCGGCCCACGAGGAGGGCGGCGAGCGCGTCTACGCCGTCTCCACCCAGGAGTTCGTCGGCAAGGACGGCAAGCTGACCGGCCTGCGCATCGGTGAAGTGGAGATGAGGGATGGCTCCTTCGTCGACGTGCCCGGCAGCGAGCGCACCATCCCCGCGCAGCTGGTGCTGTTCGCGATGGGTTTCACCGGTCCGGAGCAGGAGGGTCTCGTCGAGCAGCTCGGCGTCGAGCTCGACGAGCGCGGCAACCTCGTGCGCGACCGAAATTACATGGCCAGCGTCGACGGCGTCTTCGTCGCGGGCGACGCCGGGCGTGGTCAGTCTCTCATCGTGTGGGCGATCGCCGAGGGACGCGCGGCGGCTGCCGGCGTTGACGCCTTCCTGTCCGGCTCCACCAACCTGCCGTCGCCCATCCCGCCCACAGAGCGTTCACTCGTCGTTTAGGCACCTCAGGCGCGACCACTACGCTGGTGGGCGTGCGTAGAGCCAAGATCGTCTGCACCCTCGGACCAGCCACCGCCACGTACGACCGCGTGCGTGAGCTGGTCGAGGCCGGCATGGACGTTGCCCGCCTGAACATGAGCCACGGCACGCGCGCGGACCACGAGAGCGTGTACGAGCACGTGCGTCGGGCCAGCGACGACGTCGGCAAGGCCATCGCGATCCTGGCCGACCTGCAGGGACCCAAGATCCGCCTCGGAGCGTTCCCCGCCGGCCCGGTCACTCTGGTCGACGGCGACATGTTCACCATCACGACCGAGGCGGTCGACGGTGATGCCACCCGCTGCTCCACCACGTACGCCGGGCTGCCCGGTGACATCGAGGTCGGCGACGAGATCCTCATCGACGACGGCCGGGTGCGGCTGCGCGCCAAGGAGGTCACCGACACCGATGTCACGTCGCTCGTCGAGATCGGCGGACAGGTCAGCAACCACAAGGGGCTCAACCTGCCGGGAGTCCGCGTGAGCGTGCCCGCGATGAGCGACAAGGACGGCGACGACCTGCGCTGGGCACTGCGCCAGGGCGTCGACTTCGTGGCCCTGTCGTTCGTGCGATCAGCCTCCGACGCCGAGGACGTGCGGGTGATCATGCGCGAGGAGGAGATCCTCCGGCCTTTGATCGCCAAGATCGAGAAGCCGCAGGCCGTCGAGAACCTCGCCGAGGTCATGGAAGCCTTCGACGGTGTGATGGTCGCCCGTGGCGACCTCGGGGTCGAGCTCCCGCTCGAGGAGGTGCCGATCGTCCAGAAGCTCATCGTCGAGAAGGCGAGGCGCAACGCCAAGCCGGTCATCGTCGCCACCCAGATGCTCGAGTCGATGATCTCCGCACCGCGGCCCACTCGCGCCGAGGCGTCCGACGTCGCCAACGCCGTGCTCGACGGCACTGATGCCGTGATGTTGTCCGGTGAGACCAGCGTCGGGGCATACCCGATCGAGACGGTGCGCACGATGGCCCGCATCGTGGAGTCCACGGAGATCCACGGCCAACCGCGCATGGCTTCGCTGATGTGGAAGCCCAAGACGAAGAGCGGAGTCATCTGCCGGGCGGCCGCCGACGTCGCCGAGGCCGTCGGCGCCCGCTACCTGGTGGCGTTCACGACGTCGGGCGACTCGGCGCGCCGCATGTCGCGCTACCGCTCACACATCCCGGTCATCGCGTTCACGCCCGATCCCGTGGTGCGCGACCAGCTCGCGCTCAGCTGGGGCGTCGAGACGTTCCACGTGCCGTACGTCAAGCACACGGACGACATGGTGCTGCAGGTGGACAAGGCGCTCCTGGCGATCGGCCGGTGCGAGGAGGGTCAGCAGGTCGTCATCGTCGCGGGCAGCCCGCCCGGCATCGCCGGCTCCACCAATGCCCTGCGCATCCACAACATGGGCGACGCGATCAACCGTGTCTCACCGGCCTACCACGACCCGGACCTCGACGAGGACGAGATGCTCGGCAGCTCACTGCCGAATTCCTAGCCCGCCAGCACTGTCTGGGCCGCGATCCCGATCGGCCCGTCGCGATCGAGCATCGTCGTCGTCGTGAGGGCGCCCGATCCCGCGTTGATCGTGCTCACGGAGTCCAAGCCGATCCACTCGGTCGTCGGGTCGCGGCAGCGGTACCCGCTGTCGGCGCCACGCCAACGCTGGACCCGGCTCGGAGAACGAATCTTGCTCGTAGCGGAGATCCACCGCCGCCAGGTAGCCGTCGAGGTGGAGGTCCGGCAGCCGAATCTGGTCCGGGTCCGAGAGCTCGGGAGGGTCCAGGGGGATTCGCTCGGGTCGGGTCGGGAAATGTTCCGGTGTGCAGGCCAGCCGCCAAGCCCGCGCGACGAGCACCGTGCGGCCGCCCGCCTCGGCCCAGGATGTCGACGTTCACCCGACCCAACCGGTGGCCTCCGCGTGGCTCGAACCGTTTCGATCGCCCTGGCCATCAGTGCCGGCGGCGGCCCCGCATGCTGCGACTGCGGCCCCCACGGCCCCGCCGTCCACGGACTGCTGTCGAACGTCGTCTCGTCGAGCTTGGGAGTAGCAGGACATGGAGTCAGTATCCCGGGAGCCATGCTCCGGTACGGTGGTCGACGCTCCGTCCCGGTAGCCCAACGGCAGAGGCAATCGGCTCAAAATCGATCCAGTGTGGGTTCGAATCCCACCCGGGACACAGGCGCTTGGGTCCACGCCCCGGGCGTCATCGTCGTGCAGTCCAGCTGGAAGCACTGGCCCTGCCTGCTCCCCCAGCATGGGCCGGGACGGAAGCATCTGCGGGTTTCGGGATGGCGCCGTGGCAGTGGAGCCTCGTGGAGCAGCACCCGGCCGACTTCTTGGTGTCAACAGGTGCTCGACCTGGTCGACATCCCGTGGCGCCAGTCGAGCCGACGGCTGATGTCCGTGTCCCGGCGCGAGGCGGTCGCCCGGCTGAAGGACTTGATCGGTCTGTCCGAAGAGCTGACTCGCTAGCCTGCAGGAGTGAATGCCGCGACTGAGACCCCGAGCGACCGTCCCCGGGTGGTGATCGCCGAGGACGAAGCGCTGATCAGGCTCGATCTGGCCGAGATGCTCGTCGAGGCGGGGTATGACGTGGTGGCGCAGGCGGGCGACGGTGAGCAGGCGGTCGCGCTCACGACGGAGCACCGTCCGGACCTCGTCGTCATGGACGTCAAGATGCCTCGGCTCGACGGCATCGCCGCGGCCGCCCAGATCGCGAGCGACCGGCTGGCCCCCGTCGTGATGCTCACCGCGTTCAGCCAGCGTGAGCTCGTCGAGCGGGCCCGCGACTCCGGCGCGATGGCCTACTTGGTCAAGCCGTTCACGATCACCGACCTGGTGCCGGCCATCGAGATGGCGATGAGCCGGTTCGCGGAGATCACCGGCCTCGAACGCGAGATCGAAGACCTCTCCGAACGGCTTGCGGCACGGAAGGCCGTCGAACGGGCCAAGTCAACCCTGCAGGAGGCGCTCGGGTTGTCGGAGCCGGAGGCGTTCCGATGGATTCAGCGCACCGCCATGGACCTGCGTCTTTCCATGCACCAGGTCGCGACACAGGTCATCGAGAAGGGTCCGGAGCTCGTCAAGGACCGCTGAACGGACCGATTGGGTTACAAAAGGACTACGTAGCGAGTCAATCGCTGAAGGGATACCCAATTGACCCCACAGACGGCTACGTTCAGGTTTACCCGTTCCTCGGCCCGTCCCGGGCCGATCGACCGACCATCCGGAGGATCAATGATTCGCAGTACCAACACCCTGCGTCTTGCCGCTGTCGCCAGCGCTGGCGCGCTCGTGCTCGCCGCCTGCGGCGGAGGCGACGGCGACGGCGGCGACGGCGGTGACAGCGGCCAGGCCAAGAGCAAGGCCGACGGCACCCTGACCATCGGGGCTCTGCTCCCACAGACCGGTAGCCTCGCGTACCTCGGCCCGCCGGAGTTCGCCGGTGTCGACCTCGCGATCGAGGACATCAACAAGGCCGGTGGCGTGCTCGGCAAGGACGTCAAGGGCGTCAAGGCCGACTCGGGCGACACCGACACCGGCATCGCCCCCTCCGAGACCGACAAGCTCCTCAAGGGTGGCTCCGACGTCATCGTCGGAGCGGCGTCCTCGGGTGTCTCGATGACCGTCATCGACAAGATCCTCGCGGCCGGCGTCGTGCAGTTCTCGCCCGCCAACACGTCGACGGACTTCGACCTGAAGAAGTACGCCGAGCCCGACCTGTACTTCCGTACCGCTCCTTCGGACATCCTCCAGGGTGCGGTCCTCGCCAACCTGCTCATCGAGGACGGTCACAAGAACGTCGCCATCCTCGCGAGGCAGGATGCCTACGGTGAGACCCTGGCCGCCGAGGCCAAGAAGGGCCTCGAGGGCGCTGGCAGCAAGGTCGCCACGACCGTGTTCTACGGAGAGAAGGCGCAGTCGTACGACTCGCAGGTCTCCGAGGTCGCGGACTCCAAGCCGGACGCCATCATCCTGGTGGCCTTCGACGAGACCGTGTCGATCGTCCCGAAGCTGATCGAGGCCAACGTCGGCCCGTCTGACGTTCCGACGTACTTCGTCGACGGCAACACGGCCAACTACGGCAAGGGCGACACCAAGACGCTCAAGGACGGAACCCTCGAGGGTGTCAAGGGCACCATCCCGGGCGCCGAAGCCAAGGGCGACTTCAAGGAGCGTCTCGCGACGGTCGATCCCAACCTGAAGGACTTCGCCTACGCCGGCGAGTCCTACGACGCCGTGGTCGTCTCGGCGTTGGCCGCCGTTGCTGCCGACAGCGACGCGGGTACCGCGATCGCCGAGGAGATCATCAACGTCACGAAGGGTGGCGAGAAGTGCAGCGAGTTCAAGGAGTGTGCTGACCTGCTCGCCGACGGCCAGGACATCGACTACGACGGTGTCTCCGGCCCGATCGAGATGGGCGACACGGGCAGCCCCACGTCCGCATCGATCGGGATCTACGAGTACGACGGCAAGAACAAGATCGCGCCGATCAAGTACATCAGCGGTCAGATCTGATCTGTTCGCAGATCTCAGGAAGGCCTCGGCGCTTCGGCGCCGGGGCCTTCTCGTCTCTGCGTGGTGGCAAGCCGGATCGCGAAGGCGAAGACCAGAGCACCCAGAACGATGTCGGTGATGACGTGGGCCTGGCGCCACCACACCATGTCGGTCGCGCCCGGTACGAGGTAGTGCGCGATGCCGACCAGACCGCTCCCTGAGTAGACCGCGAGCGCGACGGCGGCGGCAGCGATCCGGTTCCGCGAAAACAACCACAGGCCGAGCAGCCCGAACGCCGTGAACACGAACCACGCTCCGGCGACGACCTCGACTGCGGGATTGGGCAGCGATCTGTCGGCGGGCAGCACCGGGAAGTCGTCGTAGTTGAGGGTGTTGTCGACGTAGTGGACGATCGACACGACGAAGGCCACCGAGAGCAGCGCGACGAGGGTGGTCGGCGAACGGTGAGCTGGACCGGTCATGTCATGAGCCAACACCGGGGGAGCCGAAACGCGCGTCCTGCCCAGGTACTAGTCGGCCTTCTGCCCCAGCGTGCCGAGGTACAGCTCGATCACCTTGGGGTCGTTCGCCAGCGACCTGCCCGTGCCGGTGTAGGCATTGCGCCCCTGGTCGAGGACGTAGCCACGGTCACAGATCTGCAAGCACCGTCGAGCGTTCTGCTCGACCATCACCACAGACACCCCGGCCCGGTTGATGTTGCGGGTCTGGACGAACACCTCGTCCTGCAGCACGGGGGAGAGGCCGGCGGATGGCTCGTCGAGCAGGAGGACTGACGGGTCCATCATCAGAGCGCGACCCATGGCGACCATCTGGCGCTCACCACCCGACAGCGAGCCGGCTCGCTGCTTGCGACGCTCGCCGAGTGTCGGAAAGATCGACGTGACGAAGTCGAAGCGGTCCGGGAACTTCTTGGGTTCCTGGTAGCAGCCCATCTCGAGGTTCTCGGCGATGGTCAGGCTGGGGAACACGTTGTCGGACTGGGGCACGAAGCCGATGCCGTCGGAGACGAGCTGGTCGGCTCGCCGGTTCGTGATGTCCTTGCCCTTGAGCGACACCGTGCCCGTGTGAACCTTGACCAGGCCGAACAACGCCTTGAGCAGCGTCGACTTGCCGGCACCGTTGGGTCCGATGATCCCGACGAGCTCTCCCTCGCGGCAGTAGAGATCCGCACCGTTGAGGATGTTGACGCCCGGCAGATAGCCGGCAATGAGGTCGTCGGCCCGCAGCACCGCCCCTTCGGCGGCCTCGAGGTGCGCGGTCCGTTCGGGGGTGTCGGTCTGACTAGTCATGATCGGCCTCCTAGCCGAGTTCGTCGAGCGCGGCTTGCTGGATCTCGCGTTCGTCCACCTCGCTGATGTCCGCGTCGTGGTGGGCGCCGAGGTAGGCGTCGATGACGGCCGGGTCGGCCATGACGTCCTCCGGCGCGCCCTCGGCCACGATCTGGCCCTGGGCCATGACGATCACCCAGTCGGAGATGTCGCGAACCATGTCCATGTCGTGCTCGACGAAAAGCACGGTGCGTCCTTCATCGCGCAGGGACTTCACGTGGCCGAGCAGCGACTGCTTGAGTGCCGGGTTCACGCCGGCCATCGGCTCGTCGAGCATGATCAGCTCAGGGTCGACCATGAGCGCTCGCGCCATCTCGAGCAGCTTGCGCTGGCCGCCGGACAACGATCCGGCGAAGTCCTCGCGCTTGGCGTCGAGGGTGAAGCGCTCGAGCAGCGCATCGGCGCGTTCGGTGATCTCGGCCTCCTGCGCCCCCCACAGGGACCGGAAGATCGCCGGGAGGAAACGCTCGCCGCGCTGTCCGGTGGCGCCGAGGCGCATGTTCTCGATGACCGTCAGCTTGGAGAGCACCTTGGTGAGCTGGAAGGTGCGCACCATGCCGAGGCGGGCCACCTTGTAGGCCGGGACACGGTCGAGCGCCTTGTCGTTGAAGGTCCATTCGCCCTCGTCCGGGGCGTCAAAGCCGGTCAGGAGGTTGAACAGGGTCGTCTTGCCGGCTCCGTTCGGGCCGATGAGGCCCGTGATGACTCCCCGCTGGATCTCGACGTGTTCGACGTCGACGGCTCGCAAGCCACCGAACGTGCGAACGATGCCGCTGCCCTTGAGGATCGGGTCGGGCTTGGCGACTCCGGGTGTGGCCGAAACGTCTTCGAGCGCAGCACTGGCTGCGGTGATGTCAGCGCCCATCGATGGCAATCTCCCTCCGGTCGCCGAAGATCCCCTGCGGTCGGTAGATCATCAGCAGCATGAGCCCGGCACCGACGACGATGAACCGCACCAGGCTGGCCTGGATGTCGGACATCAGGAAGTCCGGGATGAGTGGATCGGCGCCCCCAGTGGCCTGGCTGAAGAACGAGCCGAGCCCCGCGAGGAGGAACCAGAAGATCACCGCGCCGACCACGGGGCCGAGCACTCGGGCAGCGCCTCCGAGGAGCAGTGCGGTGTACGCGAAGAATGTGAGGTTCGTGGAGTAGTCGCTCGGCACGACCGACGCCTGCTTGAGCGCGAGCATGAGGCCGGCCAGTCCACCGAACACACCGCCGAGCACGAGCGCCTGCATCTTGTACGAGAACACGTTCTTGCCCAGGGAACGGACGGCCTCCTCGTCCTCTCGAATGGAGCGAAGGACGCGTCCCCACGGACTGCGCATGAGGGCCCAGACGAGCAGGCAGGACAACGCGACGAGAATCCAGCCCACGGTGATCGACCAGAGGTCGCCGCGGCTGAACGAGGCGACGCCGATGTCCAGTCCGTCGTTGTAGGGGTTGAGCTGCTGGAACCCGCGGGCGTAGCCGTTGAGGCCGTTGGAGCCACCGAACGTGTCCTTGAGCTCGACCGAACCGAAGATCAGTCGGAGGATCTCCGCCGCCGCGATCGTCGCGATGGCGAGGTAGTCGGCGCGGAGCCGCAGCGTCGGAAGGCCGAGCACGAGGGCGAGGACGATCGACATGAGGATGCCGATGGCGACCCCCGCCGCGAGGGGCAGACCGTACACGGCGACGGACACGGCCAGGCCGTACGCACCGACCGCCATGAAGCCCGCTTGACCGAAGTTGAGCAGGCCGGTGTACCCGAAGTGGACGTTGAGACCGATCGCGGCCAGCGCGAAGACCATCGCGTCGGGGCCGAGTGCCGCCGAGAGGGCTGCATCGAGAAGTGTGCCGAAATCCATCTCGCTCCTATCCGATCCGCTCGCGACGCCCGAGGATCCCTTGCGGTCTGATCAGCAGGATGACGATGAGCACGATCAGTGCTCCGACCTCCTTGATGGAAGACGGGACGCCGACCAACGGCGACACCTCGACCATGATGCCGATGACCATGGAACCGAGCAGTGCTCCCCAGATCGTGCCGAGACCGCCCAGCGTCACGGCGGCGAACACGAGGAGCAGGAGCTTGAAGCCCATCAGGAAGTTGACCTGGGCGTTGATCGCCAGCAGAACCCCGGAGAGGCCGGTCAACGCGGTGCCCAGCACCCACACGTTGGAGATGACACCGTCGACGCGGAGACCGGACGAGGCCGACAGAGCCGGGTTGTCGGACACCGCGCGCATGGCCTTGCCGAGGCGGGTGCGCATGAGCGCGATGCAGACGATGACGATGGTGACCGTGGCCACCACGAAGATGCCGATCTCCTTGGGTGCCAGCTGGACGATGCCGTAGTCGTCGCGGCCTTGGTTGACGTACTGGGTGAAGGACCGGGTGGATCCGCCGAACCCGTACTGGAACACGCTGCGCAGCAGCAAGCCGAATCCGATCGAGACGATCATCATCGCGATGAGCCCGGTGCCGCGTCGCCGCAGCGGTCGCCAGAGCCCGCGGTCCTGGATCCATCCAAAAGCTCCGGAGACGACGACGGCGATTGCTCCGGCCACGATGACGGGCAGCCCGAGTGCGTGGTTGATCGCGTACGCGGCGAGGGCTCCGAAGGTGATCAGCTCGCCATGGCCGAAGTTGGTGAGGCCGGTGGTGCCGAAGATGAGGTTCAGGCCGAGGGCGGCCAAGGCGACGATGAGCCCGAACTTCACGCCGGACAGGATGCTCGCGCTGAGACGCTTGCCATAGGAGACCTTGTCGACGTCGGCGACGCCGATCTGGAACTGCGCGAAGTTGCCGCCGTCGAGCAAGGCGTTGACGGTCTTCTTCGTCCCTGCGTCGCCGCTGAGCTTGACCCCTTCCGGAAGGGTCGAGGTGTCGAGCGTGACGACGTAGCTGCCGCGATCGGGAAGCGGGATCAAGGCTCTTCCGTCATCGCCGGTGACACCAGTGCCGACCTCTTCGCCGTCGCTCGTCGCGACAGTGAGGGTGACGCCGGGGACCGGCTTGCCCTCGCCACCACCCTTCACGGCGGATTCGTCGATGAGGGTGACGCCGATGTAGGGACCGTCCGGCGGTTCCGACGGTGTCTCGGCGGAGCTCGGCGTGGGCTCGGGCGTGGGTGTCTGAGCTGCAGCCGAAGTGGCACCGAGCACCGAGACGAGGACGAGCAGTGGGAGCAGTGCCACTAGTCGCAGTCGCACGCGGTTCTCCTGTGGTCGGGGGCGGGGGTGGCCGCTTCGTTCCCGGCAGCATAGCCACACCCGGGAGTCATCTGCGTCACATCGGACGTTCGCAGGTGACAGTTCGATGAAGTCGCCGAGGATGACGTGCTCAGCGGCCCAGTCAATGCGCCGAGACGGCGATCTGCGTGAGCAGCGGCGCGACGAGGAGGGCGGGTAGAAGGTCGGCGACAGGGATCGGCTTGAGGTCGAGGAGGCGGACGGCCACGCCGATCAGCACCAGCCCTCCGGTGGCGGTGAGGGCGAACAGATGCGCCTCCGGGAGGAAGGAGCCCAGCAGGATGCCCACGACGGTGAGCGAGCCCTGGATCAGCGCCACCGAGAGTGCCGAGGCCATGACGCCGACGCCGAACGACGCGGCGAAGGCAAGCGCGGCAAAGCCGTCGAGCACGGACTTGAGCAACAGCTGGTCCGCACCCCGCCCGAGGCCCTCGTTGAGGGAGCCGAGGATGGTCAAGGGTCCGACACAGAAGACCAGGGAGCTCAGCACGAAGCCCTCGATGAACCGTTCGCGGGTCTCGCCGGCCCCACTCGGCGACCACCTCGCCTGCAGCCAGCCGCCGAACCGCTCGAGCCGAGCCTCCAGTCGCAGGAACGATCCGACGATGCCGCCGAGGACCAGGGAGCCGAGCACGACGAGCACGGGCGCTGAGCTTCCGACCGCGGCGACCAGCTCGGGCGCGGCCACATCGGCGGCCGCCCGGGCGGCGATGAGCAGGGTCACCAGGCCGAGGGCCGTGGTGACGGTGGAGCGGACGCGACCGGGCAGACGGTGCCCGATGAGCATGCCGATGCCGGACCCGATCAGCACCGTCACGACGTTCGTGAGGGTGCCTGCTCCGACGAACATGCAGGGTCCTTCCTCGCTGGTGGTTTGCACTTCAACCATGGCCGTGCTCGGGTAGTCTGACATCTCTTCCGACCCACCAGCATCACGGCACCACACCACGCTCAAGCAGGCAGGATCCCATGTCGACCCGACACCCGATCGTGGTGCGCGACGCGGACCGCGAGGACGCGGCCGCCCTCATCGCGCTGTGGTCCGAGTGCGCCTCTGCCTCCCGCGACGAAGGGTCCGAAGCCTTCACCCAGCAGATGCTGTGGCGGGAGCCGGGCATCGCAGAGGCCGCGGCCGCCCTCGAGTTCGCGATCCGCAGCCCGGACAAGCGCATCATCGTGGCCCTCGTCGACGGCGAGATCGTCGGAGCGACGGTGTGCGACATCCGTACGCTGACGCCGGTCACGTTGGACATGGTCCTGGTGGTCACCGAGATCCAGGTGTCCCCGCGGCATCGCCGCCGCAACGTCGCGTCCACGCTGCTCTCGGCGGCGGCCTCCTACGGCGAGGAGCGCGACTGCGAGATCGTCGTCGCCTCCATCCCGGCGCACGCCCGCGAGCCCAACCGCTACCTCACCAAGATCGGCTTCAACCAGATCGCCGTGCTCCGGGCCATCCAGGCGAGCAAGCTGCGCTCGCGCCTCACCACGAGGGCCACGCACTCGCGCGACACCGGCAAGCTCATCGCGGTGCGCCGCACGATGCGCCGCCGTCAGGCCGAGCGACGCTTGCGTCCCCGGGGCTGACCCGGCGGGGGTGTCGGGCCACGGGCGGCGTCTGTCTGGACGGCTAGAGTCGGTCAGGTGGACCGCCTGCTGCTGATCGACGGCCATTCCGTCGCCTACCGAGCCTTCTTCGCCCTTCCCGTCGAGAACTTCTCGACCACCACCGGGCAGCACACCAACGCGGTGTTCGGGTTCACGTCGATGCTCATCAACGTGCTGCGCGACGAACAGCCCACGCACGTCGCGGTGGCGTTCGACGTCTCTCGGCAGACGTTCCGCACCGAGGCGTATCCGGAGTACAAGGGCAACCGCAGCAAGTCCCCGCCGGAGTTCACCGGACAGATCTCACTCATCAAGGACGTCCTCGAGGCGCTGGGCGTCACCACGTTCGAGAAAGACGGCTTCGAGGCCGACGACGTCATAGGCACGCTCACCACGCAGGCCAAGGCCGCCGGCATGGAGGTGCTCATCTGCACGGGCGACCGCGACGCGTTCCAGCTCGTCTCCGACTCCACGACCGTGCTCTACCCGCGCAAGGGCGTCTCCGACCTCGCCCGCATGACGCCCGACGCGGTCGAGGCCAAGTACGGCGTCAACCCCGGCCACTATCCCGACCTCGCGGCACTGGTGGGCGAGACCAGCGACAATCTGCCCGGCGTCCCTGGCGTCGGCCCCAAGACCGCAGCCAAGTGGATCGGCTCCTACGGCACGCTCGACGCGCTCGTGGCCGACGTCGAGCACGTGCCGGGCAAGGCGGGGGAGTCGCTGCGCGAACACCTCGACGACGTGCTGCGCAACCGCCGCATCAACGCCCTCGTCTGCGATCTCGACCTTCCCGCCGGACCGGCCGCGCTCGCCTTCACCACGGAGTGGAACCGCGACGCCATCCACGAGGTCTTCGATGCCCTGGAGTTCGCGGCCCTGCGCGAGCGGCTGTTCGACTACCTCGGTGGCGGCGACGAGTCCGTCACGCCGGATGCCGCCGCCGATCTCGCCGTCACCCTGGTGGCGGCCGGGGAGCTGGGTGCCTGGCTCGCCGAGCACGTCGGCGACGGACCCGTGGGTCTCGAGGTCGTGGGCGTCACCCGTCCGATCGGCGCACGGGCCGAGCACCTCGCGCTGGCAACCGGCACCGGGGCGGCTGCGTGGGTGAGCGTCGAGCTGCTCGACCCCGACGACGACAAGGCGCTCGCCGCGTGGCTCGCCGACGCTGAGCGGCCCAAGGTGATGCACGACGCCAAGGGACAGGCACACGCTGTCGCCGCGCAAGGGTGGACGTTGTCCGGTGTCGTGGCTGACACCGCGCTGGCCACCTATCTCATCAAGCCCGACCAGCGAGCCTACGACCTCGCCGATCTGTCGGTCCGCTACCTGCACCGCGAGCTCTCGGCCGGCGACGACGGCTCCGGCCAGCTCTCGTTCGACGACGACGGCGGCGCGGAGGCGGCGGTCCAGCGAGCCCACGCCGCGCTCGAGCTGTGGGGCGTCCTGGAGGCCGAGCTGGACTCGCAGTCGTCGTTGACGCTGCTGAGCGAGGTCGAGCTCCCGCTGGTCGACGTCCTCCTGGCGATGGAGGCCGCGGGCATCGCCATCGACGCTGATCACCTCGAGGCCCTCCACGCCGAGTTCACGGAGCGCATGCGGTCCGCTGCCCAGGAGGCGTTCGGCGTCATCGGCAGGGAGGTGAACCTCGGCTCGCCCAAGCAGCTGCAGGTCGTGCTGTTCGACGAGCTCGGCATGCCGAAGACCAAGCGCACCAAGACCGGCTACACCACTGACGCCGAGGCGCTGCAGGGATTGTTCGTCAAGACCGAGCACCCGTTCCTCGAGCACCTGCTGACGCATCGCGACGTGACCCGGCTGCGCCAGACCGTCGAGGGCCTGCAGAAGACGGTGGCGCCCGACGGTCGCATCCACACCAGCTACTTCCAGACCATCGCCGCCACCGGACGACTCAGCTCGGCCGACCCCAACCTGCAGAACATCCCGATCCGCACCGAGTCCGGTCGCCGCATCCGCGAGGCGTTCACCATCGGCGACGGGTTCTGGACTCTGCTCACCGCCGACTACAGCCAGATCGAGATGCGCATCATGGCGCACCTGTCCGAGGACGCCGACCTCATCGAGGCGTTCCGGTCGGGGCACGACTTCCACACGGTGATGGCCGCCAAGGTCTTCGACCGCGATCCCGGCGACATCGACGGTGGCTTGCGGGCACGCATCAAGGCGATGAACTACGGCCTCGCCTACGGACTGTCGTCCTACGGCCTCAGCCAGCAGCTCGGCGTCGGCACCAGCGAGGCCCAGGCCCTGATGGACGACTACTTCGAGACGTTCGGGGGAGTGCGCGACTACCTGCGCGGCCTCGTCGACGAAGCACGGAGCACCGGGTTCACGGCCACGATCCTTGGCCGGCGCCGCTACCTTCCCGACCTGCTGAGCGACAACCGTCAGCGCCGTGAGATGGCCGAGCGCATGGCGCTCAATGCACCGATCCAGGGGTCGGCGGCGGACATCATCAAGGTCGCGATGCTGGGGGTCGATCGCGCGCTGCGGGAGTCCGCGATGTCGTCACGGATGCTTCTGCAGGTGCACGACGAGCTCGTGTTCGAGGTGGCCGACGGTGAGCGCGAGCCGCTCGAGTCCCTGGTGCGCCGGCAGATGGCCGGGGCGGCCGACCTCTCGGTGCCGCTCGACGTGTCGGTCGGCGTCGGACGCACGTGGCACGAGGCCGGGCACTGACGCCCGTTCACCGGCGTTCGGACGCTCTGCGGGCCAGCACGGGAGTGACCTCGACCAGCACGGCCAAGGTGGCGGTCACCACGATGATCGACAGCACCAGGCCGGTGATCCCCACACCCAGCCCGTAGGCCGACGCGAGCACGGCCGCCACCGCACCCCAGAGCATGACCACGATGCCGTGCGCGTGTTGCGCGAGCGCGTCGAACACGAGCAGGTACACGATCGCGAGCAGCGACCCGGCCAGGGCGAACAACCACAGCCGGCTGCGCGCCGCCGCGTAATCGTCGCCCCCCACGAGGATGAGCGCCAGCTGGGGGAGGACGACGGTTCCCGCGACAGTGAGGACGCCGAGCAGGCCGACGAAGGAGATGGCGCGGAGCCGCGCGTGGTGGGTCGTCGCGCGCGCGAGGTCCGGGAACAGCACGACGCTGACGAACTGCGGGAGGAAGAAGGCGGCCTTCGCCAAGATCAGACCGGATGCGTACAGCCCGCTGTCGTCCCCGTCGAACAGGTTCCGCGCGATGAGCGAGTCCATGTTGCTCAGGACGAAGAAGGCCAGAAGCGCGTGGGTCGACAGCACCGCCTCGCGCAGCATGTCCCGGCGGGACGGACCGGGGCCGGACGATCCCCGATGGCCGAGGAACATCGGAGCGCCGGCGACCGCGGGGGTCCAGGCGCCGATCGCGATGCCGATCATCGCCGAGGTGGGAGTCGGGTCGATGACGAGGGCGATCGTGCCGCCGAGCAGGCGGCCCAGTCCGTTGCCGACGTAGATCGCGGTGAGCGCACCCCACCGTGACGTGCCCTGCGCCACGCCGGCCTGCGCCCCCATGATGGTCATCGGCACGAGGGTCGCGCCGCAGAGGACGACGGGCCAGTAGCTGTCGAGCCGGAGGGCCGGGGTGAGCGCCACGGTGGTGCCGGCCACGGCGAGGCCCACGACCGATGCGACCAGCGCGGTGACCCGCACCGTGGTGACGATGATGTCGCCTCGAGCCTCGGGGGCGACCGCGAGTCGCCGCGCGGTGACGGCCTGCAGGCCGAGCGACGCGACCGAGCCGACCAGGATGATGCCGAACAGGGCCGTGAGGGCGCCGAACTCGCGAGGGACGAGCAGCCGGGCGGCCAGCACGTTGAACGCGTAGACCGTGACGTTCATCGTCATCATCCCGGCGGCGACGAGCGTGCCGCCGGCGACGGTGGTCTGCGCTGACTTCACTCCGGAACCCTAGCCGCGGCCCGATCACGGGGCGGACACCGACCGCGCGCCCGTCTGCGCCGGGGCAACCTGACCGCATAGGCTCCGCAGCATGAGTTCGGATGCCGCAGACGAGCTGCTGCCCTTCGTCGACGCCTCGCCCACGCCGTTCCACGTCTGCCAGACGGTTGCGGCCGCCCTCGACGAGGCCGGCTGGATGCGGATCGACGAACGCGACGCGTGGCCCACGGAGCCCGGGCGTCGGTACCTCGTGAGGGCCGGTTCCCTCGTGGCATGGTCCGACGAAGCCTCCACGGCGCCGATCAACGGTTTCCGGGTGGTCGGCGGACACACCGACAGCCCGAACCTGCGACTCAAGCAGCACCATGACGTCGGCACCGACGCTGCTGCGGTCGTCGCGCTCGAGCCGTACGGCAGCCCGCTGCTCCACACCTGGTTCGATCGTGATCTCGGCGTCTCAGGACGGGTCGTGCTCCGCGACGGTACCGAGCAGCTCGTCCGCGTGGATGAGCCCATTCTGCGGGTGCCACACCTCGCGCTCCACCTCAATGAGGATCGCAAGGGACGTGACATCGACCCGCAGCGCCACCTGAACGCCGTCTGGGGCGTCGAGCCGCGAGAGCTCTTGGGCTGGCTGTGCAAGCGTGAAGGACTCGTCCGCGAGGACGTCTTGGGCTTCGAGCTGATGGCTCACCCCACGCAGCCCAGCGCACGCGTGGGAGCGGACGGCGAGCTCGTGGCCGTCGCGCGGCTCGACAACCAGGCCACCTGCTTCGCCGGCCTGATCGCCCTGCTGGCGGCAGAGCCGATCGAGGGCTTGCGACCGATGCTCGTGCTGTTCGACCACGAGGAGGTCGGCAGCACCAGCGAGCGGGGCGCCCAGTCGGACCTGCTGACGACCGTGCTCGAACGCATCGTGCTCGCCGCCGGCGGTACGCGCGACGACTACCACCGCGCCATCGCCGCGTCGCTGTGCGCGTCCGGCGACATGGCGCACGCGACCCATCCGAACTATGCGGATCGGCACGAGTCGCTGCACCACATCGCGCTGGGCGGCGGACCGGTGCTCAAGGTCAACCAGAACCTGCGCTACGCCTCGGAGTCGCGCGGCGCAGCTGCCTTCACGCTGGCCTGTGAGCAGGCCGGCGTGCCGCTCCAGCGCTACGTGCACCGCGCCGACCTGCCCTGCGGCTCGACCATCGGGCCTCAGAGCGCTGCGCGCACGGGGATGATCACCGTCGACGTCGGGGCTCCGCAGCTGGCGATGCACTCCGTGCGCGAGTTCATGGCGGCCGCCGACGTCGACCTCTACATCAGGGCGCTCACCGCATTCCTCGCGCCGTCGACCTGACCGTCGGCCCGCCTTCGCGCCTGGCATGGCCATCGCGTACCCTTGAAAGGCGCTGGTGGCCTGCGCGTTCCTCGGACAGAGCAGGGCCGTGCTCGTGCCCTGTCGGGCCATCTCCTCGACATCCCCACGATCCAAGGGCTGCCCGCCGACCGACAATTCCATCCATCCAACGGAGTCCATCCCTATATGAGCAGCAGCATCGCAACTCCATCTGCGGCACCGCAGGTTGCGGTCAACGACATCGGCACCGAGGAAGACTTCCTCAAGGCCATCGACTCGACCATCAAGTACTTCAACGACGGCGACATCGTCGACGGCACGATCGTCAAAGTCGACCGCGACGAGGTTCTCCTCGACATCGGCTACAAGACCGAGGGTGTCATCCCCTCCCGTGAGCTGAGCATCAAGCACGATGTCGACCCCAACGAGGTCGTCGCCGTGGGCGACAACGTCGAAGCCCTCGTCCTCCAGAAGGAGGACAAGGAAGGCCGTCTGATCCTGTCCAAGAAGCGCGCTCAGTACGAGCGCGCCTGGGGCGACATCGAGAAGATCAAGGCCGAGGACGGCATCGTCGAGGGCACTGTCATCGAGGTCGTCAAGGGCGGCCTCATCATGGACATCGGGCTCCGTGGCTTCCTCCCCGCCTCGCTGGTAGAGATGCGTCGCGTCCGCGACCTGGACCCGTACATCGGTCAGAAGATCGAGGCCAAGATCATCGAGCTCGACAAGAACCGCAACAACGTGGTCCTGTCGCGCCGTGCCTGGCTCGAGCAGACCCAGTCGGCCGTCCGCCAGAAGTTCCTCGACGAGCTCCAGAAGGGGCAGATCCGCAAGGGCGTCATCTCCTCGATCGTCAACTTCGGTGCGTTCGTCGACCTCGGCGGCGTCGACGGACTCGTCCACGTCTCCGAGCTGTCCTGGAAGCACATCGACCACCCGAACGAGATCGTGCAGGTCGGCGATGAGGTCACCGTCGAGGTGCTCGACGTCGACATGGAGCGTGAGCGTGTCTCGCTGTCGCTCAAGGCGACGCAGGAAGACCCGTGGCAGCACTTCGCGCGCACGCATCAGATCGGTCAGATCGTGCCCGGCAAGGCCACCAAGCTCGTCCCCTTCGGCGCGTTCGTGCGGGTCGAGGAGGGCATCGAGGGTCTCGTGCACATCTCCGAGCTGGCCGAGCGCCACGTGGAGATCCCCGAGCAAGTCGTCCAGATCGGCGATGCCGTGATGGTCAAGATCATCGACATCGACCTCGAGCGTCGACGCATCTCGCTGTCTCTCAAGCAGGCCAACGAGACCGAGGCCGCCGAGAGTGACGACTTCGACCCGACGCTCTACGGCATGACGTCGTCCTACGACGACGCGGGCAACTACATCTACCCCGACGGCTTCGACCCCGAGACGGGCGAGTGGCAGGAGGGCTACGACGAGGCTCGCGCGACCTGGGAGAAGCAGTACGCCGAGGCGCACGAGCGCTGGGAGGCCCACAAGAAGCAGATCGTGGACTCCGAGAAGGCCGGAATCGAGGCCAGCGAGTCCAGCAGCTACTCGGCCGGCTCCGAGGAGCAGGCCGACGCCGACAGCGGCTCGCTCGCCTCGGACGAGGCACTGCAGGCGCTCCGCGAGAAGCTCACCGGCAACGAGGGCGAAAGCGAGAGCGAGTAGTCACCGAGCCACGCACGGACAAGACCCCCGGCCCAGATGGGCTGGGGGCCTTGCCGCTCCCGGCGCCGCGCCGGGCCTGTGCTGCGGCGAAATCGGGTAGAAGTGACTACACGAGGCGGTTGCGCGGCTCGAACGGATCGAGGTGACTGCGCGGACCGGGGCGGGTTCCGTACCCGTCGTTGGGGATGGCCCAGAGGGCGATCCCGGCTGCGAGAACCAGGAGGATGATGGCGAAGGTGAACATGGCAGTAATTCTGCTCCCATCGTAATGCTGCCACCAGTGGCAGAAATGCCACTGTCCATTGATTTGCTGCCACATCCGTGTGATCCTGTCTCCATGAAGAACGTCGCCGTGGTCGTGCAGGACGGAGTCGAACCCTTCGGTCTGGGTTCCATCTGTGAGGTCTGGGCCGAGCCCTATCACCCGGAGGACGACAACCCGGTCTTCGAGTTCACCGTTTGCACGCCCCACCCGGGTCGTGTCCAGGGTGCGTCCGGTTTCGACCTTTACGTCGAGCACGGTCTCGAGGCGCTGGACGATGCCGACCTCGTGTGCATCGCGCCCAAGCGGGAGTTCCTCCACCAGTCGCCCGAGGCCGTGGCCGCCGTGCGCCGGGCGGCCGACCGTGGCGCGATCATCTCGGCCCACTGCACCGGTGCCTGGCTGCTGGGGAAGGCTGGGCTCTTGGACGGCAGGGAGTGCACCACGCACTGGCGCTACGGCGACCTGCTCCAGGAGACGTTCCCCCGCGCGAAGGTGAAGCCCGAGGTGCTCTACGTCTTCGACGGCAACATCCTCACTGGCGCCGGCTCGGCCGCCGGCATCGACGCGTCCCTCCATCTGGTGCGCCGTACGTTCGGCGCCCGCACCGCGGCCAACACCGCACGCCGCATCGTGGTGCCGCCGCACCGCGACGGGGGACAGGCACAGTTCGTGCGCACGCCGATGGGCCAGACCGAGGCCGACACACTCGCGCCCCTGCTGGCGTGGGTCTCCGAACGTCTCGATGAGTCGATGCCGGTCGAGCGCCTTGCCGCCGAGGCGCACATGTCGCCGCGGACGTTCGCCCGGCGCTTCCGCGACGAGACCGGCACCACGCCTCTGCAGTGGCTCACCGGCCAGCGTCTGGCGCTCGCCGAGGAGCTGCTGGAGAACTCGTCGCTGTCGGTCGAGCAGATCGCCTCGCGGGTCGGGTTCGGCAACGCGGCCACGCTGAGGCACCACTTCACCGCGTCACGCGGCACCACGCCGCAGGCCTACCGCAAGACGTTCACCTGTCTCGAGGAGCAGTCGGCCTAGAGGATTCAGAGCTCGGTCCGGCGGACCTTGCCGGTCGCGGTGCGGGGGAGCTCGCCGACCCGTTCGTACTCCTTGGGGCGTTTCGGTGGGCTGAGGCGCTCCGCGGCCAGCACCGACAAGGTCTCGTCCGAAACGTCGCCCACGTAGGCCGCGCACACGCGCTGGCCCCAGTGGTCGTCCGGTCGCCCGAACACGGCGATGTCCACCAGCCCGGGAGCGTCTGCCAGCGCTGCCTCGACCTCGGCCGGGTACACGTTCACGCCGCCGGAGATGATGAGGTCGTTGCGGCGGGCGTCCAGCCACACCATCCCTTCCTCGACACGACCGAGGTCACCCACGGTGAACGCCGGTCCATGGTCGGTGTCCTTCCACGCCGCCGCGGTCTTCTCGGGGTCGCGCCAGTACGTGAAAGCCGCCCACGGCGGCACGGCACACCACAGCTGGTCGTCCGCGTCGGCCGTCACCACCCGGCCCGGCCGAGCCGGCCCGAGTGTCCCCGGATGATCCACCCACAGCGGCGCCGGGCAGGCCGTGAACTGACCCTCCGTGAGCCGTAGAACTCCCAGACCACGTCCAACCCGAAGGTCTCGTGGGTGCGGCGCCGGATGGGGTCGGGGCATGGGGCGCCCGCGTGGGCGACGAGACGGAACGAGGACGGATCCCAGGAGGCCGCGGTGTCGTCGGCCCAGGCGAACATGCGCTGCAGGTGCGCCGGCACGCAGAACATCGAGGTGGGACGCACGTGGTGCACGGCCGCCACGAACGTGCTCGGCTCGAAGCGGGGAAGCACCGCGACCGACCCGTCGGCGAGCAGCGTCCCCATGGCGAAACGCAGCGGAGCGGAGTGGTGGATCGGCGACACCACCAGATCGATGTCGTCGGGGACGAACCCCCAGAGCTCGCGTTCCTCGCGCACGAGTGCCTCGGCGTGATCGGCCGACAGGAGGCCGGACCAGACGCCCTTGGGCCGTCCGGTGGTGCCAGACGTGAAATGCATCGGGCGGCAGCGCGGCCAGGGGTCCAGATCGGTCCTGGAACCGGCGGGTCCGGGGCCGTCGGTCAGGTCCGCCAACGCGTCGGCGGTGTCGATGACGAGCGACGGCTCCACCTCCGAGATGATCGCATCTCGCTCGTACGGCGTCAGTCGCGGGTCGATCGGCACCGGCACGACACCGCTGCGGGTTGCACCGAGCACGACGCTCACGTAGTCGGGCGAGCCGCCGACCGACAGCACCAGGCGGTCACCCTCGTGCAACCCTCGGTCGGCGAGCGCGCCGGCCGCACGGCGCTGGACGGATTCGCTCTCGGACGAGGTGACGACGCAGACAGTCAATGGTCCTCCTGATGAGAGATGCGTCACCTCAGGCCGCTGAGATCGTTAACCGGTACGAGTGGAGCTGGCAGCTCGGGAGTCGCGTATGGTTCACTCGGCGGTTTGAAGTTCCCCAACCCTGCACGTAGGTGATCATCTGTGGCAACCTCACGCCACAAGCATGTCCGCAGGCATGTCACAGCACATGCGCACACCGCGCACCGGCGACGCCGGATCGCGCAGCTCGTGCTCCCCGCCCTCGGGCTCCTGACCATCGTGGGTGCCTCCGGCGCCGTCGTCCTCAACAACGCCGCGGCCCCGGTCGTCGCCCAGGCGTCCACCGACGACCGCAGCGACCTCATCACCGCGGCCCTCAGCTCCAACGAGCGGGCGAGCCGCAGTGCCGAGCGTGCGCCCTTGCCGAACGAGGCAGCCGCCGACGAGAAGGTCACCGGACACAAGTACGTCATCGAGTCCGACGCGGTCGACGTCTACGCCGGCGCCGACAACACGTCGCCGGTGCTCGCCACGCTGGCGCCGGGTGACAAGGTCGACGTCACCGGCGAGAAGAAGCGCGGCTGGACCGAGATCATGCACAAGGAGCTGCCCCGTTGGGTCATGACCGCTGGTCTGACCGACGAGAAGACCGACGAGAAGACCGTCGAGAAGGAGGAGACACTGAGTTCCAGGCCGTGCTCCAGGGGCTCCGGCGTCGAGAGCGGTCTCCAGCCCGACACGGTCCGCGTCTACCGCGCGGTGTGCGCGAAGTTCCCGGCCGTCACCAGCTACGGCGGCTTGCGTGGCGGCGGCGGGGAACACGGCACCGGCCAAGCGCTCGACATCATGGTCGGCCGCCCCCTCGGCGACCAGATCGCGGCCTACCTGCAGAAGAATCGGGCGGAGCTCGGCGTCGAGTACCTCATCTGGCAGCAACGGATCTGGCGTCCCGCCACGTCGAACGGCTGGCGAGGTATGAGCGATCGCGGCAGCGCGACGGCCAACCACATGGACCACGTGCACGTCACCACCTTCGGCAACAGCGGCACCAGCTGACGGAGCAGCGTCATGTTCCGACTCGGCCTGACCGGTGGCATCGGTTCGGGCAAGAGCACCGTCAGTGCCCTCCTCGCCGAGCGCGGCGCGTTCATCATCGACTACGATCAGCTGGCCCGGGAGGTGGTCGAGGTCGGCGCCCCTGCCCTGGCGGCGATCGCCGAGCGTTTCGGTGACGACGTCATCGCCGACGACGGGACGCTCGACCGCCCGGCGCTCGGATCGGTCGTGTTCGGCGATGACGCGGCGCGTGCCGATCTGGAGGCCATCACCCATCCCGCCATCCGCGACCTGGCTCTGGCGCGCCAGGCCACGGCCCCCGACGACGGGATCGTCGTGCACGACCACCCGCTGCTCGTCGAGATGGGGATCGCGGCGCGGTGCGACCTCGTGGTCGTGGTCGACGTGCCTGGGGATGTCCAGGTGGAACGACTGGTCACGCTGCGCGGGATGTCGGAGTCGGATGCCCGAGCGCGCCTTGCGGCGCAGGCGCCACGGGCGGAACGCCTGGACGCGGCCGATGTGGTCATCGACAACACCGGCCCGGTCGAGGACCTCGAGGCGAGCGTCGATCAGCTCTGGGCCCGCATCACCCGTCCATGAAGAACCCCGTCCCGCTCGGGGGAGGGCGGGACGGGTTCTGATCGTGAGGCTGTTATGCAGCCAGGTCGGGGTCGGCGATACGGCGCAGGGTCATGAGTGCCTGCCGCTCGAGCTGGCGTACCCGCTCGGCCGAGATGCCATGGCGCTTGCCGATGTCGGCCAGCTTCTGCTGACGACCGTCAAGCAGGCCGTAACGGGCTCGGACGATGTCGGCCTCGCGCTCGTCGAGGTTGTCGATGAGCGTCGAGATCAGCTCGCGCGTCTCGTCGTCGATGACCGCGAGATCGGGGCCGGGCAACGTCTCACGGGCGATGAGGTCGCCGAGCGACGTGTCGCCGTCCTCGTCGACCGGGGTGTCGAGGCTGACGTGGTCGCGTCCCCACGACAACAGGTCGATGACGCGGTCGACGTCCATGTCGAGCTCGGTGGCGATCTCGTGCGGCTCGGGCTCGTAGCCGAGCTGCCGCTCGAGGTTGCGGCGCGCGGCGGTGACCTGGTTGAGCTCCTCGACGACGTGTACCGGAAGACGGACGACGCGAGCCTGCTGTGCGATGCCGCGGGTGATGGCCTGACGGACCCACCACGTGGCGTAGGTGGAGAACTTGAAGCCCTTCACATAGTCGAACTTCTCGACCGCACGGATGAGGCCGGTGTTGCCCTCCTGCACGAGGTCGAGCATCGGCATCGCCGAACGCCCGTACTTGCGGGCGATCGAGACGACGAGGCGCAGGTTGGCCTGGATGAACTCCTGCTGAGCGCGGTCGCCCTGCTCGGCGAGCCAGAGCAGCTCGTCCTCGGTTGCGCGCATGGGAGCGCCACCCTTGGCGCGGCCGATGCGGCCCTGGGCCAGCAGGTGACGCGCGTAGAGGCCGGCCTCGATCGACTTGCTGAGCTCGACCTCACGCGCAGCGTCGAGCAAGGGCGTGCGGGCGATCTCGGCCAGGTACATGCCGACGCTGTCCTTGCCTTCGATGCTCTCGGTCTTCGTGACGGTCATGGAACGCCTCCCAACGGTGTCTGTAATGGTGCAACGCCGCAGGTGGCCCGGTGATTCCGCTCTCAGTGTGTTCTTAGTTGCACGGGTGTCACTCGGTGCGTTCGACACCCCCGCCGGTGTTCCGGGTTCCGGTGTCGATGATCCAGGCGAGCTCCCAGGCCCGCTCACGCCATGCCGCGTAGCGTCCGCTGACGCCGCCGTGACCGGCATTCATCTCGGTCTTGAGCAGCAGGGGTGCGTCGCCGGTGGTGATGGTGCGCAGCCGCGCCACCCACTTGGCCGGCTCGACGAACAGCACTCGCGTGTCGTGCAGGCTGGTGACCGCCAGGATCGCGGGGTAGTCGCGAGCGGCCACGTTCTCGTACGGCGTGTACGACTTCATGTAGGCGTAGACGTCGGGATCGTGGAGAGGGTCGCCCCACTCGTCCCACTCGATGACGGTGAGCGGTAGAGACGGGTCGAGGATCGACGTCAGGGCGTCGACGAACGGCACGCTGGCCACGATGCCCGTGAACGCCTGCGGGGCGATGTTCGCGACCGCACCCATCAGCAGGCCACCGGCACTCCCGCCCTCGGCGACGAGGCGATCGGGCGACGTCCAGCCCTCGTCGACCAGGTGGCATGCGACCGCCACGAAGTCGGTGAACGTGTTCTTCTTGTGCATCAGCTTGCCCTGCTCGTACCAGGTGCGGCCGAGCTCACCCCCGCCGCGCACATGCGCGACGGCGAACACGAATCCGCGGTCGAGCAAGGACAGTCGCGGCACGGACATCCCGGGGTCCATGCTCGCCTCGTAGGAGCCGTACCCGTAAAGGAGGCCCGGGGATGTTCCGTCCCGGGCGGTGCCGGCGCGGCAGACGATCGACACCGGGATCTTCGTGCCGTCGTCGGCGACGGCCCAGCTGCGGTGCTGCTCGTAGTCGTCTGGGTCGTAGCCGCCGAGCACGGGTGCCTGCTTGCGCAGGATCAGCTCTCCGGTGGCGACGACGTAGTCGTAGACGGTGGCCGGTGTGACGAACGAGCCGAAGCCCACCCGTACGAGCGGCTGGTCCCACTCGGCGTTTGCACCGACGCCGGAGGTGAACAGCTCCTGGCCGAACTCGATCTCGTGCGGTTCCGCGAGCCCGCTCGGCGCATCCTCGTCGAGGAGCAGGACCGCGATGCGGGCGATCGCGTCGCGCCGGTAGGAGACCACGAGCTGGCGGGCGAACACGTCGACGTCCTCGAGCCGCACGTCGTCGCGGTGCGGGATGAGTTCCGTGGGGTCGTCGTAGGGGCCGTCCGCCGGCACGCCGATCAGCTCGAAGTTGAGCGCGTCGCGGTTGTGCAGGATCAGGAAGGCGTCCTCGCCGCGGAGCCGTGCGTGCTCGAGGGAGTACTCGACGCCGCTCACGCGCGGCAGGACGACGCGGAACTCGCCCTCCGGGTCGCCGGCCTCGAGCACGCGCACCTCGCTGGTGACCTTCGACGACGAGCCGATGACGAGGTAGCGCTCGGACTGGGTCCGCCCGACACCGGTGAAGAACCGCTCATCGGTCTCCTCGTGCACGAGGGCGTCGTCGCTGGCGCCGCCGAGCTCGTGCCGCCAGACACGGAACGGCCGCCAGGCGTCGTCGACCGTGGTGTAGAAGAGGTGAGTCGCGTCCGCCGACCAGGTGATGCCGCCGCTCGTGCCCGTGACGGTGTCGGGCAGCATCTCCCCGCTACGCAGGTCCTTGACGCGGATCGTGTAGCGCTCGTCGCCCACGACGTCGACCGACCAGGCGAGCAGGTGGTCGTCGTCGCTGAGGCTGAAGCCACCGAGTGAGAAGAAGTCGTGGCCCTCCGCCTCGGCGTTCGAGTCGAGCAGCACCTGCTCGCCCGGGATCTCCCCGCTGGTTTCCAGCACCGGCGGGTCCCACGAGGCTCTGTCATTGCCGCCCGTGGCCCAGCGCCCCCGCCGGGTGTCGTCGATGGGGCAGCGGCAGCGGATCGCGTACTGCTGGCCCTCGACAGTGCGCGAATAGTACCACCAGTCACCGTGGCGCACCGGCACCGAGAGGTCGGTCTCGAGCGTCCGTGAACGGATCTCCTCGAAGACCTGCTCGCGGAGGTCGGCAAGGTGAGCGGTCTGCTCCTCAGCCCAGGCGTTCTCGGCCTCGAGGTACTTGATGGTTTCGGGATCCTCCGCGTTGCGGAGCCACTCGTACTCGTCGACGACCTTGTCCCCGTGGTGGCGACGGACGACCGGACGGCGAGGTGCGACAGGAGGTTCGTTCACTCCTCGACCGTATCCGGGAGGAGCGAGTCCGGATCACCGTGCCCGGGGGTCAGGTCGGCGTCGTCCTCGGCGAACGTGTGGACCGGGCCGGGCGGGGTGTCGCGGGTCTCGAATCGCACGGTGACGCGGCCGAGTCCGGCGCCCCAGACCCATCCGTCGCCGTGCTCGACGTGGTGGACGTCCTGGCCCGGATACCAGCGCACCGAGCGTTGTCGAGGGCGCAGCTCGGACTCGGACACGTCGGCCTCGGCGTCGTCCTCTGGGTCGGTGAAGAGGTCGCCCTGGACCCAGTCGGCGAGGCCGCTCACCCCGACGCCCAGTAGCCGGAGTCCACCGGCGAGGTCGACCCCGTCGAACAGACCGCGCGCCGTCTCGGCGAGCAGACGGGTGCTGTCGGTGGGCGCGCGGAGGGTGCTCGACCGGGTGTGCGTCTCGAAGTCGTGGTGTCGCACCTTGAGCGTGACGGTTCGGCCGGACAGTCCGTGGCGACGCAGACGGTCTGCCACCGCGCGCGACATGCGGTCGACCTCACGGGTCAACTGGACGCGGTCGGTGATGTCGTGCTCGAAGGTGTCCTCCACGCTCACCGACTTCGTCTCCCGCTCGGCCACGACCGGCCGGTCGTCGATCGCCCGGGCCAGACGCCACAGGGATGCTCCCGCCGACGCGCCGAGCAGGCGCACCAGCTCGTCCTCGCTCGGGGAGCGGACCTCCTCGACGGTGCTGATGCCCACGCGCCGCAGCCGCTCCGCCGTGGCCGGGCCGACGCCGGGGATCGCGGTGGCCTGCATCGGTCCGAGGAGTTCGGCCTCCGTGCCGGGGACGACGACGAAGACACCGTCGGGCTTGTTGATCTCACTGGCGATCTTGGCCATCAGCTTCGACGAGGCGACGCCCACGGAGGCGGTCAGTCCGTGGGTGAGGTCGGCGATGTCGGCCCGGATCCGGGCCACCGCGTCGTCCACACCGTCAGGATCGAACGTGGGTGAGGCGGCGAGGTCGACGAACGCCTCGTCGAGCGAGAGCGGCTCGACGAGCTCGGACTCCGCACGCAGCCGCTCCATGACGAGGCGGCTCGCCTCGCGGTACGCCTCGAAGCGGCCGCCCAGGAAGGCCGCGTGCGGGCACCGCGCCCGGGCCTCAGCTGTCCGCATGGCCGACCGCACGCCGTGCACCCGCGCCTCGTACGACGCCGTGGCCACCACGCCGCGCGGACCGATGCCGCCCACGATGACGGCTCTTCCTCGCAGCGACGGCTTGTCGCGCTGCTCGACCGAGGCGAAGAAGGCGTCGAGGTCGAGATGCATGATCGACGCCGTGGACCGCATGACGCCATTGTCGTCGTCCACACCGGGACACGAGGCGCCGGTCGTCCACATCACCGCTGACAGCGATGTCGGCGCGAGCCGGAGCTGACGATCGTGGGGCGATGACGAATGACCCGCCGGTGTTCACCGCCCACGACATCCCCGATCTCATCAACACGCTGCCGACGCTGTTCGGCTTCACGCCTGAGAACTCGCTCGTCGCGATCGCCACCTCCGGACCTCGCCACCGCTTCGGCTTCCGTCTGCGCATGGACGTGCCGGCCGCGGAGCATGTCGCCCTTGCCGCGGAGCAGGTCGTGGCGCACCTGGCGCACCAGGGCGCCGAGAGCGCGATCATCGTCGCGGTCACCACGCAGCGCGACGTCGCCGCCCGACTGGTTCCGGCGATCGAGGCCGGCCTGGGGGACATCCGGCCCGTCGTCGGTGTCTGGGCCGACGGCGAGCGGTACTGGACCACGTTCGCCGACTGCGACCCGGCCGGCCACCCGTACGAGGCGTCCGACCACCACCTGGCCGTCGTGCAAGCGATCGCCGAGGGGCAGGAGATCTTGCCCAACCGGGCGGCGTTGGCGGCGAAGCTCGAGCCGGAGTCAGGTCCACGACGCCTCTGGCTCGACCACGGCACGGAGACCGTCGCGGCCCAGATCGCGGCCTTGCTCAACACCCGTTCCGAGGTGTCGATCGTCGATGTCGCCATGGTCGACCTCGCGCCGGCCCTGGCCGCTGCACAGTCGGGTCGGTGCCTGACCGACGACGAGACCCTTCGGCTCGCGGTGTGGTCGACCACCGTTCCCGTGCGAGACACCCTGTGGGCGCTCATCACGCCTGACACTGCCCGGGAGATGGTCGGTCTCTGGTCGCACGTCGCTCGCTGCGCGCCGCCGTGGATGTCACCGCCAGCACTGAGCCTGGCCGGCTTCGCGTCCTGGCTGTCCGGCGACGGCACGCTCGCCCTCATCGCGGCGCAGCGAGCGCTCGCGATCGATCGCCACTACACGCTGGCCGGCCTGCTCCTGCGGATGCTCGAGGGCGGAGTTCCCCCGTCGGCATGGCGGCCGTTCGGCCACGGAGAACGCGCCTCCGCCTAGAACGCCTAGGCTCTCCCCATGGGCCAGGACGTCGACGATCGCGCGTTCACGCGCGAGGACCGCACCCGCTATCGCGCCAAGGTGCGCCGATGCCTCGACGTGTTCGCCCGGATGCTGAGCGACCACGACTTCTCGGTCGAGCACCCGCACGTCGGGGTCGAGATCGAGTTCAACCTCGTCGACAACGCCGGCGATCCCGCGATGAAGAGTGCCGAGGCGCTCGAGGCGATCGCCGACGACGACTTCCAGACCGAGCTCGGCCTGTTCAACATCGAGATCAACGTGCCCCCACGGCGCGCCGCCGGGTCGGGTCTGATCGAGCTCGAGGAGGCGGTTCGGGAGGACCTCAACATCGCCCAGTCGCGGGCGCGGGACGTCGGGGCGAACCTCATCATGATCGGCATCCTCCCGACCCTGCGCCCTGAGCATCTCGCTCGCGAGACGTTCGCGCCGAACCCGCGCTACCACCTGCTCTCCGAGCAGATCCTGGCCGCACGGGGGGAGGACATCGAGATCATCATCGACGGCGTCGACCGGCTCGACACCACGGCCGACACGATCATCCCCGAGGCCGCCTGCACGAGCACCCAGCTGCACCTCCAGGTCGAGCCCGACGACTTCGCACCGCGGTGGAACGCCGCCCAGGCAGTCGCCGGGGTGCAGGTGGCGGTGGGCGCCAACTCACCGTTCCTGCTCGGCCGCCAGCTCTGGCACGAGACCCGCATCCCGTTGTTCGAGCAGGCCACCGACACACGGAGCGAGGAGCTGAAGGTGCAGGGCGTCCGCCCGCGCGTCTGGTTCGGGGAACGCTGGATCACCTCGGTGTTCGACCTGTTCGAGGAGAACGTGCGCTACTACCCGGCCCTGCTGCCCATCGTCGACGACGAGGACCCGGTCGAGGAGATGGAGGCCGGCCGGGTGCCGAACCTGCCCGAGCTGCGGCTGCACAACGGCACGATCTACCGGTGGAACCGGCCGATCTACGACACGGCCGACGGTCGTCCGCACCTGCGCATCGAGAACCGGTTGCTGCCGGCGGGCCCGACCGTGGTCGACACCATGGCAAACGCGGCGCTGTTCTACGGACTGGTGACGGTGATCGGGTCGAGCGACCGGCCGCTGTGGTCCCAGCTGTCCTTTCGGGCGGCGGAGGACAACTTCCACCAGGCCGCCCGCACCGGCATCGAGACCGAGCTCTACTGGCCCGCCGTGGGCACGGTGCCGGCCCGCGAGCTCGTGCTGCGTCACCTGTTGCCGCTCGCCCACTCCGGCCTCGAGCAGATGGGTGTCGACGCCGACGTCCGCGACCGTCTGCTGAACGTGATCGAGCAGCGCTGCATCACCGGACGCAACGGCTCCACCTGGCTGATCGATGACTTCGAGCACAGGCTGGAGGCTGCGGCCGGAGACCGTCTCTCAGCCATCAAGGCCACCACACGGAGGTACCAGGAGCTGATGCACCGCAACGAGCCGGTGCACGGATGGCCGACCGGAGGCACCGACGACTGACCGCCCCGAGGTCTGTGCCGGGACGTGTGGACGGACATGGCACACTGGTGCCAGAGGTTGACCACAGGCCTCATCGTTGCGCCCTTCTACGGATCTGTGAGGTTGATCGTGCCGGTGAACCCTGCCGCTGGATCCCGACTTCGTTCCGCAGTCACACGTCGGTTGTCCGGCGGCAAGACCGCCGACGACACGAAGGCCGCCACGCCGGCGAAGAGGCCGGATGCCACGACGTCATCGCCCAAGAAGACCACCGCGAAAACAGAAAAGACTGTGACCACGCCCTCATCTGCGAAGGCCGCCAAGAAGAAGTCCACCGGGACTCCGGCCGCCAAGAAGACCTCGACCAAGCCCACCGCCAAGACCGCCGCGAAGGCACCGCCCAAGAAGGTGCCGGCCGCGAAGAAGGTGCCGGCCGCGAAGAAGGCGCCGGCGAAGAAGTCCGCGACCAAGGCGACCAAGGCGACCAACGCGACCAAGGCAACCAACGCGACCAACGCGACCAACGCGACCAAGGCGACCAACGCGACCAAGGCAACCAACGCAACCAACGCGACCAACGCGCCGGCCAAGAAGGCGCCGGTGGCCAAGAAGCCGGCACCGGCGAAGAAGGAAGCCGTCAAGACGGCTCCCGCGAAGAAGGCGCCGGTGGCCAAGAAGCCGGCACCGGCGCAGAAGACCCCCGCCAAGAAGGCTGCGAACGCTCGGCCGGACGTGGCTGCGGCCGTCGAATCCGTCGACATCGCCAAGGTGCTCGAGGTGCCGCAGGTCGACCCATCCACGGTCATGGTCGATGCGCAGGGCAAGAAGGTGCTGCCCGATATTCCTGACGAGGAGTTTGAGAAGGATCTCAAGAACGACCCGACGCTCAAGGAGGACGAGGAGTCCAGCTTCACGTTGTCGGCAGCCGACGAGAGCGACGAACCGGTCCAACAGGTGATGGTCGCCGGCGCCACAGCTGATCCGGTCAAGGACTATCTCAAGCAGATCGGCAAGGTCTCACTCCTGACCGCAGGCGAGGAGGTCGAGCTCGCCAAGCGCATCGAGGCAGGCCTCTTCTCGGAGGAGAAGCTCGGCAAGGGCGGACGCATCTCCGCCAAGATGACCGAGGAGCTCGAGTGGATCGTCATCGACGGTCGCCGGGCGAAGAACCACCTCCTCGAGGCCAACCTGCGACTGGTCGTCTCACTGGCCAAGCGCTACACCGGTCGCGGCATGCTCTTCCTCGACCTCATCCAGGAGGGCAACCTCGGCCTGATCCGCGCGGTCGAGAAGTTCGACTACACCAAGGGCTTCAAGTTCTCCACGTACGCCACGTGGTGGATCCGTCAGGCCATCACGCGCGCCATGGCCGACCAGGCCCGCACGATCCGCATCCCCGTGCACATGGTCGAGGTCATCAACAAGCTCGCCCGCGTCCAGCGCCAGATGCTGCAGGACCTCGGACGCGAGCCCACGCCCGAGGAGCTCGCGATCGAGCTCGACATGACGCCCGAGAAGGTCGTCGAGGTCCAGAAGTACGGGCGCGAGCCGATCAGCCTGCACACGCCGCTCGGCGAGGACGGCGACTCCGAGTTCGGCGACCTCATCGAGGACTCCGAGGCCATCGTCCCGGCCGACGCCGTCTCGTTCACGCTCCTGCAGGAGCAGCTGCACGCCGTTCTCGATACCTTGTCGGAGCGTGAGTCCGGCGTGGTCTCCATGCGCTTCGGCCTCACCGACGGCCAGCCCAAGACCCTCGACGAGATCGGGAAGGTCTACGGCGTCACCCGTGAGCGCATCCGCCAGATCGAGTCCAAGACCATGAGCAAGCTGCGCCACCCGTCGCGCTCGCAGGTCCTCCGCGACTACCTGGACTGAGATTCGTCTCGCGCTATCGGAAGATTTCCTGTCATCACAGTAAGAATCTTGATTTGTTGCGACACGCTAGCACCGCACAGCGCTCTTAGTCCAGATATCGCTACGCTGTCGGGTGTGTCGCAGGAACTGACCACCGCCGATCTCGCCCTGCTCCTGCACTCGTGGGAGCTGAGCCTGCGCGCCGAGCGCAAGAGCCCGCAGACGTTGAAATCCTACGGCGACGGTGTGCGCGCCTACCTGCGATGGGCCGAGGCCAACGGGCTCGAGGCGAACCTCAGCCGAGCCCAGGTTCGCGGCTTCGTCGACGCGCTGTTGTCAGGCGGTGCCGCCGCCTCGACTGCCCGGTCGCGCCAGCTTGCCGTCCGTCGCTTCTCGGCCTGGCTCGCCGAGGAAGGAGAGACCGATGCCGACAACCTGGTCGGCATGAAGCCGCCCAAGCTCGACCAGACCCTCACCGAACCCCTCACCGACGACGACCTGCGCGCCATGCTCAAGGCCTGCGCCGGGCCAGACATGCGCGACCGACGCGACGAGGCCATCATCCGGTTCATGGCCGAGACGGGAACGCGCGCCGGAGAAGTTGTCGCCCTCGCGCTGTCCGACCTCAACCTCGCTAAGTCGATCGCCATCGTCCGACGCGGCAAGGGCGGTAAGGGCCGCTCAGTCCCGTTCAGCCCCCAGACGGCGAAGGCCATCGACCGCTACATCCGCGCCCGCCGAACCCACCGCCTCGCATCCACCGACGACCTTTGGCTCGGCGACCGCGGCAAGAAGTTCAGCTACGACGCCCTGCACAAGAGCCTCAAGGTCCGAGCCACCACGGCCGGCATCGACCGCTTCCACCCTCACCTGCTCCGTCACACCGCGGCCCACCGCTGGCTCGCAGCCGGTGGCTCGGAAGGTGGGCTGATGGCTGTGGCCGGATGGACCCGGCCCGACATGCTCATGCGCTACACCCGGGCACAGGCGTCGGCCCGAGCGGCAGAGGAAGCCAAGAATCTCAACCTGGGGGACCTGTGAAGCGCGTCCTTTTCCGATACGGAAAGACCATCGGCTGGGTGGTCTGCGAAGAGTGTGCAAGGAACCGCTACCTGAATGACAAGTCGGAACTCGCTCACTTGACCGTCGACGACAACGGCGTCGCATTTCTGTTCATCCCCGATTGGCTCAACGCTGCAACGTTCCGACGCATGTTCACCGGCATTGGACGTTCGGCCTACGTTCGCCGTGACATCGCTTCGCTAACTCAGGACTTCCAAGTGGTCAGCAGATGCAAAGCGCACGGTGACAAGACCATCACCCTCGCGCACGTCCTGGCGGCTCGAGGCAGCCCCGACGCGCCGAAGATTGCGCGAGCTTAGGCTTCTACGCACAGCGCGATATACGCTGTGCCAAGAACAATCCTGTGCGGGGTCTCCCCAAACTGCGGTGTTAGCCGGCCGCGACTCTATTGGAGTTGCGCCAGATGCCCGCCACAGAACCCGTAGACAGATTCCTCGCTGCGTCGGTCGCCGCAAACAGCCGATGGGCACACGAGTCCGACCGAACGGCCGCTACCCAGCCCGCGCGTGATGCTTTCGAGCGGCGCTTCCTCGATGAGGTCGATCCAGACCGAGTTCTAGATGTCGTCGAGCGCAACCGCCGAGCAGCCAATGCACGCACGGCCTATTTCCACAGCCTGGCCCTCAAGTCCGCCCGTGCTCGTCGTCAGTCGGGGGGTGCCGCATGAGCGCACCACCCGGCAACAGAAGACTGCGCCCCCGGCAGGAAGCGCAGCCCGCAGACGAGACGGCGATCAGGTCTGATAACTCAACCATACTTGAGGGTTCGCCTCTGGCGCAGATGAAGCGCCGACGCGAGGCCGCGCTGCGCCTTCCTCCATTGGCCTCAGGCATGAGGGATCCGCACTTCGATCTGTACCCGCGGGACGGTGTGTCATGAATGACGCCCACCTGCCTACATATCCACCCTTCGGCGAAGAAGGCACCCGCCCGCAGGACGGGAGGTCAGCGATGAGCGCCCCCAAGGTGCCCGATGTCGAGTACATCGACGGCGCCGAACTGCTCAACGACGTCGAGGCATTCCTTGCGCGCTTCGTCGTGTACCCGTCCGACGAAGCGCGGACGGCACACGTCTTGTGGATCATGCACACCTGGTTCATGGACTCGTGGGAGTCGACACCGCGTATCGCTTTCCTCAGCCCTGAGCCCGGGTCAGGGAAGTCGCGTGCGCTCGAGGTCACCGAACCACTCGTTCCCAGACCGGTCCATGCGGTCAACACCACACCGGCTTACCTGTTTCGCAAGGTCTCCGACGACGCCGGGCCGCCGACCATCCTCTACGACGAGATCGACACCGTGTTTGGGCCGAAAGCCAAGGACAACGAAGACACCCGCGGCATGCTCAACGCCGGCCACCGACGCGGCGCCACGGCCGGACGGTGTGTCGTGCGCGGAAAGATCGTCGAGACCGAGGAGCTACCTGCCTACTGCGCGGTCGCCCTCGCCGGGCTCGACGACCTGCCCGACACGATCATGAGCCGCTCGATCGTCGTCCGAATGCGTCGACGTGCGCCGGGTGAGCGGGTCGAGCCGTGGCGGCACCGGCTCAACGCGCCGCAGGGTGAGGAGCTCCAGGCCCGAATCGAGGCATGGGCGAGCGCTCACGTTTACGACGTCACGTCCTCGTGGCCGGAGATGCCCGAAAGTGTCGAAGACCGTGACGCAGACGTATGGGAAGCCCTGCTCGCCGTCGCCGACGCAGGTGGGGGCGACTGGCCGCACCGGGCCAGATGTAGCGCTGTAGCGCTTGTAGCGGAGAAATCGCAGGCTCCGCCGTCAATCGGCGTTCTGCTGTTGCGAGACCTGCGCGAGGTCTTCCAGGCCGCCGACGCAGACAAGGTCTCGACCGAAGACGTACTCGAGGCCCTGGTTGAAATGGACGAGTCACCGTGGGGAGACATCCGCGGCAAGGAGCTCGACGCGCGTAGCCTCTCGCGCCGACTCGCCAAGTACGGCATCAAGCCGAAGAACATCCGAACCGGCGAGCGAGTGGTCAAGGGCTACGAAACGACCGACTTGCACGACGCATGGAGCAGATACCTGCCACAAGTAGCGGTACCAGACATACATAGTTCAAAGAGAGGAGAAGAGGGGTTGGACGACTCTTCTCCGGTAGGGGACGACAAGTCCGCTACATCCGCTACGCCGCTACAGGCGCTGCCGACTGAGTGCGTCGGATGTGGGCAGCTACTGCTTCTCGTCGATGGCCGTGACACGTGCGAGGGATGCCGCGTGCGAATGGAGCGAGCCTCGTGAGTCTGCGACATCCACCCTCGGTCGACGCATCCGCATCTGGTGAACGACCCGGGGAACTGCATTCAGCCGCACTCACGCTGCAACAAGGGCCGCGGCGACAGGCCACACGCACCCGGCCTCGGCGAACCCTCTGCGGACTTCTGAGGGGAGGGGCCGATGAATCTCTGTGACCTGTGAGTCCCCCCACCACGCCGGTCAGGTACATCTACCCCTCCGCGGTTTTTACCCACTAGGAGCACACAATGAGTAACGTCAAGGAACTCGAAGTCACCATCGCAGCGCTCGACATCCAACCGATCGACGCCGCCCTCGTCGAGCTGTGCCGCATCACTGCGCGACAGATGGACGCCGCGGAAGGCATGCCGTCAACGAGGCTCGCCGCCATCTACCTCTCACTGCTCCGAAACCTTCGCAGGGTCGGCCCAGCCGTCGAGCGGTCGAACAAGCTCGCGCTGCTGAGGGAGATGCGCGACCGGGCAGCGCCCACAGCCAAAACGCGGAAGGGCGGCACCGATGCTGGGTAAAAGGTGCTCAGAGGGTCAGTTGGCCACCAGGACCTCCGATGCACTCGCGCGGATGGCGGTGCAGCTGGAGTCCGCAATGTCCCTGTGCCAGGACGGCGGGTCGCATCTCGCCGGCACCCGCGCCGCGATTAACCGTGGCCCGAGCGGGGCGAAGGAGATGCGCCGCGAGCGCGTCCACACCTGGCTGCTGCCGCCCCTCGTCACCTGACTACGGCGCGATCACGACGTAGCGCTCACGCACGTCTCCCGTGTCGTTCAACGGAATCCTGTGGTACTCCGCCCACGCGTGCGCCGGAAGATGCTCGCCCTCGGGTGGAGCGACGCCGATCAGCACGTCCACGTCGTGGCCCCGGCGGCGACACAGCCAACCGATGGTGATCGACCTCGCGAGGCAGCGGCTGCGAAACGGCACGAGCCGGGCAACGGCCGTCACCGCGCTCGCGATCTCGGCGACGGTGTCCGGGATCTCTTCGGGGTCAGCCTTGCCGTTCAGGTCCGGGCCCTCGCCCGAGAGCAGGCTCATCGTCCGGCGATACCCGCGCGCCCAGAGCATCAGCCGGACGACCGGAAGCAGCACCATGGCCTGCACGAGCGAGAGCCACCAGTGCGGACGCGCCCGCATGCGATGAGCGTCAGTCATGCGCCTCGACCCCGAACGTGGATGCCTGCACCCGATACATCTCGGCGTAGCGGCCGCCCCGGGCCATGAGCTCGTCGTGTGACCCGCTCTCGATCACCCGACCCTCGTCAAGGACGTGGATCCGGTCGGCGCCAACGACGTTGGCGAACCGGTGCGAGATCACCAGCACTGCCTTGTCGGCGAACAATCGCTTGGTCGCCGCGATCAGGTCGCGCTCGGCGGATGGATCGAGCGCCGCCGTGGGCTCGTCCAGCACCAGCACGGGTGCCTCACGGAACAGGGCCCGGGCCATCGCCACCCGCTGCCACTGCCCGACGGACAGGTCGGTGCCGCCCTCGAAGGACGGGCTGAGCCAGGTGTCGTAGCCGTGCGGCAACGCGGTCAGGAAGTCGTCCGCGCTCGCCGCTCGGGCACTGGCCGCCACATGGTCGTCGTCGGTGACGCGCGTGGTGTCGCCGAGCGTGATGTTGTCGCGGGCGGTGAGCTCGTAGCGCATGAAGTCCTGGAAGATCACGCCGACGCGAGGCGTGGCGCCCGCCTCCCAAGCGACCTGTCCACGCTGCGGCTCGTACAGACCGCAGGCGAGCTTGGCGATGGTCGTCTTGCCGGACCCGTTCGCCCCGACCAACGCCACCACGTGGCCCCGCTCGAGGCTCAGGTCGACGCCTTGCAACGCCGGCACCTCCGCACCCGGATAGGTGAACCAGACATCGTGCATCTCGACCGCCGATCGAGTGGACGACGATGTCCTCTGCGGATCCACGACGTCCTGACGATTCCCTCGGGACAGGAAGTCCGCGTAGTCCTCGAGGAAGAGCGAAGCCTCCTGGATGGAACTGACCGCCCCATTGACCCCACGCACGCGCATCGACAGCTGTTGCACCGCGACCGCGCCCACCGCGGCGTCGGCCAGGTCGACCCGTCCTTCGATGGTCAGCACGATCAGCGTCGCCAGCACGGCCACCGTGATGATCGTCGCTCCGAGCCCCGCCACCAGGGATCGTCGCGCGCGCAGGCGCGAGACGTCGCGTAGAGCTGCGAGCTCACGGCGGTACCGATCGTCGTAGCGCGCGCGTAGGTGGTCGGCTGCGCCGAAGGCTCGCACCTCCTTGGCCTCGTCGCGCCCGGTCAGCAAGTCCTGCAGGTACTGTCGCTCGCGGTTGAGCGGGGTGACCGCCCGGACCGCGTCGTAGAGCGCCTGACTGTTGCGGGTGGCCGCGAACGCCAGCGGGATACCGGCCAGCAGCACGGCCGGGATGAGCAGGGGTTGCACGGTAGCCAGCACGATGGAGATGGCGACACCGCCGGCCAGCGCGGCGGCGAGCTGAGAGACGGCCTGGGTGATCTCCCACGGTTGGTGCACGGACTGTCGCAGTGACCGTTGGAGGTGATCCTGGAACTCCGGTGACTCGAACTCGGCCAAGGGCACCGACGTCGCGGTCTCGACGATGTCTGCCGTGGCTTGCCGCTCGACGAGGTAGGCGAGGATCCATCGAACTTCGCTGTCTACCGCCGAGCAGATGCCGATGGCTGCCGTTGCCAGGCCGATGACGACGACCAGGGGCAGAAGTGACCACGCCGAGTCGGGCAGGTGGTCCGACGACAGCCGCTGGATCAGATCTCGTCCGGACACCATGAGGACGAGCAACGCCAGACCCGAGACGACGGCGGTCACCAGGAGCAGCGTGTACTCTCGGTTCGCGCTCGATCGGATCATCCGAACGGCCATCCGCGCGTTCGCCGGGAGGGCGCGCCAGCGAGCGATCCCGGGGCCGGCGCTCATGCCGCCAGGCCCTCGAGCTGCTCGAGCATCTCGATCACCTCGGGATACACGTCCCAGCGGCGCGGGAACTCCAGTCGCACGCACGGGACGTCTGCGGCGACGGAGCTCGACAGGGTGAACGCCCTCGGGGCGACGTCGGACCGGCGCGGCGCGAGGAAGAAGCTGTGCCGGGTGAGGCTCGCCGTCGCCTGCGAGTACGACAGCGGCCGTATCGACGGGGATGCGCTGTCGTCGCCCAGCTCGACCACCGTGGCCAGGCGTGCCGGTGAGGTGGCGAACGGGACGTCCGGGAGCAGCCGATGCTTGTCCGCGCCGTTGCTCATGGGCGTGGACGCTGCGCCGGGAACGAGGACCTGACGGCTGTCGCTCAGCAGACGCGTTCCCGGGTAGGACGGATGCGCGAGCCATCCGTCGCCTAGGTGCACCAGGCGGCAGGCGTCGTCGCCCAGGACCGTCCAGCCGGCCTGTCCCAGCGCGGTCGTCATGCTCGACTTGCCCCGACCGGGGTCGCCGATCAGCGCAACGGCCTGTCCGCGTGGGGAGACGACCGCACCCGCATGGAGCACGACGTCGCCGTGCAGCGCCAGCCACCGCGGAACGATGTGGTCGAGGATCAGGTGAGCGAGGTAGTCCAGGTCGTCACCGCCGATCGGGTCGATCGTGATGTGGTCGCCGACCATCTCCGCCATGAGGTCCGTGAAGCGCAGCACGGTTCGCTCACCGTCCCAGCCCATCTCGATCCAGATGTCTGCCTCGTCGTCCACGCCCTGCACGGGAGCAAAGCCGACTCCTTGAGCGTCGACCGTTCCCCGGGTGACCCGCAGATCAGGAGCTCGATGCGGATGGTCCGGCAGCGGGATGGCGAATTCGCTGTCCACGACGATGCCGTAGGCGCCGCCGATCACGGCGACACGCGCGTCCACTTGGCCAGCGAGCGCTCCAGGGTCGACTGGGCGCGGCTCGAGCCGAGGAACGCGTCCGGGTGCTCATCGAGGACGGCCGTGATGATGTCCTGCATGCTGGTGCGACCATCCACCCGCGACAGCGCAGCCGCGACGGCCACACCTTGTGGCGTCATCTCCAAGGCGGTGGCACCGTGCACGCGGGCCAGGTCGTCCGGCGCGAGGAACTGGCCCAGGAGCGTGGAGTGCCGCCACCGGCCGATGCTCGACCCGTCGCGGGCCCACTCGACCGACCAGGTGATGTGCTGCGATCTCGGCCGCAGGTCGATCGTGGCGGTCAGCGTGTCGCCCGGCTTGACGTCAAGCGGACGTTCGACGGGGTAGAAGTTGCACCAGCGCTGCATGCGTTCCGGCGAGTCGGGCGCATTGGTCAGGTGCACACCCGGAGCGAGCTCGGCGTCGAACCAGCCCAGCAGGCCGTCCACCGACATCGGCTGGTCGAGCGTGAACGAGACCGTGCTGGCCACCGGGTCGAGCGAGGACGCCTCCAGGGACGCGACCGTGGCCGGAATCGCCGAGAGCCGTGCCTTCGACCCCTCGATCCGCCACTCGGTGTTGATCGCCAGGCGATGCACGGCGCTCGTGTCGAAGCCCGCGGGGTCGCCCGCCCAGATGTCGACGTCGGCGCGGGCCTCGGGCGCGCTGACCGGGGCGAGATGGAGCGTGAAGGCGCCGGGCATCAGGGTCCCATCGGGCTTGAGCAGGCGCCGTCTCGCGTCCTCGAAGTACTCCAGAACACCGGCGTCGTAGACGAAGCCGCCGATCTGGTCGCAGATCACCACGTCGGCGAGCTCCGGGAGCTCGACGTCGGTGGATGAGCCGCGCATCGGGATCATCCGATCGGCATAGCCGTTCCGTGCGGCGATCTCTTGCGCCGGGCCGAGGATCGAGCCCCAGTCGACCATGTAGACGCGCGCAGCCCCGGCACGGGCGGCCATCAGGCCGAGCAGTCCGGTACCGGCGCCCAGATCGACGACGACGTCGCCCGGACGAACGACGTCGTCAATTGCCTGTTGATAGGCCGAGAGCTTGCGGGCGTCGCGGAAGTAGCCGGCGTGTTCGATCAGCTCTGAACTGGACACGATCTGGCGGCAGCCTGACCTCAGGGTCTAATTTCGAGCTCTCCGAGCATGCCGGACATGCCGTCCAGACCCAGGCCCGACATGCCTTGGACCAGCCGAGTGATCGCGCCATAGGTGCGCAGCTCGGGGCGAACGTAGGGCAAGCGCTCGTAGGCGGGCATACAATCTCCAGGCGGGACTAGATCCAGGTGGGAGTTCGGCTCAGGCGAACGTATCACTGCCCTTGGGGCTGCGTCGCGCGAATGCGCTGGACACGAAGAGGCCGGCGCTGACGGCGACCCACCGATACCACGGCGCAGCCGACCCCACGACCTCGACGTCGATGCGGTCGTCCAGCGCCGCCAGGGCCGCCGCCACGTCGTCGGAGCTCAGGGAGCTGCCGATCCGCCGCGAGAACGAACCCGTGAACTCCGCCTTGTCCGTCCGCGCAGCGACGGCATCGGGCAGCCGCTGCCCGAACGCGAGCCGATGCAGCCCGCGGCTATCGTCGCCGGCCCGGACGTGATCGTCGGGCAGCCTGAGGCCGAGCTCGATCAAGCGGCGATCCAGGAACGGATACCGCACCTCGACGCCGCGCTCGGCGGCGAGGCGGTCGGTGAGCTCGTATCCGGGCGGGCCCCAAGGCGCCTCGTAGCTCGAGAGCCGCCCGAGCACGGGCCACAGCGGGCTCGAGACGCGCAACCACGGTCGATCCCGGCGTGCCCGTCGCGCGCGCCGAGCGAGGACGGCCCGCGCGACCAGTCCATCGGGCCGCGAAACAGCCCATCGCACCGTCGCAGCGCTCACACGTTGGCGAATGATGCCCCGGCGGTCCGGAGTGCTGCCGTAGAGCAGCTCGTCGCCACCCACCCCGGCGAGGGAGACCGAACACCCGAGTGCGGACGCTCGGTCGAAAAGCGCGGCGGTGTCGGTCGCGTCAATCGAGTAGAGGGGCTCCCGTTGGGTGCGGATGTCGGCCACCGGGTCCAGCGTCGTCAGCTCGTCCGCCTCGATGAGGTTCGTCCGGAGCCCGAGGTGGTCGGCCACGGCCTCGATGTGCGGGAGCTCGAAGGCCTCGCTATCGAGCCTGTACACCAGGCTGACCGTGTGCACCTCCGTCGCGAGCTCGGCAGTCGTCGCGGTGACCGTCGACGAGTCGAGTCCGCCGCTCAGGTCGCAGGCGATGCCGTCGCGGGTCCGCAACCGGCACCGAACCGCCTCGTCGAACACCGTGCGCATCAGCTCGACCGTCGTCTCGAGCGGCTGGCGCAGCGGCTCCAGGCTCGGCATCCAGTAACGCTCGGTGACGACGCGATCGCGGCCGATCCGGACACGATGGCCCGGTGCCAGTCGTTCGACCCCGGACCAGATCGTGCGGTCACGCGGCGGCAACCCGTGCAGGAATCCGGCCAGGTACGTCTCGTCGATCCCGGCTTCCCCGTCGATGCCCGCGAGGACGGCAGGCAGCGTTGATGCCGCCACGACGCCGTTCGGCGTCTGGGCGAGAAAAAGAGGTCGGACGCCGACCGGGTCCCGGGCGACCAGGAGCTCCTCGAGCTCGCCGTCCCAGAGGGCGAAGGCGAAGTCGCCGACGACGCGATCGACGAGGTCGGCACCCCACTGCTCGTAGGCGGCCAGCAGGAAGTCGGCGTCGGTGCGCAGCGGGTGCTGCACGGCGCCGTCGAGCATCTCCGTCAGCTCGGCACGGTTGTCGACGCGCGCGTCGGCGGCGAGCCAGACGTCGCGGGTCGCATGGCGCTGTGGCTGGTTCTCGTGCTCCGCCTCGGCCGTGGTCCACAGCGTCGCATGCATCAACGTGCAGGCACCGACATTCCGGGTGGCCTGCCCTTGCGGACCGCGGTACGCGATCTTGTCGGCGATGGACCTCAGGCGCTCCGCGGTGGGACCATCCACGAAGTCGAGGTGGGCCGCGAAACCACTCATCAGGCCTCAGACATCGACGACGAGCAGGTTCCGGGTGACGAGCTCGGACACCAGGTCCGTGACGTCCGCGGTCAGCGTCTCGCGGTCGACGACGTACTCGGTGAGGAGCGTCCCGACCACGTCGTCGAGTCGTCGCGGCTGCTCGAGTAGCTCGAACACCCGCGCACCCACGCCATCGAGACCGAAGAACTCCTCGCTGTCGAGGTCGAGCAGCACCGTTTCGGTACCGGCGTTGCGCTTCAGGACGCCCTCGGCCACTCGAAACACCGTCGAGCCCTCCAATGGCGATGCCGCCTCTGGCATGATCGAAGCTCCCACCTCAGTCGTGTCGAGACTTCACGGTAGTCCTGCGCCGAGGGCCTCGAAAGCCGAACGGGAGGACGAGCTTGACCGAGGACGAGTTCCTCCCCTGGGAGATCGAACGTGCGGCCCATGCGCTCGCGCTGGACGTCACGGCCGCTGACGTCGTCTGGGCGTTCGAATCCGCGGGCATCCCATGCATCGTGCTGAAGGGGCCGGCCATCGCGCACTGGCTGTACCCCGACGACTCAGGGCAGCGTGCATACACGGACGTGGACCTGCTGGTCGATCTCGCCCGCTTCGAGGTGGCCGAGCACGTTCTCGAGGATCGAGGATTCCTCCGACCAGTGAGCGCGTACCGCGACCACGCCGACGCGTGGTCCCCGGAGTCTGCTTGGGAACGACCGGGTTCGCCCCCGACCTCCGTCGACTTGCATCGCGGCTTTCACGGCGTCGGTGATTGGGAGGCGTTCTGGACCACGATGGACGAGAACACCATCACCCTCGAGGTGGCCGGCAGGTCAGTGCGCATCCCCGACGCCGCCGGCTGCGCTCTCATCACAGCTCTCCACGAGAGCGCGGCGGCACGTGTCGAGCAGTCCGGCATCGACCTTCGGCGCGCACTCGCGCGATTCGACGACGACGTGTGGCGCGAGGCGGCGCACAGGTCCGAGGCTTTCCAAGCGCTTCCGTCACTCGTGCTCGGACTCACCCTTCACGAGGACGGCCGACCGTTGGTACGTCGGCTCGGACTCGCGCCCGCGATGCCGGCGGACGTGGCGATTCGGTCACTGGTGGTTTCCGGTGCGGATGCCGACCGGGTCGAGCGTGCCTGGGCCCTCCAGCACCGCCTTGGCGCGGTCACAGGATGGCGAGCTCGGATCCGGATCGTGCTCGACATGGTCTTCCCCTCGGCCGAGTACTTCCGCGCCACGCGTCGGTGCGCGCGCCGAGGCAGGCTCGGACTGTTCGCGGCGCGCGTCGCGCGGCCCTTCGCTTTGCTGACGCAGACCCCGAAAGTCCTGTGGCTGGTGCTCAGGGGACGCCGTCAGGCACGCCTGAACAACCGACGCGCTAGCTGATCATCCGAGGCATGCCGTCTGGCAATGATCTCCTCGGCGTCGGCGATGATTCCGGCGACGAGGTCGCATACGGTCAGCACGTCGTGGATGAGGCCGTGCGGGCGATCTCCTTTGCCAGATCCACGGGCGTTGGCCACCTATGCGGTGAGGAAGCCCAGAGCGGCTGCCTTTGCGACCGCGGAGACCAATGGCGCGGTGCCGAGTCCTGTCATGCCCCTGCAGACGATCGGATGGTCGACACCGAACTGCTGAGAATTCTGTGCGGACCATACTGGGGAGTACCAGCGAGACGGGAGCGATACATGCCGGCCGAGCGGCTCATGCCTACCAAGGAGGCAGCCGACCTCATCGACCTCACCCGCACCATCGCCGACAAGGAGCTGCGGCCGCGCGCAGCCGAGGCCGAGGCCAGCGCGGCCTGTACAAGAACGAGTGTGTCCGGCCCGACTCGCCATTCCGCCGCGGCCCGCTGCGCAACCTCTGCGACGTCGAACTGATCACCGCCGACTACGTCGGCTGGTTCAACCAGCAGCGCCTGACGCACCGCCTCCCCCGGCTTTCTGGTGCACAGCGCTCCTCAGGTCATGCTGAAAGTACGGGGATTTTGTCCGGTAGCACAGCGCTTATCCGTGAGGCACCCCGAAGATGCCGGGCGAGCCGAAACGCGTGCAGCCCAGCCGGGAGCGCCACGACACCACGTAGGAGCTCCCGCTCTTG
>JBPCJE010000043.1:0-88156 GCA_051005615.1 Aeromicrobium sp.
GGCTAGCGAGGTGTGCAGGAAGACTGTGTGAAGGCAGCCGGGACGCAGAGACCCACCCCCCTCCCCTCGCCCCCTCCTCCCCCCCGAGCCAGCAGCAGCGTGCCGCCGCCCTGCGACTCCACGAACCCGCCACGTCGGCGGTCGTTGGCCCGGCTGACCCGACGCTCGTCGATGCCCTTGGCGAGCATGGCGCCGGTGTCGGCGGTGGCCGACATGTCGGCGAAGCCGATGATGCCCTCGGTGCTGAGGTCGTCGAAGCCGCCGGCCACGACGAACTCGGCCTTGCCGAGCTTGATCTTGTCGACGCCCTCCTCGACCGAGACGGCCGTGGTGGCGCAGGCGGCGACCGGGTGGATCATCGCACCGTAGCTGCCGACGTACGACTGCACGACGTGCGCCGCGATGACGTTCGGCAGCGCCTCCTGCAGGATGTCGTTCGGGTTGTTCTCGCCCAGCAGCGTGTTGATGTACAGCGCATGCATGGAGCTCATGCCGCCCATGCCGGTGCCTTGGGTGTTGGCGACGAGCGCCGGATGCACCCAACGCATCAGCTCGGCGGGCGTGAACCCGCTGGACAGGAACGCGTCCACGGTGCAGATGAGGTTCCAGACCGCCACCCGGTCGGCGCCCTCGATCATCTCGGCCGGGATGCCCCAGACGGCGGGGTCGAACCCGGTCGGGATCTGACCACCGACGGTGCGGGAGAGCTTCATCCGGCGCGGCACGCGGATCTCGGTGCCGGCCTTGCGGGTCACGGTCCAGTCGCCCTCGGCCGCACGGATGACCGTGCGCTCGGGATCGGCGTCCTGCATCGCCCGGGCCTCGGCCTCGCTCCCCACGGTGAACGTGAGGTCCTGGTCGAGGAAGACGGACGTGAGCAAGGGTGCCGTGTTGTCGCGCATGGAGCCGTCGTCGCCGTAGGTACGGATGCCGCAGCGCTCGACCACGGTGTCGTGGTAACGCTCGTGGATCTCGGACTCCTCGAGGGCGTCGCCGCTCTCGAGGTCGTACCAGCCGCCGACGTTGTCGTCCCAGGCCACGAGACCCGTGCTCCACGCGAGCTCGAGGACGCCGGCGGCGGACAGCTCCTCGCCGACCTCCATCTCGAAGCGGGTGCGCGCCGAGCCGTACGGGCCGAGCTCGCCGGCGCCGACGATGACGACCATGTCCTGAGGACGGGCTGTGACCTCGCCCCAATCCGGAGCCTCTGCGGTGGGCAACTGGGCCGGGGACGGAGCAAGAGCCGCGACGCTCGGGGCCTCGTCCAACGGATCGGCAGCGGGGCGCTCGAGATCGGATGCCAGCGCCTTGAGGTCGAGGGCTGCTCCGGCGAGACCGCCGGTCAGGTCGACCGTCAGCGGCTTCTCGGCCGCGGAGGCACGAGATTCCTGCGTGCAGGACTCCAGCAGCGCCTCAGCCATGTCGTCAGGCGTCCAGGTGCGGACGCCGGCGGCCTCGACAGCCTCGACGAGCGGGTCGTTGCCACCCATCAGACCGGTGCCACGGACCCAGCCGATGATGGCGTGGACCAGCGTGACGCGGTCGCCCCACGTGCGCTCGGCGCGCCACTTGGCGACGACGGCGTCGAGCGCGGCCTTGGCCTCGCCGTAGGCGCCGTCACCGCCGAACATGCCGCGGTTGGGCGAGCCGGGAAGCACGACGTGCAGGGTGGCCGCGAGGTCGTGGTCGCGCCCGTGTCCGGCGAGCTTGCCGATGAGGCGCTCGACCGACCACAGCAGGATGCGGGTGTCGACCTCGGCCCGGCTGCCGGCATCGGTGAGGTCACCGGCGACGCGACCGGCCGCGAACGGGAACAGCGCGGTGGGCGTCAGGGCCGGCTTGAGCACCGTGGTGGTGCTGCCGACCGTGCGGGTCTGCGCAGACGTGATCCACTGCGCGAGGTCGTCGACGTCGGTGAACGACGCCATGTTGGCCGGGACGACCCAGAGGGCCGCTCCCGCGCGGGCGTGCGAGCGGTACAGCTCGCGGAAGAACCGCATCTTGTGGTCGCCCAAGCCGGAGGTCGTCGCCACGACGGTGGCGCCCCCGGCGAGAAGGCGTCCGACGACGGACGCCGCGATGGAGCCCTTGCTGGCTCCGGTGACGACGGCCACCTCGTCGGTGTGCGCGCCCGGGTCATCGATCATCGCCTGGACGGCGATGCGGTCGAGCTGCTCGCTCAGGGCCGGGTCGTCGGTGCGGGCGGCCCACCAGCGCGCCTGGCCGGCGACGATCTCGCCGGCACCTTCGAAGGAGCCTTCAACGTCGTGCCCGTTCGCGATGCGAGCCAGGTCTTCTCGTGCGCTGGCCCAGCGGTCGTCGATCAGCAGGGCTCGTCGATCGTCGAACGCCGCCGCGGTGAGGTTGACCCAGTCGCTGCCGAGCTCGGCCTCGACCCGTGCCAGGACCTCGGCATCGTCGCCGGACGTCTCGTCGGCGGCCGGAGCCTCGTCGAGGCCCAAGCGGCTGAGCAGGTGACGTGCCGTCGAGGCGAGAACGCCGCCCGAGCCGGTGATCTCACCGGTGATCTCGGCGAGGGCGGCCGCGTCGACGGTCGCCTCTCCTCCCCCGGCACTCGGCAGGTCGACCGAGACGCCGTGGCGAGAGGCAACGGCCTGCAGGCTGGCATCGACGGCTGCGTCGACGTCGGCGGCAGACGCGAGTCCGGACAGGGTGCCGAGGTCGCCGCCGCGCACGCTCGAGCCCTCGCGGGTTGCGAGCGCCAGCTCGGCGAGAACGTGCTTCGCCCAGCCGGGGCCGAGCTGCCAGGTGTCGGTGACACGTTCGGCGATCGCGGCCTGCTTCTTGCCGGTCGGGCCGAACACCTTCTTGAGGTGGTCGGCAAGTGCCTCGCTCAGCACGGGACCGAACGGCTTGTAGGTGCGCGCCAAGCCGGTGACCTGCGTCGACAGCGTCGGGATGTCGGCCTCGGCCGCTCCGTCGATGGCGCCGAGCCCGAGCTCGCCACCGAGGTCGACGAGGAGCTGGTTGCGTCGCGACGAGACGCCGTCGCACAGGGACTCGATCGAGTCCGCGGCGCCGATCTGGTCGAGGCGCAGCTTCGTCCACCACGCGACGAGCAACGTGGTGCCGTCGGCAGCGCCGAAGGTCAGGTCGTCCGGACGCGGACCGGACGAGGTTGCCGGTGCGGCCTTCGCGGTCTCGGCAGGCTCAACCGCTGTCTCGGTCGTCGAGCTTGTCGGAACGACTTCCTCGTCGTCCTCGACGGGAGCGGGGTCCTCGTCAGTCGCGAAGAGAACGGCGGCCTCACGCTCGGCGTTGAGCACTTGGACAGGTCCGCCGAGGGTGCGCTGGACCGGCGGGAGCTTCAGGGTCGCCGTGGCGAGATTGGCCACGGTCGGGGCCGAGCCGACGCCGATCTCGACGACGCGCTCGATCCCGAGCCCGCCCTCGGCGGGCGCGGTGAACAGCAGGTCCTGCGTCTCGATCCAGCGAACCGGGCTGGCGAACTGCCAGGCCAGCAGCTCGATCAGGACGAGCCTGCACAGCTCACCCGGACGCTGCGACCAGGAGTCGAAGTCCGCGAGCACGGCGTCGAGCGGTCCGTCCGGGGCCAGCTCGGCGATCTCGGCAAGGAAGTCGCGGTCGAGGCTGAACGGCTGCGGCACCAGGTTCGGCACGTACCGGCCGGCCAGGATGGCGGGGTCGATCGTGGCGGGGAGGAGCTCGTCCAGACGGGCCCGGAAGTCCGGCACGCCACCGCGCAGGACGCGCGAGTGGAACGGCACGTCGATGCCTGGCACGAGGATGAACGCGGCCTTGCCGCCGAACGCGGCGCGTCGCTCGTCGATCTCCGCCTCGAGCCCCTTCAGACCGGCGACGGTGCCGGCGATGGCGTACTGCGAGCCCTTGAGGTTGTAGTTGGCGATCTCGAGGAACTCACCGGTGCGCTCGGACATACTTTCGACGAACTCGCGGACGTCGTCGTCGGCGAGGCCGATCTGGGACGGGCGGATCGCCGCGAGTCGGTAGTTGCTGCGGCCGTCGGCGTCACGCGGCACCAGGGTGTGCATGACGGAGCCGCGCTGGAACACGACCTCGACGACGGCTTCCAGAGGGATCACGCCAGACACGGCCGCGAGCGCGTTGTACTCGCCCACGGAGTGTCCGGCGAGGACGGAGCCCTCGACGAAGGCGTCGGCCTCGCGGAGCTCGGCCATCTGGGCTGCGCCGAGCACGGCCATGGCGACCTGGGTGAACTGGGTCAGGAACAGCACGCCGTCGGGGTGACGGTGCGACGTGCCGCTGGCGACGATCTCGGTCGGGTTGTCGCGAACGACGGTGAGGATCGAGAAGCCGAGCGACTCGCGGGTGTGCTTGTCGGCGCGGTCCCAGATCTCCCGCGCGGCCTTGCTGCGCTGGTACCCGTCCATGCCCATGCCCTGGTGCTGGATGCCCTGACCCGGGAAGACGTACGCGGTGCGCGGTGCGGCCAGGCGGGCGGACGCGGCCATGACGACCTCGCCGTCCACGCGGCAGGTCACGTCGACGACCTCGTCGCCGGCCTCGAGGCCGACACGGTCGGCGCGCACGTCCAGGCGGGCGCCGGGACGGACGGGGCTCATGAAGCGACTGGTCCAGCCGATGATCCGACGATCCGTCTCGGTGGCGAGCACACGCTGGGCGGCGGCCGAGATCCACATGCCGTGGACGATCGGCTCGCCCAGACCGGCCAGCCGTGCGGCGGAGAGGCTGGTGTGGATCGGGTTGTGGTCGCCGGTGACGGCTGCGAAGGCACGCAGGTCGTCCGGCGCATCGAGGGAGGCCTCGGCGCGTGAGCGACGCGGAGTGTCCCGGGCGTCATCGACCGTGCCGCCCGCGCGCAGCGGGTCGGTGAGGGAGATGTCGCCCGAACGACCGCGCACGGCGAACCGCTCGACCAGGGTCGCCAGGTGTCGTCCACCCGCATTGATCACGACGTCGACCGTGACGACGCGACCCATGTCGGTGTCGGTCACCGAGGCGTTGGCCGCCGTGATCGAGAGCTCCGTGGTCGTCTCGGGCAGGCCGGCGGTGAGGTCGACCGCGTGGTCGAGGTGGACGAGGTCGAGCATGCCCTCGACGACGGGATGTCCGTCCTCCGTCGTTGCTCCGCCGACGACGGCGAACACGGCGGGCCAGGCGAGGCCCACCAGCACGTCAGGAACGTCGGCCGATCCGTCGACCCCGACCACTCCGGCGTGGTCGGCCACGAGATCGGGGTCCCACACGACATCGAGCGTCGCGCGGTCGTCTTCGACCGTCGGCGTGATTCCGCCGGCCGCGGTTGCCGTCAACGACAGCATGGCAGTGGCAGCAGCGTCGGTCGTGACGACCGGCGCTCCGCCGGTGGCGACCTGCTCGCCGACATCGAGACGCACGGAGAGCGCCTCACCGGTGCGCGTGAGCGGCACCGACAGCTCCGCACTGCGACCTGCGGTCGACATGAGCGTGGCTCCAGTTTCGGGGTGCTCGGCACGGTCGGTGTCGACGATCACCCAGCCGTCACCGAGGCGCTTCACAGGGTTTCGGACGGTACGGCCGGCCCAGACGACGTCCGGGGCAGCGAGGACGAGCGAGACGACCTCGCCGGCGTCGTCTGCACGACGGCGTCCGGCAACGGCCAGCGGTGCACGACCGCCGGCCACGACGTCGTCGACGACGGCCGACTCGAAGCGACGCAGGAGATCGGCGACCGGCTCGTCGGCGCCGGTGATGCCGGCCACGGAGACCGGGCCGGGGATCACGCAGACGCCGTCGGCGGCGTAGCGGGCCTCGTGGGCCTGCCACAGGGAGTCCGAGCGCCACCAGCGGCGCACGTCGGCGTCGATGACGGGCACGAAGTTGACCGGCTTGCCGAGCTGCTTGCACTCGGCGACGAAGAACGGCACGTCGGCCGGGTGCAAGACCACATCAATGGCTGCGGGATAGGCCTCGAGCAGCATGTTCAGCGCACCAGCGCCGAGCTCGATGTCCTCAGCGGTTGCGAAGAGGGTGGGAACGTCGCCGTGGTCGGCATCGTGCAGACGGGCCTCGGCGCGCTGCAGCATCGCGTGGAAGCGGTCACGCAGCGTGACGTCGAGCCAGGCAGGCGTCCCGGAAAGCTCGACGAAGCGAGCCAGCCACTGGGCGTACGTCATGTCGGCGACGTCACCGAAGTACGGCTTCGAGGTACGGTTCAGGGCCTCGATGATCTCGTCGCGACGGTCTTCGACGGCGCCGGCGTCGCCGGCGACCTCGTCGAGCAGACGGCCGGTGCGGGACGCGGTGTTGTCGATCTCGTGGATGTCGGCACCGAGCTGGCTACGGCTGGACGCCATGCCGCCGACGGCTGTGCCGGCGCCGATCCAGTCGGGCGTGCCGGGGGTGTCGACGAGGAGCTGCTTCACCTCGGGAGCAGTGGTCGCCTCGAGCGTCGCCATGGCGGCGGTGCCGACGAGGACGCCGTCCAGCGGCATCGTCGGGAACCCGTGGCGGTGGGCCCAGCTGCCGCTGATGTACGACGACGCGGCTTCAGGAGTCCCGACGCCGCCGCCGACGCAGACGACGACGTTGTCGTGCGCGCGCAGGTCGGCGTAGGTCGCGAGGAGGAGCTCGTCGAGGTCCTCCCAGGAGTGGTGACCGCCGGCCTTGCCGCCCTCGATCTGGACGATCAGCGGCATCGGGGCCACGGCGTCGGCGATGGCGACGACCTGCTTGATCTGCTTGACGGTGCCAGGCTTGAGCACGACGTGCTCGATGCCGACCTCGCGCAGCTCCTCGGCCAGCGCGACGGCCTCGTCGAGCTCCGGGATGCCGGCCGTGACGACGACGGCATCGACGGCCGACCCGGCGGCGCGGGCGCGCTGCACGAGTCGCTTGCCGCCGACCTGCAGCTTCCACAGGTACGGGTCGAGGAACAGGGAGTTGAAGGCGTAGGTGCGGCCCGGGTCGAGGAGCGAGTCGAGCGTGCCGACGTTCTCGGCGAAGATCTTCTCGGTGACCTGGCCGCCACCGGCGAGCTCGGACCAGAAGCCGGCGTTCGCCGCCGCGGCGACGATCGTCGGATCGACGGTGGTGGGCGTCATGCCGGCCAGCAGGATCGGCGAACGCCCGGTCAGGCGGGTGAAGCGCGTCTCGGCGTGCAACGTGCCGTCGGGGAGGGTGACGACGGAGGGCGCATAGGCGGCCCATGGCGTCGAGAGACGCGGCGTGGCACCGGGGGCGGTGAGCGATCGGTGGCCGCTCCGGGTGGTGGCCGGCACGATGCCGACGCCCCGGATGCGAAGTTCGCGGGCGGATAGCCGGGTGGCGATGTCGGACGGTCCGAGGTCGATCATCCAGCGGGCACCGGCGTCCATCGCCGACTCCAGCGAGTCGATCCAATCGACCGGGTCGACCATGGCGCGCATCGTCAGCGAGCGCGCACGCTCGGCGTCGAGACCGCAGGCCTCGGCCCACGCGGCGACCAGGTCGGCGGCGTCGGCGAGATCGGGGTGGTGGAAGGCAAGCCCGGTCGCGACCGGCTCGATCACCGGGGCGAACGCGGCACCGCCGGTGGTGTGGCGCTCACGGACCGAGCGCTCGGTCTCGGCAACGTGCTCGAGCAGACTGGTGGCACGGCGCAGGCCGTCCTCGGGGCCGGACAGCACCACGCTGCGGCGGCCGTTGCGCAGCCGCATGACGACGCGCGCCGAGTCGGGCAGGTCGGCCAGCGCAGCCTGAACCCGATCGGGGCTCTCGCCGGAGACGCTCAGCATCGTGTCGCCCAGGAGTCCGCGCCGGCGGCCGACGACCTGGGCGGCCGCGCCGATCAGGCGTGCGTAGGCGAGGAGCTCGGCGTCGGCGGTGCCGGCAAGGGACTCGGCGGCGATGACGCCCTGCGAGTGCCCGATGGCGGCCACGGGACGGACGACCTGAGGGTCGATACCTTGACTCTTCAACGCACGAAGACCGGCCAGCTGGGTCAGGAGGATGCCGGGTAGCGACGCGCCGGGCGAGCTCAGCAGATCGGCATCGGGCAGCTCAGGAGCGTCCTCATCCTCGGCAGACTCTCCAACCGCCAACACATCAACCCACGCAAGCGGCTTGAACGGGACGCCGGAGCGCACGAGGTCGGTGGCCACCGGCGCGACCAAGGTCTCGGCCTGCTCGACCAGCGACTCCAGGTCGGCGTCGAGGGCAAAGTCGCGCACGAGCTCGGCGAGCGGCTCGAGCCACGGAGCCCCCTGCCCGCCGAACGCGACGGCATACGGCGTTCCGTCGGCGATGCGGTCGACGAGCGCCTTGCGGCGTTCGGTGCCCGACATCTCGGGGGTTGCGGTGGTGGCAGCGGTCGTCGTGTCGATCGTCGTCATACGACCATCATCGCAAAACGTGAGGCTTTCCTCAACTTTTATCCGAGGGTTTCCTCATGTTTTTCTGAAGGACTGCGTCACACGCCGCCCGTGGCCCGGCACCCCCGCCGGATTCACACGCCGCCCGTGGCCCGGCACCCCCGCCGGATTCACACACTCCCGGTGAGGGTGAGCCCGCCGTCGATGACGATCGTCTGACCGGTGACCCACGCCGCGTCGTCGGAGAGGAGGAACGCAACCACGGATCCGACGTCATCGGGCACGCCGAGCCGCTTGAGCGGGTAGGTGGCGGCGACCTCGTCCTCGCGGCCCTCGAAGAGTGCTCCGGCGAACTTCGTCTTCACCACGGCCGGTGCCACCGCGTTGACCCGGATGCCCGGCGCCAGCTCGAGGGCGAGCTCCTGGGTGACGTGGATGAGGGCGGCCTTGGACGTCCCGTACATGCCGAGGTTGGGGGCGGGCTTGAGACCGCCGATCGAGGCGATGTTGACGATGCTTCCCCCGCCGTCCTTGAGCGCCGCGTGGTAGGCCTTCTGCGCCCAAGCGACCGCCGAAACCACATTGACCCGGAGGATCTTCTCGGCGGCGCCCAGATCGACGTCGATCATCCGTCCGTACACCGGGTTGATGCCGGTGTTGTTGACCAGCATGTCGAGGCGGCCGAACTCCTCGAGCGCCTTCGCGACGGTCTCGTCCTGGTGGGCTTCGTCGTCGGCGTGGCCGGCGACCCAGGCGGCGCTGCCGGAGCCCAGTGACGCAGCCGCCTCCTCGAGCGCCTCGGCCTTGCGCGCGGTGATGACGACCTTGGCGCCGTCTGCGACCAGGCGCTCGGCGATGCCGAGTCCGATGCCTCTGCTGGCGCCGGTGACGACCGCGACCCTGCCGTCAAAGCGCCCCCGCGCCGGGTCGTCGAAGCCACCCATCAGTTGAGGCGCTCGAGGACCATCGCCATGCCCATGCCGCCGCCGACGCACATCGTCTCCACGCCGAACGTCTTGTCATGGTGCTGCAGCGAGTTGACGAGGGTGCTGGTGATGCGGGCGCCCGTCATGCCGAACGGGTGGCCGACGGCGATCGCGCCACCGTTGACGTTCAGCTTGTCGATCGGGATGCCGAGCTTCTGCGCCGAGCCAAGAGCCTGGACCGCGAACGCCTCGTTGATCTCGAACAGGTCGATGTCGTCGATGGTCATGCCGGCGTGCTGCAGGGCCTGCCGGGTGGCCTCGACCGGGCCGAGGCCCATGATCTCTGGCGACAGCCCGGTGACGCCGGTCGAGACGATGCGAGCGAGTGGCGTGATGCCGAGCTCCTTGGCCTTGGCGTCGCTCATGACGACCAGGGCGGCGGCGCCATCGTTGAGCGGGCAGCAGTTGGCCGCCGTGACAGTGCCGTCGGGGCGGAACACCGGCTCGAGCTGCGAGACCTTCTCGAGCGTCACACCCGCGCGCGGACCATCGTCGGCATCGACCGTCGAGCCGTCGGGGAGCGTGATTGGCGTGATGTCCTTCGCCCAGAAGCCGTCGGCCATGGCCTTCTCGGCGAGGTTCTGGCTGCGGACGCCGAACTCGTCCTGCTCCTGACGGGACATACCGATCAGCTGCTGCACGTTCTCGGCGGTCTGGCCCATCGCGATGTAGACGTCGGGAACGGCGCCGTCCTCTCGCGGGTCGTGCCACTGCTGCCCGCCCTGCGCCAGCTTCTCGGTGCGCTGCACGGCGTCGTCGAAGACCGGGTTCTTGAGAGTCTGCCCCTCGATGGAGTCGCTGTTGCCCTTGGTGAACCGGCTGACCGTCTCGACGCCGGCGGAGATGAAGGCGTCGCCTTCGCCCGCCTTGATGGCGTGGAACGCCATACGGGTCGTCTGCAGCGACGACGAGCAGTAGCGGGTGATCGTGGTGCCGGGCAGGTGGTCGTATCCGGCGAGCACCGCCACGACGCGGCCGAGGTTGTGGCCCTGCTCGCCGCCGGGCAGGCCGCAGCCGAGCATCAGGTCGGTGATGTCCGTCGGGTCGAGCTGGGGCACCTGGTCGAGGGCGGCCCGCACCATCTGCACGGTCAGGTCGTCGGGACGGATGTCCTTCAGCGATCCTTTGAACGCGCGCCCGATCGGCGACCTGGCCGTCGAGACGATCACTGCTTCAGGCATGTCGATTACCTCTCTGTTGACTAAGCGCTTGCTTAGCATCGACCGCCTGCGTCATGCTGTCAACCGACGAAGGGGCCTTCATGAAGAATGTCACGGCACGCGAGCGACTGCTCGAGGCTGCCGTCGATGCGTTCGCCGAGAAGGGCTTCACCGCCACCACCACGCGCGACATCGCGTCCCGCGCGGGCATGAGCCCTGCCGCGGTCTACGTGCACCACGACACCAAGGAGAGCCTGCTCTTCACGGTGAGCGTCGAAGGGCACCGGGAGGCACTCAAGGTCATCCGGACGGCAGCGGCGACCGAGGGCGGTCATGTGGACCGGTTGCGGCAGATGGTGCGCGAGTTCAGCACCTGGCACGCGGTCAACAGCCGGGTGGGGCGCATCGTCCAGTACGAGTTCGACGCCCTCACTCCGGAGCACCGCGCCGAGGTCGCCGACCACCGGCGCCGCATCGAGCGGGTCATGCAAGACGTTCTCGCCGCCGGTGTCGCCGACGGTGCACTCGACGTGGAGGACGTCCCGGGCACGGCGCGGGCCATCCTCTCGCTGAGCATCGATCTGGTGCGCTGGTTCTCGCCACGTGGCTCACACTCGGCCGACGACATCGCCCAGCTGCACGGCGACCTCGCCGTGCGCATGACCACACCGCACCGACTCGAAGGATGACACGCATGTCACGAACCATGACCGTCCAGGACAGCATCGTCGTCGACGCCGATCCGCTGACCATCTACCGTCTGGTCGCCGACCCGAGCCAGATGCCGCGGTGGAGTCCGGAGAACGTCGCCGGAAACATTCCCGAGCCCGGATCGCCCGCCGGCGGCGGCCCTCTCCAGACCGGTACTGAGTTCGTCGGCGCGAACAAGCGTGGGCGCGCCCGATGGCAGACCCGTTGCCGGGTCACAGCATCCGATCCCGGCGAGCGGTTCGCGTTCGACGTCTACCAGATCGGCGTGCGAGCTCCACTGATCAGGGCCCGCATCGCGTCCTGGGAGTACCGGTTCGAGCCGGTCGACGGCGGGACCCAGGTCACCGAGACCTGGACGGATGCTCGCCGCGGCTGGCCCGACGTCTTGGCGAACACCTTCGACAAGGTCGCGACGGGCGGTCGCACGTTCGCGGACTTCCAGCGACGCAACATCGCGAAGACCCTGCACAACCTCAAGGCCGACCTCGAGTCCTGAGACTGAGCTCACGGACGGAGCTCACGGAATGGGGCCGGCCCTGTGGTCGTGCGGCTTGCGGCGGTTCAGCCCTGCAGAACGGCCTCGGCGTTTGACGACGATGGAGATCTTGTCGCCGACCATCACCTTGTCGCCCTCGGGTGGGATGTTGACGTCGATCCCGAACGCCTTGCGGCTGATCTGACCGGTGGCCTCGACACCCACGCGGGTGCCGCCCCACGGGTCGCCGCCCTCGCCCAGGACCTCGACGTCGAGCTCCACCGGCTTCGTGACGCCGTTGATGGTCAGGTCGCCGGTGACGAGCTCGCCAGCCGACTTCTCGATGACTCCGGTCGACGTGAAGGTCATCGTGGGATGGGTCTCGATCTCGAAGAAGTCGCCCGACCGCAGGTGGTTGTCTGAGGTCGACCGACACGTCGACGCGCGAGTCGGCGACGTCGTCAGCCGTGACGACCGTGCCCTCGAAGGTCTCGAACTTGCCGCGAACCTTGCTCATGATGTGACGCACGGTGAAGCCGATCTCGGTGTGGGTCGGATCGAGCGTCCAGGTGCCGCTGCGAACGGCGCTCAGTGTGCTGGTCATGAAGCCTGCTCCTATAGCTGAGTTCTCAACCTTTCATGGATTCCAACGTTGGTTGACGGTTCAATCATTCCCGGCAAACGTAAGATGGGTCACATGACGACGCGGACCGACACACCTTGGCTGAGCCAGGACCAGCAACACACCTGGCGCTCGCTCCTCGGGGGCATCACGGTGTTGATTGACCAGCTCGACCGCGACCTCCGCACGCAGCACGACCTGTCGATGGGCGAGTACGAGATCCTCGTCCGCCTGTCGGAGGCCCCGGGCCGTTCGATCCGCATGGCCGAGCTCGCCGCCGCCGTCGCACACTCACGCAGCCGGGCCACGCACACGATCAGCCGGCTCGAGCGCGACGGCATCGTCCGCCGCGACCAGTGCTCCGACGACGGCCGCGGCGTCAGCGCCGTGCTCACCGACCACGGCTTCTCCGTGCTCGAGAAGGCGGCCCACACCCACGTCCGCGGCGTCCACGACTACCTGATCGAGAACGCTCCCCCCGACGACTTCGCCGCCCTCGGCCGCGTCATGGAACGCGTCGTCCAGACCCTCCACGGCAAGCGCTTCTGAGGAAGCTAGGGTCTCGTCAGGCGGCGGTGGGTGACGCGATGGGGGCGGGCAGCCTCCTCGCCGAGGCGCTGGATCTTGTTGCGCTCGTAGTCCTCGAAGTTGCCCTCGAACCAGAACCAGCGGGCCGGGTCGTCGGCGTCGCCCTCCCAGGCGAGGATGTGGGTCGAGACGCGGTCGAGGAACCACCGGTCGTGTGACACCACGACGGCGCAGCCGGGGAAATCCAGGAGCGCGTCCTCGAGCGACTGCAGGGTCTCGACGTCGAGGTCGTTGGTGGGCTCATCGAGCAGGAGCAGGTTGCCGCCCATCTTGAGCGTCAGCGCCAGGTTGAGGCGGTTGCGCTCGCCACCGGACAGCACGCCGGCGGCCTTCTGCTGATCGGGGCCCTTGAAGCCGAACGACGCAACGTAGGCGCGGCTCGGCACTTCGAAGTTGGCGACCTTGATGTGGTCGAGTCCCTCGGAGACGACCTCCCAGACGTTCTTCTTCGGGTCGAGGCCGCCGCGGCTCTGGTCGACGTAGGAGATGCTGACCGTCTGGCCGACGTCGAGCGAGCCGGAGTCGGGCTTCTCCTCCCCCACGATCATGCGGAACAGTGTCGACTTGCCGACGCCGTTGGGGCCGACGACACCGACGATGCCGGCCCGCGGCAGGTTGAACGACAGACCGTCGAACAGCTCGCGCTCGCCGAAGCTCTTGTGCAGGTCGACGACGTCGAGCACGGCGTCACCGAGGCGGGGGCCGGCGGGGATGTTGATCTCCTCGAAGTCGAGCTTGCGATTGCGTTCGGCCTCGACCGCCATCTCCTCGTACCGGTTCAGACGGGCCTGGCTCTTGGCCTGACGCGCCTTGGGGTTGGAGCGAACCCACTCGAGCTCCTTGTCGAGGATCTTGGCGCGCTTCGCGTCCTTCTTGCCTTCGACGACGAGGCGCTCCTTCTTGGTCTCGAGGTAGGTCGAGTAGTTGCCCTCGTAGGGATGGGTCTTGCCGCGGTCGAGCTCGAGGATCCATTCGGCGACGTTGTCGAGGAAGTACCGGTCGTGGGTGATGGCCAGCACGGCACCGGGATAGGCCTTGAGGTGCGCCTCCAGCCAGGCGACGCTCTCGGCATCGAGGTGGTTGGTGGGCTCGTCGAGGAGCAGGAGGTCGGGCTGCTCCAGCAGCAGCTTGCAGAGGGCGACGCGACGGCGCTCGCCACCGGACAGGTGGTCGACCATCTCCTCGGGCGGTGGGCAACGCAGAGCATCCATGGCCTGCTCGAGACGCGAGTCGAGGTCCCAGGCGTTGGCGTGGTCGAGGTCGGTCTGCAACTCGCCCATCTCGGCGAGCAGCGTGTCGTAGTCGGCCTCGGGGTCGGCCAGCTCCTCACTGACGGCGTTGAAGCGGTCGAGCTTGCCCTTGATGCCCGCCACCGCCTCCTCGACGTTCTCGAGGACCGTCCGTCCCTCGGTCAGCGGCGGCTCCTGCAGCAGGATGCCGACGGACGCCTCCGGGTCCTTGATCGCATCGCCGTTGTTCGGCTGCTCGAGCCCGGCCATGAGCTTGAACAGCGTCGACTTGCCGGTGCCGTTGGGTCCGACGACGCCGATCTTGGCGCCGTGCAGGAACGACAGCGTGACGTTGTCGAGCACGAGCTTGTCGCCGAGCGCCTTGCGGACGTTGCGGAGGGTGAATACGTAGTCAGCCACCCCACAACCCTAACGACGTGCTGGTGGGCCTCAGCCGCGGGCGCGGAGGATGTTCGTGCGGTAGCGCGCGTAGGCGTCGAGCTCGTTCTGGACCGGCTTGATCACCCGTTCGTCGGCCACCGCCTCGATGGCGTCGGTGAGTGCGCGTTCGGCCGTGCGAGCACGCATCTTGCCGGTGAACCGCGCCGCCGCTCGCGAGAGGACGGCCAGCCCGATGCCCGCCACGAGACCGCCGATGGCCATCACCGCCGACAGTCGGTACCCAGCCACGTCAAGGCCTTCAGGCACCGACAGGGCGGAGCGACCGGACAGGAACAGCAGTCCCCACCACACCCCGCCCGAGACGAACGCCGCGAGAAGGAACCACTGCACGACGTTGACGACACGCCACCACACGGCGGACGCGGGGACGATGACGTCGGCGCCGACGACCGCCCTGTCGAGGGAGATGACGATGTCGTCGGCACGCGACGTGGAGACCTCGCGCACGGCATCGCGCCAAGGCCGCTCCAGTCCGACCGACGCCTTCTCCGCGAGGTCCCGCACGGCCGTCTCGGCCTGGGCTCGTTGAACAGTGGCGGCACCCGGCACCTCGGCTGCGCGGGCCAGCCGTGAGATCGACTGGTTGGGATCGATGCCCAGCTCCTGGAGCGGATCGGTGCGGCGCACCAGCCAGCGAGTGACGGGCCAGCCCGTGAGGCGTGCTGCACGACGCCTGGTGGACGCCTCGATGGCCTCGACCAGCTGGGGAACGCCCACGCAGTCGAGAAGGGCCAGGTCGAGTGCCTCGCGGTCGACCGGACCGATGCCGGGCACCTCGCTCGTGCCGCCGACGTCCGTGAGTGAGGTCGCCGACGCCGTGATGTCGGAGCCGAGCCGGCCCTTGGCGGACGCCTTCGCCCGGATGCGCTGCGCGAGCTCACGCTTGAGCTCGTCGATGCCGTCGCCACGCGTGGCGGACGCGCCGATGACCGTGACGCCGTCGAGACCCTCGTCGTCGAGGATGCGGCGGACGTCGGTGAGGGCCCGCGCGCGCTGATCATAGGGAATGCGGTCGATCTGGTTCAGCACGACCACCGTGACGTCCTTGAAGGACGCCATCGGCCGGATGTACCGGTCATGGATCGCGGCATCGGCGTACTTCTGTGGGTCGAGGACCCACACCAGCACGTCGGCGTACTTGACCAGGCGGTCCATCTCCACGTGGTGGTCCACCTCGGTGGAGTCGTGGTCGGGCAGGTCGAGCAGCACGAGGCCGTCGAGCTTCTGGTCCTCGGAGGAACGGTCGAGCATGCTCATGCGCGAGACTTGGTGGCGCGCCGGGATGCCCATCCACTCGAGCAGCTGCTGGGCGCCCTCCGGACCCCACGCACACGCCAGCGCCCACGACGTCGTCGGACGCCGTACGCCGACCCCCGCCAGCTCGAGGTCGGTGAGGGAGTTGAAGATCGACGACTTGCCCGACCCGGTGGCTCCGGCCAGCGCGACGATGGTGTGCTCGCCGGAGAGTCGCAGCCGTTCGGACGCGCGCTCGGCCAGCGCGGCGGCCGGATCGAGGATCTCGTCGTCGATACGACCCCGGGCCGCTTGGACGGCTTCGGCCAGCGCGTCCAGCCGCGTCGAGACGTCGCTGCGTTCTCCGCCGAAGACTGTCCCCGACGCTGGGGGGGCCTCGGCAGGGACCGTCGAGCTCATGAAGAAGGTTCTCCGTCCAGGAAGTCGGTGTGCCGTGCGTATTCTGCCCGACGCGCGGCATCACGCAACGTGTCCTGGGTGGCTCGCACCGTATCGGGCGAGTCGAGCAGGTCGAGGAAGCGCTGCTTCTCGTCCTGCAGGAGCCGGGCGACACCGGCCTGGAGCTCGCCGTGGGCCGCCTCCACCAGCGACTCGAGCGTGTCGCGGCCGAAGATCGCCGCGAGCAGGCGCCGGCCGACCTCGGAGGCTCCGCCGCGCCCGGCCGCGTGCTCCAGCACGACGACCATCAGGGTGGCGCCGACGCCGTTGACGCCGAAGGCGAGGAACTTGGCGGTCATGCGCTTGTCGGAGCCCTCGACGCGAACGGTCTCGAGCACCTCTGCCTGCCAGTCGCGGATCACGCGCTCGGCGCGGGTGCGCAGCTCGTGCGAGGCGCGGTCGAGGCCACGAGTGGACGCGAGCATCGCGCGACCGGCGTCGTCGGATCCCCACGCACGGGTGACCGCCTCGGCCGCCGACTCCGCGTACCCGACGACGAGCGGCTGCAAACCCGCCTCGACCGCCTCGGCGACCTCGGTGGAACGGGTGCGCTTGCCGGTGACGCCCTCGACGATGCGCTCGCGGATCCGGGTGACCCGCTCCTCGACCGAGCGCACCATCTCGCCGGTGCCGACGAACTCCTGCCACTCGGCCAGCACCTCGCCACTCACCAGCGTGCCGTCGGAGGACTCGCGGGCGATGAAGGACGTCGCCTCGGCGTAGATGTCCTCGGCCTGTCGGTAGAGCTCCTCGGCGGCCTCGACCTGCAGGTCCAGGGCGTCGGCGACGTCGTGGGTGCGCAGCACGTTGTGCCTGATGGCGCCGTCGAGCGTCTGCGAGACCACGGCCTGCCGGGCGCTCGGGTCGGCGGCCAGGTCGTGGAGCCAGCGGACGATCGGCGCGACCGCCTCCGGCGGCAGCAGGCCCTCGGTGTCGGTGCCCGACTCCGGCACGGTGAACAGCGGGGAGTCCGACAATCCGCGGCTGGTCATCATGCGGGCCAGGTGGCCGCGGACCTCGATGACGGCATCGAGATGGGTGCGGTCGAGCACGACGGCCACGGAAGTGCTGCGCTCGGCTGCCTGCTTGAGGTAGTCCCACGGGACCTGGTCGGAGTAGCGCGACGCGGACGTCACGAACAACCACAGGTCGCCGGCGGCCAGCAGCTGGGACGCCAGCTCACGATTGCCTCGATCGATGGAGTCGACGTCGGGCGCGTCGAGGATGGCGAGCCCGCGTGGCACGCGCAAGGAGCTGGCGACCCGCAACGCGTAGGCCTCGTTGGTGGGCACGTCGGTGCGCGGGAGATCGGGAAGGATGCGGTCGGGCTTGAACCACTCGGCGTCGTCCGGATGGTGCACGAGCACCGGCGATCGCGTGGTGGGACGCAGCACGCCGCTCTCGGTGACACGCTCACCGCAGATCGAGTTGACCAGCGTCGACTTGCCGGCCCCCGTGGACCCGCCGACGACGGTCAGCAGCGGTGCCCCGAGCTGGACCAAGCGGGGAAGAACGTAGTCTGAGAGCTGGTCGACGATCGCGGTCTGGCGGGTGCGGGCCGCAGCGACTCCGGGCACGTCGAGTCGCAGGGGCACTGTCGTGACCTCTGCGAGAAGCTTGGACAGGGCACCCAGCAGCGCGACCGAGGCATGTTCGCTGGGCACGGGCACTCCTTCCGAGATGTCAACGAGCGTCGACCTTGCTCTTCAGGTTAGTGGACGACCCCCGGTCGGATGCACCATCTGCCGAGGTCAGTAGCCCGCTTCGGACGCCACTGCCGCCCCGGAGCACCGGGTCCCGGCCTTCAGCCTCACCACACGCTGCTCGGTCGGGTTCGGAAAGCCCGAGAGGACCCCGCCTGCGCAGGCGCCGGAGTCATCACGCACGGCGAATGCCAGGAAGTACGAATTGGTCGGGCCGGCGGTCTTCGTGTCGTCCTCGGGCAGCACGGCGAAGCCGGAGATGCCGTTCTCGGGCGCACTCCGCTCATACCCGACCACCCTGGTCTCCCCCAGCACCTCGGGAAACGCCGCACGCCAGGCGACGACCGCTCCCATGTCCTCGGCCGGGATCTCGTGGTTCACGTTGTCGGCGCCCACCTCGAGCAGGTCGGCGACCCAGGCCTCGGCGTCGGAGACGGTCGCGCCCGACACGTAGGCGGGGCTCAGCCCGGGCTGCTTCGTGGCGCCGTCGCCGCCTGCGGAGGGATCGTCCGTGCCGATGCCGAGGGCGTCGACGACCACGCGGATCGCGTCGTCGGCCTCCTCCAGGGCGGAGCTGGACTCCGGGTTCGCGGCCTGGAAGTCCTCGGAGGTGGTGGCCGCGGCCTGCTTGTCGAGCGCGGCGATGAGGTCGCCGATGGCGCCGAGCATCGCGTCGACGTCGTCGGTGACGACCGTCGGCATGTCGATCGCACGGGTGGCCACGGCGAGGTCGAAGTAGGCGCTGCGCACGGCGCGTACGGCTCGGCTGGCGTTCTGGAGTCCATCCTCCTCGCCGGTCGCGGTCGCGGCGGCGAAGTCCGTGCGGAAGGTGGTGTACGCCTCCGCGAACGCTGCAGCAGCCCGTTCCTTGCCGGCACTGGAGGCGGGCTTCGGCCTGGAGCCGTCGCTGCCGCCACACGAAGCCAGCCCGATCAGAAGCAGTCCGGCCAGGACGAGGGCAGACACCCGTGCCGGACGCCTCATCGCCGGGTCGACGGGAGCGCAGGAGGGAACCGCAGAGCCGGTCGCAGGGCGTACATGGCGTCGAGCAGCGCGTACGTGCGTTCGATCCCCCGTGGCTTGCTGCGACCGGACATCACCGCGTGGTGGAGGAAGGCCATCTCGGTGGCCAGCGTCTGGTAGCGGCGAACGATCCGTGAGGCGACCCGTCCGTGGTGCTCCTTGGCGTACCGGCGCGCTTTCTTGCGGTAGCCGAAGCGCGAGAGGTAGGGGATCTCGGCCGGATGGATCCAGCCACGATCGGCGACGTACGTCAGTGACTGCTCGAGGATGCAAACCTGACGCATGCGGACGACGATCGCGAGGATGCCGACGCCCAGGAGGACGACGCCGAGGGCGAGGTAGACCAGGACGAAGCCGGTGCCGCCGCCGAACGACAGCGACCCGTTCCAGAGGCCGTGCAGGGCGATGCTGAGCGCCAGGCCGAGCGAGATGACGATCGACTTCATGGTGCGACTCCGGCACACCAACGCGATGCCGATGGCGATGCCGAACGCCGAGGTGAACAGCGGGTGGGCGAACGGGCTGAAGACCCCCCGCACGATGAAGGTCGTGGTGGCGCCCTCGGCGCCCGCGATCTTGATGTCCGGGGAGCCGAGGTAGCTGGCGGCGTAGTAGCCGATGTTCTCGATGAACGCGAAGCCGATGCCGACGAGCCCGGCGTACACGAGCCCGTCGAGGAAGCCATCGATGACGCGCCGCAGCCGCAGGAACGTCAGCAGCAGGAAGATGCACTTGGCCGGCTCCTCGGTGGCCGGCGCGACGAACGAGGCCATCGTCTCGTCGGACAGGTCCCAGGTGGCTTGGATCCAAAGCTGGAGCACGAGTGCGATGGCCACGGCGACGACGCCGCCCCACACGAAGGCCGCGAACTTGTAGCGCCGGGGTTCGGGCTCGTAGCGGTCGAGCCACCAGTACGACAACCACAGGAGCGGCAGAGGGATGAACGCGAACAGGATCGAGAGGCCCGCGCCCTCGGGATCGCCGGCGCCGAACGAGATCGCGACACCGCCGCCCACGCCGACGAGGGCGATGAGGACGAAGAGGACGAGCAGCGGTGTCCGTCCGCGCTGTCGGGGCGTCTCGCGGTACTTGGGAACTCGAGCCGGGATCGGCGTCGCGGTCACGTCGGTCACCCGGCCGAGCCTAGGGCACGACCGCTGTGCTCGCGGATAGGCTGGCGTAGGGCCTCGTGCCCTGGCGCCCGTAGCTCAGCCGGATAGAGCAAGAGCCTTCTAATCTCTAGGTCGCAGGTTCGAGTCCTGCCGGGCGCGCGTGATCTCGCCAGACCGTGACCCCGACCACGGGTCGCCGCGACAGTCGGGGCCCCCGCTACCCCACGATCCCGACCTCGAGGTCGACGAAGGACCCGGCGGTGTCCCGGTCGCGGTGCACCTCACCCCGAGGTTCATCGCCCTCGTCGCGGTCGGCGGGGCGGTCGGGTCCTTGGCGCGGTTCGGCGTCGGGGAGCTTCTCGGCACGGCGAGCGGCTTTCCGATCGGAACGCTGACGGTCAATCTCGTCGGCGCGTTCGCCCTCGGGGTGCTGCTGGAGTGGTTGGCCGTGCGTGGGTCCGACGCCGGGCACCGACGGGCCGCCCGGCTGCTTCTCGGCACGGGTTTCCTCGGCGGTTTCACGACCTACAGCGCGCTGGCGGTCGAGACGGACGCGCTGCTGCGGGACGGGCGGCTCGGGCTCGCACTGACCTACGCGCTCGTCACGGTGATGGTCGGTCTCGTGGCGTCCGTGGCCGGCGTGCTCAGTGCTCGGGCGGTGGCGAGGTGACGCCGCTCCTGATCGCCGCGGCCGGCGGACTCGGCGCGGCCACCCGTCTGGTGGTCGACGGACTGGTGCGGCGCCGGACACCGTCGACGTTCCCCTGGGCGACCATCCTGATCAACGTCACCGGGTCGTTCCTGCTCGGGCTGCTGGTCGGCAGCGGCGCCGGGACCCGCTGGCTGGACGTCGTGGGCATCGGGTTCCTCGGCGGCTACACGACGTTCAGCGCCGCGAGTCTCGAGACCGCCGGACTGCTTCTCGACCGCCGACCTCTCGCCGCTGCCGCCAACGGCATCGGCGCGCTGGTGGCGTGCGTGGCGGCAGCGTCGGTCGGGTACGCGCTGGGACGGCTCTGAGTCAGGCCGTCTTCGCCGCGTCGATGGCCTTCTGCAGGTCGGGAATCTGCGGGACTCCCTTGTTGGCGCCCTGGACCTGCTTGTCGTTGATGACGACCGTCGGCGTGCCACTGACCTTGGCGTCACGCGACGCCTCGGTGGCCTTGTCGAGCCAGGGGATGAACTTGCCGGTAACCACACACTTCTCCGCCGTGGTGCCGCTGACACCCACCTGGTCCAACGTGTCGACCAGGGCGGCATCCTCCGGACCGGCCGTGCCCTCCTCCGGCTGGTTGGCGTAGAGCAGGTTGCTGAACTGCTTGTAGGCCTCGCTGCCGCCGGAGTCGAAGGCGCACATGGCGGCCGAACCGGCGCGGCTGGAGTACTCGTTCTGGCTGGCGCGGTCGAGGAACGTGATGATGCGGTACTCGATGCTGATCTGACCCTTCTTGACCGCATCGTCGAGGAAGGCGCCATTGGCTTGCTCGAAGGCCTTGCAGACGGGGCACTGGAAGTCCTCGTAGATCACGACCTCGACCGGGTTGTCCGCAGGCTCGCCGCCGGCGTCCTCGGCGGTGTAAGCGACGCCGTAGTCGTCGGTGGCGCCCTTCGGCTGGATGACGTCGGTCTCCTGGGCTCGCTCGTTGCTCGTCGTGGTGATGGCGTAGGCGCCGGCGGCGACCAGGGCCACGACCACGACCACGATGGCGACGGTGATGAGGTTGCGCTGCTTGCGGTCGGCCTTCTCGCGCTCTTTGCGCATCTGCTCGGCCCGCGCGGCCCGCTGCTGTCGTTCGTTGGTCACGGAAGGGAGCCTACCGACCCGACCGAAGCGTCCAAGACGGCCGGTACGGCGGCGGGTACTAGGGTGACTCGACGTGAACGACAAGCTGGTGTGGATCGACTGCGAGATGACCGGTCTCTCGCTCGAGCACGACGCACTCATCGAGGTGGCCGCACTCGTCACCGACTACGAGCTCAACGTGCTCGGCGACGGCGTCGACCTCGTCGTCAAGCCGCCCGCCGCGGCCCTCGAGCAGATGAACGAGATCGTCACCCGCATGCACGTCAGCTCCGGCCTGCTCGATGAGCTCGACGCCGGACTCACGCTCCGGGAGGCCGAGGAGCAGGTGCTCGCCTACGTCCGGGAGCTCGTGCCGGAGCCGCGCAAGGCACCGCTGGCCGGCAACACGGTCGGCACCGACCGCACCTTCCTCGCCCGCGACATGCCCGAGCTCGAGGACTGGATGCACTACCGCGTCATCGACGTCTCCTCGATCAAGGAGCTCACCCGCCAGTGGTACCCCCGGGCCTACTACGCGGCCCCGGCCAAGGGCGGCAACCACCGCGCCCTGGCCGACATCACCGAGAGCATCGACGAGCTCCGGTACTACCGCAAGGCGGTCTTCGTGGACCCGCCCGGACCCGACACCGACGCCGCTCGTGCGCTGGCCGCCGAGATCGAGAACGGGTCCACGGAAGGGCCAACAGGCGCGTCCTGACCAGCTGGCGGGGGCGCCGAGCCGTGGGCGGCAGAAGCAGCACCGTGCTGCGTTACACTCATCCTCGCCGTGTCGGGCGCATGCCCGGCACGCGTGGTGGGCGTAGCTCAGTTGGTAGAGCCCCGGCTTGTGGTGCCGGTGGTCGCGGGTTCAAGTCCCGTCGTCCACCCCACGGAACCCCTGCACACGACCTTTCGTGGCGGGGGTTTCCCTGTTCAACGGTGCAGCTCAGCGTCGCAGCTCGATGTCGCCCGAGTCGCTCACGGCCTGCACGATGCCCTTGGCCTCGGGCACCGACTCCAGCTCCGATCGCGCCTCGCCCGACCCGGAGTCGACCTTGACGGCGTAGTCGATGTCGCCGTCCGGGATGCGGGCCATGATGTCGCCGCTCTTGGTGCGCGCCTTGAACGCGAACGGCTGCTCGACGAAGACCGCATCGACGCCACCGGCGTCGGTGCGCGCGGAGAACTCCTGCACGCCGAGCTCACGTCCGCGGATGCTGCCACTACCAGTGGCGATGGTCACCACGCGCTCGCGCAGCCCGTCGGCGACCACGTCGGCGGAGTCCGTGGCCACCAGCACCGGCAGCCTCGCCGGCACGGCCACCGTGACCACCACGCCGCACCCCGGCGAGAGCCATCGCCTACAGGTGCCGACGACCTCGATCTCGTCGCCCCGGCGACGCAGCTCATACGTCGTGTCGCGCAGCCCGCTCTTGACCCGCGCCCGGATCACGACATCGGTGCTCGTGCCCTCGACCAGGCGGACGTCGGCATCGGTGGACCGGATGGCCAGCTGGGTCTCCTCGCCGATGTCGAGGCGGTTGGCAGCGATGCGCGTGTTCGAGGCGAGCGAGGCCACGGCGAGGGCGCCGAAGATGACCGCGACGATCCCGAGGGTGACCACCACGGTGGCGAGCGTGCGCACGGATGGTGGGCGACCCACGTCACCGTGCCGAATTCTGGGCCGAGCTCCGGGCCGATCGACCATCAGACCGTGGCGCCGGCCTGGGACACCGGGACGACGTCGACGGCACCCATGCGCGCGGCGTCGGCGGTCTCGTCGTCGGGCATCGTCTGGCTCTCACGCTCGGCCTCGACCCGCGCGACGTAGTGCTCCACCTCGCGCTCACGCTGCTCGGTGCCCCATCCGAGGACGTCGCCCATCAGAGCGGCGACCTCCTCGGCGACCTCGGTGCCGCGGTCGAAGGTCTCGATGGAGACACGGGTGCGCCGCGCGATGGTGTCGTCGAGGTGGCGCGCGCCCTCGTGGGAGGCGGCGTAGACGACCTCGGCGCGCAGGTAGCCGTCGGCGCCGGCGAGAGGCTTGCCGAGATCCGGGCGCTCGGCGATCAGGTCCAACAGCTCGGTGACGAGGGAGCCGTACCGGTGCAGCAGGTGCTCGATGCGACCGATGCCGAGCCCGCTCTCGGCGGCGAGCTTCTGCCGCTGGTTCCAGACCGCCTCGTAGCCGTCGGCCCCCAGCAGCGGGACGTCCTCGGTGCAGCACTCCGGCACCGTGCGGCCGTGGATCGTCGCCATGGACTGCACAGCGGCGTCGACGGCGTCCTTGGCCATGACCCGATAGGTCGTGTACTTGCCGCCCGCGATGACGACGAGCCCGGTGACGCTGGTGGAGACGGCGTGCTCGCGGGAGAGCTTGCTCGTGGCTGCATCCTCGCCCGCCAGCAGGGGACGCAGCCCGGCGAACACGCCTTGCACGTCGTCGTGGGTGAGCGGCTCGACGAGCACGGTGTTGACGTGCTCGAGCAGGTAGTCGATGTCGGAGCGGCTCGCCGCGGGGTGGTCCTTTGAGAGGTCCCAGTCGGTGTCGGTGGTGCCGATGATCCAGTGCCGGCCCCATGGGATGACGAACAGCACGGACTTCTCGGTGCGCAGGATGAGTCCGGACTCGCCGCGGATGCGGTCGCGCGGCACCACGAGGTGGATGCCTTTGGACGACCGCACGTGGAACTGTCCGCGCTCGCCGGCCAGTCCCTGTGTCTCGTCGGTCCAGACGCCGGTCGCGTTGATCACCTGACGGGCTGCGACGTCGTGCTCGTCGCCGGTCTCGAGGTCCTTGACGCGGGCCCCGGTGACGCGGTCACCCTCGCGGAGCAGGGAGATGACGCGCGTGCGGCTGGCCACGTGGGCGCCGTACGCCGCCGCGGTACGGGACAGGAACATCGTGTGCCGGGCGTCGTCGACCTGGCCGTCGTAGTAGTGGAGAGCCCCGACGAGGGCCTCCTTCTTCAGTGCCGGCATGAGACGGCGGGCGCCCCGGCGGGTGAGGTGTCGGTGGTGCGGCACGCCGCGCGACCGGCCGGACAGGAACGCCATCGAGTCGTAGAGCGCCACCCCGGAGCCGGCGTAGAAGCGTTCCCAGACCCGGCGGGTGAGTGGATAGATGAACGGCACGGGGCGCACCAGGTGCGGGGCGATCTTCTCCAGCAGCAGGCTGCGCTCGCCGAGGGCCTCGGCGACGAGGCGGAAGTCGAGCATCTCCAGGTAGCGGAGGCCGCCGTGGATGAGCTTGCTGGAGCGGCTGGACGTGCCCGACGCAAAGTCGCGAGCCTCCACCAGGCCGACGCTCAGGCCGCGCGTGGCCGCGTCGAGCGCCGCGCCGCCGCCGACCACGCCGCCGCCGATGACGAGGATGTCGAGCGCCTGTGAGCTCATGGCGGAGAGAGCGGCCTCGCGGTTGTGCGGGGAGAGGGCAACCGATCGCATGGGCCCAGTCAAACAGAGGCGACCAGATCGCGGTGCCGGATCATCGGCCGTCCTCACCGATTCCGGCGTTGCGCGCCATCGACACCGCCTCGGTACGGGTGCGTGCGTGCAGCTTCGCCAGGACATCGCTGACCCGATTGCGCACCGTCTTCGGCGAGAGGACGAGGCGACGCGCGATGGCGGTGTTGTCGAGGCCGCGGGAGAGGAGGTCGAGCACCTCGCGCTCACGGGTGGTGAGCTGCGGGAACGGCTGGGCCGCGCCGGCCGCCTGGCCGCCGGACGCGAAGAACGACATCACGTGCTCGGCCACGCGCGGCCCGAAGCCTCCTCCCGGTGCTCGCCGTGACCGGCTTCGCCGTCGCCACCGGCCTTCCGGGCTTGCCCGGTGTCATCTCGCCGCTGTTCATGGTGATCGCCTTCACCGGCCTCGCGTTCGGCAAGAGCACCATCACGCGCTGAGCTACTCCTCGACCCAGTCGAGGGTGCGCTCGACCGCCTTGGCCCACCGGGTTCGGGCGGTCTTGCGCTGCTCGGCATCAGTGGTCGGGTCCCATCGGGAGTCCTCCGCCCAGTTGTCGACCAGCTCGTCGGTGCCCGACCAGAACCCGACCGCGAGGCCGGCGGCGTACGCCGCTCCGAGAGCGGTCGTCTCGGCGACCACCGGTCGGCTGACAGGCACGCCGAGCACGTCGGCCTGCATCTGCATGCACAGAGCGTTGCTGGTGACTCCGCCGTCGACCTTCAGGACCTCCAGGCTCAGGTCGGCATCGGCGACCATCGCCTCGACGACGTCGGCGCTCTGCTGACAGATGGCCTCGAGGGCGGCGCGGGCCAGGTGCGCTTTCGTGTTGAACCTCGACAGTCCGACGATCGCCCCGCGCGCGTCAGACCGCCAGTAGGGAGCGAACAGGCCCGAGAATGCCGGGACGAAGGCCATGCCGCCGGTGTCGTCGACCTCGGCGGCGAGCGTCTCGGTCTCGGCGGCGTCGTCGATGATGCCGAGCTGGTCGCGGAGCCACTGGACCGCCGAGCCGGTGACGGCGATCGAGCCCTCGAGGGCGTACACGGCTGGTTCGTCGCCGAAGCGGTAGCCGAGCGTCGTCAGCAGACCCCGCTCCGAGCGGACGATCTCGGTGCCGGTGTTGAGCACCAGGAAGTTGCCGGTGCCATAAGTGTTCTTGAGGCTGCCGGGCTCGAAGCAGACCTGCCCGACGAGGGCGGCGTGCTGGTCTCCGAGGTCCCCGGCGACCGGGACCTCGACGCCGAACGGACCGTCGGCCCGCGTCGTGCCGTAGACCTCCGAGCTCGAGCGGATCTCCGGCAACATCACCCGCGGCACGTCGAACAGGGCGAGTAGCTCGTCGTCCCAGTCGAGCGTCTCGAGGTCCATCAGCATGGTGCGGCTCGCGTTGGTGACGTCCGTGATGTGCAGGCCGGTGAGGTTCCAGAGCACCCAGGTGTCGATGGTGCCGAAGAGCGCGTGACCTGCCTCGGCGTCGGCACGGACACCGTCGACGTTGTCGAGGATCCAGCGCAGCTTGCCGCCGGAGAAGTAGGACGCCGGCGGCAGGCCGGTGCGCTCGCGGATCAGGTCGGCGTGGCCGTCTCGATCGAGCTGCTTGGCGATGACATCGGTTCGGGTGTCCTGCCAGACGATGGCGTGGTGGTAGGGCTCGCCGGTGCGGCCGTCCCAGACCACGGTGGTCTCGCGCTGATTGGTGACGCCGACAGCCGCGAGGTCCTCGGCTTCCACGCTCGCGGCGCGCAGCCCTTCGCGGATCACTTCCTGCGTTCGCGTCCAGACTTCCGTCGCGTCGTGCTCGACCCACCCCGCCTGCGGCAGAATCTGCTTGTGCTCGAGCTGGTGGCGGCCCACCTCGGCGCCGTCGTGGTCGAAGACCATGAACCGCGTGCTGGTCGTTCCCTGGTCGATCGCGCCCACGTAGCGTGCCTCAGCCATGGGGTCACCCTAGGGTGTCGAGATGGAGCCCGGCCCCGGTGACTCGATCGCGTCGATCTGCTCGGCCGGCTCGATCCTGTCGATCGGATCGGCCGCCACCGTTCACGGTCGATCCGCGCTTCCGACGCTGATCGGCGTCGTCGCAGCGGTCGGTGTGGTGCTGATCAGTCGGGCTTGAGCTCACCTCGCTCAACGGCATGGGGGACGTCGGCCTGCGGCACGGACGGGATGCTTCCGAGCTTGCCCTGCTGGAAGTCCTCGAACGCCTGCAGGACCTCGGCCTTGGTGTTCATGACGAACGGACCGGCCCAGGCGATGGGTTCGCGGATCGGCCGACCGCCGAGCACGATGACATCGAGCGCCGGGTGACGTGACTCTTGCGCGGCGTCGGCGCCGACGGTGATCGTCTCACCGTGACCGAGGACCGCCAGCTGACCGGTGTGGATCGCACGGCGGTTGCGGCCGACGTAGCCGTCGCCGTTCATCACGTACACGAGCGCGTTGAACTCGGCAGGCCACGGCAGGGTCGCTTCGGCGCCGGCGGAGACGGTGGCGTGCACCATCGTCATCGGCGTGTGGGTGCTGCCCGGGCCCTTGATGCCGTCGACCTCGCCGGCGATGACACGCAGGAGCGCGCCGGCGTCGTGCGAGGCGCCCAGGCCGACGTCGCCGGCGCGGATGCCCTGGTAGTGCGGCGGGAGCCACTTGTCGGCCTTCGGCAGGTTGACCCAGAGCTGGAAGCCGTGGAACAGGCCGCCCTTGGCGACGAGCCACACGGGCGGAGTCTCGATGTGCAGCAGGCCGCTGCCGGCGGTCATCCACTGGGTGTCGCCGTCGGTGATCGAGCCGCCGCCACCGTGGCTGTCCTGGTGGTCGAAGACGCCGTCGATCATGTAGGTGACGGTCTCGAAGCCTCGGTGCGGGTGCCACGGCGTGCCCTTGGGCTCACCGGGGGCGTACTCGACCTCTCCCATCTGGTCCATGTGGATGAACGGGTCGAGATGAAGCGGATCGACACCGGCGAAGGCGCGGCGGACGGGGAATCCCTCGCCCTCGTAGCCCTGTGGTGCGGTCGTGACGGTGATCGCGGTTCGATCCTCGGCGTCAGGTCGTGCCGCGACGGTGCGGGGCAGGACGGTCCAGTCAGCTGCGGTGACAGCAGGCATGTCGCACTCCTTCGGGTGGTCTCACTCTAGTTCAACATTCAACTAGCGTCAATATTCCTCGGCCGCCACCGCCGCTAGGGTGCTCACATGTTCGTCGGCCACTACGGGGTGTCGTTCGCGGCCAGACGTACCGGGGTGCTGCTGCCTCTCTGGGTCTGGTTCCTGGCGGTGCAGTGGCTCGACGTGGTCTTCGCGGTGCTGGTGCTCGCCGGCGTCGAGAAGGTGCGCATCACCCCGGACTTCACCGAGGCCAACTCCCTCGACCTGTACTACATGCCCTTCACGCACAGCCTGCCGGGAAGTCTGGTCCTCTCCGCGATCTTCGCCGCGGTCATCACCATGATCTGGAATGGTGCTCGCGCCCGGACGTTCCTGGTCGTCGCCGCCGCATGCTTCTCCCACTGGCTGCTCGACCTCGTCGTGCACACCCACGACCTGCCGCTGTACGACAACTCGGCCAAGGTCGGGCTGGGGCTGTGGGAGAACGTGGCGATCAGCTTCCCGCTCGAGCTCGCAGTTCTCGCGGTCGGCGCCTGGCTGTATTCGCGCTCGGTGAACCTCACCGATCGGACCGGCCGAGTCGTCATCTGGGCGTTCGTCGCCTTGATGGCGGTCGCGCAGGTCTTCGCGAACTTCGGACCCGCGCTCGGTTCCCCGGAGGGGTTCGCCGTTTCCGCCTTGGTGGGCTATGCGGTTCTGGCCGCGTTGGCGGCCCTGGTCGAACGTCGGGCAGTCGGCGCGCATGGCCGCTGACCATGACGTCGTGATCGTCGGCGGCGGCCACAACGCACTCGTCGCAGCGACCTACCTGGCACGGGCCGGCCTGGACGTCGTGGTGCTCGAGCGGCTCGACCACGTCGGCGGAGCGGCGGTGAGCGTTCGTCCGTTCGATGACCTCGACGCGCGTCTGTCGCGCTTCTCCTACCTCGTGAGCCTCATGCCGGACGCCCTGATCGGCGAGCTCGGCCTCCGGCTGGAGCTGCGCTCGCGTCCCACGGCGTCGTACACGCCGCACGAAGGCGCCGGCCTGCTCGTCGAGACCGACGAGGGTGAGGCGACGCGGCGGTCGTTCCACGCACTGACCGGTTCCGACGACGAGTTCAAGGCCTGGCGGCATTTCAACGCCGACGTCCAGCGGCTGACCCGGGCCGTGGCCCGGACCTTGCTCGATCCGCTCCCCCACATCGGCGACCTTCGCGACAGCGTCGACATGGCCACGTGGACCGACGTCGTCGACGAGCCACTGGGAGTCGCGCTCATCCGGCGGTTCCAGCACGACGTCGTGCGCGGGATCGTCGGCACCGACGGGCTCATCGGCACCTTCGCATCGCTTCACGACCCGTCGCTCGCGCAGAACCGGTGCTTCCTCTTCCACCGGTTGGGCAGCGGCACCGGTGAGTGGCGCGTGCCCGTCGGCGGCATGGGCGCGGTGACCGCGGAGCTCGAGCGCGTCGCCTGCGAGGCGGGCGCAGTGTTGCGCACCGGTTGCGCGGTGGAGGAGATCGACGCCGGCGAGGGCTCGGTCGTGGTCACGGGAGACGGTTTCGAGGTCTCGGCCGACCACGTGCTCTCCGGCGTCGCCCCCTACGTGCTGGCCGGGCTGCTCGGCGACCCGCTGCCCGAGCGTCCGTCCGGTTCGCAGTTCAAGGTCAACCTGCTGGTCTCGCGGCTCCCACGGCTGCGCTCAGGCGACGACCCGGCCGTCGCCTTCGCGGGCACCTTCCACCTCAACGAGGCGATGACCCAGCTGGAGAAGCTCCATGCCGCGGCCACACGCGGCGAGGCGCCGTTCGCGTCCGGCGAGCTGTACTGCCACACCCTCACCGATCGTTCGATCCTCGGCCCGGGCATCGCCGGCTCCGCCGCACAGACCCTCACCTACTTCGGCCTGCACACGCCGTACGAGAACCTCCCGAACGACGCCGCTGGCCGGGCCGCCTACCGGCAGTTCCTCGAGGCGCTGAACGCCCACCTGGACGAGCCCGTGGAGCCGCTCATCCTCGGCGTCGAGCACAAGACGCCGGCCCAGGTCGAGGCCGAGCTGGCCATGCCCGGCGGCAACATCTTCCACGGGGGCATCGCCTGGCCATGGCTCGAGGAGGGCGAGAAGCCGCACTCTGCTGCCGAGCGATGGGGAGTCGCCACCACGCACGATCGCGTGCTGATGTGCGGCAGCGGCGCCCGCCGCGGCGGCAACGTCAGCGGCATCTCCGGCCACCACGCCGCCCACGCCCTGCTCGAGACGCTTGGACGCCATTGAGCGATTTCGTCGGCCCGCGAGGCGGCTGCTAAGGTTTCCCGTCGCGCGCCATTAGCTCAATTGGCAGAGCAGCTGACTCTTAATCAGCGGGTTCGGGGTTCGAGTCCCTGATGGCGCACCATTACTGGCCAGCGAGTTCTCTGAACCCAGAGTGCTCGGTTCGTCGTTCTGCACCTCGTGTGGGAACAATGTGGGAACTCGGGGTCGGCTTTCCAGATCGGGCGGAGGACCCGTGTTGAAGCATCGCGCCCCGCGAATCCACTTCGTCGCCCAATTCCCAAAAGCGCTGTTTCGTATCACCGGCCGCTCGGACGGTGGTTGCTGAGGCAAGGAACTACTTGCGCGCGTCAGGCGCCGATGATCGCCAGGGCCTGGATGCGCCCACTTGCTTCCCACAGGTCCCGTCGCTGCAGATCAGAGAGTTGGCAGCGGATTCGTAATCAGCGGGCACGTTGGGGTAGATCCGCAGGACGGTCTCAGAGATGGCCCGCTAAAGGTGCTCGATCGTCATGCCTCCCCAATGACGAGACAGGTACTCGGCGACAAGACGTCTATGACAGTGATCGGCGTGAGCTTCGCTGCAGAGAAGCACGGAATTGTCCAGCGTCTCCTGCAAGATCCCTGACTCGACTCGCCGCTTGGACATGAGCGCGAGGAACAATCGCTCGTACTCGTCCCATGTGATGCGGCCCTTCTTGTAGTCGTCCAGCATCTGCTTGGTCGGGGCAAGGCGAAGTTCGTGAAAGTAGTCCATCCCACAGAGCTCTTTGAGGAAGAAGTCCAAATCATCGCGCTTCCCGATGGCAATGAGTTCTGTGTCTTGCCCCCAGGTAGGGCACTACGACGTGACCACGGCCTTGAGGCAGGTGGGGTCCGAACGAACGGCGTCCAGGGCGTCCTGGAAGTCGTCGAGGCCGAAGCGGTGGGTGATGAGGCCGTCGCCGACGATTCGGCCGGAGCGGAGCATCGCCAAGGCTCGCTCGAAGCAGTTCACCTGCGCGAACGAGCCCTTGATGGTGAGCTGACGCCGGAAGATCTCATACGGACTCCAGCTCACCCGGTCCGACTCGTCGCACATGCCGTAGACCAGCACCGTGCCGTTGTCCCTGACCAGCTCGGGTAGGCGTTGGACCACCGGAGACGCGCCGGTCGCGTCGATGGCCACGTCATAGCCGTCCGGGGCGAGGGACGTGAGGGTGGCGATGGCGCCATCGGTGTCGTCCCGCGACACCTGGACCACGCGGTCGACGCCGAACGACTCCGCCAGCCGGAGCTTGAACTCGGTCGGGCCGGCCACGGTGACCCGTGCGGCGCCGCCATGCAGGAGGAGCTGGGCCAGCAGCAGGCCGGTCGTCCCGGCACCGATCATGACGACATCGGCGCCCGGGGTGAGCGCCAACACGTCCATGCCGTGGATCGCACACGCCAGCGGCTCGGCCAGCACGGCCAGGTCGGTCGACAGGTCATCCGCGGGAAAGACCTTGTCGGCCCTGCTCACCACCCTCTCGGCGAACCCGCCGGGACCGTTGACCCCGAGCGAGGAGAAGTTCTCGCAAAAGAGAGGCTGGCCGCGTCCACAGGACGCGCAAAGCCCGCAGGCCGAGGCGTTGTCGACGACGACCTGTTGACCTTGCCGGAGGCTGTCGACGCCGTCGCCCCACGACACCACCTCACCGACGATCTCGTGCCCGGGCGTGAGCGGATAGCTCGCGAAGAACCCACCGGAATGGATGTGCAGGTCGGTACCGCACACGCCGGTCAACACCGGCCGGACCACAGCTTGACCCGGGCCCGGAACCGGATCCGGGACGTCGGCGACCTCGAAGGTGTTCGGTGCGGAGTAGACCACGGCCTTCACGGTCAGTGCATCCCGATCGAGGCGACCGACGTCAGCTCGTTGCGGATGAACGCATTGGCGTGCGCGGCGAGGTCCTCGGAGTCGCTCCACAGATTCCGCCAGATGCCGAGCATGCGGCTGAGGTCCTCGTGCACGACGGCCGAGGAGAACGACTCGAACACCACCGGCCCGTCGTAACCGACGTGGGCGAGGCCGCGGAAGAATCCCCCGAAGTCCACCGTCCCGGAGCCGAGGTAGCCACGATGACTCTCCCCGATGTGCACGTACCCGAGGCGAGATCCGGCGGTCAGCACCGGCGAGAACATGTCCGGCTCCTCGATGTTCATGTGATACGTGTCGAGGTGCACGGAGACGTTGTCGTGGCCGACCTGCTCGACGAACTCCACGGCTTGCCGACTGGTGTTGACGAGGTTCGACTCGTACCGGTTGACGACCTCGATGCCCAGCCGGATGCCGAGCTCCTCGGCTCGCTTGGCCAGCCGGCCGATGGCCTCGATGCTGTGCCTCCTCCCGAGGTCCGACGCGGGCGCGAGGTACTTCTTCATGGCGCAGTAGAAGACGCCGACCAGGTGCGTGCCGCCGATCGCGCTGAGGACCTCGAGGCACGTGCCGAGGTGCGCCTCACCGTTGGCGACGATCTCGGGGTCCTCGCTGGAGATGTCGATGTCGTCGCGGAGGCCCAGCGAAGCAGTGGCGGCGAGGTCGTACTCGTCGAGCACCTCCCTGGTCGCCTCGACGTCCAGACCCTCCGGATCCATCAACGGGATCTCGATGAGATCGAAGCCCGCCTCACGGGTCTTGGAGACCGCCAACCGAACGCCGTCGACGTCGAACGAGCCGGTCCAGATCGAGCCGTGGCAACCAACGTTCATGTCAGCTCATTCCTCGCGATGTGCATTCACTGTTGCGGGTGGATGACAGCCTTGACCGAGTCGGTGACCCGACTGCCGAGAGTCAAGGCGTCCGCTGACTCCGCCAGCGGGAAGTGGTGGGTCACCAGCGGCGCAACGTCGATGCGTCCCGAGGACACCAGCTCGATCGCGATGGGCCAGGTGTGGTTGTAACGGTTGACCAGGCTCAAGGTCAGCTCGTTGACGTTGAGCTGTGAGAGCGGCAGCCCGATGGCTTCCTCCTTGGACATGCCGATCATCGCCGCCCGTCCGGCGGGACGCAGCCGGCGCATGCCCTGTTCGAGAACCCCCGGTGCCCCGGAGCACTCGAGCACCACGTCGAAGTCCTGGGGCCCGGGAGCGTCGCTGTGCTCGGCGTTGAACCCCATGTCCTGGGCGAGGCCGAGGCGGAAGTCGGACACGTCGGTCACGGTCACGCTGCCGGCACCCAGCGCGCGTGCCGATGCAGCCGCCAGGAGCCCGACCGGGCCGGCACCGGTCACCAGGACGTCGTCGCCGCCCTCGAGGCCCGCGCGCTTGCACCCCCAGATCCCGACCGACAGGGGCTCGAGGAGGGCACCTTCCTCGTAGGTCATCGAGTCCGGGATCGGGTAGAGGTTGCGGGCGTCGATCGTCATGTGCTGGATCAGGGCGCCGTCGTACGGGGGCGTGGCCAGGAAGACCAGGTCGGGGCACAGGTGGTAGCGACCGGCCATGCACTCCCGACAATTCCGGCACGGGGTTCCGGGCTCGATCGCCACGCGGTCGCCGGCCTTCACGTTGGTGACGTCGCTCCCGACCTGCACCACCTCACCAGCGACCTCGTGGCCCAGGATGATCGGCCCGTCCACCACGTAGTCACCGATGCGACCGACCTTGTAGTAGGCGGTGTCCGAGCCGCAGACCCCGACCGCCTCGGTGCGCACCACGGCCTCGAGAGGGCCCGGGTCGGGGTCGGGCCTGTCCTCGACGACGATCTTGCCGAGCTCGGTCATGACAGCCGCTCTGTTCGACACGATGTTCCCTCTCCCTCGAGACGATGCCCGGCGAGGCTCAGGCTCGGCCGTGCGAAGCACGTGACTTGCGGGCCAACGAGTCGATCGCCACGGCGATCGCCAGCACGAGCCCGGTGATGACGAAGCGGTACGACGAGTCGAGGTTGAGCAGCGTCAGCCCACTGGCGATGGACGCGATGACCAACGTGCCCAGCAACGCGGAGAAGGCGCTGCCGCGGCCGCCGAACAAGCTCGTCCCGCCGATGACGGCGGCCGCGATGGCGTTGAGGTTCACGTCCCCGGTTCCACTACTGAGGTTGGCCGAGGCGAGTCGACCCGCCGCGAGGATGCCGCCGACAGCGGCCAGCAGCGAACAGAGGATGAACGCACTGATGTAGACGTTGCGCACGTTGATGCCGGACCGGCGAGCCGCCTCGGCGTTGCCGCCGACCGCAAGCAGCGAGCGCCCCCAGGCGGTTCGCGTGATCGCGTAGTTCAACAGCAGCACCAGGGACACGAAGAACACGACCATCCAGCCGACGCCGCGGTCCTGGTTGAGGTACCAGACCAACAGCTCCAACGCGATGAGCAGTGCGATGGATCGGATCGCCAGGCCGTTCAGCGAGCGGGCGGACAGGTTCGCTCGACGCCGACGAAGCATCGTCTCGAACCCGGAGACGAACAGTGCCAGCGCCGCTACCGCGGCCAGGATGTAGGAGAGCCACGGGGGCACGAAGTTGAGCTGGGCGAAGCTGACCAGCGCGGAGTCGAACGGCAGGTTGACCGAGCCACGGGAGCCGAGGATGGCCAGCTGGAGGCCGAGGAACGCGAGCAGACCCGACAACGACGACACGAAGCTCGGCATACCGAATTGGGTGAGCAGGATGCCGTAGAGGAGGCCGATGAGGCACGCCACGACACAAGCGACCAGCACGGCCAGGATCCAGTTCCAGTCCTCGCGGACGAACAGGACGGCGACGATGGCGCCGGAGAAGCCGCTGACGGACCCCACCGAGAGGTCGATCTGGCCGACGAGCAGGACGCACACGATCCCGAGCGAGATCACTCCGACGGCGCTCGAGTCGAGGATCAGGTTGACGAGATTGCCGCTGGACAGGAAGACCGAGTTGAGGGCCTGGAAGATCGTCCCGATGATCAGCAGTCCCACGACCACGGGCAAGGCGCCGACGTCGCCGGCACGGACGCTGCGGACGAACGAGTCGAGCGCACCGCGGAGGCCTTGGCTCTGGCGCAGCCGCTCGTCGTCCTGGTCGAGGGCGACGACTGGAGGGGCGGTCATGTCGTCTCGCCCTCCTCGGTGTCGGGATCGACCGCTTGGTCGGCCGCGGTCTGGGACAGGCGGTCCGTTCGACGTGTGACCACGTTGTCGGTGGCGCCCGTGATGGCGGCCACCACCTGCTCGGAGGTCACCGTCCGGGCGTCGAACTCGCCGTTGTTGCGCCCGAGTCGCAAGACGACGATGCGATCCGCGACCGCCCGGACGTCCTCCATGTTGTGACTGACCATGATGACCCCGAGCCCGCGCTCACGGAGTCGTTCGATCAGGTCGAGCACCTCGGCGGTCTGGGCCACACCCAGTGCCGCCGTGGGCTCATCGAGGATGATCACGCGCGGGTCGCCCAGTAGCGAGCGAGCGATGGCCACCGTCTGCCTCTGGCCCCCTGACAGGGAGGCGATCGGGATCCGGACCGTGGGAATTCTCGCCGACAGCTCGCGGAGGAGTGCCCAGGCCTTGACCTCCATCCCGACCTCGTCGAGACGCAGGGGCACGTACTCCTGACCGAGGAAGAGGTTCTCGACCACGTTGAGGTTCTCGCACAGGGCGAGGTCCTGGAACACCGTTGCGACGCCGAGGTGGATCGCCGCACTCGGGTCGGCGATCTCCACGGGGTTGCCGTCGAACGAGATCGAGCCCGAGTCCGCCTGGTGCACTCCGGCAAGCACCTTCACCAACGTCGACTTCCCGGCACCGTTGTCTCCGACGATCGCCACGACCTCACCGGCTTCGACGTCCAGGTCGACATCGGTGAGTGCGTTGACGGCGCCGAAGGCCTTGCTGATGCCGTGGAGACTCAGCAGGGACGTCCGCGTCGCGGTGGCCGTGCTGGTCATCGGTTCACCTCCGATCTGTGGAGCGGAGCTCCGCCGAGGAAGGCCCCGGCGGAACCCCGGCGGTCACGAGATGCCGAGCTTCTGGCAGGCGTCGGCGTACTCCTTGGTGCACAGCTCGGACGGCTTGTTGATCTTCTTGTCGATGATCTCCGCCTTGAGGTTCTCCGAGGTCACGAGGATCGGCTTGAAGAGCTTCGTGGGCGATCCGAACAACGTGTCCGTGGACTCGGGCTTGTCGCCCTTGACGAGCGCATCGGCGACCTCCGCAGCGGCGCCACCGACGATCTCACTCGGCTTGTTGATGGTGTTGTGCTGATCACCGGCGATGATGAGCTGCAGTCCGGCCACGGTGGCGTCGTTACCGCTCACCGGAGGCAGCGGATCGGTTCCAGCGGCCTTGAATGCCGCGATCGCGCCGCCGGCCGTTCCGTCGTTGGCTGCCACGACACCGACGATCTTGTCGCCGAAGCGCGAGACCTGGCCGGCGACCCACTTCTGGGCGTTCTCCGGCTTCCACTCGATCGTGTCGTACTCGGCCAGGACCTTGACGCCACTGTTGTCCACGCCTTCGTGGATGCCCTTCTTGATCAGCCCAGCGGCCGCGTCAGTGGGCGAGCCGTTGACGATCAGGATCCCGGAACCGTCCGGCACCTTGTTGGACTTAACCTTGTCGACGAGCGAGGTGGCGATCTCCTTGCCGATCTCCTCGTTGTCGAAGGAGACGTAGAAGTCGACCTTCGCCTTGGGGATCGGGCGGTCGTAGGCGATGACCTTCACGCCCTTGGCGTGGGCGGCATTCACCATCGTGACGGCCGCAGCCGAGTCGACCGGGTCGAGGACGACGGCCTTCGCTCCCTGGGCGAGGGCCGAGTTGAACTGCTGCTGCTGCTTGTCCGCACTGGCATCGGCATTGTTGTACAGGGGCTTGCAGTCGCTACATAGCTCCTTCAGCCTCTTCTCGAATCCCGGCCGGTCGTGCAGCTCGTACCGCGTGGAACCCGTGTCGGGCATCAAGAAGGCGATCTTGGCGCCCGAACTCGAGCCTCCGCCGCCACCGCCACAGGCGGCCGCCGTCGCCGTCAACAGGACCACGCCGCACGCGGCCAGGGCCCTTCGCACAGAAGCACCGTTCATGGTGAATTCCCTTCGTCCTCATCGCTCGCTCGCTCCACGATCCCGACACTCGTCGCAAGAATTTGAATCGTGTCAATGTTGATCTTTCGGTGATGCTAGTGACACTCTTGAAACGTGTCAAGGATCACATCGAACGCCGACGGGGGCTCCGGCGTCACCGCGGCCCCTCGCGCAGGCATCAAGGATGTGGCCCGGCTCGCCGGTGTCTCGCAGGGCACCGTGTCCAACGTCCTGAACCACCCTGCCCGCGTCGGTCGGGCGAGAAGGGAGGCGGTGGAACGGGCGATCGAAGAGCTCGGTTACGTCCGGCACGAAGCCGCCCGGCACCTCCGTGCCGGCTATTCGACCACGGTGGGCCTCCTGCTGCTCGATGCGTGGAACCCGGGTTTCATCGAGGTGGCCCGAGGGGTGGAGGACACCACCTCGAGCCGCGGCTTGGCTGTCCTGATCTCCAACAGCGCACGTGACATCGAGCGCGAGAGGTCGTACCTCCGGTTGTTCTCGGAGCAACGCATGGCCGGGCTGATCGTCGTCCCGCACGACGACTCCGCAGACGGTCTGCACCGCATCCGGTCAGGAGGGATACCGGTCGTCGTCCTGGAACGCGCAGAGTCCGGTGCGCAGCAGATGTCGGTGTCGGTGGACGACGTCACCGGCGGCGAGCTCGCCGCTCGGCACCTGATCGCGTTGGGCCATCGGAGCCTGGCCTTCGTCGGTGACGAAGACGCAGCCGCGCCGGTGCACGACCGGCTCACCGGCGTGCGCAACGCTGTTGCCGAAGCAGTTGGCGACGTTCACCTCGATGTCTTGCCTGCTGAACTGACGGTCGAAGCGGGTCGCGCGACCGGCGAGCGGATCGCCGCCATGTCGCCGGAGCAGCGACCTACCGCGGTGGCTACGGCGATCGACCTCCTCGCGATCGGGGTCCTGCAGGCTTTGCAGCAACACGGCATCCGCGTGCCGGAGGACATCTCGCTCGTGGGGTACGACGACATCCCGTTCGCCCGACAGCTCTCCGTGCCGCTGACGACGGTACGCCGGCCGCACTACGAGATGGGCACCACGGCGGCGACGATGCTCGCCACGTCCTTGGCCGGCGAGACGCCGGAACGTCGCCACGTGGTCTTCCCGCCCGATCTCGTCGTACGCGAGTCCACCGCGCCGCCGCCCTCGGTCCCGTCGACGAGGACGACCAGGTGACCTCCCTTCTGCTCGGGATCGACCTCGGCACGGGCAGCAGCAAGGGCGTGCTGGCAACGCCCGACGGGCAGATCGTCGCCACCGCCGTGCGTCCTCGTCCGCACAGCATGTCCATGCCGTTTCCCGGATGGGCCGAGGTGGACGCGGTCGAGGTGTGGTGGCAGGACGTCATGGCGCTGTCACGGGAGCTGGTTCCGCAGGCAGCGGGAGCCGAAATCGCTGCCGTCTGCGTCAGCGGCGTGGGTCCCTGTCTGGTGCTGGCCGATGAGGAGGGATGGCCGGTCCGGCCGGCGATCCTCTACGGCATCGATTCCCGGGCCACCGCGGAGATCGCCGAGCTCGACGAGACGCTGGGCAGCGCGGCGGTCCTGCAACGATGCGGAACCCCCCTGACCACCCAGGCGGTCGGACCGAAGGCGCTCTGGGTCCGGCGCCACGAGCCCGACGCGTGGGAGAGGGCGACGCGATGGTTCAACTCGAGCTCGTTCGTCGCCTTCCGGCTCGCCGGAGAGTATGTGCTCGACCACCACACGGCCAGCCAGTCCGTGCCTCTCTACGACATCGAGGCCAACGCGTGGACCGACGACTGGTACGACGACGTGATGGACCCGATCGCGCGTCCTCGGCTGGTCTGGCCGTCCGAGGTCGTCGGCTCGATGACGGCGCGGGCCGCCGAACAGACAGGGCTGCCGGTGGGCACACCCGTCTGTGCCGGAACCGTCGATGCCTGGGCCGAGGCCTTCAGCGGTGGCGTCCGCTCACCGGGGGACCTGATGCTCATGTACGGCTCGACCATGTTCTTTGTCCAGGAGCTCGCCGCCTTCGCGCGTCACCCGCAGCTGTGGAACACGGTCGGTATCGAGCCCGGCAGCAAGTGCCTGGCCGCGGGCATGTCGACATCAGGGAGCCTGACTGGATGGGTGCAGGAGCTCGTGGGTGACGTGCCGTTCGAGACTCTCGTCCGGGAAGCGGCGGCTGTCCCTGCGGGCTCGGAGGGCCTGCTGCTTCTCCCGTACTTCTCCGGTGAACGCACTCCGATCTTCGACCACCACGCGCGCGGCGTGATCGCCGGTCTCACCCTGCGCCACACGCGAGGGCACATCTTCCGCGCGGTCTACGAGGGGATCGCCTTCGGCATCAAGCAAATCCTCGAGCTCCTGGACACCGAGGCGAATCCGGTCGAGCGCCTCGTCGCCTTGGGCGGAGGCACGCAAGGAAGCCTCTGGACCCAGGTCGTCAGTGACGTGACGGGCCGCGCACAGGAGGTTCCCGAGCACACCATCGGAGCCGCCTACGGCGACGCTCTCATGGCCGCGATCGGAGCCGGTCTCGTCCCGCCCGAGACCGACTGGGCGCGCGTTGCCGACGTGGTGGAACCGAATCCCGAGCACCGAGCGCTCTACGACGAGCTCTACGACCTCTACTGCTCCCTCTATCCCGCCACCCGGGACCACGCCCACGCCCTGGCCCGGATGCAGGAGCTCGCGGCTGGTCCAGTCGCGTCTCCCGGGACCTGACGGCCGCGGATGATCGAACAGGTAGTACTGCGTTCAGGCGGGAGCGGGGACCTGTTCCGGAGCGCGGAGCTCGACCGTGGTCACATATGGCGACGTGGCGGCTCGGAGCAGGGCGCCGTAGCCGAGGCCGAAGGCGAGCTCGTCGCCGACCGAGACGTCGTGGTCACCGACGTCGAGCACGAGATGGTCGCTGCTCATCCCCAGTACCGTGATGCCCGCAGGCGGAGCGAGTCCGTCGGGGTCGGCGCTGGCGGCCGAGGGCGACGATGGCCTGGCGGACGAGCTCGCCGTCGCGTCGGGCTGCGGGGGTCCCGAACGCGGCCTGAGCAGTGACGCCCCACGGGAGCGCGGGTTTCGTCTGCACCTCGATCACCTCAGCGATCAGGGTGAACGCGTCGGTGCGGAGGCCGTCGAGCACGCGTCGGTGCAGTGGTTCGGTGCCGAGCAGAATGGCCTCGCCGAGACGCAGGTCGTTGACGTGGCCCGCGTCGGCGGTGCTCAAGGCCCAGTCGAGATTCGCGGAATTCCCACCCGAGACGATCGCAAGTCCGCGGTCGCAGCCGGACTCCACCTTCTCGACAAGGCGGGACAACTCGTCCACTTTGTGCTCATCGGGTGCGACGCCGCTCTGTACTCTGCCGACAAACCCTTCGGCTGTCCGGTGCTGCCGACGGCCGGGCGCTTGTGGGCACCATGTGGGCACGGAAGCGCGAGGAACGGGCGAACGGCTGCGAACAGCTCCGGCACAGGAGCGCTGGAACTCCAGTAAGATCGAACAGGAGCGACATCAGCCGGACTCCGCCGGCACGTCCTTGCCCTGACTCTTAATCAGCGGGTTCGGGGTTCGAGTCCCTGATGGCGCACCAGCTCCCCGACGCAAGGCGGGCGCGCACTTCCGGAGCAGTCGACGGTGACAGGACACGATGTGGGCGAGGCCGGAACGGCGGACGTGGCGGCGCGCATCAACTTCGTGCATGCCGAAAGCACGAATTATGCAGGCGTCCAGCAGCAGATCCTGGGCGCGATCACGCGGCACCTGGCGCCCGGGGAATTTTCGATCACCGTCGGCAAGCGCGCGCCGGGCAGCCTAAATTTCTCGCTGTTCATCCATCAGCCTACCGACGTGGTGATGTCGCACGGCGTCGCCGACAAGAATTACTTCTTTCGCAAGGACGACGACGGCGAATGCATCAGCAACCGGCTGGCGCACCTGTTTGTGCCGGGCGAATGGCTCAAGCGGCGGCTGCTGGGGGCGAAGAAGCTGGAGATCGACGCGGAGCGCATCCATGTTGTCGGCTGGCCGCGGCTGGACGCCCTGCTGGCGACGCAGCAGAAGATGCCGGTGGTGCCGCGTTCGCCCGGCGCACGCCCGAAGGTGCTGTGGGCGCCGACGCACGATTATGCGCGGCGCGGCGAGGAAAAGGAATCGAACTCCAGCTATCCCGAACTTCTGGAGTTCGTACCGATGTTCGAGAAGCATTTCGATTTTGCGATGTCGCTGCATCCGCGCAACCGCAATGACAAGCAGCCGACGCACCACAGCCTGCTCGCTTGCGACTATGTCATCTCCGATTTCGGGACGATCGTGTACGAGGCGTGGGCGCTGGGCAAGCCGGTGATCTTTCCGCACTGGCTGATCGGCGACCGGATCAAGCGCCATCTCGGCAAGTCGGCCGAGGCGTTCATCTTCCAAGAGCGGCTGGGGCTGCACGCCGACAGCCCGCAGCAGGTGATCGATTTCGTGATGGGCGCCGCGGGCATCGACGCGCGCACCACCGCGTTTCTCGACGACTATCTCGCGCCTGCCTATGCCGGGCGGAGCGGGGAGCGGGTCGCTGCGTTGTTGCAGTCGCTGTCGGCACCCCGGAGACGCAGATCGGCAGCGTTGCGACGTAGGAGAGCACGAACACCGCCCTACATCGGGCCAGATGGTAACCGTGTGCGGCGCCGGTGAGCGTTGGGGCGGCGACGAGCCACAGGGGAGTCGGAGGGGTGCGGGGTCTCACACCTCTCTCACAGATGGCCCATCACTGGACAGCACGGAGCGGCACGAGTTGAAGCCTCACCTCGCTCTCTGATGGACTGTGCGGCACTGGTCGGGACACTGCGGCACAGGTTGCTCAGCCTCTTAATCAGCGGGTTCGGGGTTCGAGTCCCTGATGGCGCACTCACTCCGGAATCTGTTGACCCTTGGGCCTATGGCCAGGGGTTTTCCGCTCTTTCACCGCCGCGCGAATGGTCGACGCGGAGACGCCGACCGTGGCACTGATCTCGTCGTACGACATTCCCGCCTCGACGGCCGCGGCGAGCGCGCTGGCCCACTCACGACGCACGTCGTCGAGCCCGGCGTCGTAGGCCTGGCGAGCCGCGCGAAGCCGCTCAGGCACGGCCTCGTCGTACTCGGGGCGGTGGCGGAACGGCACGGGGTCACGATAGCGGCGGGCTGTGCTCGTTCCTGGTGACGAAGGGCGACGTCGCGGCCCGGAGCAGGGCGCCGTAGCCGAGGCCGAAGGCGAGCTCGTCGCCGACCGACGTGTCGTGGTCGCCGAGGTCGAGCACGAGGTGGTCACTGCTCATGCCCAACATCGTCACTCCGAGAGGCGGGGTGAGTCCGTCGAGATCGGTGTCCTGACGACCGATCGCAACGATCGCCTGCCGGATGAGCTCACCGTCCCGGCGGGTCGGTGGACGCCCGAACGCCGCCTGCGCGGTGTCACCCCAAGGCAGCGACGGCTTCGTCTGCACCTCGATCACCTCGCCGATCAACGTGAACGCGTCAGTGCGCAGCCCGTCGAGCGGGCGCCGGTGCAGCGGTTCGGTGCCGAGCAGGATGGCCTCGCCGATGCGCAGCTCGTTGATGTGGCCCACGTCCGAGGTGCTCAGGGCCCAGTCGAGGTTCGCGGAGTTCCCGCCCGAGACGAGCAGGAGTTCTCTGTTGCAACCGGACTCGACCTTCTCGACGAGGCGAGAAAGCTCGTCCATCTTGTGCTGGTCGGGCGCGACGCCGCTCTGGCAGGCCAGGTTGGTCCCGATCCCGACGAGCTCGACACCTGCGGTCCGGACGATGGTGCGGCACAAGTCGACGACGTCGTCCACGGGAACGCCTTCGCGCAAGTCACCGAGCTCGACCATCACGACCACGGAATGCGTGATGCCCTGGCTCGTCGCGGCAGCCGCCAGAGCTTCGACGACCACCGCCTCGGTGTTCAGGCTGAGGTCGGCGTCGCGCACCACCAGCTCGGCCTGGCTCACCATCGGGGATCGGATCAGGGTCGTCGGTGTCGTGAGGCCGCCGGCATGAAGCCGGGCCAGGTTGTCGATCCGTGAATCGCCCAGGCGAGTGACGCCGCCCCGCAGCATCGCAGCACCCACGCCCGGCGACCCCTGCGCCACCTTCGTGATGCCGGTGACGGCGATGCCCTTGGGCGCGAGCTGGGTGACCAGCGCGCGGGTGTTGTGGGTGATGGCCTCGAGATCGATCTCGAGGCGCGGGGCGGTCATCTCCGTATCGATACGCGGGATGCGAGAGCCGGGAAGGCGCGCAGCACCATGGCGACCAGCTCGTCGATCGGGCGCGTCAGCGGGTCGGTGGCCGGCAGGCCGAGATCGCGCTCGAGCCCGGCGATGGCCGAGCCCACCTGGTCGTCGGTGAGGTTCTCGTGGTTGACCGTGATGCCGATGACCTTGGTGTCGATGAACGACTCGATCAGCTTCACCTCGCTCGCCGCCGTGGGCATGGCGACCATCGGGAAGTCGCCCAGCATGACGCGTCCCGGAGCGTGCTGGACGATGACCCCCACCGGGCGGCTGCCTCGGAGGATGTGGGCCGACGTCATGTACGCGGGGTGGCTCAGTGCGCCCTGACCCTCGACGATGATGATGTCCGGGTTCTCGCCCTCGAAGGCGGCGACGACCTGGTTCTCCACCTCGCCGGAGCAGAACTGCGGCACGAGCGCGTCGAGCGCCACGCCGTACTTGCCGCCCTGGATGAGCGTCGTCTGACCGGTCCCGACCATCACGGCCTTGATGCCACGGGCGTTGAGGGCCTGGACGAGCAGGGTCGACGTGGTCCGCTTGCCGATGGCGCCGTCGGTGCCGAGCACCGCGATGCGTGGGCACGTGACGTCGAAGATGCGGCCCGAGAACATGTGGAGGTCGCGCTTCGCCTTGGGCCTGCGGACGTCGGTGATGGTCACCCCGGCTGCCAGCGCGGCCGCGACGAACTCGGCATCGTCATTGAGGAACTCGTGGAGCCCGTTGATGACGTGCATGCCTCGGGCGATGCCGTCGAGCATGACTTCGCGCTGAGTCAACGAGAGCAGGCCGTCGGCAGGCGCGACGCCGCAGATGAGGTAGTCGGGCACGCTGCCGGCGTGAGCGATGGACTCGGCCAGGCTGGCCAGGACCGGGATGCCGTTGGGCGTGCCGTCGAGGAACGCTCCGGCGTCAGCACCGGCCTGGAGGCTGTCGATGACGCTGAGGATCGTGTACTTCTCCGAGTGGCGCACCAGGCCGTTGGCCGTCTTGCCGTCTTGCTCGCCGAACTGGCCGTCACAGTAGATCACCGCGGACGTTCCGACGGGTAGGGACACGACGGAGTCGAAGGATGGCTCGTGGCTCGGGGCAGGTGAATGGGCAGCAGGAACCAAGAAAGTCATGGAGCTCTCTCTGAATAGTTCAGAGGAGGCGAAAAGGATGTGGGCGGGGCATGAAGCCGCGGCACTCACGAGAAGTCTTCCCTGATGATCGGCAAGCTGCCGATGTCTGCAGTCTATACGACGGAGGCCAGCTCCAACGCCACCTGATCTGCTCCCTCAGGCGCGGCTGACCGACGTGCCGGACGCCCGCCGGTAGGGTTTGAGCGTGAGCGCAACGCCCGGTCGGATCTTCCTGTCCCGCATCGTCGGGCAGGCGGTGTTCGACCCCGCGGGCGACCAGGTGGGCAAGCTCCGCGACGTCGTCGTGGCCGTCCGTTCCGACCGCCGACGACCGCGCGTCGTCGGGCTCGTGGTCGAGGTTCTCGGCCGTCGGCGGGTGTTCCTGCCCATCACGCGGGTCACGTCACTCGACACCGGCCAGGTCATCACCACCGGCGTCCTCAACGTCCGCAGGTTCGAGAAGCGCCGCACCGAGACCCTCGCCATCCACGAGCTCCTCGACCGCACCGTCACGCTGGCCGACACCCGCCGCGGCACCGTCTACGACCTCTCGATGGAGCAGGACTCCCGCCGAGACTGGTTCATCACCCACGTGGCCGTCCACGAGAGCGGCAAGCGGTTCGGACGTCGCGGGCCCAGCCATGTGCTGGAGTGGGACGAGGTCAGCGGCTTGACGACCGAGGAGACCGGACAGGGCGCCACCCACCTGCTCGCCATCATGGACGAGATGCGGCCGGCCGACCTCGCCAACGCCCTGCTGGACCTGCCGCCCAAGCGCCGTACCGAGGTCGCGGCGGAGCTGGGTGATGACCGGCTCGCCGACGTGCTCGAGGAGCTTCCCGACGAGATCCAGGTCGAGATCCTCGGCGTGCTCGATCCCGAGCGGGCCGCCGACGTGCTCGAGGAGATGGACCCCGACGACGCGGCCGACCTCCTGGGCGAGCTCCCACCGTCCACCAGCGAGCAGCTGCTCCAGCTGATGGAGCCCGACGACGCCGAGGACGTCCGCCGACTCCTCGTCTACGAGGACCGCACCGCCGGCGGCATGATGACCACCGAGCCGGTCATTCTCCCTCCCGACGCCACGCTCGCCGAGGCCCTCGCCCGCGTTCGCGAGCCCGAGCACGGACCAGCTCTCGCCTCCATGGTCTACGTGTGCCGCCCGCCGATCGAGACACCCACCGGACGGTTCCTCGGCGTCGTGCACTTCCAGGCGCTGCTGCGCGAACCGCCCTCCACGCTCGTCGGCGCCCTGGCCGACAACGACATCGAGTGGCCGCGGCCGAACGCGTCGCTCGAGCACGTCGCCGGCCTGCTCGCGTCCTACGACTTGGTGGCGCTGCCCGTCGTCGACGACAACGCACACCTCGTGGGGGTCGTCACCATCGACGACGTCCTCGACCACCTGCTGCCCGAGGGCTGGCGCGAGCGCGGCGACGCCGACCCGAGGGAGGTGGCCGCCCATGGCTGAGCGCAGCCGCCTCGACCAGCCGAAGAGCCGGCGCCGGTCGTTCCGACCACGCACCGACGGCGACAGTCTGGGCCGCTTCTCGGAGTCGTTCGCGCGGTTCATGGGAACCGCGACGTTCCTCGCCTGGATGACGCTCGTCATCATCGCCTGGGTCGTCTGGAACTCGGGATGGGGCCCGGACCGTCCACGCTGGGACGAGTACCCGTTCATCTTCCTCACGCTGATCCTGTCGCTGCAGGCCTCGTACGCGGCGCCGCTCATCCTGCTGGCCCAGAACCGGCAGGAGTCGCGTGACCGCGTGCAGCAGGAGCAGGATCGCGACGCCACGGCCCAGTCACACGCCGACATGGAGTTCCTGGCCCGCGAAGTCGCCAGCCTGCGCCTCGGCATCGGCGAGGTCGCCACCCGCGACTTCCTCCGCGGCGAGCTGCGCGGACTGATCGAGTCGCTCGAGTCCGACGACGAGTCGACCCCCGACGACTGAGCGCTACATCGGCATCGCTTCGTACACCTGGATGCTGGGGACGATGGGGTGGGACAGGGCAATCTTCTCGGCCTCACCGATGTCCTGGGCGTTGATCAGGGTGTACCCGGTCACGCCATCGGCGTCCAGCGGGAGCTCGGTGGTGCCGCCGCCGGAGCTGACCTCCCGACCGGGCCCGAACGGGTTGCCGCTGTCGACGACCTTGTCGCCGAGCGACGCGAACCACTCGATCCAGGCGGCCGTGCTCTCCTCGGTTGGCGCCTGGTCGCGGGTCCCGCGGTAGAGCAGCACGAACTTCTTCCTGGTCATCAGTCCTCTTCGTTGGTGGTGTCTCGGGTGAGGTGGTCGGCATAGTTGGCCAGCGACTCGTCCTCGCTGCCCCAGTAGGTGTGGAACCGCGCCAGCCACCGCTGCAGGCCCCGCATGGAGCTGCGGTCGAGGGTGAGGAACGTCGTCCGGCCGGTCTTCCTACGCGTCACGAGCCCGGCGTTCTCGAGGACCTTGACGTGCTTGTGGATCGCCGGAAGCGACAGGTCTCGCATCTCGGCGAGCTGGCTGATCGCGCAGGGTTGCAGCCCGAGCACGTAGACCATCTCCCGCCGGTGCTTGTTGGCCAAAGCCTCCAGCACCTCGTCGAGATCCTGCGGAATCATCTGCTGCCCAATCATTAACTTCTGAGTTAACTGTATCACGGTCCATCGCGCGGACGACGGATCAGACCTGCCCCGTACGATGGAGCGCATGGCCACCGTCACCGAGGAGCAGGTCCGTGAGGCGCTCGCGAGCGTCAACGACCCCGAGATCAAGCGACCGATCACCGAGCTGGGCATGGTCGACGCGATCACCATCGACGACGCGACCATCACGGTCCGGTTGCTGCTCACCGTCGCCGGCTGCCCCCTCAAGGACACGCTGAACCGCGACATCACCGCGGCCGTCTCGAAGGTCGCTCCCGACCACGCCACCGTCGTCGACATGGGTGTGATGACCGACGAGCAGCGCAAGGGCATGCAGGAGATGCTGCGCGGCGGCCGCACCGAGCGCGAGATCCCGTTCGCCCAGCCCGGGTCACTCACCAAGGTCCTCGCCATCGCCTCCGGCAAGGGCGGCGTCGGCAAGTCGACGGTCACGGTCAACCTAGCGCTCGCGATGGCCGAGCGTGGCCTGAAGGTCGGCATCATCGACGCCGACATCTACGGCCACTCCATCCCCGACATGCTCGGTGTCGGGGACATGCGCCCCACCCAGGTCGAGGACATGATCATGCCGGTGCCGGTCAAGGGCATCCAGGTCATCAGCATCGGCATGCTCAAGCCCCGCAAGGACCAGGTCGTCGCCTGGCGCGGCCCCATGCTCGACCGCGCGCTGGTGCAGATGCTCAGCGACGTCTACTGGGGCGACCTCGACGCCCTGCTGCTCGACCTGCCGCCAGGCACGGGCGACATGGCCATCAGCCTCGGCCAGCACCTCCCCAATGCCGAGGTCCTGGTCGTCACGACGCCGCAGCCGGCCGCGGCGACCGTCGCCGAACGGGCCGGCACGATGGCCTCGATGATGCACCAGCGGGTCGTGGGCATCGTCGAGAACATGTCGTACCTGGTCACACCCTCGGGCGACCGCATGGAGATCTTCGGGTCGGGTGGCGCCGCCACGGTGGCGGAGACGTTGAGCGGGCGCTTCGGCTACGACGTCTCGGTGCTCGGGCAGATCCCCCTCGACGAGAAGCTCCGCGAGGGCGGCGACACGGGCGAGCCGATCATCCTCACCGATCCCGACTCCGAGTCAGCCAAGGTGCTCCGCAGCGTCGCCGACCGGCTCTCCGGACGCTCGCGCGGACTGGCCGGCGTGCAGCTCGGCCTCTCCCCCGCCGGCAGGTAGGACGGACCCGCCGTGTTCGGCATGGGCTGGCCCGAGCTGGTCACGATCGGCGTGGTCGGGGTCATCGTGTTCGGACCCGACAAGCTGCCGGACATCGCCCGCCAGGCCGGCCAGTTCATCCGCACCATGCGCCGCATGGCCGAGAACGCCAAGAACGACCTCGGCCGGGAGATCGGCCAGGACTTCTCCGGGCTGCAGCTGCGCGACCTCGACCCGCGCGAGGTGGTGCGGAAGAACCTTCTCGAGATTGCTGACGACTCGCCTGGGGTGAAGGAGGACACGCGCGCGCTCCGTCCGGGCGAGCAGCCACCTTTCGACCCCGACGCGACCTGAGCGCCCGGCGCCCGGCGGGGTGCCGGGCCACGGGCGGCTAGGAACGTACAGAGATCCAGGTCGTCATGCGGTTGAGGCCGTCGCCGATGCGCTCGACCGGGTCGGGCTCGCCGGCAGCGCGAGGCAGGTCGGCGATCGCCTGGCCGAGCCGGCGGTCGCCGAGCTCGGTGACGATCGTGAAGACGACGCCATCGGCGTCCCAGGTGACCACCCGCGGTCGCCCGTCTCGAACCCACACCTCGCGCTGCGCCAGCAGACGTCGGTCGAACTCCTCGACCGCACGGGGATCGAGGGATCCGCCCTGCTCGAACAGGTTGAGGGAGTCGAACCCGTCGGAGTAGACCAGCGACACCGTCTCCCGGTTGTCGCGATAGCTCCCGGCGACCCGCTCCATGCCTCCGCCGAGTCGGGATCGGCAGGGCCAGCCGTAGTCGTCGAGCTCGGCCATGGCCGAGATCGTCAGGTTGCCGGACGGACGCTGGCCCACGGCCGCGAACTCGGCGGCGTAACGATCGAAGGGCGGTGCGACCTCGTCGGCGGAGTCCTCGTCCGGACCCACGACGTAGGCGACGGCGGCGACGGCCATCGAGGCGCCGAGCAGGACCAACCCCACTCCGAGGCGCGACCACCAGGCCGAACGCCCGGGTCCTGCGTGGGGCAGGGTGCTCAGGGAGGCGACGAGACCTGGCGGTGGCTCCGGAGGTGCGACCCCACGCATGCGTGACTTGAGCAATCGCTGCTGAAGGACGGACCGGCGACAGGCTTCACACCCCTCGAGGTGCAGCTCGACGGCGCGCATCGACGCGGGCGGGAGCTGCCCGTCCACGAACGCCGCGACATCGTCACCGAGGTGTGCCACTCAGACTCCGATCGGCCCGAGGAACCTGGTGCGACCTCGCCCGGGCGCCCGGTGCGCGAGCGCGTCGCGCAGCTGGGTGCGGCCGCGGTGGATGCGGGAACGCACGGTGCCGAGCTTGATGCCGAGCACCGAGGCGATCTCCTCGTACGACAGTCCCTCCACGTCGCAGAGGACGACGGCGACGCGGAACTCCTCCGGGAGCGAGGCGAGCGCGGCCTCGATGTCCGGGTCGAAGCCGGCGTCGTGCACGGCCGACTCGGGGACGACCTCACCACTGAGCAACCGGTCCTCGGCGCCGTCGGCGAACCCGTCCATGCGCAGGCGCGACGAGCGCCGCACGCGGTCGAGGAAGAGGTTCGTCGTGATCCGGTGAATCCAGCCGTTGAAGTTGCCCGGCTGGTAGGTGTCGAGCGAGCGGAAGACCCGGATGAAGACGTCCTGGGTGAGGTCCTCGGCGTCCTGACGGTTGCCGGTGAGGCGATACGCCAGCCGGTAGACCCGGGCGGAGTGCTCCGCCACGATGTCGTCCCAGTTGAGCACCTGCGTGTCCACTTCGTCTGCCTTCATGCCACTGATCGTCAGCCTTCTGCCTGAGAGAACGCCCAGAGCAGGCTGACCGTTCCCCAGCATATTCCGGGCTCGGAAGCACGGCTCGGCGACCAGACTTCGCGCATCGCCGTCACTATGCTGAGCAACAACACTCGAGAAGGAGCCCACCATCACCACCGCAGCGAGCCTCGGGTACGTCGAGAGCTACTTGGCCGAGGACGATCACCTCGCCGCCGGCCGACGCCGCGCGGACGAGGTCGGCATCACTCCCATCGGAGCCGGTGGCGGCGCTGCCCTGCGATTCCTGGCGTCGGTCGTCGACGCCAAGGCCGTGGCCGAGATCGGCACCGGCACCGGAGTCTCCGGCCTGTGGCTGCTGCGTGGCATGGCCGCCGACGGAGTGCTCACCAGCGTCGACCTCGAGGCCGAGCACCAGCGGCTCGCCCGCGAGACGTTCACCGAGGCCGGCATCGCGCCACAGCGCTTCCGGCTCATCGCCGGATCGGCCCTCGACGTCATGCCGCGGCTCACCGACGACGGCTACGACATCGTGTTCCTCGACGGCGACAAGGTCGAGTACGGCGAGTACCTCGACCAAGCGCTGCGCCTCGTGCGCACCGGTGGCCTGATCGTGTTCGACAACGCCCTGTGGCACGACCGCGTGGCCGACACCACGCAGCGCGACCCCGAGACCCTCGCGGTGCGCGACATGCTGCAGCGGGTCGTGAACGACGAGCAGCTGCGGCCGGTGCTGCTACCGGTGGGCGACGGCCTGCTGGCCGCGCAGCTGGTCGACTGATTCGACTGCCTAACGCTCGAAGGTGGGCGAGGAGCGGAAGCCGGACGGACCGCGCACGACGGCGACGATCTCGCAGGGCTCGATGAGGATCGGCGGGCTGCCGATGATGCGGCTGCCGGGCGACTGGGCAGCGGCCGGCTCGAACTCGGCCTGGAAGGCGTCGCGGGCGGCGGGGCTGGCGAAGACGTAGCTGCCCTCGAACCACTCACCGGGTCTGGCGCGCCAGGACTTGAACCGCAGGCCGTCGAGTCCGGCGAACTGGGAGAACGAGATGTCCTCGACGTAGTTGCGCAGCTCGTCGAGTGCCTCGGGGCGAGCATCTGCGAGCGACCATCGCACCGTCAGGCCGTGCATGCGAGATTCTCAGACAGCCTTGAGGGCATCGCCCAGCGTCGCGGCCTCCTCGTTGTTCAGCTCGACCACGAGGCGGCCTCCGCCCTCGAGCGGGACGCGCATGACGATGCATCGTCCTTCTTTGGTGACCTCCATCGGTCCGTCACCGGTCCGAGGCTTCATGGCCGCCATGGGTTCCCCTCTCGTTCAAGACGTCCCACCGAGGCAGCGGGACGCGCACGAACCATTATCGCCCATCGTCGAAACGGCGGGACGGCAGGTTCAGGCGAGCTGACGAGATTCTGCTTCCCATGCCACGAGCTCGGCCCGGGCGCGCTTCTCGGCGACCTCACTGGCGGTCAATGCGTCGCGCAGGTGGGTGAGGTCCTCCTGGACCTGCTCGAGCGAGCTCTCGAGTGTCTCGACCTCGGTTCCGAGCGTCTTCGAACGCTCCTGCTCGTCCGCCAGGGCATGGCCGAGCTCGTCGCGACGGCGCTCCGCCTGGCGGATCTCGGCCTCGAGCCGTCCGATTCGAGCCTGTCGCTCGGCGAGACGCGCGGCCATCGTGTCGGCGAACGCGAGCTGCTCCGCGGACCGCGTGACCGCGTGACGGCGGTAGGCGCCGGCGAGGTTGGCCCGGTCGTGGGCCCACAGCCGACGGACCTGGACGACCACCGACTCCAGCAGAACGGCCGCGCCGATGCCCGCCACGACGGCGTAGGCGCCGGCCGCGGTGAGCGCGAGGATCGTGCCGACCACCACTGCCGCAACGACCGCTCCGGCGGCGCTGGCGAGCAGCACCACGGCGAGGACGGATTGACGCGACCGGGGCGCGCGACGGGTTTGCGTGGACTCGGCAGGGGTTCGGGTCGACATGCCGCCAGCGTACGGGCGGCACGGAGCCGAGCCTTGGTGGCGCGCCGTCACGGGTGGGGCTGGTGTGCCTCGTGGGAGCGGACGCGGAAGGCGCATCCGGAGAGATGGTCGTCGACCATGCCGGTGGCCTGCATCAGGGCGTAGGCCGTGGTCGGACCGACGAACCGGAAGCCGCGTCGCTTGAGCTCCTTGGCCATGGCCGTCGACTCGGGCGTGTTGCCGGGCACGTCGGCCAGGCTCCGGGGGGCCGGATGATTCAATGGTGCGAAGGACCACAGCAGGTCGGACAACGACGTGTCGAGATCGACGAGCATGCGGGCGTTGTGGATCGTGGCCTCGATCTTGAGCCGGTTGCGCACGATGTCGGCGTCGGCGAGTAGCCGTGCGACGTCCGATGGCCCGAAACCTGCGACCGCGACGGGATCGAAGTGTGCGAACGCGGACCGGAATCCCTCGCGTTTGCGCAGGATGATCGCCCACGACAGGCCGGACTGGAAGGCCTCGAGACTCATCCGTTCGTAGAGCGCGACGTCGTCGTACAGCTCGTGGCCCCACTCCGTGTCGTGATAGGCGACCATGGCCGGTTCGGCGCCCCATGGACAGCGTGGGAGGCCGTCCGTTCCGTCGACGGTGGGAAGACCGGTTTCGCTCACACGACGATCCTGCCACCGGCCCCGGACATGGGAGCCGACGTGGACGCGGTCGCTAGGCTGACCGTCGCACCGATCGTGGAGGTCCCATGTCCCCGGCCCGTTCGCGCGTTCGCGCGTTCGTCGACTCGCCGCAGTTCCAGTGGTTCATCATTGGTGTGATCGTCGTCAACGCAGTCGTCCTCGGGCTCGAGACGTCTCAGTCGCTGATCGACCGCAATCCGTGGCTGGTTCCGCTCGGCTGGACCACGGTGGTCATCTTCGTCGTCGAGATCTCCTTGCGCATCTACGCCCATGGGCGCGACTTCTTCCGCGAAGGCTGGAGCCTGTTCGACCTGTTCGTCGTCGCCGTGGCACTGATTCCGGCGTCCGGGACGTTCGGCGTCCTGCGGGTGCTCCGGGTACTCCGCGTGCTGCGTCTGCTGTCGGCCGTGCGCTCGATGCGCCGTGTCGTCGCAGCCCTGGCCGCAACGATCCCGGGGATGATCTCGATCGGCGCGCTGCTGGTGATGCTCATCTACGTGGCCGGCGTGATGAGCACGCAGATGTTCTCCGTCGTCGACCCCGAGCACTGGGGTGATCTGCCGACGTCGCTGCTCTCGCTGTTCCAGGTGATGACCGGCGACGACTGGGCCAAGGTCGTTCGTCCTGTCACCGACCAGTATCCGGCTGCCTGGGCGTTCTTCATCGCCTACATCCTGATCTCCACCTACATCGTGCTGAACCTGTTCATCGCGGTCGCCGTCGAGGCCTTGGAGATGCAGCACGAGGAGGACACCCGCGAGGTCGTCGACGAGGTCGAGGAGAGCGAGTCCGAGGTGCTGGCAGCCATCGAGACGCTGCGCTCGGAGATCGCGGCCCTGCGTGCCGAGGTCGGCGACCGGGACTGACCGTCAGCCGGTGGCGATCTCGTCGAAGAACTCGACTGCTTCGTCGATGTCGTCGGTGAGGATGAGCCGGTCCGCGTCCGGCTCGTTGATCTTGCCGTCCGCGAGCATGGTGGTGCGCACCCAGTCGATCAGGCCGCCCCAGTACTGGGTGCCGAAGAGCACGATCGGGAACGAGGTGATCTTCTGCGTCTGGGCCAGGGTCAGGGCCTCGAAGAGCTCATCCATCGTGCCGAATCCACCGGGCATGACCACGTAGCCCTGGGAGTACTTGACGAACATCGTCTTGCGGACGAAGAAGTAGCGGAAGTTGATGCCGAGATCGACGTAGTCGTTGAGTCCCTGCTCGTGCGGGAGCTCGATGCCGAGGCCGACCGACACTCCGCCGCACTCGCTGGCGCCGCGGTTGGCGGCCTCCATCGCACCGGGTCCGCCGCCGGTGATGACGCCGTAGCCGCGACCACACAGCCGCTCGGCGATCAGCCGAGTGGTCTCGTACATCGGGTCGTCGGACTGGATGCGGGCCGAGCCGAAGATGGCGACCGCCGGGCCTAGCTCGGCGAGCGCGCCGAAGCCCTCGACGAACTCTGCCTGGATGCGCAGGACCCGCCACGGGTCGGTGTGCACCCACTCCCCCCGTCCGCGGGAGTCGAGCAGGCGTTGGTCGGTGGTGCTGCTCTGCAGGTGCCGTCCGCGCAGTCGTACCGGTCCCTTGTGCGACTCCCTGTCGCTCATGTCGTCAGCCATGTGGTGAGCGCCTCCTCGACGCGGATCAGCTGGTCGACGGGGACGTGCTCGTCGGCCTTGTGGGCGTACGTCGGGTCGCCCGGTCCGAAGTTGACGGCGGGAACGCCGAGCTGGGTGAACTGCGCGACGTCCGTCCAGCCGTACTTCGGACCGACCGTGACTCCGATGGCCGCCACGAACGCCGCGGCCGCCGGGTTGTCGAGGCCCGGCAGCGCGCCCGGGGCGGTGTCGGTGACGACGATCTCGAACCCGTCGAACAACTCTCCGACGTGGGCGAGAGCCTGTTCCTCGTCGAGGTCGGGCGCGAACCGGTAGTTGACGCTGACCCGAGCCTCGTCGGGCACCACGTTGCCGGCCACCCCGCCGCTGATGCCGACGGCGTTCATGCCCTCCCGGTAGACGAGTCCGTCGATCTCCACCTCGCGGGCCGTGTACCTGGTGAGACGGTCGAGCACCTCGGCGGCGGCGTGGACGGCGTTGCTCCCCTGCCATGACCGCGCCGAGTGCGCACGCTCGCCGCGGGTGATGACGTCGACCCGCAGGGTGCCCTGGCAACCGGCCTCGACGACCGCGGCGGTGGGCTCCATCAGGATCGCGAAGTCGGCGTCCAGCAGCTGGGGCCGCTCACGGGCCACCCGGCCGAGGCCGTTGAACTCATGGGCGATCTCCTCACCCTCGTAGAAGACGTAGGTGACGTCGCGGACGGGCTCGGGCACGTGCGCCGCGAGGCGGAGGGCGATCGCGACACCGCCCTTCATGTCGCACGAGCCGAGGCCCCAGAGCACGTCACCGTCGAGCCGGGACGGGAAGTTGGCGTTGGCCGGCACCGTGTCAAGATGCCCGGCGATCACGACGCGCTCAGGACGTCCGAGAGACGTGCGGGCGACCAGCGTGTGGCCGTCGCGCAGGACGTCGACGTGCGGCAACGCTGCCAGCGCGATGGCGACCGCGTCGCAGATCTCCTGCTCGTCGAGGCTCTCCGACGCGATGTCGACGAGGTCGGCGGTCAGCGACACGACGTCGCGCGAGAGGTCGAGATGGGCCACGTCGTCACTCTGCCAGATTGGCGCTGCCGCGCCGGGGCCAGATCCGCGCTGCCGCGCCAGGGCCAGATCCGCGCTGCCGCGCCGGGGCCAGATCGGCAAGCGGCAACGTCACTCGGCGAAGACGCAGAACTCGTTGCCCTCGGGATCGGCCATGACGGTCCAGCGGACCTCGTCGTCGGGCCTCCGCAGGACGGTGGCACCGACGGCCTCGAGATCCTCGACGGTGACGCCGGAGTTGAGAGTGACGTCCCAGTGGACGCGATTCTTGACCGTCTTGGGCTCGGGCACCGGCACGAAGTCGAACCCCTCGAACGGCATGGACTCGACGTCGGTGATCCAGTACCAGTTGTGCTCGACCTTCGACCCGAAGGTGCCGCCGAGAACGCCGTGCCACCAGCGGGCCGATGCCTCGGGATCGGCGGCGTCGATGACGACGGCCTTGAGCCGGTAGTCGCGAGGTTCGTCGACGACGAAGACGCAGAACTCGTTGCCCTCGGGGTCGGCGAAGACCGTCCAGGGGAACTCGCCCGGCTCGGTGAGCCTGCGCAGACCGCCGAACGGCTCGAGCGAGGTGGCCGCGACGTCGAGATGCACCCGGTTCTTGACGGTGTGCGGCTCGGGAACCTCGTTCGTCCAGACCCGGTGCGTGGGACTCGGTCCGCGGAGTGCGACGTCATCGGGGTCGTCGTCGAACGTCTCGACCTCGAGGCCCAGCGTGGCTCCCCAGAAGGCCGTGCCCGCGCGAAGGTCGTGGACGTCGATGCAGAGGTCCTTGAAGGTCACGAGGCTCATGGGTCGAGCCTAGGCCGTGCTGGATCTGCCGCCCACGGCCCGGCACCCCCGCCGGGCCGGGCCCGATACCGTGGAGGAATGGAGCAGTCCCATCCCGGCGCCCACGCCTGGGGCGTCGCGACCCTCACCGGCGACGCCACGGTGCTCGATGTCTGGTACCCCGAGCCGCGGCTCGGTGCCGCGTCGGCACGTGCCCACGAGCCCGAGGAGATGACCGCGCTCTCCGGCCAGGACCGGCTGCGCGACGTGAGCAACGTCGTCGTGCACACCGTCATCGACGACCTTCAGCAGCCGCCGGAGGGCGCCTACGACGTCTACCTCCGGCTCCACCTGCTCTCGCACCGCCTCGTGCGCCCGCACGGCCAGAACCTCGACGGCATCTACGGCCTGCTCACCAACGTCGCCTGGACGTCCATCGGTCCCTGCTCGGTGCGCGGCTTCGAACGCACCCGCGCCCGGGCTCGAGCGGCCGGCCGCGAGGTACGCGTGACGAGCATCGACAAGTTCCCACGCATGACTGACTACGTCGTTCCCACGGGAGTCCGCATCGGCGACGCCGACCGGGTGCGCCTCGGCGCGCACCTCGCCGAGGGCACGACCGTCATGCACGAGGGGTTCGTCAACTTCAACGCCGGCACGCTCGGCACCGCGATGATCGAGGGACGCATCTCGGCCGGCGTCACGATCGGCAACGGCTCCGACATCGGCGGTGGCGCGTCGATCATGGGCACCCTCTCCGGGGGTGGAACGGCCATCATCAGCGTCGGCGAGAACAGCCTGGTGGGGGCCAACGCCGGCATCGGCATCTCGCTCGGCGACGACTGCGTGGTGGCGGCCGGCACCTACGTCACCGCCGGCAGCAAGGTCCGGATGCCTGACGGCACCGTCGTCAAGGCGGCAGAGCTGTCCGGCCAGGACGGCATCCTGTTCCTCACCAACTCCGAGACCGGCGCGATCGAGGCACGTCCGCGCGGAGATCACACGGGCACCGAGCTCAACGCCGACTTGCACACCAACTGATGCGGCTGCGCTGGATCGTCCTCGCTGGTCTGGTCACGGCCGCCGTGCTCGTCACCACGGTCGTGCGTGATCGCGACCCCGTGCGCAGCGAGTACTGCGTGGCCGAGGTGCGCGAGACGCGGGCGCAGGTCGACGTCGAGCAGGCGCGGTGGACGACGCTCATGGCCGCCATCTCCCAGCGCCGCGGTCTGCCACCGAGAGCCACGACGATTGCCATCGCGACCGCGTTCCAGGAGTCGAAGATCCACAACATCGACTACGGCGACCGCGACTCCGTCGGCCTCTTCCAGCAGCGCCCGTCGCAGGGCTGGGGCAGGCGTGAGCAGGTGCTCGACCCGGCGTACTCGATCGGCCGCTTCTACGACGGGCTGGTCAAGATCAAGGGCTATCGGTCGATGTCGATCACCGAGGCGGCGCAACGCGTCCAGCGGTCCGCCTACCCTGGCGCATACGCCCAGCACGAGGACTACGCCCGCGCGCTCGCGTCGGCGCTGCGGGGCTACAGCCCGGCCGCGTTCAGCTGCCGGGTGAATGCCGCCGGCGGGGGCGCGCCCCGCGCCGTCGCCGACGACGTCACCGGAGCGTTCGGAGACATCGTCGTCGATGTCGAGGGCAGAGGAGTGCGCATGCCGCTGAAGGGCCGGGCACCCGATGTCGACGCCCGTGGCTGGGGGCTCGCGCACTATGCGGTCGGCAACGCGTCGCGGCTGAAGATCGCCTCCGTCGCGTTCGACGGCCTTGTGTGGACCGCCGAGGACTCCCCGGACGGCTGGGTGGTCGACCGCAGACCCGACCAGCAGAGGGCGGCCCGCGACGCCGTCGTGATCCGCGTCGGGTGACCCGGCCGATCTTGCGAGGCGTTGCCCCGAGTCGACGTGGTCACTGCATGCATCAGCACGCAAGATCGATCGGGGGCTCAACCAGACAGGCGGGAGACGGCGGCGGCGACTCGCTCGTCGGTGGCGGTGAAGGCGACACGGACGTGGCGGTGACCGGCCTCGCCGTAGAAGTCGCCCGCGGCGGCGAGGATGCCTCGTTCGGCCAGCCAGTCGATGGTGTCGCGGCAGGGCTCGCCGCGGGTGGCCCACAGGTAGAGGCCGCCCTCGGAGTGCTCGACCGTGAGGCCGGCGGACTCCAGCGCGGTGCGGAGCATCGAGCGACGGGTGGCATAGGTGACGCGTTGCTGGTCGACGTGGACGTCGTCAGCGAGCGCCGCGACCATCGCGGCCTGCACCGGCGTCGGCACCATGAAGCCGAGGTGCTTGCGGACGGCCACGAGCTCGGCGATCACCGTGGCGTCGCCGGCCACGAAGGCGCCGCGGTAGCCGGCGAGATTCGAACGCTTCGACAACGAGTGCACGGCGAGGACGCCCTCGACGGTGTCGCCACACACGTCGGGATGCAGCACCGAGACGGGCTGGGCGTCCCAGCCGAACTCCAGATAGCACTCGTCGGAGACCAGCAGCGCACCACGCTCGCGGGTCCAGGCGAGCACCTTGCGCAGGTGGTCGACGCCGAGGATCCCGCCATGCGGGTTGGCCGGGGAGTTGACGTAGACCAGGGCCGGGCGTGCTGGTCCGATTCCGACCGTCGAGTCGGAGGCCAGCACTCGGCAGCCCGCGTAGCGAGCACCGACCTCGTACGTGGGGTAGGCGAGCTCCGGCACGACGACGAGGTCGTCGGGGCGGAGGCCGAGCTGGGTGGGAAGGTTCCCCATGAGCTCCTTGGAGCCCACGATCGGCAGGACGTGGTCCGCGGTGAGACCGTTCACACCGGCACGACGCGCCAGCCAGTCGACCGCCGCCTGCCGGAGCGAGACCGGTCCCAGCACCGTCGGGTAGCCGGGGGCGTCAGCGGCACCCGAGAGCGCCTCGCGGGCGACGACGGGGGTCGGGTCGACCGGCGTGCCGATGGAGAGGTCGACGAGTCCGTCGGGATGGGCCGCCGCCCGGGCCTTGGCCGCGGTGAGGGTGTCCCACGGGAACTCCGGGAACCGAGCCGACACCGGCCCAGTGGAGCTCTGCCCGGTCATTCCTGGTTCTGCGGCGGGAGAGCGGCGATGATCGGGTGGTCGAGGTCGATCGCGCCCGTCTTGGCCGCACCACCGGGTGAGCCGAGCTCGTCGAAGAAGTGCACGTTCGCGTCGTAGTACTCCTTCCACTCCGCGGGCGTGTCGTCCTCATAGAAGATCGCCTCGACCGGGCACACCGGCTCGCAGGCACCGCAGTCGACGCACTCGTCGGGGTGGATGTAGAGCATCCGCTTGCCCTCGTAGATGCAGTCGACGGGGCATTCGTCCACACATGCGAGGTCCTTCAGGTCCACGCACGGCTGGGCGATCACGTAAGTCACGACAACTCCTCCTCGTCGGGCTCCCCCAAGTATCGCGGGTCACCCAAGCCGGCCGGACGTCAGGTCCACCTCATGGACACGGACGGTCGTGACAGGCTCGACCCCATGGGCATCGACCCCCCGATTGAGCGGCACGGTGCGCGGGGCCGGCGCGTCGTGGTGCGGCACGTCGTCGCAGGGCGCGGGCCAAGCGGTGGTCCGGCCATGACGGACGTCGTCGGTCGGCTGACCGAGCTCACCGAGGAGACGGCCTGCATCGAGCGTCGGGACGGCAGTCTCGTGCGCGTGCCGCTGGCCGACGTCGTCACGTGGAAGGTCGTGCCGGACCGGCCGGTCCGCTCCCGCCGCGCCTTGACGTTCGACGCCGACGAGCTGACGCGCATCATGTCGCGCGGCTGGCCGGCGGTGGTCAGCGAGCCTCTGGGCGAGTGGGAGCTGCGGTCGTCCGGTGGATTCACCGGTCGTGCGAACTCCGTGGCGGTGCACGGCGACCCCGGCCTACCTTTCGATGACGCGCTGACAGCCGTCGAGGAGTTCTACGCCACGCACCGCAGCACGCCCACGGCGCAGGTCGCCATCGGGTCGGCTCATGAGCAGGCGTTCCTCGAGGCCGGCTGGACGCCGGGCGCCATGGCCCGGCCCGGCGCGCTCGTGCAGGTGGCCGATCTCGCCCGCGACCAGCAGGCCGATCCCGAAGCGCGGATCGCCCCGCGAGCCGACGACGCCTGGCTCAGCCTCTATCCGCGCGCCGAGGATCCCGCGTTGGCGCGCGCCGTGCTCGAGGGGCCTCCGACGGTCGGTTTCGTGGCGATCGGCGACCCGGTCGTGGCGATCGGACGAGTCGTGGTGACCGGCGAGTGGGTCGGCGTGGCCGCGGTCGAGGTCGTCCCGGACCGCCGTCGTGAAGGACTCGGCCTCCGCATCGTCAGGACGGCCCTTGCCTGGGCGGTCGAGAGCGGGGCCGACAAGGCCCATCTTCAGACGATGCGGGACAACACCGCGTCGCTCGCCCTCTACGCGCCGTTCGGATTCGTCGATCACCACGAGTATCGCTATCTCCAGCCCGGACGGCCTACTCTCTCGACATGAGCGCGCACGACGGTCACGAGGAGCACGACCTCGGTCTGGCCCACGACCTCCCCACGCTCCTGAACCGTCGGCGAGCACTCGGACTGCTCAGTGGGGCCGGGCTCGCTGCGGCGCTGGCCGCCTGCGGTGTCAGCAATCGGTTCGGCGACGAGCCCATGGGCGAGCCGGCCGGCGGGTCTCCGCCCGTGCAGCCGCCATCCGGCACCGACACCGGCGGGACGGTGAAGGTCGAGGACGGCGAGATTCCCGCGGAGACCGGCGGGCCGTTCCCCGCCAACGGCTCGAACGGCCAGAACGTCCTCCTGCGGAGCGGCATCGTGCGCAGCGACATCACCGGCAGCTTCGGTGGACCGAGTGGCGTGGCCAAGGGTGTCCCGACGACCATCGCCCTCACCCTGGTGAACCTCGACGGCGCGAAGGCGACGCCGTACGAGGGCGCGGCGATTTACCTGTGGCACTGCGACTCCAAGGGTCGCTACTCGATGTACGACCCCTACCTCATCCACCAGAACTACCTGCGCGGAGTGCAGGTGGCCGACCGGAGAGGACGGGTCACGTTCCGCTCGATCTTCCCGGCGGCCTACGGCGGGCGGTGGCCGCACATCCACTTCGAGGTCTACGAGTCCGAGGAGAGCGCCATCACGACGCGCGGCCGAATCCGGACCTCGCAGATCGCGCTGCCGAAGGCGGCGTGTGACCGGGTGTACGCGACGTCCGACTACGAGCTCAGCCGGGTGCACCTCAAGCGCACGCCGCTGAAGTCGGACATCGCGTTCCGCGACGGCCACGACCTGCAGATGGCGAAGGTCACCGGATCGGTCGAGGACGGCATGCGGATCAGCCTGACCATCCCCGTCTAGGGATGCTCAGCTCTTGGGCTTCTTGCCACAGATGACGCGATCGGCGGCCTGGTAGACCGCGGTGTCGGTCTCGCGCTTCACGGTCTTGCCGCCGCGCACGAATGTGCGGTAGACGTCGATGTCGAACCCTTGGATGGGCGCCTGCTCCACGCACCGATCGGTGTCGTCGTACTGCTTGCCGGGTGAGCGGAAGTTGCGCTTGCCGGACAGGCCGGCCTTGACGTCCCAGATCTTCGTGCTCCACATCTCCACGCGCATCTCGCCGCGACCCCCGGGTGTGCTCCGGTTGACGATGGCGCGGATGAGCACGCCGTACTTGGTGGAGTTCTTGAACCGCAGGTCGAGGTTGCCGAAGTAGACGGTGGCCTCGCGACCCATCGGGTAGCGGTCGATGTAGAAGGCGTGCGGGTGGTGCTCGACGTCGTCCATCCCGGCGAAGAAGGCCGCGTTGTAGGTGGTGGTGGCGACCTGGGAGACGCCACCGCCGAGCTCCTCGCGGAACACTCCGCCGTTGATGACGGTGCCGGTCGTGAACCCGTTGGCCGTCGTGCGCTCGCCGACGGTGTTGTTCATGCTGAACGTCTCTCCCGGCTCGAGGATCGTCCCGTCGATGAGCGCCGCAGCCCGGCTCTGGTTGATGTTGCGGTAGTCCGCGTGTGGGAAGTAGGTGCTGAAGGAGCTGACCCGCTCCTTGATCCTGAGCTTTCTCGCGTCCTTGGTGGTGAACTCCGGCTCGACGACCTTGGCCTCGATCTCCACGCTGCGTGCGACGCCGGTCTCGGTGATGGCCGGGACGAGCTTCTCGGCCATCTCCTTCGGCTGGAGCCCGACGCCCTCCTTGCCGGGCACGACCACCGGCTTGCCGTTCTGGATCCGCACGGTCGCGTCGACCGCCTTCTTGCCGATGCCGGTGGTGGAGCTGGTGAGCGGCTTGGCCAACTTCTCCGGATCGATCTCGGGCTTGAGCTGCTCGTCGATGACGCGCACGGTGAGCGCCGGCGCATAGGCACGCACCGGCAGCTTCACCTTCTTGTCGCCGACCTTGATGACGACGGGTCCGCTCACGGCCGGCTCGGCGATCGAAGACATCGCCTCCTCGAGGCCGTCGGCGTCGACCGCCGGATCGACCACGGCAGTGGGTACGGGGATCGGCCCACGAGCGACGAGATAGCCGCGCAGCACGGCCTCGGCAGTGTCGGACTTGCGGACGACCAGGCCGGACTTCGGCTGCCGCGCCTTGGGTTTGCTCTTGGGGAACGTGATCTGCGGCTCGACGACCTCGCGGTCGACGGTCGAGGCGATCGACGCGACGATGCTGTCGAGCTTGTCGTCGTCGGCGTCGACCACCGGGTCGGACTCGTGCGTGCCGAACACCAGACCCACCATCGTTCGCGGGTCGACGCTGTGCTGCCCGCCCGCCTCGTCGATCGAGCGGTCGAGGTCGAAACTCAGGTCGGCCGCCTTGGGGTCGACGGTGAACTCCTTGCCACCGTGCTCCAGCACCACCTCGTCGCCCACCCGGGAACCGAGCTCGCGATCGACGACATCGCGAGCATCGTCGGGTGACATGCCGCTGACGTCGACATCACCGATCGTGGCGTTCGCGGGCATACGCAGGCCGGTCATGACGAATCCGGCGACATAGAGCGTCCCGAGCACGAGCAGCGTGCCGATGAGCGCGTTGCGCACGCGGCGACGGCGGGGCGGCTCCTCGTCGGTCGGTTCGTCGGACGTGTCCTCCGACGGGGCGGGCGTCCCTGCGAACCAAGGCGGCACGTCGTCGTGTGCCGACGCGGGTTCGGGCTCCGGTTCCGGTTCCGGAGCCGGCTCAAGCTCCGCCTCCGGCTCAGGTTCGGGTTCTGGCCCGGGTCCGTCGTCGAGGTCGAGCTCGTCGCTCTCCTCGACCATGCCCGCCTCGGGCTGGGGCGGCTCGGTCGATTCTGGCTCGGACGGGTCGCGAGGCTGCTGGTCGTCGACCAACGTCCTCACCCCACTCACTCGTCACGCCATGCCTGTGCCCGCACGATCGTCCCCTAGTGAGCTCCGTCGTTCAAATCCGGGGGTGGAGGAGGCTCAGGCCGCTGCAACGCCGGCGTCGAGCCGCAGCGGCTCGGCCTCGGTGGGGCGGACCCGTTCTCGCCGTCGCTGTTCCCTCGCCGACGAGACGATCTCCCGCAGCGTCGGGCCGATCCTGCCCGGCCGGTCGACGAGGGCCTGGAGGGATGCGAGGGCGAGACGTCGGGTGGTGAACAGCTCGGACGGCGGGATCTGGTGGTCGAAGACCTTGAGCAGGTCGCGAGCCCCGTCCGGATGCCTCGAGACGTTGCGCAGGACTCGGGTCTCGAGCGGTGTGGATGCACCGGGCGAGCCGAGGTCGGAGGCGAACCAGTACATGTCCCAGGCGTCGTCGTCGCGCCATGCCCACCAGCGCCGCAGCTCCCCATCGATGTCACGGTCCGGGTCACCTTCCAGTCCCGCGACGATCGCGGGTACGAGGTGGTCCACCTGACGCAGAGCGTCGGCGATGCCCTGCCCGGGCGAGAAGTCCTTGAAGTGCCCGGCGTCGCCGACCAGAGCCCAGCCCGGTCCGGCGGCCTCGCGGAAGAAGCTGTGCCACTCGGTGATCATCCGGATCGGACCGACCCGCGTGCCCCCAGCCACGAGGTCGGCGAGCTCGGGCCAGGCCCGAAGACCCCGGTCGAAACTTGCGTCGCGGTCCGCCTTGAAGGCTTCGCTGAAGCCGATCGAGGGCCCCACGCCGGCCATGTACAGGCCACCGTCGGTGGGCGCCGCGATGAAGGCGCTGTCGCCGACGCGACCGATGCGCAGGCGTCCCTCGCCGGTGCTCACACCCTCGAAGTAGCCCACCGCGAACATCCGCCCGCCCGGGACCTCGTGGTACTCACGGGCTCCGATCCACTCCGCGACGTTCGATCTCATGCCGTCTGCACCGATGACGAGCCTGGCCCGGATCGGACCGTCGCGCGTCTCGACCCCGACCACGCGTCCGTCGTCGCGAACCACATCGGTGACGCGTGTCCGGGTGCGGATCTCCGCGCCAGCTGCTTCGGCGGCCTTGATGAGCACCTCGTCGAGCGTCACCCGGCGGACGCACAGAGCGGGAAGGTCTCCGGGTTCGGCGCCGCCGTCGATGCGGACGTCGTCGTTGATGAGGGAGAAGTGGTCGATCTCGACCGCGCCCAGTCCGAGCAACGTGTCGAGCACGCCGAGCCGGTCGAGGATGCCGACCCCGTGGGACTGGACGAGGTGGGTCGAGAGCGTGTCGCTCGGGAACCTCGCCTGATCGACGACGCAGATGTCCAGGCTGGCCCGCGCGAGCAGCGTCGCGAGGGGGGACCCGGCACATCTCGCGCCGACGATGACCACGTCGTACTCGTGCATGGGAGCCTCCGTACCTCGATCTTGTCAGTGGCAAGTCTTGCGCGCCCAGATGGTCTTGTCAATGTCAAGATTGCGCTACCGTTGACCACGTGACCCGGACCGACAAGCGCCCGTACCACCACGGCCACCTCCGCCAGGCCGTCATCGAGGCCGCGGTCGATGAGGTCGTGGCCGTCGGCGCCTCCGCGCTGAGCATGCGGGCGGTCGCCCGACGGGCCGGTGTCTCCCACGCCGCCCCGGCCCACCACTTCGGCGACAAGAAGGGCATCTTCACCGCCATCGCCATCGAGGGATTCGACCTGATGACCAAGGCCATCGCGCCGATCGCATTCGAGGACGTGGGGTTCCTCGCCGGCGGCGTGGGATACGTCCGGTTCGCGCTCGAGCACCCCGGCCACTTCGAGGTGATGTTCCGCCCGACACTGTACGACCGCGACGATCCGAGGCTCGTCGAGGCGAGTGACCGCGCGTTCGACGTGCTCGCCGACAGTGCACGTCACGCGATCGACCTTCAGGGCACGGACGACGACGCCGACGGTCTGGCGATCGCCGGCTGGTGTCTCTCGCACGGACTCGCCACGTTGTGGCTGCAGTCGAACCTCGTCGACAAGATCGGCGCGGACCCGTTCGACCAGGTCTCGCGTGGGGTGATCGCGCTCGGCGAGATCGTTCGGCGGGCCCAGGACCCTCAGGAGTCGCCGGATTCGTAGAACGTCTTCTCGCTCTCGGGCGAGCGCACGATCGTGCCGTAGTGCGAGCGGTAGTAGAGGAGTGGGTCATCGTCGTCGTCCTGCACGGCGGACCAGGTGACCTCGCCGACGAGGATCGTGTGGGTGCCTCCGTCGTGGGCGCCGATGGTGCGGCACTCCAGCCAGGCGAGCGACGCGTCGAGCAGCGGGACGTCGAGCGCCCCGCGGTGGTGCGGGACGCGGTCGAGCTGTCCCTCGAGCGGGCGGCCCTTGTGGGCGAACCGGGCCGACGCGGCGCGTCCGCGGTCGCTGAGGATCGAGACACCCCAGATGCCCGACTCCAGGACCGCTTCGTGGAACCGGCTCGTGCGGTGCGAGCAGACCAGCACCTGTGGCGGGTCGAGCGAGACGGAGGTGAAGGCGCTGGCGGTCATGGCGTGATCGACGCCGTCGAGCACCGTGGTGACGACCGTGACGCCGCTGGCGAAGCGGCCGAGAGCCCCGCGGAACGCCTGCTGGTCGACGGGCTCGGTCACCGATCAAGCCTAGAGCTGCGGACGATGACCACCCCGAGCGACCCCATGCCGAGGCTGGAGTAGACCCAGCCGAACCAGTCGTTGGCGACGAGGAAGCTGCCACCGGGTGCGACCGACTGCACGATCAGCACGACCGTCCACCCGAGCGCGTACCATGCCTCGCCCACCTGACCGATGCGGCCGGCCGCAAGCGCGACGGCGACGGTGGCCACGAGCGCCAGCGCCAGACCCCAGGGCCAGTGGACGCCGCCCACCTCGGTGGTGTGGCGGTGGACGACTGCGCCGATGAGGGCGACGTACACCCCGAGAAGAACGAGACCCAGGCGCAGGATCACAGTCCGGCGAAGAGATCGTCCTCGAACCCTGCACCTTCGGGCGGAGCCGGCGTGCCCTTGACCAGACGGTAGAACTCGACGCCCCACACCCGGTTGCCGACGTTGTTCGAGAAGGCGAAGAACGGGCCGTCGGTGGCGATCTGGCTGGCGTGCGCGCGCATCGCATCGAGCTTGACCTCGAGGAAGTCGGAGCCGTCGATCATCGCGTCCAGGTCGTCGTCCTCGACCGCAAAGGGCGGGAGGTTGTCCGGATCCATGCCCTCGAAGGTCGTGGTGTCGCCGGCCTCGCGCAGCGTGCGCAGGCCCTCACGCATGGCGCTCGCCGACATCGCCGTCCAATAGACCTTGGGGATGTCCCACGGCTCACCTAGGTCGCGGCGGTAGGTCGCGATGGAGGCGAGCACCGCGCCGTAGGTGGCGACGCGGTGCGCCTGGATGTGGTCGGGATGGCCGTAGCCGCCGAACTCGTCGTAGGTGACGAGCACGTGCGGACGCACCTCGCGGATGATCTCGACGAGCAGGTTCGACGCCTGGGTGAGGTCGGCGTGCCAAAAAGTGCCCTCACGGGACTCGTCGAGCGCAGCGGCGTGGCCGTCGGACCCCCACTGCATGCCGGAGTCGCGGAAGTGGAACTCACCGCCGAGGAAGCGGTGGTCCGTGACCCCCAGCAGGGCCATCGCCTCCTCGAGCTCCTTCACCCGGTGCGGCCCGAGCGCATCGTCCTGGTCGGAGGCCAGGTGCTCGATCTCGGGAATGAGGATCTCTCCCTCCTCGCCGGCCGTGCACGTCACCAGGGTGACCTGCGCGCCCTCCGCGACGTAGCGCGCCATCGAGGCGCCGTTGCTGATGCTCTCGTCGTCGGGGTGGGCATGCACGAGCAGGATCCGCCGGTCGTCCAGGGTCATGGGCCAAGGCTACGGCCAGCGGAAGACGCGTCGGATGGTGAGATGGGCTCCGTGGATCTTCTGGGCGGCTCCGCCTCCGGAATCATGACGCCGCTCTCCTACGGCGTCACCGGGGTCTTGCTGGCGTGGCACCGGCTTTGGCCCAGGTCCTGCCGCAGGACTCGGGTTGGACGTGGGCGCTGGCCATTGTCGGACTGACCGTCACGATCCGGGCGTTGCTGATCCCGCTGTTCGCGCAGCAGGTCAAGACGAACCGCAGCATGCCGGCCCTGCAGCCGAAGATCAAGGAGCTGCAGGAGAAGTACGCTCATGATCGCGAGCGCTTGACCCAGGAGCAGATGAAGCTCTGGAAGGAAACGGGCACCAACCCGTTCGCCTCCTGCCTCCCGATCCTCCTACAGGGGCTGGTCTTCCTCGCGTTGTTCCTGGTGATCGACAAGGCGGCCAAGTCGGGCGCCGAGGGCGCTCGCGGCCTCTTGACCGGCACCGACGCCGACTCGCTCTCGAACTCCACGTTTCTGGGCGGCGCGATCGCTGACACGTTCGCGACCTCGGAACGCATCGAGACGAAGGTCGTGGCCATCGTCCTGGTCGTCACGATGGGCGTCATCCAGTTCGTGATCCAGCGTCAGATGATGAGCAGCTTGCCGCCGGACGCGATGGATCAAGGCGCCCATATCGCCAGCAGCAGAAGGTGCTCCTCTACGCCCTTCCGTTGGTGTTCGCTTTGGGCGGGTTCTACTTCCCGCTCGGCGTCCTCATCTTCTGGACGACGTCGAACCTATGGACGATGGCACAGCAGCTCTACGTGATCCGCGGCAATCCTCCACCGGACGTGTCTGGTGTGATAGCGACATGACCGTCTCCTTCCCCCGTCTCTCTGCCCGCACGGCCCGGTTCACGCTCGGCATCCCGCGGAACATCTCGGTGGCGCCGGACGGGTCGAAGGTCTGGTTCATCCGCACGCCGGACGGCGTCACGCGCACCGGGCAGCTGTGGGAGCACGACGTCGCCACCGGCACCGAGACCGTGATCGTCGACCCGCAGGCGCTGCTCGGCGACGCAGGTGAGGAGCTCTCCGCCGAGGAGCGGGCCCGACGCGAGCGCAGCCGTGAGTCCAGCGCCGGCCTGGTCGACTTCAGCGTCGACGAGACCGGGCGGTGGGCGACGTTCGCGCTCTCCGGACGGGCCTGGGCCGTGCACCTCGCGGGCCGCGCAGTCACCGAGCTGCCCAGAATCCAGCACAGCGTCGGCTCCGTGGTCGACCCGCGAGTGGACCCGACCGGTCGCCATGTCGCCTACGCCTCGGGCAGAGCGCTGCGGGTGGTGGGCATCACGGGTCGGGACGACCGCGCCCTCGTCGAACCCGCGTTGTCGACGGAGGTGTGGGGCCGCGCCGAGTTCATCGCCGCCGAGGAGCTCGACCGGTATCGCGGATACTGGTGGGCGCCGGACGGCGGCTCGCTGCTCGTCGAGCGCTACGACGAGGCGCCGGTGCACGTGTGGCACGTGGCGGACCCGGAGAACCCCGAGCGGCAGCCGGCCGCGCAGCGCTACCCGGCCGCCGGCACGCCGAACGCGGTCGTCACACTGTGGCACGTCGGCCTCGACGGCTCGCGCACCGAGATCGCCTGGGACCGCGACGCCTTCGAGTACCTCGTCAGCGTCAGCTGGACTCCCCACGGCGACCCGGTGCTTCAGGTGATGAGCCGCGAGCAGCGGCGCGCCCAGGTCCTGGCCGTCGACACGAGCACCGGTACCACGCGGGTGCTCCGCGATCTCGCCGACGACGCATGGGTCGAGGTGACCGACCCGCCTCGCTATGCCGAGGGCGGACGGTTGATCTCGATCGAGGACGTGGAAGGGATGCGCCGCGTCGTCGTCGACGGCGAACCTATCAGCGACCTCACGTGGCAGGTGCGCGGCATCGTGAGCACCCATCCCGACTGTGTAGTCGCGACGGCGTCCCAGGAGCCGACCGAGGTGCAGGTCGTCCGGTTCGGCCTCGACGACAGCGCGGACCCGATCACGACCGGCGTTGCCGTGCACGGCGCGGTCGTCGGCGGACCGACCACGGTCATCACGAGATCGGCGCTCGACCATCCCTCGACCACGATCACCGTGCACTGTGCTGTTCGCCGCCCGGAGCCCGGCACCCCCGCCGGGGACGAAGAGCCGAACCAGATCACCGTGGCGAGCGAGCTGCCGCCGTTCGAGCCGAAGGTCACCCTCCTCCACGCCGGACCGCACGCGCTGCGCACGGCCGTGCTGTTCCCCCGCGACCACGAGCCCGGGTCACGTCGCCTGCCCGTGCTCATGGACCCCTACGGCGGTCCCCACGCGCAACGGGTGCTGGCGGCGTCCCGGATGTACCTGCAGCCCCAATGGCTCGCCGATCAAGGCTTCTGCGTCGTCGTCGCGGACGGACGCGGCACCCCGGGCCGAGGGCACGGCTGGGAGCGCGCCGTGCGTCACGACCTCGCCGGGGTGACCCTCGACGACCAGATCACCGCTCTCGGCGCCGTCGCGGAGCAGTTTCCCGACGACGTCGACATCTCTCGCGTGGGCATCACCGGGTGGTCGTACGGCGGCTACCTCTCGGCGCTGGCAGTGTTGCGCCGTCCCGACGTCTTCCACGTCGCCGTCGCAGGAGCGCCGGTGACCGAGTGGCGTCTCTACGACACGGCCTACACCGAGCGCTACCTCGGCGACCCGCACGAGCTGCCGGACGTCTACGACCGCAACTCGCTGCTGCCGCTGGCCGAGAAGCTCGAGCGACCGCTCCTGCTCATCCATGGTCTCGCCGACGACAACGTGTTCGCCGCGCACACCCTGCAGCTCTCCTCGGCCCTCCTGGCATCCGGCCGGCCGCACTCGGTGCTGCCCCTCTCCGGTGTCACCCACATGACGTCCCGGGAGGTCGTGGCGGAGAACCTGGCCGTCCTGCAGGTGAACTTCCTGCGGGAGAACCTCCCTCCTGAGCGATCAATAAGAAACTCTTAGAAAACTTTTCCCGTTTTCGACCACGGGGGGCTCAATAGGTCTAACTTTCCAAGCGGTGACATTCGCACCACTGAGGAAGCCAGGACCTGACGTGGAGGCCCCGATGAAGCGTGTTCGACCTCTCTGCACCAGCCCGAGGGCCGATCGATGATCCGGGGACTCGTCGGCGGATCCGTCAAGATGCGCGGCCTGATCATCGGGCTCGCCGCCACGATTCTCGCGACCGGTTACGCCGTCCTACCGGACGCACCGGCCGACGTCTACCCGGAGTTCACTCCCCCGTATGTCGAGATCCAGACCGAGTCGCTCGGACTCTCGGCATCCGAGGTCGAGCAGTTCCTCACCGTGCCGCTCGAGGCGGACCTGCTGAACGGCGTCGAGGGCGTCGACGTCATCCGGTCGTCGTCCACTCCCGGCCTCTCGTCGATCGTGCTCGTGTTCGATCAGGGCTTCGACGTCTACAAGGGCCGCCAGCTCGTGCAGGAACGACTCACCCAGCTCGGCGGCGCCGCGTTCCCCAACGTCTCGAAGCCGCCGACGATGCTCCCGCCGCTGTCGTCCTCGAGCCGGGTCATGATGATCGGCGTGTCCTCAGACGACCTGACGCCGATCCAGCAGTCGGTCGTCGCCCGCTGGACGATCCGCCCCCGCCTGATGGGCGTGCAGGGCGTCGCGAACGTGAACGTGTGGGGCATGCGCGACCAGCAGATCCAGGTGCAGGTCGATCCGGAGAAGCTGCGCGACGAGAAGGTCACCCTCAACCAGGTCATCCGCACCGCCGGAAACGCGCAGATCGCCTCACCCGTGAGCTATCTCGAGGCGTCGGTTCCCGGTACCGGTGGATTCATCGAGACGCCGTCGCAACGACTGCCCATCCGCAACGTCTTCGACAACATCGCCAGCCCCGAGTCCCTCGGCAAGGTGCCGGTCGAAGACACCAACGGTCGTCTGCGCCTCACCGACGTCGCCAACGTGGTCGAGGAGCACCAGCCGCTGATCGGCGACGCGATCGTCGACGACGGCAACGGGCTCATCCTCGTCGTCGAGAAGTTCCCCGGGGCCGACACCGCCCAAGTCACGAAAGAGGTCGAGAACGAGCTCGCGACGCTCGAGTCGGGCCTCGAGGGGATGACCACCGACACCACGATCTTCCGCCCGGCCGACTACGTCGCCGCGGCCGAGAAGAACCTCGGCATCACCGCCGGCATCGCGGCACTGCTGCTGCTGGTTGCCCTGATCGCGTTCGTCCGGCGCTGGCGGCAGGTGCTCATCGCCGTGGTGGCCATCCCGACGTCGCTCGTCGCTGCCGCGCTGGTGCTGCACTGGACCGGGCAGACGTTCAACGCCATCTCGATCGCGGGTCTCGCGCTCGCCCTCACGGTGGTGGTCGACGCGGCTGTCACCGGCGCGGAGGCGTTGACGCGCTCCCGCAGCGTCGCCGAAGTGACCCAGTCGGTCGCGCGACCGATGGTCTACGCGACCCTGATCGCCGTCCTCGTCGCGTTGCCCCTGCTCGTGCTCGAGGGTCGTCCAGGCGCCTTCGTCGAACCACTGGTGACCGCGTACCTCACGGCCGTCATCGCGGCGACCGTGGTCGCCATGACGCTCACGCCTGCCCTCGGCACGGTGCTGCCGCCGAAGGAGCGGGGCGCCGAGAGCGGACGCTTGGCCACGCGGTATCGCACGCTGTTGCCGAAGGTGGTCGGCGTCCCCATGGTCGCCGCCGCCCTGATCGGCACCGTTGCGGTCGCGCTCATCGCCCCGTGGCTGTCGCGCTCAGTGGTGCCCGACCTGAAGGACCAGGCCGTGCTCGTCCGGCTCGAGAGCCCGACCGGCACGTCGAACGTCAAGATGACCAAGATCGCCACCGAGCTCAGTGCCCGCCTGCGCGACGTCGACGGCGTGGAGAACGTCGGGGCGTCGGTGGGTCGCGCCGTCACCGGCGATCGCATCGTCGACGTGAACTCGGGCGAGATCATGGTGAACATCGACCAGGACGCCGACTACGACGAGACGCTCGCCGCGATCCGCCGTACCAGCGACTCCGTCACCGGTGCGACCTCCGAGGTCTCGACCTACCTCGACGACCGCGTCCGCACGATCGGCGCGCTCCTCTCGGGTCAGAACTCCGTCCAGGGTGACGGACTGGACGTCTTCATCGGCACCGACAAGCCGATCCGGGTGCGGGTGTACGGGCAGGACCCGGACGAGCTGCGGACCCAGGCCGCCAAGGTCGAGAAGATCGTGCAGCAGGTCGAGGGCGTGCGTGACGCGCGGGTCGAGATGCCGGAGGAGCAGCCCACCCTCGAGATCGAGGTCGACCTGGACAAGGCACAGAAGGTCAGCGTCAAGCCGGGTGACGTCCGACGCGCCGAGGCGATCCTCCTGCAGGGCATCCTCGTGGGCAGCGTGTTCGAGGATCAGAAGGTCTTCGACGTCATCGTGCAGGGCAACCCCGCCATCGCCGAGAACACCGCGTCGGTGCGCTCGCTGCTCCTCGACCGTCCCGACGGCGGTCACGTGCGACTGAAACAGATCGCCGACATCCGCGACGGCAGCACGCCGACCGTCATCCAGCGCGACTCCGTCTCCCGCAAGCTCGACATCACGATGAACGTCAGCGGACGCGGCGTCGAGGACGTGGCCGACGAGCTCGAGAAGCGTCTCCAGAGGGTGGACATGCCACTCGAGTACCACGCCAAGGTCATCGACCAGACTGTCGGCGACGAGGTGAACCGGGCCCAGAGCATCGCGTTCGCCCTGGCTGGGCTGCTCGCGGTGCTGCTGCTCATGCAGGCCGCGGTCCGCAGCTGGCGCCTCGCCGGCCTGGCCTACCTAACTCTGCCGTCCGCTCTGCTCGGTGGCGTCGTGGCGCTGCTGGTGGTCGGAGACGGGGTCACGATCGCCACGGGTGCCGGCCTCCTGGCTGTCTTCATGCTGGCTGTCCGCAACACTCTCGCGACGCTCGACCCCGTCGGTTCGGACGGCGAGGCGAAAAGCGCGTCGGCGCGTCGCGACGAGGTGCTGGAACGAGCGCAGACCCGGCTCGCACCAGTGCTCACGAGCAGTCTCGCGATCGCCGTCGTGATGCTGCCGTTCGCGGTCCTCGGGCCGCGCGCCGGACTCGAGATCCTGCAGCCGATGGCGATCGTCGTGCTCGGCGGACTCGTCACCACGGTCGCGCATGCCCTGCTGGTCGTGCCCGCCCTGAGTCTCGCCGTCCCGGCACCGGACCCGGACGAGGACGCCGAGATCCTCGAGCCCGCACACCCCGGGTCCGCGGCGACAGAAAGGAGCGAGCCGTGAGCGCCCAGCATGGTCCATCGATCGACCGCCGCATGGCCGCTGCGCTCGTCGCGACCCTGCTGGCCGTCGCGCCGGTAGCCTGCAAGCAGGCCGAGGCGGTCGAGGCGACTCACTACCAGCCCTCGAAGATCACGCCCGCCAAGAACGGCGGACATCCGGTGGTGACGCTCACCAAGCTCGGTGCAAGTCAGATCGGTCTGCAGACCGCGCCGGTCGAGGCGAAGAAGACGCCGGTGCCCGCCGCCGGGACCGAGGTCCTGGTTGAGGCTCCGACGGAGCCGGCCAAGGAGCTGAAGACGATCCCGTACGCGGCCGTGCTCTACGACGGTGTCGACGGCCAGCCCTACGTCTTCGTCAACACCGACGGCCTGTCGTTCCACCGCGAGGACGTCACCATCGACAACGTCGACGAGCAGCTCGTCGACATCTCCTCGGGACCACCCGTCGGGACGCGCGTCGTGACGGTCGGTATTGCACAGATCCACGGCGCCGAGCTCGAGTACGGGGCGTACTGAGATGCGGTGGATCGTCTCGCGGAGCCTTCACTTCCGCTGGATCGTCATCTTCCTGGCCGGAACGTTCATGGCGTTCGCGCTCAGCGAGATCCCCGAGTCCAAGGTTGACGTCTTCCCCGAGTTCGCTCCCCCGCAGGTCGAGATCCAGACCATCGCGCTCGGCAACTCCACCTCGGAGGTCGAGTCGCTGGTCACGGTGCCCATCGAGGAGGCGCTCAACGGCCTGCCCGGCCTGGCCGAGATGCGCTCGAAGTCTGTCGCCCAGCTGTCGTCGATCCGGCTGATCTTCGAGAAGGGAACCGACGAGGCCCTCGCCCGCCAGCTCGTGCAGGAGCGCGTCGCCCAGGTCCTGCCGAACATCCCCACGTGGGCAAGCCCGCCGTGGATGATGCCGGCGCTGTCCGCCACCAGCCGCATCATGAAGATCGGTCTGACGTCCGACCAGCTCGACCTCATCGAGCTGTCGTCGATCTCGTACTGGAAGATCCGCCAGCACCTGCTCCGTGTGCCCGGCGTGGCCGGCGTCGACATCTACGGCGAGCGGCTCAAGCAGCGGCACGTGCAGGTCGACCCGGACCTCCTCGCCAAGTACGAGATCCCCATCGACGAGGTCATGGAGGCGGGTTCCGAGGCTCTCGACGCCGGCGTGCTGCAGTACGCAAAGAGCTTCACCGTCGGCCAGGGCGGGTTCGTCGAGACCGCCACCCAGCGACTCAACATCGAGAACGTCCAACCGATCACCGATCCGGAGGACCTGGCGCAGGTCCCCGTCGCCAAGCGCGACGGCAAGGTCCTGCGCATGGCCGACATCGGCGACGTCAAGCAGGACAGCCAACAGCTGTGGGGTGAGGCAGTCATCAACGACGGTGACGGCCTGATGCTCATCGTGCAGAAGTACCGCGGCGCGAACACCAAGGAGGTCACCGAAGGGGTCGAGGAGACGATGACGGAGATGGCCCCGGGCCTGCCTGCCATCGAGTACGACACCACGATCTTCCGGCCGGCCACCTTCATCGAGGAGTCGATCAACAACCTCACGATCGCGCTGCTGCTCGGCATCCTCCTGGTGATCGTCATCATCTCGGCGTTCCTCTACACGGTGAGAACCGCGTTCATCAGCCTGATCTCCATTCCTCTGTCGTTGCTGGCCGCCTTCTTGGTGCTCGACGTCCGCGACGTGACCATCAACGTCATGGTCCTGGCCGGGCTGGTGGTCGCGATCGGGGTGGTGGTCGACGACGCCATCATTGACGTCGAGAACATCGTCAGACGGCTACGCCAGTCGCGCGCCGAGGGCAGCTCGAAGTCGACCGTGCGGATCGTGCTCGAGGCCTCGGTCGAGATCCGCAGCGCCATCACGTACGCCACGATCATCAACGTCGTCGCGATCGTGCCGGTGCTGTTCCTCGAGGGATTGTCCGGCTCGTTCTTCCAGCCTCTCGTGCTGTCGTACGGCCTCGCCGTGCTCATCTCGATGGTGGTCGCGATGACCGTGACCCCAGCCCTGTGCCTGGCGCTGCTGCACGGCGGCTCGCTGCGCGAGAAGGAGTCACCGGTCCTGCGAGTGCTCAAGCGGGCCTACGGCAAGGTGCTCGGCGGGGTGCTGCGCCGTCCGGCACCGGCGATGATCGTCACCGCCGTCATCATCGCGATCGGTGTGCCGGCCTACGCCTCCACCGGTACTCAGCTGCTGCCGAACTTCAAGGAACGCGACTTCCTGATGCACTGGCTCACCGAGCCTTCGACGTCGATCACCGAGGAGAAGCGCATCTCCGTGGACGCCTGCAGGAAGCTGCAGGAGATCCCCGGGGTGCGCAACTGCGGCTCGCACATCGGGCAGGCACTCCTCAGCGACGAGGTGTACGGCGCGTACTTCGGCGAGAACTGGATCAGCGTCTCGAAGGACGTCGACTACGACGAGACGCTCGAGAAGGTCACCAACGTCGTCGACAGCTATCCGGGTATGCAGCGCGACGTGCAGACCTATCTGCGCGAACGCGTCAAGGAAGTGCTCACCGGTTCCAGCGGCGCTGTGGTCGTACGCATCTTCGGGCCCGAGCCCCGCGAGCTCGCCCGGCTGGCCGACGAGACCGTCAAGGTCATCGGCGACACGCCGGACCTCACCGAGACAGCCGCCGATCTGCAGAAGGAGTTGCCCCAGATCGAGATCGAGCTCGACCTGGACAAGGCGCGGGAGTTCGACCTCAAGCCCGGCGACATCCGACGTCAGACCTCGGTCTACATCGCCGGTGAGGAGGTCTCCGACATCTTCGCCGGTGGTCGCGCCTACGACGTGCACATCTGGTCGCTGCCCGAGTCGCGCCACAGCTTCCAGGACATCAGGGACCTGCCGATCGACACCCCCGCGGGCAAGAAGGTGAAGCTGGCTTCGGTGGCAGACGTGAGGTTCGCTTCAAGCCCGAACGCCATCCTGCGCGACGACCAGTCGCGGCGCATCGACGTGGAGTCCAACATCGTCGAAGGCGGCGACCTCGGAGCCGCCGTCGCCGAGGTGGAACGCCGGGTCGCGGCCATGGACCTGCCAGCGGATTACAGCGTCAAGGTGCTCGGTGAGTCGTCCGAGCTCGAGAACTCCCAGAACACGCTGGCTCTCTACGGGCTGGCCGCACTGGCCGCGATCTTCCTGCTGCTGCATGCAGCGTTCGGCAGCCTGAGGCTCGCCGGGCTGGCCTTCCTCCTGTTGCCGGTCTCGTTGGTCGGTGGTGTCCTCGCAGTGTTCCTGGGAGGCGGAATCATGTCGCTGGGCTCGCTGATCGGGTTCCTGACGGTGTTCGGCATCGCGGCTCGCAACGGCATCTTGATGATCAACCACTTCCAGCACCTCGAGAAGGAGGAGGGCATGGCGTTCGGGCCCGCGCTGGTGATGCGTGGTGCGTCCGAACGGCTGGCCCCGATCTTGATGACCGCGCTGGCCACCGGTCTGGCGATCGTGCCGCTCGCCGCGGCCGGCAGCATCCCCGGTCACGAGATCGAGCACCCGATGGCGCTCGTCATCCTCGGCGGGCTGTTCACGGCGACGCTGCTGAACCTGTTCATCATCCCGTCGCTGTACCTGAAGTTCGCAAAACCGCGAAGGGGTGGGCGGCGCGCGGAACCCGTACCGGTCTGAGCCCCGGGCTCAGGCCGGACGGCCCGCGAGGTCGCGGCTGATGTAACGGCCCCACAGGGCCGCGAAGGCGAACATGAACAGCGAGTACACCGCGGCGGGAATCGAGATCTCGGTGTCGTCGAGGATCTCGACCGCGACGTAGATCGCCAGGGTGGCGTTGTGCACGCCGATCTCCATCGACGACGCGACGGCCTGGCGGTCGCCGACACCGAACAGCCGGGGCACGAAGTATCCGATCGACAGGCTAAGGGCGCAGAACACGGCGGTCGCGAGCCCGACCTTGGCCAGGTAGCCGGTGATGCTCTCGCGCTGGTCGACGACGATCGCGGCGACCAGCACGGCCAGGATGATCGCCGACCCGAGGCGCACGGGGCGATCCATCCGACCGGCGAACGCCGGCCACCGGGACCTCACGATCATCCCGAGCACCACCGGGATGAGCACGATGGCGAACACCTTGACCACCTCGACCAGAGGCAGCTCGACGCTGTCCTCCCGGTCGAAGTATCGGATGGTGAGCCCCGTGATGAGCGGCAGGGTGACGATCGAGATGAGCGAGTTGACCGCCGTCAGCGTGACGTTCAGCGCGACGTCACCTCGAAACAGGTGGCTGAACAGGTTGGCGCTGGTGCCTCCGGGTGATGCCGCCAGCAGCATCATCCCGATGCCGAGAAGTGGCGAGAGATCGAGCAGGACGACGAGGCCGAAGCAGATCGCGGGGAGGACCAGCAGCTGGCAGGCCAGCGCCACGACGACCGCGACCGGCGCCTGTCGGACCCGGCGGAAGTCCGCCGACGTGAGGGACAGTCCGAGGCCGAACATGATGATGGCCAAGGCGATGGGCAGACCGACGGTCGTCAGCGCGGAGTCCATGGCTCACCGTACTGGGAGGGCGAGACCGCTCAGAGCAGCCCGGAGAGGGCGTCCTTGCGGTCCACGAAAGCGTCGATCCGGTCGCGGGTGCGCTGGGGCTCGCCGACCCGGGCCAGGTTGAGGAAGCCCGGGTCCCCGTGCTCCTGACCTGCGGTGATGCGCTCGCAGGACGTGGTCATCCGATTGACCACGGCGTCGAGCAGCGTCAGCGGGCCCCACTCCCCGTAGGTGTCGACGAGGAGGTCGAGGCGGCGGGCCGTCTCGTCGAGACCGATGTCCCGGTACAGCGGAATGCCGGTCCAGGCGAGGAACGCGAGGTCGTCGATCGGCCGTCCGGGCCCGGCCATGTCCCAGTCGACCATCGCGACGAAATGCCCACTCTGGATGATCCAGTTGTAGGCGCCCGGGTCGTGGTGGCAGACGATCTGGCCGGGCGCGAGCTCCCCCGCTCCCCCGCGCCACTCACGCGGACCGTCGGGTCGGAACCCCTCCACGACGTCGTGGAAGTCGCGGAGCCAGGCGACCGCCTCGGTGAGGACGTTCTCGAGCACCACCTCCCGGTCGACCGGCACGCCGCGGCCCTCGACGTAGGTGAGCACCTCGCGACCGTCGTCGTCGAGTCCGTGCACCTCGGGCACCCCACGGAGGCCCTGCTCCCCGAGGTACGCGAGAAGCTCGTGCACGGCGGGCGTCCACGCGCCGGTCGGACGCCGGACCGTGCGACCCACCCTGGTGGCGCCGCCCACGTTGCCGGGCAGCTCCTCGGGTTGCTCGGTGCTCATGCCCCGATCGTGGCAGAGGTGACCCCGCGGCTGCGCGGTGGCGATCATCACCCGACATGGCAGGCTTGCCGCCGTGGGTTCGTCGCATCCAGCACCGAGGTCGACTACGGACCACCCCGACGCCTTCTGGCGTCCGCCCTGATACTGGTGGTGCTCGGCATCTCGGCGGTCGCGATCCTCGGCATGGTCGTCCTCTGGCCCGACCCCGACAAGGTTCCCCGCGGCGAGAACCCCTATGCGGCCGAGGGCGTCAGCACCGTCGACGGGGAGGTCACCCGTGTCGTGCCGTTCGACTGCAACTCCGGCGGAGAGGGCCCTGACCAGCAGCCGTCCGTCCCCGGCGACTGCGCACGGGTGGCGGCATCGACCGCCGACGAGAAGGCGACCTTCACGCTGGACCCGGGCCGGTTTCGCGCCGGGATCGAGGTTGGCGACGACATCCGGATGATTCGCATCCAGCCCCCGGGGCAGACGGTCTCGTGGGAGTTCCTCGACTTCAAGCGCGGACTGCCGCTGACGGCACTCGCGATCATCTTCGCGCTGCTCGTGGTCCTGGTGGCCCGATGGCGCGGCTTGTTCGCGCTCGTGGGCATCGGCGTCACGCTCCTCGCGTTGACGAAGTTCATCCTCCCGGCGATGCTTGCCGGCGAGAGTCCCTTGCCCGTCGCCGTCGTGGGCTCGACCGCCATCATGATCGCCGTGCTCTATCTCGCCCACGGGGTGAGCATCCGCACGACGTCCGCGTTGTTCGGCACCTTCGCCGGCATCGGCCTGACCGCACTGATCGGCTTCGGATCGACCGCCTGGACGAACCTCAGCGGCGTCGGCACCGAGGACGACCAGGCGTTGGTCGCCACGGTGCCGGCCCTCGACCTGTCCGGGGTGGTGGCCGCGACGATGGTCATCGCCGGGCTGGGCGTGCTCAACGACGTCACCGTCACGCAGGCGAGTGCGGTGTGGGAGCTGCGGGCGCTGAGACCGGCTGCGGGCCGCCGCGCCGTGTTCGCGTCGGCCATGCGCATCGGCCGCGACCACATCGCGTCCAGCGTCTACACGCTGGTGTTCGCCTACGCCGGCTCGGCGATGACCGTGCTGCTGCTCATCACCGCCTACCAGCGCGGCCTCGCCGAGATCGCCACCACCGAGGACATCGGACAGGAGATCGTCCGCACACTCGTGGGCGCGATCGGCCTGGTCCTGGCGGTACCCGTCACGACGGCACTCGCAGTGTTCATGGTGCCGAAGCCGGTGGATGAGCCGCTGGTGGTCGCGGAGGTCGGTCCGGTCGAACCCGCGTGAGCCGCCGAACGATGCATTAGTGTCGCTCCCAGCCGCCAACGCAGAGGGTTTCATGACAGACGACTCCCACGACATTCCCGTCGGCTGGTACCCCGACTCCGAGGGCACGATCCGCTGGTGGGACGGCACGCAGTGGACCGAGCACGTCCAGAACCCTGCCGGCGACCCAGATGCCACCGTGCTCCTGACCGCGGATCGTTCGGAGTCAACGGCACGCCGCACCACCTCACACGCAGACGACGAGGACGACGAGCCCGACCACAAGCGCAGGACGTGGCTGGTGGCGACGTTCGTCGGACTCCTGGCGTTCTTCCTCGGCATGGGCATCGGCGGGAACGGCACCCCGGAACCCGTCGAGTCGCTCGGCAACGAGACGTCGACCTCGGGAGCGACTGTGCAGGAGCTGGACCAGCGGGAGGCAGAGCTCGAGGACCGCGAGAGCGCCGCGGAGTCCAAGCAGTCCGAGCTGGACCAGCGTGAGAAGGACGTCGCCGCCCGCGAGAGCGAGCTCGAGGAGGCGGAGTCAACCACGGGCGCGGACACCATCGAGAACGGCGTCTTCCAGGTCGGGCCAGATGTTCAGCCGGGTCAGTACGTGACCGCCGGCCCGGAGACTCCGGGCGGCATCCCGTGCTCGTACCAGGTGTCGAGCGACGAGGAAGGCGAGAACATCATCACGAGCGAGGAGTCGGAGGGCCAGGCCGAGGTGCTGCTCGAGGACGCTCAATACTTCCTGTCCGAGAACTGCCTCACGTGGGAGCTTCAGTAGCATTCGGCGACCGCGATGAGGTCACGGTCCAGGTGTCGCCGCTCGACAGCAGCCCGGCGAGCTCAGCCCGCGACTCAAGGTCGCCGCCCGCACCGGCCGTGGCGAGCTGGGCGCGGGCGTCGTCGTCGTAGGTCGGTCGGTCGACCTGGCGGAAGATGCCGATCGGCGTGCGGGTGAGGACCCCCGCACCGCCCAACCTGGACAACGCGAACGCCGTGCTGGGGTCGGCCTCCGACGCCCGGTGCACGAGCAGCGCCGACTCGCCGACCTCATCGACCTCGGCGACACGCACTCCCCCGCCAGCGTCGCGGACGACCCCCATCCGGCCGTCCGTGCCGAAGCGGATCGGCTCACCGTCGGTGAGCGGGATGATCGCCTCGTCGCGGGTGTCAGGCTTCTTGATCGCGTCGAACGCGCCGTCGTTGAAGATCGGGCAGTTCTGCAGGATCTCGACGAGGGCGGTGCCGCGGTGCGCTGCCGCCGCGGACAGGACGGTGGTCAGGTGCTTGCGGTCTGAGTCGATGGTGCGGGCCACGAACGTGGCCTCGGCGCCGAGCGCCAGCGAGACGGGGTTGAACGGGTGGTCGACCGATCCCATCGGCGTGGACTTGGTGACCTTGCCGGGCTCCGACGTCGGTGAGTACTGCCCCTTGGTGATGCCGTAGATGCGGTTGTTGAACAGCAGGATCGTCATGTTGACGTTGCGGCGCATGGCATGGATCAGGTGGTTGCCGCCGATCGACAGCGCGTCACCGTCGCCGGTGACCACCCACACCGAGAGGTCGGGCCGGGTCGTCGCGAGCCCGGTGGCGATGGCCGGGGCGCGTCCGTGGATCGAGTGCATGCCGTAGGTGTCCAGGTAGTACGGGAAGCGCGCCGCGCAGCCGATGCCCGAGATGAACACGATGTTCTCGCGACGCAGGCCGAGGTCGGGCAGGAATCCCTGCACGGCCTTGAGCACCGCGTAGTCACCACATCCCGGGCACCAGCGGACCTCCTGGTCGCTGGAGAACTCCTTGGCGGTCTGCTCCTCGTCCGACATCGGGACGCCGTGCAGACCCAGCGGGAGGTCGATCATCGGGTCTCCTCGGCGGAACGATGCACGTCGACGATCGCGGCCATGAGCTCCTCGACCTGCAGCGGCATGCCGCGCACGCGGTTGTGGCCCACGGCGTCGACCAGGTAGCGGGCACGCAGCAGCATCCGGAGCTGCCCGAGGTTCATCTCCGGGACGAGCACCCGGTCGTAGCGCTCGAGGATGGCGCCCAGGTCAGGCGGGAACGGGTTGAGGTGACGCAAATGCGCCTGCGCCACGGGGATCCCCTTGCGGCGCACTCCCTTGCAGGCTGCGCCGATGGGTCCGAAGCTCGACCCCCACCCGATCACGAGCACACGGGCGTCGCCGCTCGGGTCGTCAACCTCGGTGGGGCCGATGTCGTCGGCGATGCGGTCGATCTTGGCCTGCCGCAGCCGCACCATCGTGTCGTGGTTGGCCGGGTCGTACGAGATGTCGCCGGAGACATCGGCCTTCTCGAGCCCGCCGACGCGGTGCTCCAGGCCAGCGACGCCAGGGATGGCCCACGGCCGCGCGAGCGTGTCCTCGTCGCGCTGGTAGGGCTGGAACTGCCCGGCCCCGTTGGGTGAGGCAAATCCGGGGTCGATCGGCTCGAGCTCCGCGACGTCCGGCAGCAGCCACGGCTCCGACCCGTTGGCGACGTACCCGTCCGACAGCAGGATGACCGGCGTGCGGTAGGTGATGGCGATGCGGGCGGCCTCCAGCGCGGAGTCGAAGCAGTCGGCCGGAGATCGCGGGGCGATGATCGGCAGCGGAGCCTCGCCATTGCGCCCGAACATGGCCTGCAACAGGTCAGCCTGCTCGGTCTTGGTGGGCAGTCCGGTCGACGGGCCGCCACGCTGGACGTCGATGACGAGCAGGGGCAGCTCGAGCATCACGGCCAGGCCGATCGTCTCCGACTTCAGCGAGATTCCGGGACCGGAGGTCGTCGTGACGCCGATCGCGCCACCGAACGCCGCGCCGAGGGCCGCACCGATGCCGGCGATCTCGTCCTCCGCCTGGAACGTGGTGACGCCGAACCGCTTGTGCTTGCTGAGCTCGTGCAGGATGTCCGAGGCCGGCGTGATCGGGTAGCTGCCGAGGAACACCGGCAGTCCGGACGTGACACCCGCGGCGACGATTCCGTAGGCGAGGGCGAGGTTGCCGGTGATGCTGCGATAAGTGCCGGCCTCCATCGGCGCCGGACCGATGTCGAACTGCACGCCGAAGGCCTCGGTCGTCTCGCCGAAGTGGTACCCGGCGGTGAGCGCGGCGATGTTCGAGTCGCGCAGATCCGGAGCATCGGCGAACCGGCGCCAGATGAACGCCGCCGTGGTCTCGGTGTTGCGGCCGTACATCCAGGACACCAGGCCGAGCGCGAACATGTTCTTCGCGCGCGCGGCGTCCTTGCGCCCCAGATCGAACTCCTCGACGGAGGCCACGGTGACGCTCGTGAGATCGACGGCGTGGACCAGGTAGTCGTCGAGAGAGCCGTCCTCCAGCGGGTTGGCAGCGTAGCCGACCTTGGCGAGGCTGCGGACGGTGAAGTCGTGGGTGTCGACGATGACCGTGCCACCGCGCTTCAGGTCGGGCAGGTTCACCTTGAGCGCGGCGGGATTCATCGCCACGAGGACGTCCGGCGCATCACCCGGCGTCAGGATGTCGTGGTCGGCGAGATGGATCTGGAACGACGAGACACCAGGCAGCGTGCCCTGTGGCGCGCGGATCTCGGCCGGGAAGTTCGGCAGCGTCGCGAGGTCGTTGCCGAACACGGCCGACTCCTGGGCGAAACGGTCGCCGGTGAGCTGCATGCCATCACCCGAGTCGCCGGCGAAGCGGATGACGACGCTTGCCAGCTCCTCGACGTCCGAGGCAGTCGTCCCGGTCGCAGTCACACAGTCCAGTCTAGGTCGTCAGACACAGGGAAAAGAGCGTGTTCACCCAATGGGACCGCCGGCGCACGCGACGTCACGGCGACGGGTGGAACATCTCCTCGGTCGCGTAGCGCTTCCCGACCGAGAAGTCGTACTGCACGAGCCGAAGCTCGCTGATCAGACCACGGGCCCGAGCCGACAGCGTCGAGGGATCGACCGGTTGACCCAGGCTCAGGTTCGGCACTTCGGCATGGAGATCCAGGAGCAACGCGTAGTAGGGCGGAATCGGTGCGCCGGCCGCCTCGAACGCCAGCGGCATGAAGAAGATCGGGCTGGTGGCGTCAAATCGGATCGCCGGCAGGTCCCGATGGCTGGACCAGAGAAAGAACGGGGTTTCCGTGCGGCGCCCTAGGTTCGCCCAGATGACGTCGCCGTCGTAGACGGCTCCTGGCAGGTGGTCGCCGTAGAAGACGACCAGCGTCTCTTCTCGCGACCGCTTCAGCTCGCGGAACAGCTTCTCGACCGCATCGTCGGCGTGGGCCAGTCCTCTGGCGTACTGCCCCAAGGCGTCGCTGCGCAGGTTGTTCTCGATGGGGTCGTCGTAGCGACCTTCGTACGGGAAGTGGTTCTGCATCGTCACGAGGTTCATGAATACGGGCACGTCCGATGTCCTGAGGAGCCGAAGCGCCTCGTCGAACGTCGACTCGTCGGAGGCCAACGGGTTCTTGTCGATCCCCGAGAGACCAGCCAACCGGCTTTGGTCGAGGAATGAGTTGAACCCCAGCCGCGGGTAGGCGGTGCTGCGCCGGTACATGGTCCCCAGGTACGAGTGGACCGCGACCGTGTCGTGGCCGAGACCGGCTAAGTACCAGGCGGCCGACGGAAGCCAGTCGTAGGCAGGGACGAGCATCTGGTACGGCGTCGTCAGCTGCGGGGCGAACAGGGTCTGCGACATGCCCGTCAACGCCTCGAACTCCATGTTGGCGGTTCCGCCGCCGGTCGCCTTGCCGACCGCCTGGCCGGACGGGTGGTCCGCCATGGTCGCCCGGACGAACGGGATCGGATCTTCGGCCAGGTCCACTCCGGCGAGGCGTTCCGGGTCGCTGAACGCCTCGCTGAGGAGCAGCACGACGTTCACGTCCGCCAGGGCGTCACGCTCCCGCCCGCGGTTGTGCTGATCGGCACGGAGCGCGTATCGCGTCGCGATCGCGTCCATCACGGCTCGTCCGTACCCCGCCGGCTTCTCCATCGCTTCGGCGTAGGTGTTGAACAGGAAACCAGCGAGGAATCCGTTCTCGGCATAGTTCTCGGTCTGGCGCCAGGAGAGCCACTCTGCGCCCGACGCCTCATAGGTGGCACGCACCCGGTTACCTGAGGCGTTGAACTGCGGCGCCTGGACGAGCACAAGCGTCGCGACCAGAGCCACCGCGACCCGAAGACCGAGAAGTCTCGACCACGCACGCGGTTCCGCGGAGCGCCGCACGCGCGAGAAGTAGCGGTCGTCGATCCACCGCCCGAAGAACCAGAGCCCGACCACAAGGGCGCCGACCCCGCCGCCGACGCCCACGAGCGCCCACGGTGACGCCATGTCGAGCAGGAAGCCCGGTTGCCACAGGAAGTACAGATCGGACGGGTACAGCGGCTCGTCCCGGACAACGTGCTTCGCCACGCTCGCCGACGCGACGACGAGGCACAGACCGAGGGACACGGCGTAGGAGAGCCATAGCCGATTCGTGACGCAGACCAGGGCCAGGATCGCCAACCAGAGGATGGCCGTGCTGACGACGGACTCGGCCAGGTGGTGGACCGGTCGGTAGGGAGTCGTGGACAGGTCGAGCACGACGTTGCACAACCCGGCCCACAGGAGCGTCCCGAGACCCACCGACACCAGGAACGTGATCCACTCGCGTCGTCCGCGCGCCACCCTCGACTCACCCGTCGTGATCACACCCATCAGGGTACGGCCGGCACGTCGACATCTCGCGACCACCGAGGGTCGCGGGTAGCGTCGACGTATGACCGATCCCAGACCGGCCGACCTGCAGTGCCAGGCCCACGAGCACACAGAGCGGGCGCGCACGAAGATGGATGACCGTCGATCGGATGCGCCCGACGGAGTCGGCGGCTGGGTGGCCGAGCGCGCCGGCGAGTGGTCGACCGACGGCCCGGACGAGGCGACGATGCAGCGCCATAAGTTCGTGTGGAACACGCTGGTCGACTACTGATTCCGGATGAAGATGGATGGTTGGGAGAACGTGCCCAAGCATCCGGTGCTTCTGGTCGGCATCCACTCCGGAGCGCCGTTCGTGTGGGACGCCTGGACGGTCGGCGTCCAGTGGTGGCGCCGTTTCGGCGAGGAGCGCCCGCTGCTGGGCACAGCCCACGACGCGCTGATGGCCGCGCCCGTGATCGGTCGCTACTTCCGTGCGGCCTGGACAAGGTGCTGCGGCTGAAGGTGTTCCCATCGCCGTCTCGCTTCCCTGGGGCATCGCGCCCGCCGCGCTGCCGCAGTTCCCGCTGCCAGCCAAGATCCGCACGCGGTTGATGCCGCCCGCCGAGCTCGATCACGATCCCGCCCGCGCCGATGACGACGACTACATCGAGTGCAAGTACCAAGAGGCCGAGGACTCGATCCAGGCCGGCATGGATGCCCTGCCCGCAAGCGCGCCCTACCCCTGTTCGGCTAGATCATCGCCCGCGTCACAAGCGTGTGTAAAACCGATGTCCTCGTCGAACGCGGGTGATCGCCTCGTCGGTGAGCGTGGGTCGAGTGTCCGCGATGGTGGCCAGGTAGTCGTCGGTGGTGGCCGGCTCGCCGTGGTGGCTCAGCACCTCTCGTTCGAACGCTGCCTGAGCACCCTTGCGCGCGGCGAACTCGATGTCGGCCGGAGTGAACACCTCACTGCCCTCCACCAGTTTCGGCAGGTCGACCGACTCGGCGGCCGGACCCAGGTACCGCGACCAGATCGCCGCACGGGCGTCATCGGCCGGCGGACCGATCGGGATCACGTGGTCGAAGCGGCCCGGTCGCAGGAACGCCGGGTCGAGGGACCGCACGGAGTTGGTGGCGCAGAATCAACAGCCGGTCGTCATTCTCGCGGAACCCGGGGATCAGCTTGAGCAGCTTGTGGTGACCCCGTGCCCGGGGTCGTGCGCCCCACGCGCCTGTTGACCTGCGCCGTTCCCATCGTGGTTCGTCTTGCGACGCACGTTCCTGAGGCTGCGGTCTTTGGCGGTGGAAAGACGCATGCATCCGAACGCGCGGACCGCGGCATATGCGTGCGCTTTCGCATACGCCAGTCCGGCCGAATGGAATGATCACTGGCATGGATCTCAACCTCACTGCCGTCGAGAGCTTCATCGCAGTGACCGACTCGCGTCACTTCGGCCGAGCAGCCGCAAAGTTGGGGGTCTCCGTCTCAGCCCTCACCAAGCGGATCCAGCGGCTCGAGGCGGCGTTGGGTGTCCCACTCATCGAGCGCGACACTGGCGGCTTTGTGGGACTCACGCCGGCCGGCCAGCGCTTCGTCTTGTTTGCTCCGCAGTTGATGCACACCGCCCAGGCCGCCCAGATCGCGGC
>JBPCJE010000044.1:0-15247 GCA_051005615.1 Aeromicrobium sp.
CCCGGTGTGGAGTGGAGCTGTCTAGGAACTACTCCACCAAGGAGGCCTTCATGGCTCACGCTAACGCTGCGCTCACCCCGAAACACAGGCTTCGACTGGCCGGCCTGGTCGTCGATGATGGTTGGCCACCGGCCAAGGCGGCCGAGTTCTTCAACGTCAGTTGGCGCACTGCGGACAAGTGGGCCATGCGGTATCGCGAAGAAGGTGCCACGGGGATGAACGACCGTTCCTCAGCACGTCAAACCCAGCACGCCAAGACGCCGGCGCCGGTGGTCCGCAAGATTGTGCACCTTCGCTGGAAGCAACGCCTTGGTCCGGTCCAGATCGGCGCCAAGCTCGGGATGCCGGCATCGACTGTGCATGCCGTCCTGGTGCGCTGCCAGCTCAATCGGCTCTCGCACATCGACCGAGTCACCGGTGAGCCTGCCCGCCGCTACGAGCGCTCTAAGCCTGGTGAGCTGATCCACGTTGACATCACCAAGTTCGGGAACATCCCCGACGGTGGCGGATGGCGCTTCGTCGGGATCGAACAAGGCTGGGTCAACCGGCAGGCCACCCGCGATCGGACAGGGATCAGATCACGGAAGTATCAACCGAAGGTGGGGACCTGTTTCGTGCACACCGTCATCGACGACTACTCCCGGGTCGCCTACGCCGAGATCCACGACGACGAGAAGGCCGTCACCGCAGTCGGAGTTCTCTACCGCGCCGTCGCATGGTTCGCCGAGCGTGGCGTGATCGTGGAGCGCGTGCTGTCCGACAACGGATCGGCCTACAAGTCGTTCCTATGGCGCGACACCTGCGCCGACCTCGACATCACGATGAAGAAGACCCGACCAAGGCGACCCCAGACCAACGGGAAGATCGAGCGCTTCCACCGAACCCTCGGCGATGGCTGGGCCTACAAGAAGCTCTACACATCCGAGACCGTCAGGCGCGCCGCACTGACAGGATGGCTCCACCAGTACAACCACCACCGGCCCCACTCAGCCCTAGGCAGCCTTCCACCCATCACCCGGTTGGACAACCTGGCTGGACATCACACCTAGGCGGCTAGGGGAGGCCGACCACGGCGCGCAGCATGTTGTGGTCCGACGGCGCGCCACCGCGGAAGCGTCCGGACGCGTCGAGGTCGACCACGTTCTCGTACTCGAGCACGCGCATCGGCGTCGAGAAGATGTAGTCGATGTAGGTGCCGTTCAGGGGCGGACGGACGCTCCCGACCGGCCGCGAGGAGAAGTTGTTGAAGCTGTCGAGGTGGGTGTTGATGCGCTTCTCGACAGTGGCGTCGTCTGAAACCGCGTGCGACGACGGAAGGATGCCGAGGGGGTCGACGAAACCGGCCGCCGTGAGCGCCTGGTGCGCCCCGTACACGTGGTACTGCGAGGCGTTCAGGTCGCCCACCACGACAGCGGGCAGGTTCCCACGCAGCCGGGCGGCGTCGGCGGCGAGCTGACGCGCCTGCGAGAGGCGAACCGAGACCGAGTTCGGCTCGAGATGAGTGTCGACGAACAGAAAGTCCTTGCCGGACGACCGCTGCGTGAAGATGGCCCACGTGTAGAAGCGCTGGCGGAACTCGCTGCCCCCCAGCTGCTTCGCGTAGCGGGTCGCGCCCGCCTTGACCAGACGCACCGCGTTGGTGTTGTAGATGATGCGGACGCCCAGCGTGCCGTTGATCCGTTCGTCCGTGAGCTTCCAGCCACCCTGACGGACCTCGAGCTGACGCATGAGGTCCGTGAACTGGCTGGTGCTGACCCCGCGCGGGGTCGACTGCTGGGCCTCCTGGAGACCGACGACGTCGAGGCCGTGCGAGGAGATCGATCCGGCCACGGCGGCGCGCCTGCTGACCCACGGCGGGCCACCGCAGCGGTGGCACCGGATGTTGTAGGTGCCGACGGCCAGCGGCTGTGGGTCGTCCGGCTTGATCGTCTCGGTGCGGAGCACCTCGGTCCAGGCACTCTTGAATCCCTGGCCGCCGAGGGCGCGGACGCGGACTGTGAAGGGTGTGGCGGCGTCGAGTCTCTTGAACGTCGTGGTGCGTCCGTCGGCCTTGATGGTGCGTGGGTTGCGGAAGTTGTCGTCTGAGGCGAGCTGCACCCGGTAGCCGGTGGCGGTCTCGACGGGGTCCCACGTGATGTCGAGGTAGGTGTTGCCCGCCTTCGTCACCTCTGGGTTGGCCGGGACGAGCAGGGCGGGCTTGCCGGTGCCGGCGGTGCGGATCGGGGTTGCGCGGGAGGCCTCGCTCCGGACCGGGTCCTCGTCCTTGAGCTGCTTGACCGCCCGGACCTTCACTGCGTAGTCGGTGGCCGACGTCAGGTTGGTCACCTCCGTCTCCGTGCCCTCGACACGCAGCACCTCTGGCTTCGGACCGCCTCCTTCCTTCGCCGGATCGTCACGGACGATGGTGAGCTCGTAGTAGTCGGAGAACATCACCGGCCGCCAGCTGACGCGGAGCATCGTGCCGGCGGTCTCGCTGATGCGGGGCGGACCAGGCGTCTCGAGGCTCGGCGTGCCGGTGATGACTGCGGTGGGGGTGAGGACGACCAGCCCGGCCACCGCGACCACGCCGACGAGGACGCCGGCGACCAGCAGCCGCGACAGGCCTCGACGCCGTGCGGCTCGTCGCCGTCGGCGGGCGCGCGGAGGCGGCGTCGACGCGCGCACGCGGCGGCCCGGCGGTCGCTTCTCGGACATGGGTTTCTCGGTTCCCGGCTCCAGTAGGGTCGGGCAAGTCTACAAAGAGAGGTTCGCATGCGGGTCGCAACGGTGGTACTCGCTGCGGGTACGTCGCGGCGTTTCGGCGGGCGACCGAAGCAGTTCGAGGCCCTCGGTGACGCGACCGTGCTGCAGCACGCCGTGCGTGCCTTCGCGAACAACCGGCGGGTCGCGGAGATCTGGGTCGTCACGTCGGCCGAGCACGAGGCGACCACGCGTGAGCTGCTGGCGTCCGAGGAGGTCACCGGTTTCGTGCTCGGGGGCGCCACCCGTGCCGCCTCGACGATCTGGGCACTCGACTCGCTCGACGCGTCCGTGACCCACGTGCTGGTGCACGACGCGGCGCGTCCCCTCCTGCCGCGGGACACGGTCGAGCGGTGCCTGGACGCGCTGGAGGTGGCCGATGTCGTCGCCACCGTGGTGCCGCCGTCCGACACCGTCGTCGTGCTCGACGAGGCAGGGGAGCAGGTGGCCTTGATGCCGGATCGAGACCAGGTGCGGCTCCACCAGACGCCGCAGGGCTTCCGCCGTGACCTTCTCGCGGACGCCTGGGCGCGCCTCGCCCGCACGTCACCCCAGGTGCCGTTCGCCGCCCCTGACGCGGCACCACCGCCCACCGACGACGTCACCGCCGTGCTGCGCGCCTTCCCCGACGAGACGGTCGCCTGGGTCGACGGCGATCGACGCACGATGAAGGTCACGCACCCGGATGATCTGGCGGTCGTGCGGGCCCTCGCCGACGAAGGAGAGGCCGACCCCGGCTGATAATCTGACCCGATGGAATCGACGCCGGAACTTCGTTCCGGCGTCTCGTACGTGATGCCGATCTTCAACGAGGTCCGCTACGTCGAGGCGGCCGTCGAGAGCATCTTGGCGCAGCACTACGACGGCCCGGTCGAGGTCGTGCTGGCCCTCGCCCCCTCCACTGACGGCACCGACAGCGTGGTGCACCGGCTGGCCGCCGACGACCCACGGATCACCATCGTCGACAACCCGGGGACGCACATCCCCATCGGCCTGAACCGCGCGATCGCCGTGGCCCGTCACCCGGTCGTGATCCGGGTCGATGCACATACGCAGCTCGAGCCGGACTACACCGAGCGCGGTGTCACCGAGCTCCACCGCAAGGACGCCGCGAACCTCGGCGGCATCATGGTCGCGACCGGCCGCCCGGGCTTCCAGGCGGCGGTCGCGCGGGCCTACAACAGCCGGCTGGGGCTCGGCGGCGGTTCCTACCACGCAGGGCACGCCGAGCCGGGGCCGGCAGAGTCGGCGTACCTCGGCATCATGCGGGCGGCTGCCGTGCGGGAGATCGGTGGTTTTGACGAGTCCCTGCGCCGGGGCGAGGACTGGGAGATGAACTTCCGGCTGCGCCGTGCAGGTCATCTCGTGTGGCTCGACCCGAGCCTGCGGGTCACGTACTGGCCGCGCGACACCTGGAACAAGCTCGCCCGTCAGTTCCTCTCCACCGGCATCTGGCGGGGCGAGCTCACGCGACGACTCGGCGCCAAGAATCCGGTGCGCTTCTTCGCCCCGCCGGCCCTCGTCGTCAACCTGGCCGTGGCCCTGGTCGTCGCCGCGATGCAGGTCACCGGAGTGCTGAGCGGCACCGCCGGCTGGGTGGCCTCGCTCGTGCACCTCGGACCCCTCGCCTACGTCGGCGCGCTGGTCGCGGCGGCGATCACCGCCGCGGGCTCCGTCCTCGACCGGCTCCGGTACGTGGTGGTGCTCGCGACGATGCACGTCTGCTGGGGCGCCGGCTTCATCGTCGGCACGATCCGCGGCGGCGGCGACTCCGTCGACACCTCACGCGTCGACGTCTAGCGCTTCGCGCCCCCACGGGCAGGCCCGCGGGAGGTGCCCCGAGGCTCAACGACCGAGGTCGAGCCAGCCGGCGTCGATCATCCGATGGACCACGCGCTGTCCGGCCTCGCCGTCGTCGTGTGCCGCGAAGCGCTGCTGCCACGAGTGAAGCACTACTGCATGATCGCCCCGGCGCTCCTCGGCGTGGAGCACCTCGTCGAGGAGGTCGTCGGCGGTCTCCACCACCGGTCCCGGGGCGTCGGCCAGCAGGTCAGCGTAGAAGCCACGCAGCTCGCCGCGGTAGCGCGGGCGGTCCGGGACGAAGAAGACGATCGGACGCCCGGTGGAGACCCAGTCGAACATCACCGAGGAGTAGTCGGTGACGAGGACGTCGGTCACCAGCAGGAGGTCGGAGACGTCCGGATAGCCCGTGACATCGACGAGTCCGTCCGCGGCGTGGTCGCGGCCGTGCTCCCAGGTGCTGCTGTGCCCGCGCACGAGGAGGACGTGGCCGGGGCCGAGGGCCCGGGCGAGCCCGGCGACGTCGAGGTGGTCGACCATCGTGGTGCGGTCCTCGCGCCAGGTGGGTGCGTACAACACCACGCGTCCCGCGTCGTCCACGCCCAGGCGACGGCGAATCTCGGTCGCCTGGTCGGGCTCGGTGAGCACGTCGTTGCGGGGGTAGCCCTCGACCCAGACCGGGCCGCGGAAGGCGTAGGCGGAGGCGAGATGCTCGGCGCTGAACTCGTTCTGTGCCAGGAGGGCGTCCCAACGACGTCCCTCCCGGGTCGCGGCGACCTTCGTGCGCGGGCCGGCGTCAGGGCGGTCGCGGGCAAGGCGCTTGAGCGTCGAGCCGTGCCACGTCTGCAGGACGTGCTGGTGCGGACGTCGGCGGAACCGCTTGCGCAGCCAGTCGTTGACGACCAGCACACGTGCGGCACCACGGACGCGCCACCACTCACGGCTGCCCTCGATCAGCCGAACCGACCCGGCGGGCACCGGGACCGATCCGTCGATGACGCTCCAGTAGCGGCGGGTCGACGGCCGCATCCCGGCCAGGGCACGGTCGATGCCGCGCGGGTTGCAGGCGGCCGAACGCCCGCGGAAGCTTTCGAGGAACACCGCATTCTCCGGCTTCGGGGATCCGCTCCGGTAGGCCTTCTCGAGCCGACGCTGGGCCTCCGGCCCGCGTTCGTCGTCAGCCAGCGGGGGTGCGACCTCGACGACCAGCCCGCCGGCATCCTCGCGCACGGTCGCACGGAAGAGCTCGTGGCGGATCTCGAGCGGGGCCGGCGTGACATCGACGCGACTCGATCCGCTCAGCTCGAGCCGGTAGGTGTCGCTCGGCAGCGCGAGCGGGCCGAAGCCCCAGCGGGAGGCGAGGAGGTCGAACGCGACGATTCCGTCAGCACCGGTCGCCTCCACGCTCGCCCGTCGCCCCACCAGAACGGCACCGCCGGCGGGCACGCCGATCGAGAGCGTGACGGTCGTCGGGTCGTAGGAGAGTGACGTGACTGCTGGGCGGACCACCGGGGTTTCTGGGGTGCCCGAACCACCCGAGAGTCCGGTGCGATCCAGAATCTCGTCGAGCACGCGGTCCGCGGCGTGCCCGTCGAGGACATCGAAGAACTCCTCGCGCAGGTGACGGGCGTGGCGGTGGGCGGGGCCATCGGCGGCCTCGTCGAAGGCCGCGGCCAGGCGGTCGAGCGTCTCGCTCCAGGTGGTGACCGCCCGCCCGCCGGTGAACTCGCCGAACGGCACGTAGAAGCCGCGGGTCGACGTGTAGGTGACGAGGTCGGGTGCATAGAAGACCACGGGACGCCCGACCAGCGCGAAGTCGAACACGATGGACGAGTAGTCGGTGACGACGGCGTCGACCGCCCACAGCACCGGGTTGACGTCGCGCAGCAGGTCTGGCCCCAGCAGACGGATGCGGGACGACCGTGCCGGTCCGTCGGCGTAGCTGCCGCGGCCGAGTGGATGGGTGCGGACGAGCAGCACCGCGTCGTGGCGGTCGAGCCACGCGACGATCGCGTCCCACTCCGCGGCCGAGGGGACGGTGGGGTCGGCGGCGCCGTCGCGCCATGTCGGTGCGAACAGGACGACGCGGGCAGACGGAGGCAGGTCGGGCACGGTCTCGTCGAGCAGGGTGCGGGCCGCCCTCCGACGGACGGTCTCGTCGCCGGCCAGCAGGACGTCGTCACGCGGGTCGCCGGTGACCACGACGTTCTCGGGACGGATGCCGAAGCCGCTCACGATGCTCGGACGCACCCGCGCCGACGACACCGGGAACAGCGACAGGCCGTGGCCGGCCCGTCGGTAGCCCAGTCCGAGCAGGCGTCGGACGAGGCCGACGTCCGGCAGGAACGACACCGAGTACGTCGAGGGCGAGTCGAGGTGCAGGTGCTTGAAGGGCAGGCCGTGCCACAGCTGGACGACGATGCCGCCGCTGACGCCGTAGCGGTTCGCGTCGCCGAACCCGTGGGTCACGACGATGACGCGGGCCCGCAGGGTGGTCCAGAAACCGCGGAGTCCGTCCTTGTGGATCGCCTCGAACCCCATGGCACGCGCCTCCTCGAGCTCCGCGGTGCCACGGGCCAGCCACACCAGCCGGGTCGCCGCGCCGAGACGCTGCTGGGCCAGGCGGAAGAGCGGAAGGGCGCCCTCCCCGAGTCCGATGCCCGACCCGAAGACCCACAGGCGGTCCGACCGGGGAACCACGAGACCGATGACGGCGGAACACGCGTACAACGGGAGTCCGAGGAGCTTGCGGGCGTTGCCGGCTCCGAACGTGAAGCTCGCCATGGTCGTCCTGATTCTGGCACGGCTCGACCTCCGCACGGGGAGGCGGTGCTGGGAGTACCGTCGGGACGTGCTTCGTCCGAGTCTGCCGAACGCGATCCTGCACCCGGTACGTTTGCTACCCCTTTCGTTTCTCGCCCTGGCCTTCCTCGGAACGCTGCTCCTGCTGCTCCCGTTCGCGCGATCCGGGGAAGGCTCTGCCAGCCTGCCGACGGCCATCTTCACGTCGACGTCCGCCGTCACCGTGACGGGTCTCGCGAGCGTCGACACCTCCACATACTGGACGCCCGCCGGCCAGGCGATCATCTTGGCCCTCGCCGAGATCGGCGGACTCGGCATCGTCGCGCTCGCCACGGTGCTCGGCCTGTTCATCGGCGGGCGGCTCGGCCTGCGCACCAGCCTCGTGGCCCAGGCCGACATGCACGTGGTGAGCATCGGCGAGGTGCGGCCACTGTTCCGGCGGGTCGCGGTGACCATGGTGTTCTTCCAGGTGGTGCTCGCCACGGTGCTGACCGTGCGTTACCGACTGAGCTACTACGACGACCTCGGCACCTCGCTGTGGCACGGCGTCTTCGACTCGGTCATGGCGTTCAACAACGCCGGCTTCTCGCTGAACTCCGACAGCATCGTCATGTACGCCGGCGACGCCGTGGTGATCATCGCCATCTCCGTGGGTGTCTTCGTGGGCGCGATGGGATTCCCCGTGCTCGCCGAGCTGTTCCAGGGCTGGCGCCGCCCTTCCCTGTGGACGATCCACACGCGTCTCACGGTCTGGGGTTCGGTGCTCCTTTTCGTGGTGGCGGCCCTGATCTTCCTGATCTACGAGTGGAACAACGCGGCAACGGTCGGGCCGTTGAGCTGGCAGGACAAGCTCGTCACCGGGGTCGAAGCAAGCGTCATGACCCGGTCTGGGGGGCTCAACAGCTTCGACTGGGGCAGCGTCCAACCAGAGACGCTCAACAGCGCCACCGTGCTGATGTTCATCGGCGGCGGCAGCGCGAGCACGGCCGGTGGCATCAAGATCACCACGTTCCTGCTGCTCGGCTACGTGATTTTGGCGGAGCTGCGCGGCGATTCCGAGGTGACCGTCGGTCGGCGGTCGATCAGCGCCGCCGTCATCCGCACGGCGCTCACCATCGCCCTGCTCGCGGTGATGCTCGTCGTCGGCGCGACGTTCGCGATCCTGACCATGACCGACTTCGACTTCGACGAGGTGCTGTTCGAGTGTGCCTCGGCGTTCGGCACCGTCGGGCTCAGTACCGGCATCACCACTCAGCTGCCCGTCGACGCCCTGATGACCCTGTCGGTCTTGATGTTCGTCGGTCGAGTCGGCACCATTGCAGCGGCGTCCGCGTTCGTGCTGCGTCGCCGCACCACCCGGTACCACCTTCCCGAGGAGCAACCGATCATTGGCTAAGTCAGGTTCGAACCACGCCCCGGTGCTGGTGATCGGCCTCGGTCGCTTCGGCTCGTCGGTCGCGCGGTCGCTCGTGCAGCTCGGTCACGACGTGCTCGCCGTCGACGAGCGCGCCGAGATCGTGCAGAAGTTCGCGAACGACTTCACCCACGTGGTGGCTGCGGACTCCACCGACACGGAGGCACTCCGGCAGATCGGAGCCGAGCAGTTCGACCGCGCCGTCATCGGTATCGGCACGGACATCGAGGCGAGCGTGCTCACGGTTCTCAGCGTGGTGGAGCTCGGTGTGGAGGAGGTGTGGGCCAAGGCGATCAACGCCAAGCACGCCCGCATCCTCGAGAGCGTCGGCGCCAACCACGTCATCCGGCCGGAGTCGGCCATGGGTGAGCGGGTGGCCCATATGGTCACCGGGGCGATGATCGACTACATCGAGTTCGACGACGGCTTCGCCATCGCGCGTACCCGCGCGCCGGAGGTTTCGTGGGACCGCACCCTGGAGCAGACGGGCCTGCGCGCGAAGTACGGCATCACGGTCGTCGGGGTCAAGCGCCGCGGCCAGGACTTCACGTACGCGCGGCCCGAGACGTCCATCTCGTCGTCCGACGAGCTGATCGTCTCCGGCCCCACGACGAAGGTCGAGAACTTCTGCGGCCTCACGCACGGCTAGGGACGTCAAGGCGCTGTTGCCACCAGCCATCGCGTATCGGAAGACTCCCTGGAAATCCAGCCATACAGCCTCGTGCGAGGGCACCCTCAAGTAGCGTCACGACCCATGAAGCAGAGAACCTTGTCGACGTAGAAGTCCTGGTGCCGGTCGACATCGGTGACCGGGACGGCCATCAGCTCCAGTTTCATGTCCATGCGTCGAAGCTGGTGCCCCCTTCGAACAGCACTGCTCGGACAGTAGAGTTCGGTCGGTGACCAGCCCCGACAGCGCCCCGCACCGGTACACCAGCGGTCTCGCGGCGGGCATCGAGCAGCGCTGGCAGGACCGCTGGGAGTCAGAGGGCACCTTCGAGGCACCCAACCCGGTCGGAGACCTTGCTGTGGCGGGCGCGGATGCCCCGGGAGACAAGTACTTCATCCTGGACATGTTTCCGTACCCCTCGGGTGCGGGACTCCACGTCGGGCACCCGCTCGGCTACATCGCCACCGATGTCGTGGGCCGCTACAAGCGCATGACCGGCGCGAACGTGCTGCACGCCCTCGGCTACGACGCCTTCGGCCTGCCGGCGGAGATCTACGCCGTCGAGACCGGCCGCCACCCGCGCGAGACCACCGTCGAGAACATGGCCACGATGAAGCGTCAGCTGCGGCGTCTCGGCCTGGCCCACGACCGCCGCCGGACCTTCGCGACCATCGATCCCGACTTCGTGCGCTGGACGCAGTGGATCTTCCTGCAGATCTTCGGCTCCTGGTACGACGCCGAGCAGCACAAGGCGCGCCCGATCGCCGAGCTGATCGAGAAGCTGGGCACCGACGACCCCGAGGTGATCGACACCCACCGGCTGGCCTACATCAGCGAGGCTCCGGTCAACTGGTGCCCAGGCCTCGGCACGGTGCTATCCAACGAGGAGGTCACCGCCGACGGACGCAGCGAGCGCGGCAACTTCCCGGTGTTCAAGCGCAACCTGCGTCAGTGGCAGATGCGCATCACCGCCTACGCGGACCGCCTGATCGACGACCTCGAACGCGTCGACTGGCCCGAGCCGGTCATGATCATGCAGCGCAACTGGATCGGCCGCTCGCATGGTGCTGAGGTGAGCTTTCCGGTCGCCGACTCAGACGCCGTGATCGACGTGTTCACGACCCGCCCTGACACACTGTTCGGCGCGACGTACATGGTGGTGGCTCCCGAGGCCCAGCTCGTCGACCGGATCGTCACGGGGTCGTGGCCCGACGACGTCGACGCGCGGTGGACCGGCGGTGCCCCGTCACCCGCCGAGGCCGTCGCCGCCTACCGCGTGCAGGCGGCCGCAAAGACGGACGTCGAGCGCCAGGAGAATCGCGAGAAGACAGGCGTGTTCACCGGCGCGTTCGCCGTCAACCCCGTGAACGGCGAGCGCATCCCCGTCTTCGTCGCCGACTACGTGCTCGCCGGTTACGGCACCGGCGCGATCATGGCGGTGCCGGGGCAGGACGACCGCGACTGGGAGTTCGCCGAGTCGTTCGGCCTCCCGATCGTCCGCACGGTGCAGCCGCCGGAGGGACATGAGGGTCCGTACACGGGTGACGGCCCGGCGATCAACAGCGCAGCGCACATCGGAGGCTCCAGCCTGAGCCTCGACGGGCAGCCGGTCGACGAGGCCAAGGCCGCGATCATCGCCTGGCTCGAGCAGCAGGGCAGCGGTCGCGGAACCACCACGTACCGGTTGCGCGACTGGCTGTTCAGCCGTCAGCGCTACTGGGGCGAGCCGTTCCCGATCGTCTACGACGAGCAGGGTCACCCGATCGCGCTCCCCGACTCGATGCTGCCGGTCGACCTGCCCGAGGTGCCGGACTTCTCCCCGCGCACGTTCGAGCCCGACGACGTCACCAGCGAGCCGGAGCCGCCGCTGGGCCGCGTCGCCGACTGGGTGAACGTCGAGCTCGACCTCGGCGATGGCCCCAGGCAGTACCGGCGCGAGACGAACACGATGCCCAACTGGGCCGGGTCGTCGTGGTACGAGCTGCGTTACACCGACCCGAACAACACCGAGAAGCTCGCCGATCCCGAGAACGAGCGCTACTGGCTCGGCCCGCGGGCGCCCGGGGGAACGGGCGGAGCCGACCTCTACATCGGCGGGGTCGAGCACGCGGTGCTGCACCTGCTCTACGCCCGCTTCTGGCACAAGGTGCTGTTCGACCTGGGTCACGTCTCGAGCGAGGAGCCGTTCCACCGGCTCTTCAACCAGGGCTACATCCAGGCCTACGCGTTCACCGACGGCCGCGGCACGTATGTCCCGGCCGACCAGGTCGTGGAGCATGTCGACGAAGCCGAGACGACGTACCTCTTCGACGGCGAGCCGGTGTCCCGCGAGTACGGGAAGATGGGCAAGAGCCTCAAGAACATCGTCACGCCCGACGAGATGTACGACGCCTACGGTGCAGACACGTTCCGCGTCTACGAGATGTCGATGGGACCGCTCGACGTGTCGCGGCCGTGGGAGACCCGAGCCGTCGTCGGCGCGCAGCGGTTCCTGCAGCGGGTGTGGCGTCTGGTGGTCGACGAGGAGAGCGGTGAGACCAGGATCGGCGACGAAGAGCCAGACCTGAGCCTGAGCCGGTTCCTGAATCGCACCATCGGCGGTGTCCATGCCGACATGGACGCGATGCGGTTCAACACCGCCATCGCCAAGCTGATCGAGCTGACGAACCGCGTCACGAAGGCCGGCTCCCACCCGCGCACGATCATCGAGCCGCTGGTGCTCATGCTGGCGCCGTTCGCCCCGCACCTGGCCGAGGAGCTGTGGTCGCGCCTCGGCCACACAGGCTCGTTGGCGTTCGAGCCGTTCCCGCAGGCCGACCCCGCGCTTCTCGTCGAGGACACCGTCACGTGTGTCGTGCAGGTGCAGGGCAAGGTCCGCGCGAAGCTGGAGGTGTCGCCGTCTGCCACCGACGACGAGCTCAGTGCACTCGCGCTGGCCGAAGCCAACGTGCAGCGGGCCATCGACGGCCGCGAAGTGCGCCGTGTCGTCGTCCGCGCGCCCAAGCTGGTCAACGTCGTCGTTTAGGCTCCCCCTATGAGCGTCGCCATCGTCACCGACTCGACGGCGTCGTTGAGTCCGGCCGACGCCGCACGCGAGGACATCGTCGTCGTGCCGCTGCAGGTGATCATCGGTCCCGACGTCTACACCGAGGGTGACGACGTCACGTCCGACATGATCGCGGAGGCTCTCACCGCGTTCGTCCCGCTCAGCACGTCGCGCCCGACACCCGATGACTTCCTGGCCGTGTACGAACGGCTCGCTGCCGAGGGGGCGACGGCCATCGTCTCGGTGCACCTGAGCGCCAAGATGTCGGGCACCCTCGACTCGGCCGTGCTCGCGTCCAAGCAGGCGTCGGTGCCGGTCACGTGCGTCGACTCCACCCAGGTCGGCATCGCCACGGGTTTCGCGGCCGGCCGGGCGGCACGGGTGCGTGAGGCGGGCGGCGGCGCGCTCGCCGTGGCCGACGCGGCCCGACGCGCCGGCGCGGCGTCCACCACGCTGCTCTACGTCGACACCCTCGAGTACCTCAAGCGGGGCGGACGGGTGGGGTCGGCAGCGGCGCTGATCGGATCAGCCCTGGCGGTCAAGCCCTTGCTGACGTTGCAGGACGGTCTGGTGGTTCCACTCGAACGTGTCCGCACCACGGCGAAGGCGCTCTCCCGACTGGAGACGCTCGCCGTCGAGGCCTGCGGGGCCTGCGAAGGGGGATTCGACATCGGCGTCCAGCACCTCGCCAACGAGTCCATCGCCGACGCCGTGTCAGCGCGTCTGGCGGCGGCCCTCGAGCGCGACACCGTGCCCGTCAACGAGGTCGGCGCCGTGATCGGGGCGCACGTCGGGCCGGGCATGGTCGCGGTCACCGTCACGCCGCACGGTGAGGGCACGTCTCCCTAGTCGTCCACCGGACGGTCGCCGCGACGCCTTGTCCACAGTTGGACGCCGAGCGTTCCCGGATGCCTGACGCCCTGCCTACCTTCGCGGTGTGAGACCCCAGCAACCCACCGACACCGGAGAGACCCGCGCGGAGGTCGCCCGCCGCCGGCTGGCCCAGCTCGCCGCATCGTTCGAGGCCGAGATCCCGCACGAAAAGCCCGACGTGGCCCCGGTCGTCGGACCCCGACGGCTCGACGGTGCGCACGTCCGGGTGCTCGTCACGTGTGCGGTGGCCGCGGGCGTGCTGCTCACCTGGTGGCTCCTTGCCGAGCGACCGCGGACGTCCTCGCCGGACGCGGTCTCCTTCTCCGCCGGCGCGGCGGCGTCTCCCGGCGCCACCGCCCCGTCGGCGGACGCGTCCTCGTCCGGCGAGGTCGTGGTCGATGTCGCGGGCAAGGTGAAGCGTCCGGGCATCGTCACCCTCCCGGCCGGGTCCCGCGTGCATGAGGCCATCGCCGAAGCCGGCGGAGTTCGCGGCACAACCGACACCTCGACGCTCAACATGGCGCGCGTCCTCACCGACGGCGAACAGATCCTCGTCGGCGTCGCGCCGGTCTCCGCACCCGCCCAGTCCGGCGCGTCCCCCGGCGCCGCAGCCGCGGGGCGCATCAGCCTCGGCTCCGCCACTCTCGAGCAGCTCGACACCCTTCCGGGCATCGGGCCGGTCACCGCCCAGGCGATCCTCGACCACCGGTCCGAGCACGGAGGCTTCGCCTCCGTCGACGACCTCCTCGACGTGAAGGGCATCGGCGAGGCCACGCTCGCCGACATCCGTGACCGGGTGACGCCCTGACACCACCGGCGGGGGTGCCGGGCCACGGGCGGCCGATGACGCGGCACGATCTCCGGCTGACGCTGCCGGCGCTCGTCTCGTGGGGTGTTGCCGCGGTGATCGTGGGCGGCAGCTCCGTCGCTGCAGTGGTGATCTCGTTGCTCGCCGTGCTGGTGGCCGGGATCATGATCGGTCGTCCCCGGCGCGGCTCCTTGGTGCTGGTCGTGGTGTGCGTCGCCGCGGTCGCCGCGTCGTGCGCGTGGCGACTCGGACAGACGGAGCACTCTCCGTTCCGCGCGATGGCCGAGGAGCACCGGCTCGCCGTGCTCGACGTCGAGGTGAGCCGGGACGCCCGCGTCTTCACCCGGTTCGGTCACGACGCCGGCGTCGTGGGTGTCCGGGTGCTGCGAGCCACCGCAGATGGCAAGACCGTGGCAGCACGCGACACCGCGACCGCGTTCGTCGACGGCCCGACCGACGATCTCGTGGTGGGGCGTCGGCTGACGTTGGTCGGTCGGCTCGCACCGCCCGGAACCACGAGTGAGGTCGCGACCGTCGATGTCCTGCGTCGATCACCAACGAGGTCGGGGGCATGGTGGTGGGAGGGTTCTGAGCGAGTGCGAGCCGGAGTTCGCCACGCCGTCGCCCATACCGGAACCGACCAGTCCGCACTGGTTCCCGCACTTGTCGACGGCGACGACCAGCGCGTCTCGGACCGGGTCCAGGAGGAGTTCCGGCGCAGCGGTCTGACGCACCTGCTCGCCGTCTCCGGGACGAACCTCACGATCGTGCTGGCGGTCGTGCTGGCCCTGGCGCGTGCGCTTGGAGCGTCGCGCCGCTCGCTCCTGCTGTTGGGGCTGGTGGCCGTGGTCGGCTTCGTCATGCTGGCGCGACCGGACCCGAGCGTCGTCCGGGCTGCCGGAATGGGGGTCGTCGGGCTCGCCGCTCTCGGCATGGGCAGTCGCGGCGGTATGCGCTCTCTGTCCGTAGCCGTCCTGGCCCTGATCTTCATCGATCCGTGGCTGTCCCGGTCGGTCGGCTTCGTCCTCTCGGTGTGTGCGACGTCCGGGATCCTCCTGGCCGCGCCACCGCTGACCCGCCGGCTCGAGCGATGGC
>JBPCJE010000045.1:0-16895 GCA_051005615.1 Aeromicrobium sp.
GAGAGAGGGGGGGGGAGGGGAGCGGGTGGGGGAGGGATACGTACGGCAGCGCCGCATCGACGAGGGATTCGAATACGTCGGCAACCCGCACATCGCCAGGGAGGGCCTGTTCTACACCTCCGGCCACCTGCACTACTACGCCGACGGCATGTTTCCGCCGATGGATCTGGAGAACAGCAAGTACTACCTCAAGGCCATGAACTGCCCGATGCACAATCTGATCTTCCGCTCGCGTCAGCGGTCGTACCGCGAGCTTCCGTTGCGGCTGTTCGAGTTCGGCAGCGTCTACCGGTACGAGAAGTCCGGCGTCGTCCACGGGCTCACCCGTGTGCGGGGGATGACCCAGGACGACTCGCACTCGTACGTGACGCCCGAGCAGGCGCCCGCGGAGATCAAGCACCTGTTGAACTTCTGCCTCAGCCTGTTCAAGGACTTCGGGCTCGAGGACTTCTTCCTCGAGCTGTCCACCCGCGACGACTCCAAGCCGGACAAGTTCGTGGGCTCGGAGGATGAGTGGGCCACAGCCACGACGGTGCTCGAGGGCGTCGCGCGCGGCTCGGGGCTCGAGCTGGTGCCCGACCCGGGCGGGGCGGCGTACTACGGCCCGAAGATCTCCGTGCAGGCCCGCGACGCCATCGGCCGCACGTGGCAGATGTCGACGATCCAGTACGACTTCAACCAGCCGCGCGGCTTCGAGCTCGAGTACGTCGCTGCTGACGGCTCACGGCAGCGTCCGGTGATGATCCACTCGGCGAAGTTCGGCTCGATCGAGCGGTTCCTCGGAGTGCTGGTGGAGCACTATGCGGGTGCCTTTCCTCCTTGGCTCGCGCCGGTGCAGGCCGTTGGCATTCCGGTTGCAGAGCGGCACGCGGACTACCTCGACGACGTCGCCAAGCGGCTCAAGACCCGCGGGATCCGCGTCGAGGTCGACCACTCCGACGAACGCATGCAGAAGAAGATCCGCAACGCCCAGACACAGAAGGTGCCGTTCATGGTCATCGTCGGTGACCACGACGTCGAGGCGGGCGCCGTCTCGTTCCGCTACCGCAGCGGTGACCAGGACAACGGGGTTCCTCTCGACGAGGCGATCGACCGCATCGTCGAGGCTATCGACAGCCGTGCTCAGGTCTGATCTCCCGACAACGTTCCCGAACCGAAACCTGAGAACCATTGATCTTGCGCTCCGACAGGTTCAGGTTTGGCCTTGCAACACGGTCAGTCTTGGCCAAAGGATGTTCATTCCTGGTTCTCGGGGGCCCGAATGCGTCGTCTGTCGTTGTCAATTTTCGCCGTCCCCTGGCGCTCGTCGCCGGTTTGCTGAGCACCAGCGCCTTGGTCGCAGCCCCACCCGATGACCATCTCGACGTCTACGTGGGCGACCTGGCCACCGGCCAGATCACGGAGCTCGTCGACCTCGGTGTCGACCGCCATGATCTGCGCCTCAGCAAGATTCCCGGTGAGCGCGCAAGAAGGCTCAGGTCCGGGTCGAGGCGATCATCAGCGCGGCACAGGCCAAGAAGCTTGGCCGCCAGGGTCTGATCGAACAGTCGGATCGCGTCGATCTCAGGCCCGAACCCCCCGCCTGCTGCGCGGGTGGGTTCGGCCTAGAGTTTCCCGGGTGAGTGAGCAGCAGGGTGTGGGGGAGCCGGACGCGTTCGAGCGCCTCTGGACGCCGCACCGCATCCTCTACATCAAGGGCGAGAACAAGCCGGAGTCGTCTGACGCGGCCGACTGCCCGTTCTGCCTCATTCCGGCGATGGACGACGCGGATGGTCTGATCGTCCGTCGCGGCGAGGTGGCGTACGCCGTGCTGAACCTCTACCCGTACAACGCCGGACACCTGCTGATCTGCCCGTTCCGTCACGTCGCCGACTACACCGACCTCACCGACGACGAGACCGCCGAGGTCGCGCTTCTCACCAAGCAGGCGATGACCGTCATGCGCTCCGTCACGCGGCCGCACGGGTTCAACCTGGGCATCAACCAGGGCAACATCGCCGGCGCCGGAATCGCCGCACACATGCACCAGCACGTGGTGCCGCGGTGGGGCGGCGACGCGAACTTCCTGCCCGTCATCGGGCGCACCAAGACGATGCCGCAGCTGCTGGGAGAGACCCGCGAGATGCTGGCCGCAGCCTGGGCTCAGCCAGAGGAGGGTGAGTAGACCGTGCTCGAACGATTCCGTCAGTTCTGGACCAACGTCTGGGCACCCGTGGCGGACCTGCTGCTGCGGATGGGTGTCAAGCCCGACCACGTGACCATCGTCAGCACGATCGGTGTGAGCGCCGGGGCGTTGTGGTTCTTCCCGCGGGGCGAGTTCTTCGTCGGCGTCCTGGTCATCACCGCTTTCGTCTTCGGCGACATCATGGACGGCTACATGGCCCGCAAGACCGGGCAGTCGTCAGCGTGGGGGGCGTTCCTCGACTCGACCCTCGACCGGTTCGGCGACGCGGCGATCTTCGGCGGCCTCGTGCTCTGGTACGCCGGGGAAGGCGACTCCACCCTCTACCTGAGCCTGAGCCTGGCCTGCCTGGTGCTCGGCAACATCACGTCGTATGCCAGGGCCCGGGCCGAGAGCCTCGGCATGAAGGCCAAGGGCGGCATCGCCGAACGCGCCGATCGACTCGTCGCGATCCTGGTGATGACGGGGTTCAACGGGCTGTTCGGTCTGCCGATCCTCACCGAGATCACCCTGTGGGTCCTCACGGCCGCCAGCGCGGTGACGATCGTCCAACGGATGCTGATGGTGCACGCACAGTCCGCGGGAAAGCCGCTCCCGCCTGCTCAGACGATGTGACGCTGCTCGAGCGCCACCACGCCGTCGTCTGTGCCACCGGTGCCTCCCGCGACAGGAAGCTCGGCATTCTGGGTGAATCCCTGCCGGGCAGCACCTCGGCCACGATGTTCGTCGCCTGGTACAACGATCACCCGACCACGAGGGCGTCACGCCCGATCTCACCCACGAGTGTGTCGTCATCGTCGGCAACGGCAACATCGCGCTCGACGCCGCCTGGATCCTGGCCACCGACCCGGACCGACTCGCCGGCACCGACATCGCCGAACCCGCGTTGCTGGCGTTGCGCGGCAGCTCGGTCCGGGAGATCGTGCTGCTCGGCCGTCGCAGCCCAGCGCAGGCCGCCTTCACGGTTTTCCCGGGCTCGTCGGTCTGCTCGCGCGCGACGACATCGAGATCGTCGCCGAGAACCTGGACGTCGACCCGGCCACGGCGGCGCTGCGGTCGGCCGGCGCCCTGGACCTCGTCACCGAGCACAGGCTGGAGGCGCTCGAGTCCCTCGCCACCCGCGTCCACCAGCCGGGCGCGCGCCGCATCGTCCTGCGCTTCTGCTCGGTTCCGACGGAGATGCTCGGTGCCGATCACGTGAGCGGAGTCAGCGTCGATCGCACCCGCCGTCATCCCGAACGTCGCCGTCGGATCGTCACCGGGGGAAAGCCCTGGCCCGGCGGCTACGTCTCCGGCTGGATCAAGCGGGGACCGACGGGCTTCATCGGCACCGACAAGACCTGCGCACGGGAGACCGCCGACGCACTGGTCGACGACTTCAACGCCGGACTCCTGCCGACACCGTCCGGAGCTGGACTCCGTCGTCCCGGGTCCCGTCGGCACCCGCTGTTCGTGCTGCGCTGACGGGAGTAGAGTGGACTTGTCAAACAAGGCCACTTTGAAGGACGAGCAGTGAGCAACGACGAGACCACGATCGGCACATCCCGGGTCAAGCGCGGCATGGCCGAGATGCTCAAGGGCGGCGTCATCATGGACGTCGTCGACGCCGAGCAGGCCAGGATCGCCGAGGACGCCGGCGCCGTCGCCGTCATGGCCCTCGAACGCGTGCCAGCCGACATCCGCTCGCAGGGCGGTGTCGCCCGCATGAGCGATCCCGACCTCATCGACGGCATCATCGAGGCCGTCTCCATCCCCGTCATGGCCAAGGCGCGCATCGGGCACTTCGTCGAGGCGCAAGTGCTGCAGAGCCTCGGCGTCGACTACGTCGACGAGTCCGAGGTGCTCACCCCGGCCGACTACGCCAACCACATCGACAAGTGGCAGTTCACCGTGCCGTTCGTGTGCGGCGCCACCAACCTGGGCGAGGCATTGCGGCGCCTCACCGAGGGCGCGGCCATGATCCGCTCCAAGGGCGAGGCCGGCACCGGTGATGTCTCGAACGCCACCACCCACATGCGCCAGATCCGCGCCGAGATCCGCCGGCTCCAGACCCTCGCCGACGACGAGCTGTACGTCGCCGCCAAGGAGCTCCAGGCGCCGTACGACCTCGTGCGCGAGGTCGCCGAGCTCGGCAAGCTCCCGGTCGTGCTGTTCACCGCCGGCGGCATCGCCACCCCGGCCGACGCCGCGATGATGATGCAGCTGGGCGCCGAGGGCGTCTTCGTCGGTTCGGGCATCTTCAAGTCCGGCAACCCGGCGCAGCGCGCCGAGGCCATCGTCAAGGCCACCACCTTCCACGACGATCCCGACGTCATCGCCAAGGTCTCGCGCGGCCTCGGCGAGGCCATGGTCGGCATCAACGTCGACGACGTGCCCGAGCCGCACCGCCTGGCCGACCGCGGATGGTAGTTCTGCACTTTCACACCGAATTTTCAGTGCGCGGTTGACCGCTGTGGTCGTATGCTGTTTCCAGCGTTGCGACCCAAGGAGCCGGGAGTCTCCTCGTGACGCTCCGAGAGGGAGTCGCTGCGTCTGCGGATGGCGCTCACGCCTCCCTCCCCGATCCCGATCGGGAGGGAAACCGAGAGGGAGCGACGGCGGTGGTCAGGCCCACCCCGAACCACCGCCGTCGTCTGGGGAGGGTTCCATCGGATCGGCCGCCCAGGGCCCGGCACCCCTGCCGGCTGGATCGGCCGCCCAAGGCCCGGCACCCCTGCCGCCTACTCTGGTGACGTGGGTTCACCGTCGATCGGCGTCTTCGCGCTCCAGGGCGATGTCCGGGAGCACCTCGGCGCGCTGTCCGAGCTGGGCGTCCAGGCGTTTCCGGTGCGACGGCTCGAGGAGCTCGACCGCTGTGACGCGCTGGTCGTGCCAGGCGGGGAGTCCACCACGATGGTCAAGCTCGCCCGTGCGTTCGAGATGTTCGACGCGTTCGCCGACCGCATCAAGACCGGCATGCCCACGCTGGGCACATGCGCCGGGATGATCATGCTCGCCGACCGTCTGCGCGACGGCATCACCGGTCAGGAGACGTTCGGGGGGCTAGACATCACCGTGCGTCGCAACGCCTTCGGGCGGCAGGTCGACTCCTTCGAGGGCGACGTCGAGTTCACGAACTTCGACGATCCCGTCCACGCCGTGTTCATCCGCGCACCTTGGGTCGAGGACGTCGGGCCGGACGTCGAGGTTCTCGCGAGCGTCGACGTGCCCGGCGTCGGGGATAGGATCGTGGCGGTCCAGCAGGGTCCGGTCCTCGCGACGTCCTTCCACCCCGAGGTGGGCGACGACCTCCGCATCCACCGGTACTTCCTGGACCTCGTCACAGCGTCATAGGAAGACTGCGCCATCGAAGGGTTGTGGGATGTCAGGGCACTCCAAGTGGGCGACGACCAAGCACAAGAAGGCGGCCATCGACGCCAAGCGCGGCAAGATGTTCGCCAAGCTCGTCAAGAACGTCGAGGTGGCCGCCCGCACCGGCGGTCCCGACCCCACCGGCAACCCGACGCTCTACGACGCGATCCAGAAGGCCAAGAAGTCGTCGGTGCCCAACGACAACATCGACCGCGCCGTCAAGCGCGGCGGCGGGATCGACGGCGGGGGAGTCGACTACGCCACGATCATGTACGAGGGCTACGCACCCGGCGGTGTCGCGCTGCTCGTCGAGTGCCTCACCGACAACCGCAACCGGGCCGCCATGGAGGTCCGCACCGCCATGACCCGCAGCGGCGGCACGATGGCCGACCCCGGATCGGTGTCGTACCTGTTCAACCGCAAGGGCGTCATCCTCGTCACCGTCGAGCACGAGGGGGCAACGACGTCCGAGGACGACGTCCTGCTGGCCGTGCTCGACGCCGGTGCCGAGGAGGTCAACGACCTGGACGGCTCGTTCGAGGTCATCTGCGAGCCAACCGACCTCGTCCAGGTCCGCACCGCCCTCCAGGAGGCCGGACTCGACTACGACTCGGCGGAGGCGTCGTTCGTCCCCTCCGTGTCCGTCGAGGTCGACGTCAGCGCCGCCACGAAGATCCTCCGCCTGGTCGACGCCCTCGAGGACCTCGACGACGTGCAGAACGTCTTCAGCAACCTCGAGGCTTCCGACGAGGTCATGGCCGAGGCCATGGAGCAGGCCGGCTGAGACCTCGGCGCGTCGCCACGGTCGAGCACTCGGGGCCGACTAACCTGTCGAACATGCGTTCGCAGACGGTGCGGGTTCTCGGCATCGACCCCGGTCTCACCAGGTGTGGCGTCGGGGTCGTCGACGGCAGCTCCGGGCGGCCTCTCACCCTCGTCGACGTGGGTGTCGTGCGTACGCCCGCCGACCTCGACATCGCCCGGCGTCTGCACCTGCTCGAGCAGGGGATCGAATCGGCCGTCGCACAGCATCGCCCCGACGTCGTTGCGGTGGAACGGGTGTTCAGCCAGCACAACGTCCGCACGGTGATGGGCACGGCTCAGGCAAGCGGTGTCGCCATGCTCGTCGCGGCCCGGCACGGCATCGAGGTCCGGCTGCACACGCCGAGCGAGGTCAAGGCCGCAGTCACCGGCAGCGGTCGCGCCGACAAGGCGCAGGTGGCGCAGATGGTCACCCGGCTGCTCCGCCTCGCCGAACCACCCCGTCCCGCCGACGCCGCCGACGCCCTCGCGCTGGCCATCTGTCAGATCTGGCGCGGCGGCGCGACCGCCCGACTCGACGAAGCACTCGCGAAGGCAGCGAGCCGATGATCGCGTTCGTGCGCGGCACCGTTGCCGCCCTGACCCTCAACGCCGCCGTCGTCGACGTCGGGGGAGTGGGCTACCACGTGTTCTGCACGCCGGGCACGATAGCCGGCCTCCGCCTGGGCGCCGAGGCCCAGCTCGCCACCTCCATGGTCGTCCGCGAGGACTCCACCACGCTCTACGGCTTCGCCGACGTCGACGAGCGCGACATGTTCGAGCTCGTGCAGACGGCCAGCGGTGTCGGCCCGAAGGTGGCGCAGGCGATGCTCGCCGTCCTGACGCCCGAGCGCCTCCGCCAAGCGATCGCGAGCGCCGATCATGCTGCCCTCACCGCCGTTCCGGGCATCGGTCGCAAGGGCGCCGAACGGATCGTCGTCGAGCTCAAGGACCGGGTCGGTTCGCCCGTCACCACCGTCGTGAGCGGCGGAGCGGCCTGGCGCGACCAGGTGCGTGACGCCCTGCAGGGCCTCGGGTGGTCGACCCGCGACGCCGAGCGGGCCGTCGACACCGTCGCTGTCGACCGTGCTCCTGACTCCGAGCACGACGTCCCGACCCTGCTGCGCGCCGCCCTGCGCACGCTCTCCAGGGCCTGAGCATGGACGACGACCTCGATCTCCAGATGGACCCAGATTCAGTCATGGGTGCGGCCACGCCCGAGGAGCGGGCGTTCGAGGCCGCGCTGCGGCCGCGCACCCTCGACGAGCTCATCGGCCAGGAACGCGTGCGCGAGCAGCTCGCGCTGATGCTCGAGGCCGCGGTCGCCCGCGGCCGAACGCCCGACCACGTGCTGATGTCGGGCCCACCCGGGCTCGGCAAGACCACCATCGCGATGATCATCGCCCACCAGCTCGGGGCACCGTTGCGGATCACGAGCGGCCCCGCCATCCAGCACGCGGGCGACCTCGCCGCCATCCTGTCCGGCATCAACGAGCACGACGTCCTGTTCATCGACGAGATCCACCGGATGTCCCGTCCGGCCGAAGAGCTGCTGTACATGGCGATGGAGGACTTCCGGGTCGACGTCGTCGTCGGCAAGGGCCCCGGAGCCACCGCGATCCCGCTCGAGATCCCGCCGTTCACGGTCGTCGGCGCCACCACCCGCGCCGGACTGCTGCCCAGCCCGCTCCGCGACCGGTTCGGGTTCACCGCCCAGCTCGACTACTACGACACCGCCGAGCTCCACCGCATCGTCGACCGCTCGGCCGGCCTGCTCGACCTCGAGGTCACCACGGGCGGCGGCCGCGAGATCGCCTCGCGCTCGCGAGGCACGCCGCGCATCGCCAACCGCCTGCTCCGCCGTGTCCGCGACTACGCGGAGGTCCGGGCCGACGGTGTCGTCGACGAGGACGTCGCCCACGCCGCGCTCGCCCTCTACGAGGTCGACGACCTCGGGCTCGACCGCCTCGACCGCGCGGTGCTGTCCGCGTTGTGCGAGAGCTTCGGTGGAGGTCCCGTCGGGGTCGCGACGCTTGCCGTGGCAGTCGGCGAGGAGCGCGAGACGGTCGAGGAGCTCGCGGAGCCGTTCCTGGTGCGTCTCGGGTTCCTGGCCAGAACGCCGCGCGGACGCGTGGCCACGCCACCGGCCTGGCGCCACCTCGGCCTCGCCCCGCCCACCGCGGGACAGCTGTCGTTCGACGAACCGGACCCCCAGGAGTAAGCCTCGTCATCGTGGCGCGGCGGGGGTGCCGGGCCACGGGCGGCGAAGGGCCGGGGTGGGGGTGCCGGGCCACGGGCGGCGAAGGGCACAGGGCGGCTGGTTAGACTACCCGGTGGCCCTCGGGCCTCGTCCGTCGTCACTCGGCGGGATCTCAACATTTTCGGGAGCACCCACCGTGTCCACTTGGGTCCAGTACCTGCCCCTCATCTTGGTCGTCGTCGCCTTCTGGCTGCTGGTCCTGCGCCCCGCGCGCAACCGGCAGAAGGAGTTCCAGGCCACCCAGAACGCGCTCGCCCCGGGCGCGCGGGTCATGCTCGCCAGCGGCATCTTCGGTGAGCTCGTCACCGTGGCCGACCAGGAGGTCGAGCTCCGCATCGCACCTGACGTCGTCGTCACCGTCGCCCGCCAGGCCGTCGCCAAGATCGTCGGGCCCGGAGAGGTCCCGCCCGCGGACGAGGTCGTCGACGAGCCGCAAGACCGGGATTGATGGCCGACCGGGCCTACCGGCGCAACGCGCCCCCGCCGCGGCGCAACCTGCCGAGGCCGCGCCGCACGTTGTTCCTCTTCCTTGCCGCGGTCGTCGGCCTCTACGGCCTGCTCGCGGTGCTCGGCACCACCGGCTCCAGCGACGACAGCGTCTGGAAGCCGCGGCTCGGCCTCGACCTCCAGGGCGGCACGCGCATCACTTTGCAGGCGAAGGCCTCCACGGGTGACGTCACTCCGGAAAAGCTGCGTCAGGCGCGCAGCATCATCGACCAGCGCGTCAACGCCACCGGGGTCACCGAGGGCGAGGTCACCACCCAGGGTGGCAACCAAGTCATCATCGAGATCCCCGAATCCGACGAGAGCGACATCGTCGACCAGGTCGGGCGCACCGCGCAGTTGAGGTTCCGGCTGGTGTGGGCCTCGGCGGAAGGCGCGCAGGAGCCCGGCGATCCCGCCGAGGTCAAGAAGCAGGAAGAGGCCATCGCCAAGGTCGACTGGTCGAAGCTCACGCTCGAACAGGTCATCAAGGCGGAGACCGAAGGGGTGGAGTCCCTGCCGAACGAGTATGTCCCCGGCCTGAACGCCCTCAACGCGCGTGCCAAGACGTTCGTCTGCGCGAAGAAGAGCCTCCCTCAGGATGATCGGTCCGACCGTCCGCTCGTCACATGCGACATCAAGACCGGCGAGGTCGAGGTGCTCAGCCCCACCGTCATCGAGGGCACCGACGTCAAGAGCGCCAGCGCCGTCGTGCCGCAGGGCCAGGTCTCCTGGGTCGTCGCTCTCCAGCTGAAGGGTGAGGGCAAGAAGACCTTCGACACCGTCACCGAGGCGCTCTACCAGCAGCAGCAACAGGGCAGCGATCAGACCAGCCGCTTCGCCATCGTGCTCGACGGAGAGGTGCTCAGCGCACCCACCACGAATGGCCACTTCACCGACGGGTCGTCGCAGATCTCGGGCAGCTTCACGGCCACATCGTCCAAGGCGCTCGCGGACCAGCTCAAGTACGGCGCGCTGCCCCTGACGTTCGAGCTCAACGGCAGCTCGTTCGAGGGCCCGACGCTCGCCGGGACGCAGCTCAAGGCGGGTCTGTTCGCCGGAGCCGCCGGACTCCTGCTCGTGGTCGTGTACCTGCTGCTGTACTACCGCGGTCTCGGCCTGGTGGCCATCGCGTCCCTTCTCGTGGCCACGGCACTCACGTACGCCCTGGCGCTGCTGCTCGGCCGAGGAGTCGGCTTCACGCTGACCCTGCCCGGCATCGCCGGCCTCATCGTGGCCATCGGTATCACCGCCGACTCGTTCATCGTGTTCTTCGAGCGTCTTCGCGACGAGGTACGCGAAGGAAAATCATTGCGTCTTGCGGTCGAAAGCGGGTGGATCCGCGCCCGGACCACGATCCTCGCGGCCGACGCGGTCTCGATCATGGCGGCGCTCATCCTGTTCATCTTCGCGATCGGCGTGGTGCGTGGGTTCGCCTTTGCGCTCGGGCTGGTGACGCTCATCGACGTCCTCGTCGTGTTCGGCTTCACCAAGCCGCTCGTCTCGGTGCTCGCTCGCACGAAGTTCTTCGGTGAGGGTCACCGTTTTTCCGGCCTCGACGCCGCACACCTGGGCATCAGCGGCCGCAAGGTCACCGAGATCGGCCGCTCGACAGGAGGAACCGCCTGATGGGACGAGTCAGCACCTTCGGTCAGCATCTCTACTCCGGACGGGTGTCGTTCGACTTCGTCGGACGACGCAAGCTCTGGTATGCCATCTCCGCGGCCATCGTCGTGATGTGCGCGGTCGCCTTCGTCGTGCGCGGCTTCCACTTCGGCATCGAGTTCAAGGGCGGCGTCGAGTTCACCGCCCAGGTGCAGCAGGCCGACGCCGGCGCGGTCGACGACATGACGCAGGCGGTCGTGGACTCCGGCGTCGTCGAGGCCGGCGACCCGATCGTCAACACGTCGGGCAGTGACACCGTGCGCATCCAGACCGCGGCGCTCGACCAGAACCAGGCCTCCGCGATCGAGAGGTCGCTCACCGACGCCGGGGCCACGGAGGTGAGTCAGAACCTCGTCGGTCCGTCCTGGGGCAAGCAGGTCGGCCAGAAGGCGCTCACCGGTCTGATGGTGTTCCTCGTGCTCGTCGTCTTGTTCATCTGGGCGTACTTCCGGGAGTGGAAGATGTCCGTCGCCGCGCTGGTGGCGCTGGCGCATGACGTGCTCATCACCGCCGGGGTGTACGCGTGGTCCGGTTTCGAGGTCACGCCCGCCACGGTCACCGGGCTGCTGACGATCCTCGGGTACTCGCTGTACGACACCGTCGTCGTCTTCGACAAGGTGCGCGAGAACACCCGCGACGTCCAACGGTCGAGCACACGCACGTACGCCGAGCGCGCCAACCTGGCGGTCAACCAGACGTTGGTGCGCTCCATCAACACGTCCATCACGGCACTCCTCCCAGTCGCCGCCCTGTTGTTGGTCGGTGCCGCCGTGCTCGGCACCGGCCCGCTCAAGGACCTTGCGCTGGCCCTGTTTGTCGGCATGGCCGCCGGCACCTACTCATCGATCTGCATCGCGACGCCACTGGCCGTGCAGCTCAAGGTCCGCGAGCCGGCGATCACCGCCCACACCGCCCGTGTGCTGGCCAAGCGCGGGGCCGGGCCCGCTTCCTCGCCGGACGACATGCCCGTCGAGAGCGACAAGGCCCCCGCGGTGGCCACGGCCTCGCGTCCGGTGACGTCGTCGGGCTCGGCCAAGCGCAACCAACCCACCCGCACCACCCGCGCGAAGAGGCCCAAGGGCCGACGCTGATCTCCTCCACCGTCGTGCCATGCTGGTCACACCCGCGGCGCCGACACGAGCCGGCGTTGCCGATCAAGGAGACTCCATGAAGACCCCACTCGCTCTCGCGTCGGCTGCGCTGATGGCTGCGACGCTGGCCGGCTGCGGCGGCGGCGACGACGGCCCGGACAGCGAATACTGCAAGGACCTGAAGGCCGCCTCCACCGAGTTCGACTCGCTCTCGTCCAGCGACGTCTCCAAGCTCGACGAGGCGTTCAAGACCTTCCACGAGCTGGCCGACGACGCGCCCGCGGAGGTCAAGGACGACTGGACCACCCTCGACAAGGGCATCACCGACGTCGAGAAGGCGCTCAAGGACGCCGGCCTGAAGTTCTCCGACTTCGCCGAGCTCCAGAAGGGCAACATGCCCGAGGGCGTCGACGTCGAGAAGCTGCAGGGCCTCGCCGCCGAGTTCCAGAAGCTCGACAGCGCCGAATTCGACAAGTCGTCCAAGGCGATCGAGAAGCACGCCAAGGACGTCTGCAAGGTCAACCTCTCGACTTGAGCGCTGACACTGAGTACTGAGATGGAGGATGCGGCCGCACTCATCGAACGATGGGTGCGGCCGATTCCCGACTGGCCGGAGCCGGGTGTCACCTTCCGCGACATCACGCCGCTTCTCGCCGTGCCGGAGGCGTTCGCGTCGGTCGTCGACGCGTTGGCTGCTGCCGGCGAAGAGCTCGGTCCGGTCGACGCCTTGCTCGGCGTCGAAGCCCGCGGGTTCATCGTCGGCGCACCGGTGGCGCTGAGGCTGGGCGTGGGTTTCGTCCCCGTGCGCAAGGCCGGGAAGCTGCCTCACCGGACGCTGTCAGCCTCCTACGCGCTCGAGTACGGCGAAGCGACGATCGAGATCCATGCGGATGCCCTGACGACCGGCGACCGCGTGCTCGTGGTCGACGACGTCCTGGCGACCGGGGGCACGCTGGAGGCCACAGCCTCATTGGTCGCCGAGGCCGGGGCCACGGTGGTGGGCCATGTCGTGGCCATCGAGCTGCCCGCTCTCGGCGGGCGGGCTCGACTCGGTGGCAGGCCCCTGCGCTCGCTCGTCACGTTCTGAACATCCCCACAGGAGACCCCATGAACTCTCGTCAGGTGCGCCTCGTGGCGCTGGTGCTCGTCGCAGTGCTCGTCCTCGCCACCGCTGCGACGCTGCTCGACCAAATGCTCTGACGTTTCCGCTGGTGGGGGCTGTCCTCGTGCGCTGACCTACCATGGATGTCAGGACAGGAGCCACAGATCAGGAGGTCACGTGGCCGAACGCATCGACGTGGGCTCCGAGGCGTCCGAGTCGGCACCCGAACCCAAGTCCGCCGACTCGGCGCCCGCTTCGGCGCGCGTCCGCAGTCGTCTGGCCCGCATCGGCCGCGGCTCGACGGTCAACCCGGTGCTCGACCCCCTGATGAAGGTCTACCGCGAGACCCATCCCAAGGGTGAGGTCGACGCCATCGAGAAGGCGTACGCGATCGCCGAACAGATGCACGAGGGGCAGACGCGCAAGAGCGGTGACCCGTACATCACCCATCCGCTTGCCGTCGCCACGATCCTGGCCGAGCTCGGCATGACTGCTCCGACCCTCTGCGCCGCCCTGCTGCACGACACCGTCGAGGACACGCCGTACACGCTTGACCGCTTGCGCGAGGAATTCGGCGACGAGGTCGTCCAGCTGGTCGACGGCGTCACCAAGCTCGACAAGGTCAAGTACGGCGAGACCGCCCAGTCCGAGACCATCCGCAAGATGGTCGTGGCGATGAGCCGCGACATCCGCGTGCTCGTCATCAAGCTCGCCGACCGCCTCCACAACATGCGCACCCTCCGCTATCTCCGCCAGGACAAGCAGGAGCGGATCGCCCGCGAGACGATCGAGATCTTCGCGCCGCTGGCCCACCGGCTCGGCATGAACACGATCAAGTGGGAGCTGGAGGACCTCGCGTTCGCCACACTGCACCCCAAGGTCTACGACGAGATCGTGCGCCTCGTCGCCGACCGCGCGCCGTCGCGCGAGCAGTTCCTCGAGCGGGTCATCGGCGATGTCGAGTCCGACCTGCGCCACGCCAAGCTCAAGGCCAGCGTGAGAGGTCGGCCAAAGCACTACTACTCGATCTATCAGAAGATGCTGGTGCGCGGACACGACTTCACCGACATCTTCGACCTGGTCGGCGTCCGCATCCTGGTGGACTCGGTGGCCGACTGCTACGGCGTCCTCGGTGTGCTGCACGCGCGGTGGAACCCGATCCCCGGACGTTTCAAGGACTACATCTCGGTCCCGAAGTTCAACATGTACCAGTCGCTGCACACGACGGTCATCGGTCCGCAGGGCAAGGCCGTCGAGCTGCAGATCCGCACGTTCGCCATGCACCGACGTGCTGAGTACGGCGTCGCGGCGCACTGGAAGTACAAGGAGGACGGTCAGGCCGGGCATAGCGGCGGCAAGGGTCCGAGCGGCGAGGACATGGCGTGGCTCCGCGAGCTGATCGACTGGCAGTCGGAGACCTCGGACTCCGGCGACTTCCTCGACTCGCTGCGGTTCGAGATGAACAACGCCGGCGTCTACGCCTACACACCGCGCGGCGACGTGATCCAGCTGCCGGCCGACGCCACGCCGGTCGACTTCGCGTACGCCGTGCACACCGAGGTCGGGCACGCCTGCATCGGGGCCCGCGTCAACGGGCGCCTGGTGTCGCTGGAGTCGGTACTGCAGACAGGCGACGTCGTGGAGATCTTCACGTCCAAGTCGCCCGACGCCGGTCCGAGCCGCGACTGGCTCGACTTCGTCAAGAGCCCGCGCGCCCGCAACAAGATCCGCCAGTGGTTCACCAAGGAGCGGCGCGAGGAGGCGATCGAACGCGGTCGCGACCACATCGCGAAGCAGATGCGCAAGGAGAACCTGCCGCTGCACCGCCTGTTCAACCACGAGACCCTGGACGCCGTCGCCAAGGATCTGCACCTCGCCGACGTGTCCTCGCTGTACGCGGCAGTGGGCGAGGGCAACGTCGGAGCCCAGAACGTCGTCGAACGCGTCATCGGGATCGCCGGCGGACGCCAGGGAGCCGAGGAGGACCTCGCCGAGGCGACATCGATGCCGGGTCTCGGGCGGCGGCGGCCCGACACCGGCGACGCCGGGGTGGTCGTCGAGGGTGTCGACGGGGAGCTCTTGGTCAAGCTCGCCCGTTGCTGCACGCCGGTGCCGGGCGACGAGGTCCAGGGATTCGTCACGCGTGGCTCGGGCGTGTCGGTGCACCGCACCGACTGTGTGAACCTCGCGGCCCTCCACAACCAGCCCGAGCGGCTGGTCGGGGTGCACTGGGCGCCGACGGCCAAGAGCACGTTCCTGGTGGCCATCCAGGTCGAGGCTCTCGACCGTCCGCGTCTGCTGAGCGACATCACCCGCGTCATCTCTGACCAGCACGTCAACATCCTGTCGGCGTCCCTCAGCACCGGCCGTGACCGTGTCGCCAAGTCGAAGTTCACCTTCGAGATGGCCGACGCCAAGCACCTCGGTCACGTCCTCTCGGCGGTCCGCACCATCGACGGCGTCTTCGACGTCTACCGCCTCACGCAGTAGTACTTTGCGAGCATGAACCGTCGCGCCCTCGGCCTCGTGGCAGCGGTGTGCCTGTGCGTCGCCTGTGGTCCCAATGGCCAGGATGATCCCGACGGGACACCCACGGGACCACCTCCCGTCGCGGCGTTGCCCGATCCGATCTCTGCCGACCGCGCCCCTCGGGTGGACATCGACCAGCGCATGGATCGATCGTGGGTCCTGGGCGGATCTCCCGACTGGATGGAGAGCGCCTTCGGCTCGGTCTGGGTGAGGAGGGACGCGGGAGACGTGCTGCGCGTCGATCCGGGCAGCGGGAAGATCGTCAGCGAGATCGTGACCGTCACCGACACGACCGTGCAGAGATGCCAAGGCTTCGGTGCCGACCGCACAGGCATATGGAGCTGCGTGGGGGAGAACCGGCTGGTCCGGATCGATCCGGACGCCGACACTGCTGGGCGACCATCGACGGTCGAGAAGATCTACGACCAGTCCAGGCTGGCCGCCACCGAGCAGGGTTTGTGGGTCATCGCGGCGGACGGAAAGTCGGTCTCGGTGATCGATCGAGACGGACGCCGTGGCACGACAGTCGAGCTCGGCATGTTCTGCACCAATCTGTCTCGTGGCGGCGGCGCCCTGTGGGTCCTGTGCCCCAGCGCGGATGCCGTCCTGAAGATCGATCCACGGAAGGGACGGGTCGTGAAGTCCGTGGGCATCGACCTTCCCCGGCAGGCCGCCGTGGCCGACGACCTCTGGGTCAGCTTCGCCGGCGGCGTGGCTCAGATCGACACCGCGAGCTTGGCGGTGAAGGCCGTCTACAACGTGTTCGCGGGGCTCGAGAGCACGATCTGGGCTGACGACGACGCCGTATGGGCACGGGGGGCCGAGAGCGAGGAGTTCCTCGTGCGAATCGACCCCGCCGCGCGGCGGGTGGCCGAGGTTATCGAGACGTCGGACCTTCTCGGGCTCGGCGACGTCGTGGTGGGCGGAGGTTGGGTGTGGGCCACTGCGGAAGAACAGGGAGTGCTGGTCCGGCTGGCCCCGCGCCCGTGACGCCGGATCAGGCCGAGTAGTCGGAGGAGGCCTTCTGGGCCATGGCGAGAAACGACTCGCGGGACGCGAGGTTCTCCTCGAGCTCGGCGACCTTCTTCTTGTCGCCGGACGACTGGGCCTCGGCGAGGTCGGCCCGGAGGTCCTCGATCGCGCTCTCGAGCTTGGACACCATGTCGTCGGCGCGGGCCGACTTCTCCGGGTCGCTGCGCTGCCACTCCTGGTCATTCGCGGCGCGGACGGCCTGCTCCACCTTGCGGAGCCGACCTTCCATATCCTTGACACGACCGCGCGGTACCTTGCCGGCCGCCTCCCAGCGGTCGGCGATGCCGTGCCAGACGTGGCGGACCGCCTCGCGGTCCTTGGTCGGCAGCAGCTTCTCGACCTCGACGAGGATGGCCTCCTTGCCGCCGGCGTTCTCCTCGAACTCATTGTCGAGCGCGG